>JAIMKR010000002.1:227109-281286 GCA_020692325.1 Desulfocurvus sp.
AGCCTCCAATCATGGTGGAATGTTATAGGGCGAACGCTCCGACGGAGTCCAAGGGAGCCCCCCAACTCATTCCACCGCACCCATCGATGTTAAATGTCCAAATCCTCAACCGTCATGGCATTGCGCTCGATGAAGTCGCGACGCGGGGTGACGGAATCACCCATGAGCTCGGTGAAGATACGGTCGGCCGCCACGGCATCCTCGATGCTCACCTGCAAAAGCGTGCGCTTATCGGGATCCATGGTGGTCTCCCACAGCTGTTCAGGATTCATTTCGCCCAGGCCCTTGTAGCGCTGAACGGTGTAGCCCTTGTTGCACTCATCGATGACGGACGTGTACAGACTGAAGAAGCCGGTCACCGGCATGGCTGTTCCATCCGCGCGCCCAAGCAAAAAGCCGTCGCCCGTGCACTTGCCAATGAGCGAATGATATGTGGCCTGCGCATGGCGGTAGGGTTTGGAATTGAAGAATTCCAACCCCAGGCGGGTGCGGTGGCCGTTGACGCTGGTAAAGACCACGAAACTGCGACGCTCGGTTTCATCCTCGCCCTGCTCCACGTCCATGTGAACGCCATAGCCGGCCTCCACCACATGTGCCAGAAGCTCCTCGACCGGCGTTGCGGCGAAGGATTCCGGCGTAAGCGTGGGCGACTTGACCAGCGCCAGGAAGAGCGGCTCCTCCACCCCCATGTGCAAGGCGTCGCGCACACGGTCCTTCAGACTGCGGATTTCCTCCAGCAGAGCGCGCAGCTCCTTGCTGCGGAAGGTCGTCGCGCCCTCGCGGGCTATCATGTTCTTGCCTTCGGCGTCCGGAATGGCCGGGGTAATGGCGAGATCCTTCTCGGCCTGGGAAAGCAAAAATGCGTGTAATTCCTTCTCATCCTTGATGTATCTTTCAAACTTTCCCTTGTGCGCGCGGAAAAGCGGCGGCTGGGCGATATAGACATATCCGCGCTGAATAAGTTCCTCGTACTGACGGAAGAAGAATGTGAGCAGCAGGGTGCGGATGTGGCTGCCGTCAACATCAGCATCGGTCATGATGACGATCTTGTGGTAGCGCAAACGCTCGAAGTCCGGCGCCTGGTCGTCATCGGCTCCGTTGCTGGGCACGCCGACGCCCATGGCCGTGATGAGGGCGCGAATTTCCTTATTGCCGAGCATGCGGTCGTAGCGCACCTTCTCGACGTTCAGAATCTTGCCACGCAGAGGCAGAATGGCCTGAATGCGCGGATTACGTCCCTGCTTGGCCGAGCCGCCTGCGGAATCACCCTCGATGAGGAATATTTCGGACTCACTGGGGTCCTTGCTCTGACAGTCGGCCAACTTGCCCGGCAGGGCGTTGTCGGAAAGCGCGCCCTTGCGGCGAACGAGGTCACGAGCCTTGCGCGCGGCCTCGCGGGCGCGGGCGGCGTCCACCACCTTCTCGATGATCGCCTTGGCGTCCTTGGGGTTCTCCTCAAGGAACGCGGCCAATTTTTCATAGACGAGCGTGGAGACGAGACCCGCCACCTCGGAATTGCCAAGCTTTGTCTTGGTCTGGCCCTCGAACTGCGGCATGGGCAACTTGACGCTGACGACGGCCGTAAGTCCCTCGCGCACGTCGTCGCCACTGAGCTTCTCCTTGATCTTCTTGGCCAGATCGCTCTTCTGCACGTAGGTGTTCAGCGCGCGGGTGAGCGCCGTCTTGAAGCCGGCCAAGTGCGTGCCGCCCTCGATGGTGCGGATGTTGTTGGCGAAGGTGAGGACGTTTTCCTTGTAGCCCATATTGTATTGCAGGGCGAACTCGGTCACCACCACGCCATGCGCGCCGGAATCGCTGGAGCCGATGGCGTGGATGATGTCGTGCACCACGGTCTGGCCCTGGTTCAAATCCTCGACGAAGGAATGAATGCCGCCGTCGAATTTGAACGCGTCGCTATCGCCGGTGCGCTCGTCGAGAAAGTCGATCTCCAGGCCACGGTTGAGGTAGGCCAGCTCCTGAAAACGCTTTTTCAGAATGCCGTAATCGAATTGATTGACCTCGAAGATCTCCTCATCGGCCTTGAAGCGAACCTTGGTGCCGGTGCCAGTGGCATCGCCGATTTCATGCACGGGTTCGATGGGCACACCACGCTGATAGGTCTGCTGATAGGCCTTGCCGCCACGCTTGACCGTAACTATCAATGTTTCGGAGAGCGCGTTGACGCAGCTCACACCCACGCCGTGCAGACCGCCGGAAACCTTGTAGGCGTTGTTGTCGAACTTACCGCCGGCGTGCAGGATGGTCATGACGACCTCAAGGGCGGTCTTGTGCTCCTTTGGGTGCATGTCCACGGGAATTCCACGGCCGTTATCGGAGACGGTGACGGAATTATCCATGTGCAGCGTCACCCTCACGCGGGTGCAAAATCCTGCCATGGCCTCGTCGATGGAGTTGTCCACCACTTCGTAGACCAAATGGTGCAGACCGCGTCCATCAGTGGAACCGATATACATGGCCGGACGTTTGCGGACGGCGGCGAGGCCCTCGAGAACGGTGATGCTGTCCGCGGTGTAGGCCGCGGCGTTCTTTTCCTGCTCGGTGGTCATTTAGGCGTTTTCCTCGGCGTAATACGTCTCTTCCTGGATCATCATGGGCATGATGATGACGCTGTAGTTCTGGTCCTTTTCGCCGGAGACGCCGCACGGCGCCTCGGCCCCGGTAAGGGTAAGCGTCACTTCCTCGGAAGTGTAATGGTTCAATATCTCAATGAGATTGCGCGTGGGGAAGGCGATGCGCTGCAGGTCGCCCTGATAGGTGGCGGCCAGAGGCTCCTGCGCCGTTCCCACGTCCTGCCCCTGGCTGTAGAGCACCACCTCGCCCGGGCTGAACAGAAAGTACGCGCAACGGTTGGACTCGGTGTTGAAGATCAGGATGCGCTCGAGAATGTCGATGAGCTCCAGTCTGTTCACCGTGAGCCGCGACGCGCCCGGCTCCTTCAACTTGGAAAGAAAACCCTGATAGCTGGGGTACTGGTAGAAGGACAGCGGCAGGCTGAAGGTCTCGCGGTGGTCGCCCGTGCGCAGGAACATGCGCTTTTCGCCCAGGGACAGTTCAATCTCATCCGGGCCGAGCCACTTTTTGAGTTCAGAGAGGAATTTGCGCTGAATGAGCGCGCCCTCGCGCGGGAGCAGGCCGAAGATGTCGTCGTTGACGAAGGTGAACATGGCGAACTGATGGCCGTTGAGGCCGCAGACTTCGACGCGCTTACCCGCGGCGTCCTGCTCGGGCTTGAGGTACAGGCAGGCGATGGCCTCCATGCTGTCCTCATCGCTGATGCAGAACGAAATCTTGTCGATGACCTCCTGAAGGAAGTCGCCGCTCCAGAAGACCGTCTCGCCCTCGGGGAACGGGGCGAAGGGCTGAAACCATTCGGGCTCGTTGGCGGGCAGCTTGTATTTGCGGCGGCCCTGCTCGATGAGCACATTCTTGCCCTCGGCGTCGGCCTTGATGATGAGTTCACCCTTGGGAAGGTTGCGCACCAAGTCGCAGAAGGCGCGCCCCTGCACTCCCACGCGGCCGCTCGTCTCCACCACGGCGGAATACTCACCGCAAAATTCCAGGCTGGAATCCGTGGACATGATCTTGAGACTCACGCCCTCGGCCTCGAGCCAGATGCTGCGCAGAAACGCGGCGCCCGTTTTGGCGGGAATTATGCCGGCGGACTTCTGCAGGCCCTCGATGATTTCGTCGCGGTTTACCTTAACAAACATATGTATTCTCCTTGATGGCTTTTATTAGCCGCGCCGTTTTGTTCGCAACTATAACAACATGCTGAACTGACTGAAAAAATTTGGAACATCATTTGTCGTTTCATAGGAACCACATGTTGTTTCACGCACATAAAAACAGGCTCACGAAGGTTGCCGACAACGAAGCTTCAAATCTTTCAACAGCTGTTTCATATCTTTACCATCTTCTTGTAATTCTTTAATTTTTTTTACGCTATAAATGACGGTCGAGTGGTCCTTGCCACCAAAGGAACGTCCAAGCGCCGGGTACGACAGGCCGAGCATGTTCCTGCACAGGTACATTGCGACCTGCCGCGCCAGGGCGATGTTTTGCCTCCGATCCTCGCCGAGGACGTCCTTTTTATTTACCTGATAGTGCTGGCACACGGTGTCGATGACGACGTCTACGGTGATTTGCGGCTGGTCGCGTTCCTCCGTGTTGGAGAGGATCTGTTCGAAGTCGCGCGCGGAGATGTCGCGGCGTACCAATTCACGGAAGGCCAGCAGTTTGATGAGGATACCGCCAAGCGCCCTGAAATTCTGAAAACGCTGTGCCAGCGTCAGCACCTGCTCTTTGGAGAGAGGCAGTTTTTTAGCGCGCACACGTTCCTGAATGAGCGCCACGCGCACCTCCATGTCCGGCTGTTTGAGGCCAACCACGAGGCCGCCCTCCAGGCGTGAGCGCAGCGTGGGCAGCATATCGTCCCATGCGCCGATGCGATCCTGACAGGTGAAAACCATTTGCCGTCGCGCATCCAAAAATTGGTTGAAGATGACGAGCAGTTCCTGTTGCAGACGCTCGTCGCCGGCGAGCCAATGAATGTCGTCCACCATAAGGAAGCTGTGGCGGCAGATGTCCTCGCGGGCGGTGAGAATGTCGCCGGCGGAGAGGATGGTCCGCAAGCCTTCCCCCGTGGTCACGAGGATGTCCTCCGCCGGGTGGTTTTTCGCCACCTCATTGGCGATGGCCTTGAGAAGGTGGCTTTTGCCCGAGCCGGATTTGCCGCAGATGACGAAGGGGTTGAACTGAGCGCCGTCGCTTCTCGCCACTTGCCGGGCGGTCTCCAGCGGAAAATAATTTTTTGAATTGGTCAGAAAGCTTTCGAACGTATACTGCTGGCCGAAAGGAAAGGCCAGCTTGCGTGAGCGGCGGTCGTTTTCGGGAGCCTGGGGCGAACTCTCGCCGTTGCCGCCGGCGGATTTGCGCACTCCACGCCGGGTGGCCGGGGTTATGTAGCGGATGTCGCATGGCCGGCCCTGAAAACGGAACAATTCCGCTTCGAAACGGTCCTGCATGCGCCCGGCGAACCATTGAGCGAAATAGCTGTGCGGAAAAGTGACGCGCACTTCCTGTCCGTTCTCGGACAGTTCGACCTCCAGCGGATCGAACCAGCGCTTGAGTTCCTGTTCCGTGCAGCTGGCGGACAAATGTTCACGCAGGGCTTTCTTCACGCCAAAAACGCCTCGTGCCGACGGCAATTGTGTGGATAAACTAGAAGATTTTTTCCGGTTCGGCCGCTGTGGGCAACACCGCGCGGCAATGCCCCTCGCTATACCCTAAATCCCACGCAAAGCCAAGCAATTTGCTCCGCGTCGATTGGTTAGCTGTTGCCAATGACGGCATTTTGGGCCATGCTGCCGCAGCTGGAATAAGTAAGGTTTTCCACAGAAAGTCCCTGTTTTTCCATATGGGTTTGAAACGCATCGGGGAGACTGGCCGGAGGGCTTCCGGGGGCGCTCCCCAGCCGGGAAGCGGACAAAGCAATCGCGGAATCATGGTCATGAGCGGGAAAAAAGGCAAACATGCGGCGTTCACCCTGGTTGTGGCGCCCAATGATGTGAGAGCGCGTAGGCGCATGGCTCCGGCCGGCCGCGTGATGGACGACGCTCGCCGCAGGGCTCCCCGCCGTCGGCCGGATTATCTCGCGGAAATGGACGACGCCGCCGGACGGGCGGCTGCGGAGGAATGACGGCAGTGGCAGTCAAAAACGTCAAAAGCATCGCGGAGATCAACGAGCGCATCAAAAAGGGCAAGGCCGTGGTCCTCACCGCCGAGGAAATGGTGGAGACCGTGAAGCGCCTGGGAAAGACCAAGGCGGCCAAGGAGGTCGACGTGGTCACCACGGGCACCTTCTCGCCCATGTGCAGCTCCGGCATGCTGTTCAATTTCGGGCAGGAGCCGCCGCTCATCCGCGCCAATCAGGTGTGGTTGAACAATGTTTACTGCTGCGGTGGCTTGGCGGCCGTGGACGCCTATCTGGGCGCCACCGAGACCGCTGCCGACGATCCGCTCAACAAGGTGCATCCCGGCCGTTTCATCTACGGCGGCGGCCACATCATCGAGGATCTGCTGCGCGGCAAGCCCGTGCGTCTGCGCGCCAAGAGCTACGTCACCGATTGCTACCCGCGTCGCGACCTGGAAAAGGACGTGACGCTAGCCAGCCTCGCCTACGCCCAGTTGCTCAACCCCCGCAACTGCTACCAGAACTACAACTGCGCCGTGAACATGAGCGGGCGCACCATCTACACATACATGGGACCCCTGCGGCCGGAGTGCCGCAACGCCAATTACGCCACGTCGGGCCAGCTTTCGCCGCTGCTCAACGATCCCTATCTGCGCACCATCGGCCTGGGCACCAAAATATTCCTGGGCGGCGGCATCGGCTACGTCATCGGCGCGGGGACGCAGCATAATCCCAAACCCGCCCGCAACGAGCGTGGCATTCCCCTTAGCGGATCCGGCACGCTCATGCTCAAGGGCGACCTCAAACAGATGGACGCGCGCTACGTCCGCGGTCTGTCCATCGTGGGCTACGGCTGTTCCCTCAACCTCGGCGTGGGCATCCCCATTCCCATCCTCGACGAGGACATGGCTTGGTTCACCGGCGTGTCCGACGCGGATATTCAGCAGCCCATCAAGGATTATGGCTATGATTATCCCAATGGCGTGGCGCGCGTCATGGGTTACGCCACCTTCGAGGAACTCAAGAGCGGCAGCATCATGGTCAACGAACGCGCGGTGCAGACCGTGCCGGTGACCAGCTACACCATGTCGCTTGAAATAGCGCAAACGCTCAAAAAATGGATAGAGACAGGGGCGTTCCTTTTGACGGAGCCGCAGGAAAAGATTCTGTCCATGTGAGACAAAAGGGAGGCTGCGAGCCTCCCTTTTTTTGAGCGCGTCCGCTCGGCGGAGGCCTCCGATCATGCGGAGCGCCGGGACCGGACGCGGAGAACAGGGGGGAAGATGACGGAACTGCTGCGCGCGGCGCGGTTGGCGACCATGACGCCCGGCGCCGGCATTCTCAAGGATGCGGCGGTGGCCGTGGAGGGTGACGACATTCTCGCCGTTGGTTCCTTCTCCGGGTTGCGGCGCGAGTATTCCGGCCCCGTGCGCGATCTGGGCGACGTGTTGCTCGCCCCGGGCACATTCAACAGCCACACGCATCTGGAGATGAGCCACCTGCGTGGCAAAACGCACGGCGGCGAGGGGTTCACGCCCTGGATACGCAGCATGCTGGCGCAACCGCTTTACGATTTCGACGCCGCGTGCGTGCGTGCCGAGCTGTTCTCCAGCGAGCGGCGCGGGGTGGCCTTCGTGGCCGACATCAGCACGCGCAACGCCGTGGACATCGGGACGATTCTGGCGGGTTCCGGTCTGGGGTTCGTGTCCTTCAACGAGATCATTGGCCGCGACGTTCCGGCGAACGACGCCGACCTGCTGCCGCGCGTGCGCGAAGTCGAGGAAAGCGGCCATGGCGTCATGTCCGTGGCCGGACACGCGCTGCACAGCACCTCGGGTGAGCGGTTGCGGGCCTCCAAGCGGGCGGCGAAGGCTGCCGGCGGGCTGCCATGGTCCCTGCACCTGGCCGAGAACGTGGACGAGGAGGACATGCTTGTTCACGGCGGGGGCGCGTTTTTCGAGCTGCTCAAAAGCCGGGGCGTGATCGAAAGCTACGACGCGCCGGGCGAACGGCCCGTGCCGCTCGCCGCCAGCCTGGGCCTGCTCGACGCGGACACGCTCGCCGTGCACTGCGTCATGACGACGCGCGAGGACGCTGCCATCCTGGCCAGAAGCGGCGCGACCGTTTGTCTGTGTCCGCGCAGCAACGCGCACATCGGCGAGGGCGTTCCGCCGGTGCGGACGCTGCTGGAAGCCGGCGCGCCGGTATGTCTGGGCACGGATGGACTGTGCTCCAACGCCGATCTCGATCCCTATGGCGAGGTGGCCTGGGTACTGGAGCACGAGCCCTCGGTGTCGCTCGTCGACGCGCTCGCCATGGTCACCGCCACGCCGGCGCGTTTCTTCGGTCGCGCCGTGCCGTATGCGGCCCGGCTGGGTGTCATCGCCCCGGGCCGGCTGGCGCGCTTCTCCGTGGCGCCGCCCGCCGTTTTGGACATTCTTTCGCAGAGGTAACCACCCGCCCCCACGGGGGATACGCCCGGCATTGAGGCCGGGGAGGAAGGCAGCCGATATGCAATGGAGACACAAGGATCTACTCGACGTCTCCCAGCTGAACGCGGATGAGGTGCGCCACATTCTGACCACCGCCGCGTACTTCAGGGAGATCAACAGCCGGCCGGTCAAGAAGGTGCCCACGCTCAAGGGGCGCAGCGTGGTGCTCTTCTTCGCCGAGCCCAGCACCCGCACCAAGACCAGCTTCGACATGGCCGGCAAACGCCTCTCGGCCGACACCTTCGCCCTGGGCAAGAGCGGGTCGAGCATCGTCAAGGGCGAGAGCCTCAAGGACACGGCGTTGACCTTGCAGGCCATGAATCCCGACGGCATCGTCATCCGGCATTCGTCCAGCGGCGCGGCGCAGTTTCTGGCCGAACGGCTGGAGTGCAGCGTCATCAACGCCGGTGATGGCCGCCACGCCCATCCCACCCAGGCCCTGCTGGACGCGTTGACCTTTTCCCGCCGGTGGAAGGGCGATTTCGTCGGCAAGACCGTGCTGATTCTGGGCGACATCGCCCACAGCCGCGTGGCGCGTTCCAACGTCATTCTGTTGAACATGCTCGGCGCGCGGGTGCGCCTGTGCGGGCCGCGCACGCTGCTGCCGCCACGGCTCGATACCTGGCCCGTGGAGGTTTTTTCCGATCTTTTGACGGCCTGCCGTGGTGTGGACGCCGTCATGTGCCTGCGCTTGCAATTGGAACGCATGCACGCCGGGCTCATCCCGGACATGCGCGAGTATTCCCGGACCTTCGGTCTTGGCGCTCGGCATTTGCGGCTGGCCGCGCCCGGCTGCTGCGTGCTGCACCCCGGTCCCATCAACCGGGGCGTGGAGATAGATTCCGACGTGGCCGACAGCGCCGAGAGCCTGATACTGGAGCAGGTGGAGAACGGCGTGGCCGTGCGCATGGCGCTGCTTTTTCTGTATCTTACCCGCAAGTCGCCGGAGATGAACCAGTCCGGCATACCCGAATAGGAGGCCGACCATGACGGAAGCAATCGAGAAGGGAAAGAAGCTCGACCTCGCCGTTCGCGGGGTGTTGTGGTTCGGCGCGGTCAAGGCCGGAGGCAAGACCGGCGGCAAGGCGAAAAAGGGCGGCCGGCTCGTGGACGTGCTCGTGGCGCGTGGGCGCATTGTCTCCCTCGCCCCGGCCGGAAGCGTGGATATGCGCGCCGCGCGCGAGGTGGAGGCTCACGGCATGGTGCTGCTGCCCAGCCTCACGGACGTGCATACGCATTTGCGCGAGCCCGGGCAGGAGTACAAGGAGGACATAGCCAGCGGTCTTGGCGCGGCGGCCTATGGCGGATTCTCCAACATCATGTGCATGGCCAACACCAAACCCGTGAACGACACGTCGAGCGTCACCGAGTTCATGCTCGACCAGGCCCGCGCCAGTTGGCCCCACGGGCCCAGGCTCTATCCCATCGGCGCGTTGACCAAGGGACTCAAGGGGGAGGATCTGGCCCCCATGGCCGAACTGGCCGAGGCCGGCTGCCGGGCCTTCTCCAACGATGGCAAACCCGTGCCGAGCACCGAGCTTTTTCGCCGCGCCATGGAGTACGCCCAGGATCTTGGCCGCGTCGTCATCGATCACTGCGAGGATCCGTACCTCGCGCCGGCGGCGGGGATGAACGAGGGCGAGGTGTCCAGCCGCCTCGGGATGCCCGCGCAGCCGGATGTGGCCGAGGCCGTGCAGGTCGCGCGCGACGTGCTGCTCGCCGAGTATCTGCATTCGCCGGTTCATCTGGCGCACATTTCCTGCGAAAGAAGCGTGGCGCTCATCCGCTTCGCCAAGGCGCGCGGGGTGGACGTGACCGCCGAGACCTGCCCGCACTATCTCGTCATGACCGAGGCCGAGGCCGCCGGCTACAGCTCGCTGGCCAAGGTCAGCCCCCCTCTGCGCACCGGCGCGGACGTGGAGGCGTTGCTTGCGGCGCTGGAGGACGGCACCATCGACATGTTGGCCACGGACCACGCGCCCCACGCCGCCCACGAGAAGGAAGTGGAGTTCGATCAGGCCCCCTGCGGCATTTCCGGTCTGGACACGGCGCTTTCCACCACCTGGGGGCTTGTGCGCGCGGGCCGGTTGTCCTTCGAGGCGTTCCTCCGCGCCTGGACCACCGCCCCGTGCCGGCGTTTCGGCCTGCCGGTCAACGCCTTCAACCCCGGCGATCCGGCGGATTTCGTGCTTTTCGATCAGAATATTGAATGGATGGTGGACGCCGCGAGCATGAAGAGCAAGAGCAAGAACACACCGCTTTACGGCCGCTTGCTGCGGGGACGGGTGGCGGCCCATTTCCTTGCGGGTAAAAGCGTGGTAGAAAATATTCCGGCGGGCAAGCGTCCCGGCCTGTAATTCCGAGAGAGAACAGGGTCCCCTCCCCCCACACGCGCGGGGCCCGCAAGCGGAGGAAGAATGAGCCAGCCTTTCAAAGACGCCACTGGTCTGTGCAAGACCATCATGCGCAACGGCTACGACGCCTACGTCATCAACGCTCGGTTGCAAAAGACCCTGCTGGCCGAGGCCGGCTCCCAGCTGGCCATGGACATCAGCACCGAGCTGGATTTTGAAGGTCTCAAGCGCCTGTTCCCCAGCGTGGAGCCCTCGGATGAGGAGGGCGTCGTCGCCCGCCTCCGCCAGGATGGCGCGACCTTCTTTTTTCATGCCGCAGCGGTGGAGAATGGCGGCCACCCCGAGGAGTGCGTGGCCCGGCTGACTCCCCGGCTGCTGAAGCTGCTGCAGGACAGGGGCGAGATTCCCCTCGCGGCGGCATGCCCGTATTTGCCCGCCCCCGAGGACCGCGACCACGGCTTGTCCTTCGACGGCGGCGAGGTCCGCATCAAGGGCTTCGCCGATCAGGCGCTCAAGCAGGACTACCTGCTGGCCGTGCGGGCCATCCGCTTCGCGGCCAACTACCATTTGCCCATCGAGCCAAACAGCTGGCTGGCTATCATCCGCGGCGCGCGGCGCGTGCTGGACTACTGCTCCGTCTCGGACATCATGGACGAGTGGCGCAAGGTGGAGGCCGAGAACATGCACGCCTTCGTGCGGCTGCTGCTCGAATGCCAGATTTTGCACGGCCTCATCCCGGAGATCGCGGCGCTGGCGCGCGTCAAGCAGATCAAGAATCCGGAGGAGGGCGAGGAGACGGTTTTCGACCACACCACCGAGGTGATGCGCCATTACCCGGAAGTGCTGCCCTATGACTGGTACGGCACGCTGGCCTGCATGTTCCACGACGTGGGCAAGCTGTACACGGCCGAGTACAGCGACGGCCAGTGGAGCTTTTTGCAGCACCACCGCGTGGGCGCCAAGGTCACGCGCAAGATCCTCAATCGTCTGCACTTTCCGTCCGAGGACGTGGATCTCATCTGCACTCTGGTGCGCGACCACATGCGGCCGCACTTCATGCTCACGGACAAGGGCATTCGCCGGCTCATGGCCATCGACGAGTATCCGCGCATTCTGGAGATGGTCCGCGCGGACATCAAGGCCCGGAACGGTTCCTACCGTGAATTCAATCACAACCTGAAAATGCTGGAGCGCGGCGACACGCCCGAGGAGGCCCTCGAGCCGTTCCTCAATGGCCGCGACATCATGCAGGCCACCGGTCTCAATCCCGGTCCCACGGTGGGCATCATCCGCGACGAGCTGCTCAAGGCGCAGATCGCCGGCGATGTGACGAGCATCGACGAGGCCAAGTCCTTCGTGGTGTGCTACGCCAAGGATGAGCGGCTGGGAAACTAACCCGGCCGCGCGTTTTTACGCTGGAATCGACGGCGGGGGCGGAACATGCCCCCGCCGTTTTTTTGTGACCATCGCAGATGGTTGTGGATGGTTGCGGTTAATCTGGCTTGGGCGTCTGGCTCGGGTGGGAGGCCGAGGTCCGGCGTCGGGCTTTGGTTGGCCGCGGCGTCTCGCGAAGGCGCAGGTCCTGGACGTTATTGCGATGCGAAGATGTCAATGCGCTACTTCGTCGCCCGGAGAGTCGGAACGGGTGAAGTGGTCGCCGTCAACAAGCTCTCCCGGTCACGCAGGGCCGGAAACAAACGCATCCAGGTCAGAACGACGAGCAGGGTGCATGCGCCGCCGAGCACCACAGCCGGAACCGCGCCGAACCATGCGGCGGTGACGCCGCTCTCGAATTCCCCAAGCTGGTTGGAAGTGCCGATGAACATGGAATTCACGGCGCTCACGCGGCCGCGCATGCCGTCGGGCGTTTCCAGTTGCACCAGCGAGGCGCGCACCACCACGCTGACCATGTCAGCCGCGCCGAGGACGACCAGGGAGGCCAGCGACAGGGCGAAGCTCCGCGACAGGCCGAAGGCTATGGTGCACAGACCGAAGACGGCCACGGCCGCGAACATCTTGCGTCCAGCGTTGTGGGTGATGGGAGAGCGGGCGAGCAGAAGCGACATGACCACGGCTCCGGCGGCCGGCGCGCCGCGCAGCAGGCCCAGGCCCATTGGTCCGACGTCGAGGATGTCCCGCGCGAAGATGGGCAGGAGTGCTGTGGCGCCGCCGAGCAGCACGGAGAAGAGGTCCAGCGAGATGGCCCCGAGAATTTCCGGGTGGCTTTTGATGTAAGCCACCCCACCGAGCAGGAAGTGCAGACCGGGCTTTTCAGCTGGGGCGGCGGCTGGTCTGGTCGCACGGATTGTGGCGAGTGCGCCGATGGCGAGGGCGAAGCCCAGGGCGCCGACCAGATAGACCGCCTGCGGCCCGAGGGCGTAGAGCGCCCCGCCCAGAGCCGGACCGATGATGATTCCGCATTGCCGCGCCGAGGAGCTCAGGGCCAAAGCGCGCGGCAGATCTCGGCCGGACACGAGGGAGGGCAGGTACGCCGCCATGGTGGGATGCACGAAGGCCCGCGCCGCGCCCATGACCACGGCGCAGGCCAGCATGGCCGGCTCAGTGAGCAGGCCGTGCCGGCTGCCAAGGGCGAGCGCCACGCAGGTGAGCAGCAGCGTTGTCTGGCAGACCATGATCACGCGGCGGCGTTCGAAACGATCGGCCACCTGGCCCACGACGAGGGTCAGCAGAAATTGCGGCAGGAATTGCGCCAGGCCGACAAGCCCCAGGGTCAAGGCGCTGCGCGTCAGGTCGTACACCTGCCAGCCCACGGCCACGGTGAGCATGTTGTAGGCGAGCAGGTCGTAGGTCTGCGACCAGACGAAGCGTGGGAAATGGGTGTCGCGCAGGGTGGGGGGATTGTGGGGATTCGCGTCGCGCATGAGGTTCCTCCGGTGGCGGGGGGGAACCTACATGCGCCGTGGCCGGTCGGCAAGAGGGTCGCTTTTCGCGTGGCGCGGCCGCTCGTGTTGTTTTCGGCCTCCGTCATCCGGCCGTTCGAGTTCCTTTCCGCTGATGAGGGGGAACCAGCGGTCTCCCGCCTCCCCACGAATATGGTCGCGGCGGCCGCCCCGTGGAGGGGCATCGGGCTCGCGTCGTCGTGGCGTTTGGAGTCCCCATGAAGCCCGTCGCCGCCATGCGCGAAGGAAGCCTGCGATGACGGACGAAAAGAACCGGGGGTGATCGTCGTGTGATCATGACGCGAACACATCCCTCCGGCGTTTTTCTCGATATCGTTGCCGCGCGTCGCTTAGCCGACGACCTCGAAGCCGATCTTCTCGATGGCTTTTTTGACCACGGCCGGGTCCACTGGGCTGGTCTCGTCGAAGCTGGCCTTGCCAGTGAGCAGGTCCACCTTCACGTTGGACACGCCCGGCAGGGCCGAAAGCGCCTTGGTCACGGACATGCGGCAGTGTTCGCAGCTCATGCCTTTCACGGTGATGTTGGCCATGGTTGGCCTCCTTGTCGGTTAGGGGTGGAAAAAGCGCAGGCGCAGGGCGTTGCCCACCACGGTGACGGAGGAGAGCGCCATGGCCGTGCCCGCGAGCATGGGGTTGAGGGTGGGCCCGCCGAAGACGTGCAACACGCCCGCCGCCACGGGGATGCCGATGGAGTTGAAGGCGAAGGCCCAGAACAGATTCTGCCGGATGTTGCGCATGGTCGCGCGCGAGAGGGAAAGGGCGGTGAGCACGCCGGAAACGCCGCCGGAGAGCAGCACCATGTCGCCGCTCTCCACCGCCGCGTCGATGCCGCTGCCCATGGCCAGCCCCACGTCGGCCACGGCAAGCGCCGGGGCGTCGTTGACGCCGTCGCCCACCATGATCACCTTGCGTCCGCCGTGGCCGGTGGCGGCCATGCTCGCGCGCAGGCGTTCGACCTCCCTGGCCTTGCCCTCGGGCGGCACGCCGGCCGTCACCTCGCCGATTCCCGCGCGGACCGCGATGGCCCGGGCCGTGCGCGCATTGTCGCCGGTGAGCATGATGAGCCTGAGTCCGCGCGCGCGTAGGCTGGCCAACACCTCGGGCGTTTCCGGCCGCAGCTGGTCGGCCACGCCGATGACCGCCGTGGGCACATCGTCCACCTCCAGGCACAGCGGCGTTTGGCCCTGATCGGCCAGCCGCGCCACGGCCTCGCCCAATGCTCCTGCGGCGAAACCGGCCCCGGCGAAGGATGCGTTGCCGATGCGCACCGCGCGGCCGTTCACCAGCGCCTCCACGCCCTGGCCCGGCAGCGAGGTGAAGCGTTCCGGCTCGGGAACCTCGATGCCGCGCGCCAGCGCTCCGGTCAGCACGGCCTGGGCCAGCGGATGCTCGGAGCGTCGTTCCGCGCCGGCGGCCAGCGCCACAATCTCATCCTCGGTCAGCGCGCCTTCCGGTGCGGTCACTATCTCCGTGAGTTCCGGCGCTCCCTTGGTCAGGGTGCCAGTCTTGTCGAAAATCACCACGCTCGCCTGTCCCGCGGCCTGCAAGGCCTCGCCGCTCTTGATGAGCACGCCGAGCTGCGCGCCCCGGCCGGTGGCCACCATGATGGACATGGGCGTGGCCAGCCCCATGGCGCATGGGCAGGCGATGACGAGCACCGCCGTGAAGATGCGCAGGGCGAAGGGCGCGCCAGCGCCGGCCAGCAGCCAGGCCAGGCCGGAGAGCACGGCCAGCCCCATGACCACAGGCACGAACACCGCGCTCACGCGGTCGGCCAGATTGGCGATGGGGGCCTTGCTGCCTTGCGCCTGCTGCACCATGTCCACGATGCGCGCGAGCATGGTGTCCTCGCCGGTCTTCTCCGCGCGGATGGTCAGCGCGCCGGCCCCGTTGAGGGTTCCGGCCGCCACCTTGTCGCCAGGCTCCTTGGCGACGGGCAGGCTTTCACCGGTGAGCATGCTTTCGTCCACGCCGCCGGAGCCGGAGAGCACCACGCCGTCCACGGCGATGCGTTCGCCCGGTCGGGCCAGCACCACGTCGCCGGGCGCGACCTCGGCCGCGGGCACCCGCGCCTCTTCCGGTCCCAGGCCGCCGTGCCGGATCACCGTGGCCGTCTCTGGCGCGAGGGAGAGCAGGGCACGCACCGCGCCGGTGGTCTTCAGCCGGCTGCGCGCCTCCAGGTACTTGCCCAGCGAGATCATAGCCAGCAGCACGGCGGCGGATTCGTAGTAGAGGTCGTGCGCGCGGACCGTCGGCGTGTCGCCGAGCAGGATCAGCAGCGTGTTCCACAAGCTGTGCAGAAAGGCCGCGCCCGTTCCCACGGCCACCAGCGTGTCCATGCTCGGGGCATTGTGCAGCAGGGCGGGAATGCCCCGCGTGTAGAACCCGCGTCCGGCCCAGAGCACCGGCAGGGTCAACAGGAGTTGTGTGCAGGCGAAAACCGCCGGCGAGATTCGCGGATCGAGGAAGGCGGGCAGCGGCAGGCCGATCATGTGTCCCATGGACAGGACGAGCAGGGGCAGGGCGAAACCGAAGGCGGGAAGGAGTTCGCGGCGCTGCCGGGCCAGCTGGGTCTCGGCGTCGCGGCGGCGTTCCTCGAACATGGCCGCCGAGCGTGAGACGATCTGCGAGCCGAAGCCGGCCTCGTCGATGAGGGCCATGAGCGTCGAGGGCTTGGTCGCGCGCGGATCATAGACGAGGCTTGCGCCGTCGGTGGCCAGATTCACCGTGGCCTCGCGCACGCCGTCGGCCGCGCGCAGCACCCGCTCCAACCGGGTCGAGCACGCCGCGCAGGTCATGCCGCTGATGGCGAGGTGCAGAGTCGCCGAATCCGGGCCACCAGCCTCGGGCTTTTCGAACAGCGCCTCGAAACCGGCGTCGGCGATGGCCTGAGCCATGTCCGGCTCGTTGTCGCGTTCGGGATCGTATTCAACTTCGAGCGTTTCCGCCGCCAGACTCACGTCGGCCCGGGACACGCCCTCACGTCCGCGCAGAATGCGTTCGATGCGCGCCGAACAGGCCGCGCAATGCATGCCCTTGATGCGTGCCCGCGTCAGTATCATCTTGGCCATGCTGGATCCTCCAGCCGGTTTTCCGGCCGTTGTCGCCCCGAGGAGCTATGGTAAGGCCCTGGCGCGTTCTGTAAAGGCCGCGCCGTGTTCTTTCGTAAAATGCCGGGCGGTGCGGCGCAAGCAAACAACGCATTGCCTCGTGTCGTCGTTTCGCCTATACGTAGCGCGTCCGACTTGGCGCGTTCCCTTTTTCAGGCACGCGGCGGGTGGGACCGTCAGATACTTGACTATAACGGTTGACTGCGGCCGGCAAAACGCAGCATAACAAGCCATGCCGCCCATTTCCCGAACCTGGAACGAACCTTGCTCGGCCCATGAGCGCGGCGGCGTATCGCGCGCTCAGCACATGGACCGCATGCTTTCCAAGGAGGCTCCCATGACCCGGCATCTCACCATAATAGCCGTGCTCCTGGCTCTGGCCGCCGCCCTGGGCTGCTCTCTGGCCGCCCTGGCCGCACAGGCCACGGAACTCGACGTCCTTAAATTTACCACAGGCTCCGAATACCGCGCCGAGGTCGCCCACATCTTCGTCACCGATCAGGCCTACCTTCATCGGCTGGAGGCCCAAAGCAAACCCATCGTCGCCTCCGTCACCGTCACCGCCTACAACGCCGTCACCGCCCAGACCGACACCGATCCCAATATCGCCGCATCCATGCGGCACGTCCGTCCCGGCACCGTCGCCGTCTCCCGCGACCTCTTCGACAAGGGTTGGGTTTTCGGCCGCAAGATCCGCATCGAGGGGCTCGGCATCTTTGAGATCAACGATATCATGGCCGCCCGGCACGATCACAGCATCGACATCTTCATTGGCAACAATCAGGAGTGCCACGCCTTCGGCAAGCGCCACACCCGCGCCGCCTTGCTGAGCATTTAAATAGCCTCGGTCACTGACGGGCATGCCCTCCCTGTTCGCAGGGGGGCTGGGGAGTGCGCAGCTCACTGGCCGCCGGGAGAGGCATCCATAACGCTACGACACGTGGCCTGGGACATGCTCCGCAGGCCCAGGGGCGCTGCCCCTGGGAACCCCGCCAAAGGGCATGCGCCCTTTGGAATCCCTATGCCGAACGAAACCGCCCGGATGGCATTCGCCATCCGGGCGGTTTCGTTCGGGAAGAGGCTTGCTGGGGGGCGGTGAAGGCGGGGGCATGGAACTTTTTTCCGGCCTGGCCGCACTTGAAAGGCCCCGATCGCATCCGCGATCGGGGCCTTTCAAGTATGAGGGGGGGGCGGCGGGGGAATCATTTTCCCCAGGCCCCCGGAGGCATGTTCTTTCGTTTTATAGCACGGGCAGGTAGCGGTCGATTTCGTACTGCGTGACCTGGGTGCGGTAGCGGTCCCACTCCATGATCTTGTTCTCGTAGAGTTTGGTGAAGATGTGGTCGCCCAGGGTTTCGCGGACGAGATCGCTTTTGCGCATTTCCTCGGCGGCTTCGTAAAGGCTGCCGGGCAGGGCGGTGATGCCGTGCTTGTCCAGGGTCGGCTGGTCCATGTGGAAGATGTCGGCCTCGACGGGGTCGGGCAGGACGTATCCGTGTTCCATGCCCTTGAGGCCGGCGGCGAGCATGATGGCGAAAGTGAGGTAGGGGTTGGCGGCCGGATCGGGGCAGCGCAGCTCCATGCGGGTGGCGGCCTCCTTGCCGGGCTTGTACATGGGCACGCGCACCAGCGCGGAGCGGTTGCGCCGGGCCCAGGCCACGTAGACGGGGGCCTCGTAACCGGGCACGAGGCGTTTGTACGAGTTGACCCACTGGTTGGTGATGCAGGCGAACTCGCGCGCGTGCTTGAGGATGCCGGCGATGAAGCTCTTGCCCTCGTGGGACAGGTGGTACTTGTCGGAGGGGTCGAAGAAGAGGTTCTTGCCGTTTTTGAAGAGGGACTGGTGCACGTGCATTCCCGAACCGTTCTGTCCGTGGATGGGCTTGGGCATGAAGGTGGCGTAGGCCCCGTGCTTGCGGGCCACCTCCTTGACCACGACGCGGTAGGTCATGGTGATGTCGGCCATTTTGAGGGCCTCGGCGTAGCGCATGTCGATTTCGTGCTGGCTGGCGGCGGCCTCGTGGTGGCTGTACTCGATGGCTATGCCCATTTTCTCCAGGACGAAGATGATGTCGCGGCGGATGTTGTTGCCCAGGTCCAGCGGCGGGGCGTCGAAGTAGCCCCCCTGGTCCAGGGGTTCGGTGGAGTGGTCGTTGTTGAAGAGGAAGAATTCGAGTTCCGGGCCGCAGTAGTAGGTGTAGCCCTTTTCGGCGCATTTGCGCAGCACGCGCTTCAGGCAGTAGCGGGAGTCCGCGGTGTAGGGCTGGCCGTCGGGGGTGTGGATGTCGCAGAACATGCGGGCCACTGGACGGTCGCTGGGGCGCCAGGCGGCCACCTGGAAGGTGGTCGGGTCGGGTATGGCGATCATGTCGGACTCGTCGATGCGGCAGAAGCCGAGAATGGACGATCCGTCGAAGCCCATGCCTTCCTCGAAAGCGGCCTCCAGTTCGCGCGGGGTGACCTGGAAGCTTTTGAGCGCGCCGAGGATGTCCACGAACCAGAACTGGATGAAGCTGATGTCGTATTCCTTGAGGGCCTTGAGCACGTCGTCGGCGTTGCGGCAATTGAAGACCGGGGTGTCCATGGACTGCCTCCTGGATGCGGTTGGTCTTGCGGGGTTGGGACGCGCCGGGGCAGTGGCCGCACGGCGCCGCGGATGCCTGATTCTTAGCCTCGGTGCACAAATTTGTAAAGGCGTGTGGCGCGCCGGAGGGCTGCTGGCTGCATTTTCGTCGGCGCGGGCTGAGGGGACGGCCCCTCCGGGGCCGGGAATGGACGCCGAAGCCGAATGGGCGTAACTGATCCACATGGCGCACCCGCCACCGGAGGAAACGTTTGCGCGGACGGATCTGGAAACTGCTGCTTCTGGCGGCGCTGGGCTTCACCGCCTATATGGCGTCGTTCTTCGTCTATCCGGACGTGGGTGAGCTGGCGCGGAAGAATCCTGGCAAGACGGCCTTCATGCAGTGGCGCGAGGCCCAGTGGGAGAAAGAGGGGCTGTACGACAAGCGCATCGTGCAGCACTGGGTGCCCATCGGCAAGGTCTCGCCGTTGCTCATCAAGGCTGTTCTCATTGGTGAGGACGACAAGTTCTATCACCACGAGGGGTTCGACTACGCGGCCATGGAGCAGGCCTTCCAGAAGAATCTGAAGGAGGGGCGCTTCGCCGCCGGCGCCAGCACCATCAGCCAGCAGCTCATCAAGAATCTGTACCTTTCGCCGGAGAAGAGCCTCACGCGCAAGATCAAGGAGGCCATCCTGACCTGGCGCATGGAGCACACCCTGTCCAAGCGGCGCATCCTGGAGCTGTATGTCAACGTGGCCGAGTGGGGCGACGGCATCTTCGGCATCGAGGCGGCCGCGCGTCATTATTACCACAAACCGGCCAGTCGGCTTTCCGGCCTGGAGGCCGCGCGGCTGGCCTCCGTGCTGCCCAACCCCATCAAGTTCGATCCGGTGGGCGGCCAGCGTTATGTGGCCTTCCGTTCGGGGCTCATCCACTCCATCATGCTGCGGCGTGGCATCGTCGTGGAGGGCTTCAAGGAGGTAATGGAGACCAAGGACGATCCTGGCATCGAGCCGGCCCCGCCCCCCACGGGCGTGGACGATTCCGCCGGCGGGGCGGACAACGCCACGGCGTCGCCGGCCGTGAAGTCCTTGGTGGAGCCGGAGAGCCCGGCCGGTCCGCCTCCCGCGCCGTCCGCGCCGTCCGCGCCGGCCCAGACGGGAGCGCCGGCCCCGGCGCAACAGTACGTCCGCGAGGAGCGCTCATGCGGTTGATGTCCATGCTCATCGCCCTGGTCGCTGGAATGCTCATGCCGGTGCAGGCCGGGGTCAACGCGCGTTTGCGCAATTTTCTTGGCGATCCGGTGCTGGCCTCGCTGGTGAGTTTCGCCGTGGGCACGGTGGTGCTGTTCGTCTACGCGTTGACCACGCGCGTTCCCTGGCCCACCGCTGCCATGGCCGCCCAGGCCCCGGTCTGGACGTGGCTTGGCGGGGCGCTGGGCGCGTTTTTCGTGGCCGTTTCAGTCATTCTGGCCTTCAAGTTGGGCGCCACGGGGCTCATGGCCTGGATCATCGCCGGGCAGCTCGTGGCCTCGGTGCTTCTGGATCAAACGGGCGCGCTCGGCTTCGCCGTGCGGGAGATCACCTGGCAGCGGGCGGCCGGAGTGCTGCTGCTGCTCGGAGGGGCGCTGCTCGTCAACGAATACTAGCAAGGGGTTTGGTTCCATGAGTTTTTACAGCGACACCATCGCCGTGTGCCGCATGATCAAGATCGAGCACTCCGTGTTCGCGTTGCCGTTCGCCTTCACTGGCGCGTTTTTGGCCGTCGGCGTGGGGCCGGCCTGGCATGCGCCTTCCTGGCGCGTTCTGCTGCCGCTCACCATCGCCATGGTGGCCGTGCGTTCCTTCGCCATGGGCTACAACCGCTTGGTCGATCGGGACATCGACGCCATGAACCCGCGGACGCTGAAACGTCCGCTCATCACCGGCGAGCTTTCCGTGGCTTTTACCAAGCGCTTCCTGTTCGCGTGCGCCGTCGTGTTCACGGCGGCCTGCGCGGCCATGAACGCCACCTGCTTCCTGCTCGCGCCCGTGGCGCTGGCGTGGAGCGCGTTCTACAGCCACACCAAGCGTTTCTCCTCCCTGTGCCACTACGTGCTGGGCAGCGTGCTGGGCCTGGCCCCGGTGGCTGGGTGGCTGGCCGTTTCGCCCCAGCATCTGGGCTATCCGGCGGTGCTGCTGTTCGTGGGCGTCACCATGTGGGTGGCCGGATTCGACATCCTGTACTCCTGTCAGGACGTGGAGTGCGACAAGCGGTTGGGTCTGCACTCCCTGCCGGCGGACCAGGGCGTGTCGCGCGCGCTGTTCACGGCCTCGTTGACGCACGCCTGCGCGGCGTTGCTCTTCCCCATGGCTGGCCTGGCCGCCGGACAGGGTATCGTGGCGCTGTTCGTTTCGGTGGTCATCGGCGGGGTGCTGGTGTGGGAGCACAAGCTCATCAGCCCGGACGACCTTTCGCGCATCAACATGGCCTTCTTCACTTTGAACGGGGTCATATCCGTGGGCGTGTTCCTGGGGGCCTGGGCCGATCTTTTCCTCGGCTCGCCGTGGATGGTGGCGTTGTAGGCACGAAATGAGGAGTGCGCATGGCTGAGATCGTCTTTTCGGGTGATCCCGGCGAGTGGGTCGGCAGGGCCTTCGACTGGGTGCTGGTGCATTTGACCGGGCGCATGGCGCTGTTGCAGGCCCTGCTCGCCGTGACGTTGATGCTCTTCGCCTACGTCACGTGCCGGGCGCTTGGGCTTCGCCGCCGTGGTGAGTCCGCTCCGGCCACGGGCTGGCGCGCCGACGCCCTCACCGCCGCATTGCTCGACGAGCTGCGCCATTGCGCCTGGGCGGGCATCTCCGGCCTGCTTCTGCTCTTTGCGGACGCGACGGCCAGGCATTTCCACCTGCCGCATCAGGTGCTGTCCATCGCCACGGCGGCGGCGTTGGCCTGGGTGGTGGCGCACGTGGCCGGCGCACTCATCAAGAGCCGTTTCCTCGGCGGCATCGTGGCGGTCATCGTGTGGCTGTTGGCCGTGTTGCACGCCCTGGGCGTGTTCGACGTGGCGCTGGAGTTCCTCGACGACTTGACCATGTCCGTGGGCCGCACGCACATTTCGCTGCTGCTGGTGCTCAAGGGCTTCACCCTGTTCGTGGTGTTGTGGCAGGCGGCGCGCATTCTTTCCGGCGTGTTGGATGATCGTCTGCGCAAGGCCGAGGGATTTTCGCCCTCGGCGCGGGTGCTCTTCGCCAAGGGCGCGCGCATTCTGCTCTACGCCGTCGCCGTGACCGTGACGCTTTCCACCGTGGGCGTGGATCTGACGAGCCTGACCATTTTCAGCGGCGCTGTCGGCGTGGGCGTGGGCTTCGGCCTGCAGAAGATCTTCTCCAATCTTGTTTCCGGCGTCATTTTGCTGTTGGACAAATCCCTCAAGCCCGGCGACGTCATCGACATGAACGGCGTGCAGGGGCGCATCGCGCAGATCAACGCGCGCTACACCGCCGTGGAGACCCTGGGCGGCAAGGCCTATCTCATCCCCAACGAGAGCCTCATCGGCAACGCGGTGATCAACCTCAGCTACAGCGATTCCCTGCTGTTCCTGCAGGCGGATGTCGGCGTGGCCTACTCCTGCGATCCACGCAAGGCCATGGAGCTCATGGAGCGGGCGGCCGCGAGCGTGCCGCGCGTGCTTGCCGACCCTGCGCCGCGCGCGCGTCTCGCGGAGTTCGCGGACTCCAGCGTGAATCTCTTCGTTGGTTTCTGGATACGCGATCCCGAGGCCGGCACGGCCAACGTGCTCGGCGACGTGCTGCTGGCCATCTGGGACGCCTTCCAGGAGGCGGGCGTCGAGATGCCTTTCCCCCAGCGCGAGGTGCGCCTGCTTAAAAACACCTAGTCCGCCGAGCGGGTGTCTGCCCGCGACATTGATGTTTATGGGGGGGAGGGGTATGCACACACCTTCCGTTCCCCCCACACCTTGGAGAAGACATCGATGCTCGGACCTGTGGTAAACAGCGTGTGTATAGTATTGGGCTCAGTGGCCGGCTCCGTGGCCGCGGCGTCCATCACCCCCAGCTTTCGCGCCAAGATCATGCACGTGTTCAGCTGCATCACGCTGGGCATTGGCGTGGCCATGACGGCCAAAGTCCACGCGTTGCCGCCGGTCATCCTTTCCGTGCTCGTGGGCACCTTTTGTGGCGAACTCTGCCACGTGGAGGGCGGCGTCATGGCCGGCGCGTTCAAAATCGCCGGGTTGTTTCCCCGGCGCAAGGGCGAAGCCGGTCTGCCGGAAAAGGCCTTTCGCGATCAGTTCGCCGTGGCCACCGTGCTTTTCTGCGTCAGCGGCCTGGGCATCCTCGGCGCCATGCACGAGGGCATGACCGGCGATCCCTCGCTTTTGTTCATCAAGGCCCTGCTCGATCTGCTCACGGCCATGTTGTTCTCCTCCTGCATCGGGGCCGTGGTGGGCGTGCTGGCCGTGCCGCAGTTCCTCATCCAGGCGGCCATACTGCTGGCGGCCGTGGCCATCACCCCCCTCACCACGCCGGCGATGCTGGCCGACTTCTCGGCCTGCGGCGGCATCATCATGCTCGGCGCAGGGTTGCGCCAGAGCAGTTTGCTTGAGGTGCCCATTCTGAGCATGTTGCCCGGCATGCTGCTGGTCATGCCGATTTCCGCCCTGTGGACGCGGTTCATGGGCTGATCCGCGCGCCGCGCGCAAAGAAAAAGGGCCGGGCGCACAAACATGCGTCCGGCCCTTGTCGTTTTTCGCGTCGTGTCTAGAGTTCGGTGCCGAGCAGGCGTTTGGCGATCTCCTTGGCGGCGCGGCGGCCCGCGCCCATGGCGCTGATGACCGTCGCGGCTCCGGTGACGATGTCGCCGCCGGCGAAGACGTTGTGGATGCTCGTCTCGCCCGTTTCGGGGTTGGCCTCGATGTAGCCGCGCTTGGTGAGGGCGAGGCCCTGCGTCGCCTCCAGCAGGATGGGATTGGGCCGCGTGCCCACGGCGATGATCACCAGCTGGCAGGGGATTTCCCGCGTCGCGCCCTCGATGGGCTCGGGCCGGCGGCGGCCAGAGGCGTCGGGTTCGCCCAGCTTCATCTGCTGCGCGGTCATGCCGACCAGCCGTCTTCCCTCATCGGCGTTGAGGGCTATGGGCGCGCTGAGCAGCTCCAGCTTGACGCCCTCTTCGATGGCGTGCTCCAGTTCCTCCGCGCGGGCAGGCATTTCGGCCTTGGTGCGGCGGTAGACGATGGAGACCTTTTTCGCGCCCAGACGCAGGGCCGTGCGCGCGGCGTCCATGGCCACGTTGCCGCCGCCCACCACGCAGACCTCCTCGGCCTTGAAGGTGGGCGTGTCGTGGTTGGGGAAGTCGTAGGCGCGGCCCAGGTTCGCGCGGGTGAGGTACTCGTTGGCGGAGAACACGCCGATGTCGTTCTCGCCGGGAATGTGCATGAACTGCGGCAGACCCGCGCCGACGCCGAGGAACACGGCCTTGAAGCCCTGCTCCTCCATCAGCTCCTTGACGGTGAAGCTTTTGCCGCCCACCCAGTTGGTGCGGAACTCCACGCCGAGTTCGCGCATGGCGTCCACCTCGCGGCGGACGATGTCCTTGGGCAGACGGAATTCGGGAATGCCGTAGATGAGGACGCCGCCCACCTCGTGCAAGGCCTCGAACACAGTGACCTTGATGCCCAGGCTGGCCAGGTAGCCGGCCACGGTGAGCGACGATGGCCCCGCGCCGACGCAGGCGACGGTCAGGTCGTCGCGCGTCATGCGGCAGGCGGCCTCGCCGGTGATCTGCTGGCAGGCCGCGTCGCCGCCGGCCAGGCGCTTGGCGAAGGTGTCGGCCACGAAGCGCTCCAGCCGGCCGATGGCCACGGGGCCGCCGGTTTTTTCCGGGTTCTTGCCCATGACGCACATGCCCTCGCACTGGTTTTCCTGCGGGCACACGCGGCCGCAGACCGAGGGCAGGGAGTTGTACTCGCGCAGAACCTTGTAGGCCCCGGGCACGTCGCCTTTCTGCAGTTGGCCGATGAAGCCCTTGATGTCGATCTCCACCGGGCAGCCCTGCCGGCAGCTGGGCTTTTTGCATTGCAGGCAGCGGGAGGCCTCGGTCAGGGCATCCTCCTCGGAGTAGCCGAGGGCGACCTCCAGGTAGTTCTGGATGCGGACCAGCGGCGGCTGCACGGGCATTTCCGTGCGGGGACGCCGGATGGTTTTGGCGGCTTTCTCGGTCATGTTACTTGCCCTCCGCGCAGTGGCACTTGTGCTGGAACAGCTCCATGGACTGCTTTTCCTGGTCGCGGAACTGCCCGAGGCGCAGGCGCAGTTCGCCGAAGTCCACCTTGTGGCCGTCGAACTCGGGACCATCGACGCAGGCGAACTTGGTCTCGCCGCCGACGGTGCAGCGGCAGGCGCCGCACATGCCGATGCCATCGACCATGATGGCGTTGAGGCTCACCGTGGTCTTGACGCCGAAGGGCTTGGTGACTTTGCTCACGGCTTCCATCATGGGCACGGGGCCGACGGCCACGACCTCGGAGACGTCCTTGTCCTGCTCCAGGCGCTCCTTGAGCACGTCGGTGACGAAGCCGTGGTGCCCCATGCTGCCGTCGTCGGTGGCGATGAGCACCTCGGGGCAGAAGCTGCCGAGCTCGTTGCAGAACAGAAGCAGATCCTTGTTGCGCGCGCCCACGATGGCCACCACATGGTTGCCGATGGCCGCATGGCCCTTGGCGATGTGGTGCATGGCGGCCACGCCGGTGCCGCCGCCCACGCAGATGACGGTTCCCTGCTTCTCGATGTGGGTGGGACGGCCCAGGGGCCCGCAGACGTCGTGCAGGCTCTGGCCTTCCTCGAAGGTGTTCATTTCGGCCGTGGTTTTGCCCACCACGAGGAACACGATGGTGATGGTGCCGGCTTCCGGGTCGCAGTCCGCGATGGTGAGCGGGATGCGTTCGCCCTTTTCGCTGGTGCGCAGGATGACGAAGTTGCCTGGTTTGGCTTTTTTCGCCACATGCGGCGCGTCGATGACCAGGAGTGAGGTCTGTCCCGGTATCAACACGGTCTTTTTTAGGATGCGATACTTCATGTCTCACCTTCCGGAATTTGAGGATGTCCTGGTTTAGCTCGCCGGAAAAGTGATTGCAAGGCTTGCGGATTTTTCAAACACGCGGCTCTTGCCATGACGACGCGGACTGGTTACACACGATGTGTGGTGTGTTCCCGCCGTGGGCGTGGGCGCGCCCGGCCTTCCACGGACGGAAGACGCCATTGCCGACGCCCCCGCGGGAATGCGGGACGGCGCGAGTGCCGATGAGGCGCGCGCTGGCGGCGGCTGAAGCGGCTTTCGGTCTTTTGGACCGGACGCCCGGGCAATCCGGAGCCGGCCATGTCCGTTTCCATAGACGCCGCCAGCCCCCAGAGCCATGGCCTCACCGAGGCCATGGACGCGGTGAGGCCGCAGGTGCGTTCGCGCCGGCTGTCCTTCAAGCTCGGGCCGCTCGGCGTCAGCTACGCCTCGGACCAGGTGCTGTGGGGCGCAGCTGCCGGCGCAACGGGCGCCGCTTCCCTCGCCGCATCCGAAGCCTCGGATGCAGGCTTTTCCACTGTTTCCGAAACGCTTCCCGGCGCGGACGCCGACGACACGGCCCAGGCCCGGCGGGCCGAGTCCGAGCGCGCGGCGTTGACCCAGGCCGGGCAGGTCGCGGTCCAGCAGGCGGCCGCGCAGCGGGCCTCCATCGAGGAGACAGCGTCCTCGGGCCGCAGTTTTGATAGCGAGATGTTCGCGGCCTGGCGGCGGCAGGTCGGTCAGCGCGTGTCGGGGGACGTCACCTATGGCCCGGACGGCGCGCTGCGGGGAGCGCAGGCCCTTGACGGTGCGAGGAAGCCTGGCTCCATGGCCGGCGCTGCGCCCGGTGGCGCGATCGAAAAAACGGAGGAGGGCGTCGGGGAGCCGGCTGCGGATGCCGCCTCGGTTTCGGCCGCCGGAATGGCCGGGCCAATGACGGACGCATCGACGCAGGGGGCGGGCGGCTTTTCCACTTCGCGGATGCGCCGGGCCATCGCGGCCTATCTTTCCTGCGCCGCCGTCGGGAGTTCCGGCGGCTCCATGCTCACGGCCGTGGCTTAGCGCGTCAGCAGGACCGGAAGTCCTTGCTGATGTAGAGCATCAGGTCGAAAAGGTTGTTGGCCATCTCGTCGGCCAGTTCGGGCGGCCCGGCCTGGGCTCCGCTGGCGGTGCGGTTGATGATCTTGGAAAAGAGCAGGCCCACGAGTTGATCGTCGTTCGGCGTCCAGGGCGCACTGCCCGAAGCAAATTTCTTTTGGAATCCGTGATAGTACATGCCCACTCCCGATGGTCGGTCGGTTCTCACCGCCGGTTGCGCCGCGGGTTGCGCGCTCGCGGCCGCGGAGATATGCTCCGGCGACACTGGCAATATCGGTCCAACCGAGCGGCGACTTTACACTTCTCCCACGCATGGAGGCGTCCGTGTCGCAAAAAACGATTCTCGTCGTCGAGGATCATCCCGAAACACGGGAGTTGTTGTCCTACCATCTCAAAGCCGCGGGCTTTCAGGTCCGCTCCGCCGGCACGGGCGAGGCCGGGCTGGAGCTGGCCTCGCGCGGCCTGCCGGATCTCGTCCTTCTGGACGTGATGCTGCCCGGCGGCATGGATGGGCTGGAGGTGTGCCGCCGGCTCAAGCAGGATCAGCGCACGCGGCGCGTGCCGGTCATCATGCTCACGGCCCTGGGCGACGAGGTGGACCGCATCGTGGGGTTGGAACTGGGGGCCGAGGACTACGTGTCCAAACCCTTCAGCCCGCGCGAGCTGCTTTTGCGCGTCAAGGCCGTGCTGCGCCGCGCCGCCCCGCAGGAGAGCGAGGCCGAGGGCTTCGCCGAGGAGGGGCTGGCCATCGACTTCGAGGCGCATACCGTGCTTGTGGACGGCCAGGACGCCGGACTCACCGCCACGGAGCACAAGATTCTGAAGGAGCTCGTTGCTGCCAGGGGGCGCGTGCTTCCCCGCGAGCGTCTGCTCGACACGGTGTGGGACACGGACTTCGAGGGCACCTCGCGCACGGTGGATACGCACATGCGCCGCCTGCGCGGCAAGCTTGGCCCCTATGCCGAGTGGATCGAGACGGTGCGGGGTGTTGGCTATCGCTTCAATCCGCCGCACAAGACGTCTGATTGATCTTATATCGTATGGCTATCGATAGTGTGATTTGTAATATTTTCAAGATGTAGCGATATAATCGTAAAGCTAACAGCGCCCTGCGGCGATCGCCTCGAAATGCGCCGCCCAGCGCGCCGTCGCCGCGTCGAGGCCATAGTGCGCGGCCACGTGTTCCCGCCCCATCCGGCCCATTTCCTCCCGCTGCGCGCGTGGCATGTTTAGTAGCGCCGCGATTCGTTCCTCCAGGGTGGCCACCCGCGTCGTCTCGTCGTCCGCCGCCGGGGCCGTGGCGAGCATTCCGCCGGGGCCGGCCACGAGGCGCGCGTCGCCGGCTTCGAGTCCGGTCACGGGCACGCCGCAGGCCAGCGCCTCGGCCACCACGTTGGGGAAGCCCTCCCCGCGCGAGGCGAGCGCCAACCCGTCCAGCGCGGCCAGCACGGCCCACGGGTCGGCGCGCTGGCCTAGGCGGATGACGGCGTTCTTCAAACCATTTTCCGTCACCAACTCATCCAGTTCAGCCGCGCCGGGCCGCGTGGCCGTGCCGCAAAACAGCAGCCGCGCTTCGGGGTGGCGCCGCAGCGCGAGCTTCCCCGCCCGGCAGAACGTGTCCTGTCCCTTCATGTGGTCCATGCGCGCGAGTAGGCCCAGCACGGGCGTTTCGTCGTCGACGCCCCACTCGGCGCGCAGGCGCGTCCGGGCCGTGGCGTCCGGGTGGAAGCGCAGCGTGTCCACGCCGTTTGTCAGCACCACCAGCCGACGCGGCCTGTAGCCCAGCGCCAAATGGTGCGCCGCGCCCGCGTGGGAGTTGGCGGTCACGGCCTCGGGCCAGCGCGAGAGCGAGGCGCAGGCCCGCACCACGAGCCGCGAGCCCGCGCCGTAGGCGGCGAAGTCCATGAACGCGCAGCGCAGGCCCCAGCTCACGGCCGTGCCGCAACCGCTCAGCCGCGCGGCGAGCAGTCCCAGCAGATCCGCGTGATACAGCCACGTCTGGACCACCTGGGGCCGGAAGGCGCGCATTATTTTCATCAGCCGCCACAGCGCGCCGGCCGCGTCGAAGCCACCGAAGGTCCGGTCCCGGCGTAGGCCCAGACCGTCCACGGGCACGCCCAGCGCGTGGATGGGGCCGGCCAGCGCGCCGGACTCGCCGACGGGATCGAGCAGGCTGACCACGCGGCAGTCGAAGCGTTCGGCCGGCAGGCGCGAGAGCAGGCGGAGCAGCCATGTTTCGGTTCCGCCCAGGCCCAGCCCGGTGATGACGTGCAGCACGCGCAATCTGGTCATGGCGCATTCCTAGCGCATCCGGCGCGCGAAAAAAAGCGCCCCCGCCCGGCGTGGGCGGAGGCGCTTGGATGGAGGAGGATCGGAAACGGCGTTAGAAATCCCAGTCCAGACCGACGATGGTCAGGCTGGCCGGGCCATGCACGCCGCGCACAAGCACGAGTTCGATGTCCGCCGTGCTGGATGGACCGGAGATGAGGTTCACGCAGGCCGGCGCGCGTCCGCCCGCCGTGAGCTTGGCGAGGAGCTCGGGCAGTTTGCCCACGTCCTCCAGCAGCGCCTTGCGGGGGGCCAGGATGATGCTTGACGGCGGCAGCAGCGAGGCCGCGCGGTGACGGCCCGGGCCGGCGGCCAGCACCATGGTGCCGGATTCCACGAGCACGCCGTGGGCCAGGGCGATGCCCAGGTCGATCTTGCTGAGGTCCCGGCAGGGCGCGGCCTCGGCGCGGGTCAGACCGGAAAGGGCCTCGTCGATGCCCAGACCGTCGAGGGATTCCCCCCAGCGGGTGTAGCTCGTCGCCTTGCGTTCGCGGGCGATGTCGGCCACGAGGGCGGCCGCCTCGGCGGGATTCCCCGCCAGACGCAGGGGCACGGAAAGAGGCGTCAGCACCTCGGCGAGTTTGGCCCATGGGTCGGGAGTGATGGGCTCGGGCGCGGGCCGGGCTGGCGGAGAAGGCACGATGAGGGGCGCGGCGGCCAGTCCCCGGCGCAGGGTCCCGAGGATGTCCTCGCGGGCGTGGCGTTCGGTTTCGGCGGACATCACGAGCGCTCCTTTTTGGCCGCGCTGCGGCGGCGGGCAGTGAAGGATTTTTTGAGTTCCGGCGGCCGGCGGGCCTCCACGAACCCGGTCAGCCCGGATAGGCCTGGCAGGCGTGGCAGCAGGTCCAGCTGCGGATCCACTGCGCGGGCCGTGCCCACGGCCGCGCGATAGGCGTGCGGATGCCGGGCCAGCAGGGAATGCGCCCGGCCGAGGATGCTGCCGCCCTTCTCTCGCGCGCGCAGGGTGAGCAGCGCCTGCGGATGGTTGATGGACAGCGGGCAGGTGCGGTGGCAGGCCCCGCAGAGGGTGCAGCCGTAGGGCAGGTCGCGGGTCTTGTCCTCGGGCAGGAGCAGCGTTGACAACAGCGCGCCGATGGGGCCGGGGTAGATCCAGCCGTAGGCGTGGCCGCCGATGGTCTGGTACACGGGGCAGACGTTGAGGCAGGCCCCGCAGCGCACGCAGGCCAGCGTCTGGCGCAATTCCGGATCGCCGAGCACGCGGGAGCGGCCGTTGTCCAGAATGACAATGTGCGTCTCTTGCGCGCCGTCGGTCTCGCCCTCCAGCCGGGGGCCGGTGAGGACGGAGACGTAGGAGGACATGCGCTGGCCCGTGGTGCTGCGTGGCAGCACGCGCAGGATGTCGGCCACGGCCTCGAAGTCGGCCACGACCTTCTCGATGCTCATGATGGCCACATGGACGCGCGGGCAGGTGGTGCTCATGCGGATGTTGCCTTCGTTCTCCACGAGGACGACGCTGCCGGTGCTGGCCACGGCCATGTTCGCGCCGGTTATGCCCATGTCGGCGGTGAGAAACTTCTCGCGCAGGGCGTGCCGGGCCAGCATGGTCAGCTCGGGAATGGCCTCGCCGTGCAGGTTCAGCTTCTCGGCGAAGAGCTTGACCACATCCTCGCGCGATTTATGCAACGCTGGCGCGATGATGTGTGAGGGCGGCTCGCCGGCCAGCTGCACGATGAATTCGCCGAGGTCGGTCTCCCAGACCTCCGCGCCCATGGCCTCCAGCGCGGGGTTCAGGGCGATCTCCTCGGTGATCATGCTCTTGCCTTTGACGATGACCTTGGCGTTCGCCGCCTTGGCGATGCCGGTGACGATGTCGCGGGCTTCGGCCGCGTCGTGTGCCCAGTGGACCTTGGTGCCCAGGGCTGTGGCGTTCTTCTCCAGCTCCTCCAGCAGCTCCGGCAGATGCGCGAGGGCGTTGAAGCGCGCGGCGCGGGCGCGGGCGAAGTATTCCTCGCGGTGGGGCAGGGCGTCCATGGAGGCCTGACGGCAGCGCTGAAAATGACGGGTGGCGTGGTCCAGCACGCCGCGCAGCCTCTTGTTGGCGCTGGCGCGTTCGGCCAGGGAGCGGAAATTCTGGGTGTTCACTTCCATGGCGGCGTCTCCTTGCGCAGGCCGGCGGCCAGCACCTGCGCCACGTGCAGGGCGGGCAGGGGTTTGCCCAACCGGGCCAGATGACCGCCGATGTTCATGAGGCAGCTGGGCTCGGCCGCGACCACGAAATCCGGCTCCAAGGCCAGGATCTCGCGGCATTTGTCCTCCACCAGCGCCTCGGACACGGAGGTGAATTGCAGACTGAACACGCCGCCGAATCCACAGCAGCGATCCGGCCGTTCCGCCTCCACGAGGTCCAGGCCGCGCACGCCGCGCAAAAGTTCGCGCGGGGCGTCCTGCCCCGGCAAACCCTGCAACTGACACGAGCCGTGGTAGCAGGCGCGGGCGCGCAAATGCGCGCCCATCCGTTGCGTCGCGGGCAGGCCGGAGATGAAGTCGCAGAATTCGAAGGTGCGGGCGGCGAGCTCCACGGCGCGTTTGTGCTCGGGCTCGTCGGGGTTGAAGAGTCCCGGATAGTTGTGGACCATCTTCACGCACGAGCCGGAGGGGCAGACCACCGGGTCGGGCGCGGCGAAGATCTCCAGGTAGCGGGCGGCGAGACGGCGGGCGTTTTTCAGATCGCCGGTCTTGTAAGCCAGCTGGCCACAGCAGGTCTGGCCCGACGGGTGACGGACCTCGACGTCCAGGTGTTCGAGGACTTCCACGACGGCTTCGGCCGTTTCGGGCTGGCAGTCCTCCACCAGGCAGGGGATGAAGAGTTGTGCGCGCATGGGCAACGGCCTTACCCCCCCTGCTCGCGGCTGGCAAGGCTTGATGCGGGCGCGTCGCCGGGCCATCGCCGGGAGACGTGCGAGCGCCCGCACACATTGAAGCGCGGCGGGAAATCCCGTACCAGGGGCCATGGGCGAACGGGTGGCGAACATGAAATCAACGGGCCGGGGGCGTGCGTGAGCGCTGGACTTTTATCGCGTCTGCGGGCCGAGGCCTCCTCGCGCCTCGCGCGGGACACGCTCACCGTGTTCGTCTTCAGCGGGCTGGGGCGCGTGGTCGCCCTGGGCAAGGAGATGCTCGTGGCCGCGCTGTTCGGCGCGGGTGGGAGCCTCGACGCCTACGTGCTGGCCTTCCTCATCCCCTCGCTTCTGGTGAACATCTTCGGCGCGGCCTTCGCCTCGGCGTTGGTGCCCGCGCTTGGCCGTGTCGCGGCTTCCCGAAGTGTTGGAACCATCGAAAGGGGCGTGGCCCCGCGTCGGCTGCTTCACGTCGGGCTGGCGCTCCAGGCCGGGTTGCTCGTCCTGGCCGCCCTGGGCCTCTCCGCGTTGCCGGTCGCCGCGCTGCGGCCCCTGGCCCCGTTGCTCGCGCCGGAGCGCCTCTCTCTTGTCAAAAACCTGCAAACGGCATTGCTGCCGCTCTTCGTACTGGCCAGCCTTTCGCAGACCATGGCCGCGTGCGTGAATTTCCGGGGGGGATTCCGGGGGCCGGCGGCGGCCTCCACGCTGGGCGCGGTGGCGACCATCGCCGTCATCGTCTCCTCGCACGGGGCGTTCTCCCGCGACGGGCTCGATCTCTACGCCCTGGTGGCCGGCGTCAACGCCGGGGCCGGCCTGGAGTTCTGTCTGCTCGTCTGGATGCTGCGCCGGGCCTGGGCGGATGCGTCTTCTGCCGCGCCGGATCATGCCTCGACGCACACGCTTCTCCGCGCGGGGGAGCGGGCGGAGACCACGGCCGTCGTGTCCGGCGCGGCGAGCGAATGTGGTCTTCCATTAGACGCCAGCCGGGCGTTTCACACCGGTCAGCACGCTGACGCGCCCGCTGGTCTGGTTGGCCAGGTCCGGCGGTTCGGGCCCGGCGCAACGCCCCCCGTGGAGCCGCGCATCCCCTTGCGGCCGTTGTTGCGCGACTGGTCGCTGCTGGCGTTGGGCGCGGGCACGCTGGCCCTGTCCTCGTTCATCGACAACGCCGTGGCCTCCATGTTGGGCGAGGGCGCGGTCTCGGCGCTGAGCTACGCCTGGAAACTGCCGGCCGGCTTCGCCACACTGCTCGGGCTCACGCTCTCCACCGTGCTGCTGCCGTATTTCACCGATCTGGCCAACAACGCCCCGGCGTCCGCGATGCTGCGCTCCTGCCGGCGGGTGGTGGCGCGTTTACTGGCCCTGGTCGCGCCCTTGGCCGTGGTCTGCGCTCTGGCCTCGCCGCTCCTCGTGGCGCTGTTGTTCCAACGCGGCCGCTTCGACGCCCAGGCGGCGGGGCTGGTGGGCGTCACGCAGGCCTGCTATTTCGTTCAGCTGCCCTTCTACCTGCTGTGCATCGTGACCCAGCGCATGTTGCAGGCGCTTTCGCGCTTCCGCTTCCTGTTCCGCCTTCAGGCCGCGTTGGTGGCGTTCAACGCGTTCACCTGCTACGCCCTGGGCCGCGCGTTCGGCGTGGCGGGCATCGCGGCGTCATCCACGCTCATGTACGCCCTCATGGCTGGAATTTCGCTGCTTGTTCTACGCCGGCGGCTGTTGGCGCGCGGGGAGGCCGCGTGACTCAGGTCAGCCCGGAGGTCGAGGACAAGGCCGGCCGCGCGCACTGGGACGCGGCGTGGCTGCGTGACACGCCAGCGCCCGTGGACGCCGACGATCGGCGACTGCGCAACCACGTGAATCTGCGCCTCGTTCGTCTGTTGGACGGGTTGCTGCCGCGTCCGGCGCGGCCCGGAATGATGCTTGTCGAGGCCGGGTGCGGCGGCTCGGCCTGGTTGCCGCTGTTCGCCACGCGCTACGGCCACAAGGTGGCGGGCGTGGACTTTTCCGAGACCGGTTGCGGGCTGGCCCGGGCCACGCTCGAACGCGCGGGCGTTCCCGGCCGCATCGTGCGCGCCGATCTCTTCGATCCGCCGGCGGAGCTGGCCGCGTGCGCGGACGTGGTCTTCAGCCAGGGCCTGGCCGAGCACTTCACCCCCACCAGCGCGCTGACACGCCGGCTGGCCTGGCTGCTCAAGCCTGGCGGTCTGGCCGTGACCCTCGTGCCGAACATGCGCGGGCTCACCGGGCTGCTGCAGCGCGTCTGCGACCGCCGCGTCTTCGATCTGCACGTGCCGCTCACTCCCTCCGCCCTCGCCGATGCCCATGTCGAGGCCGGATTGACGCCCGTCGCAAGTGGCTGGCTGGGCACGCTGAATCTTGGCGTGGTCAATCTCGCCGGCCTGCCGCGCGTCGTGGGCCGTCCCCTGTCCAAGGCCTTCGCCGCCGTCTCCATGGCCGTGTGGGCGCTGGAGCGGACTTTGGGCGCGGAGCTGCCGGGCCGTCTCAATTCGCCCGTGGCCTACTGCGCGGCGCGCAAGCCGTCCGCCTGAACCCTTCGCCCCTTCCGCCGGATTCGTCGGTCCGGGCCGTCCGTCCCGGCGGGAAATCCCCTGGGTGCGGAATAGCCCGCACCTCCCCCTTGAGAACGCCCCACGTGTGTGGGAGTATCCAAAGTTCGCGGCGCGCGGGTGCGGCCGGGAAACCTCGTGGCAAAGGAGCGGACATGTGCGGCATCTGCGGAATTTTCGCGCCCGGGCGTGACGGGGCGCTGGCGCCGCTTTCCGCCATGACGGATTCGCTGGCCCACCGCGGGCCGGACGCCGCCGGTCTGTGGAACGACGCCGCCGCCAGCCTCGGTCTGGGGCACCGCCGCCTGTCCATCCTCGATCTCTCGCCCCTGGGGGGGCAGCCCATGCTCTCGACCTCGGGCCGGTTCGTCTTGTCCTACAATGGCGAGGTCTATAACCACGCGGCCCTGCGCGGGGAGCTGGCCGCTGTCGGGTGCCGCTTCAAGGGCGGATCGGACACCGAGGTGCTGCTGGCGGCCATTGAGGCCTGGGGGCTCGTCCGCGCGCTGTCGCGTTGCGTGGGCATGTTCGCGCTGGCCTTGTGGGATCGCCGGGAGCGCCGGCTCTCCCTCGCGCGCGACAGACTGGGCGTGAAGCCGCTCTTTTACGGATCGCTGGCCGGCGGCGGCGTGGTCTTCGGCTCGGAACTCAAGGCCCTGCGCCGGCATGACCGCTTCAACGCGGCGCTGGACCGGGGGGCGCTGGCCCTCTATTTTCGGCACAACTACATTCCCGCCCCGCACTGCGTGTACGCCTCGGCGCGCAAGGTCCGGCCGGGCCGTGTCGTGACCTTCGACGAGGCCGCCGCGCGCGGTCTGCGTCCCCCCCGGGAGGAATGCTACTGGGACGCCGAGGCCGTGTGGCGCGAGGGCTTCGACGAGCCGAGGACCTTGGGCGACGAGGAGGCGGCGGACGCGCTGGAGCGTCTGCTGACCGAGGCTGTGCGCCTGCGCATGGTGGCCGACGTGCCCGTGGGCGCGCTGCTCTCCGGCGGCGTCGACTCCAGCCTGGTGACGGCGTTGATGCAGGAGCAAAGCGCCCGGCCCGTCTGGACTTTTTCCATCGGCTTCGAGGACGCGGCGCTCGACGAGGCCCCGTACGCGGCCGCCGTGGCCCGGCGTCTGGGCTGCGAGCATACGGAACTCGTGGTGACCGGCCGCGACATGCTCGCCCTCGTGCCCGACCTGCCGCGTCTGTGGGACGAGCCCTTCGCCGACTCCTCACAGCTGCCCACGGCCATCCTCTGCCGGCTGGCGCGGCGGAGCGTCACCGTGGCCCTCACCGGCGACGGCGGCGACGAGCTGTTCTGCGGCTACGGGCGCTATCCCTGGACCCTGCGCGCCCACGGCCTGCTCGCGTCCGTTCCGGCGCCGCTGCGGCGGCTGGCGCAAGGCGTCTTGCGCACCCTGCCCGCGTCCTTGTGGGATGTGTTGCCGCGTGGGCGCAAGCTGCGTTGGCGGCTGGACGCCCTGGGTGTCGCCGGTTTCGAGGCGTTGTACCGGCATTTCGTCTCGCATTTGAAGGACCCGCGCGTGCTGTTGCCGGGCGCGGTCGAACCTGCGGACATGGCGAAGTGGCCGTCGGCCATGGGCGATACCCCGGACGCCCGCCGGGCCTGGATGTGTCTCTACGACATCTTGCGCTATCTGCCCGATGATATTCTGGTGAAGACGGACCGCGCGAGCATGGCCGTCGGCCTGGAGGCGCGCTCCCCCCTGCTGGACCACCGCGTGGCCGCGTTCGCCGCGCGCACGCCCATGGGGCTCAAATGGCGCGATGGACAGGGAAAATGGCTGCTGCGGCGGGTTTTATACAGGCATGTGCCGCGCGAACTGGTGGACCGGCCCAAGATGGGGTTCGGCGCGCCGATTCCGGCCTGGCTGCGTGGGGAGCTCAAAACCTGGGCGGAGGATCTGCTCTCGCCGGCGTCCCTCCGCGCGCGCGGTTTGCTCGACGCCGGGTTCGTCGCACGCATGTGGCGTGAGTTTCTGGCCGGCGAGGACAACTGGAGCCACTGCCTCTGGGACGTGCTCATGTTCCAGTCCTGGCTGCTCGCGGACGAGTGGGGCGGCGCTGCGGGCTTGTCCGGCGCGATGGAGCCGACGGTGGGTTCGATGGGGTCGGTGGGTAAGACGGAAGCGGTGGACGCGGGAGGCGCGGCGGCCAGTCCGGCTGGCCCGAGCGTTTCGAGCGATTCGGACAGTCCGAGCGGACCGGCCAACGAGATCAATCCGTCGGGAACGGCCAAAACGCCCGGCGCATCCATGACCGACGGAGCGGGAGGCGCGGCGTGAGCTGGGAGGGCGAGATGCGCCGGGGCGAGCGGTTCGCCTTCGGAGCCAACTGGCGGGACTTTCTGCGTCGGCTCACGCCCGCGCGCGTGGCCGCGGCGGAGGAGTCGCTGCGCGACCTGTTGGGCCGCGACGATTTTTGTGGTCTGCGTTTCCTGGACATGGGCTCGGGTTCGGGGCTGTTCTCGCTCGTCGCGCGGCGGCTGGGCGCGGAGGTGGTTTCCTGCGACTTCGACCCCGATTCCGTGGCCTGCGCCGGTGCCCTGCGCGAGGCGCTCCGGCCGGGAGATCCCGGCTGGACGGCACTGCGCGGCTCCGTGCTGGATCGCGAGTTCCTGGCCGGGCTGGGAACCTTCGACGTCGTCTACAGCTGGGGTGTGCTGCACCACACGGGCGACCAGTGGATGGCGCTTGGCAATCTGTGCGGCCGCGTGGCCCCGGGCGGGCGGCTCGCCGTGGCCTTGTACAACCACCAACCTTTTTTCACGCCCCTGCACACGGCCATGAAGCGTGCGGCCTGCCGCTGGCCGCTCCTCGGCCGGTTGGTCATCGCGTCGGTTTATGGCTTGGGCGTGGGCGCTGCGCTGGCCCTGGCCGACGTTCTGCGCGGTCGCGATCCCCTCGTCCGGCATCGCGGGAACGGTTCGCCGCGCGGCATGAGCTTCTGGCACGACGTGCGCGACTGGGTGGGCGGCTGGCCCTTCGAGACGAGCTCGCCGGAACAGGTCTTCGACTTTTGCCGGGCGCGCGGCTTCGAGCTGCGCCGGCTGCGCACCGTGGGCGGCAAGTCCGGTTGCAACGAGTTCGTGTTCGAGCTGCCCGCGCGGCCGTCCTCCGTTTTCCCGGAGCCGCCATGCGCCTTGTGCTGAGCATCCCCGGCCTGGGGCGCGGCGGGGCGGAGCGCCAGTTCGCGGCCCTGGCCGCGGGGCTCGCCGCGCGTGGGCACGAGGTCGTGGCCGTGACTCTCGGCCCGGGCGGTCCGCTGGCGGCCGACATCGGCGGAGCGCGGCTCGTGACCTTGAACAAGACCTCGCGCCGGGACAATCCCCGCGTGGCGCTGGCCCTGCTGCGCCTGCTGCGCGTGACGCGGCCCGCGATCCATTACGCCTTTCTGCCGAGCTGCTGCGTTTTGGGCGGCCTGTTCGCCCCTCTGCTCCCGGACGTGCGGCTGGTCATGGGGGTGCGCGCGAGTTCGCTCCCCGGCCTGTCCCCGGCCGCGCGCCTGTTGCTGTGGTTGGAGGCCTGGCTCTCGCGGCGGGCGGCGCTCGTCGTCGCCAACGCCGAGGCCGGCCTGCGCGACGCGCTGGCTCGCGGATTCGCGTCCCGGCGCGCGGAGGTCGTTCCCAACGGGGTGGACACGGCGCGCTTCCGGCCGGATCGCGCCCTTGGCGCGGCCCTCCGTTGCGAATGGGGGGCGGACGCCTCGACGACGCTCATCGGCCTGCCCGCCCGGCTGGATCCCATGAAGGACCACGCGACGTTCCTCGACGCGGCCGCGCTGTTGTCGCGCCAGCGGCCGGACGCGCGTTTCGTCTGCATCGGCGGCGGACCGGAGAACTACGCCAGGGAGCTGCGCGCCCACGCCGGCGCGCTGGGCTTGGCCGGACGGCTGGTCTGGGCGGGGGAGATGTCGGACATGCCCGCCGTGTTCAACGCGTTGGACGTGTGTTGCCTGTCATCGGTCCACGGCGAGGGCTTTCCCAATGTTCTGGCCGAGGCGCTGGCCTGCGGCGCGCCCTGCGTGGGCACGGACGTGGGCGACGCGGCGGCCGTGCTTGGAAATGTGGGCGTTGTGGTTCGGCCGGGCGACGCGGCGGCCCTGGCCGGAGCGCTTTGCGCGGTGCTCGGGCGGATGCGAAGGGAGGGACCGGCGTTTTCCGCAGCGTGCCGGGCGCGTGCCGAGGCCAGGTTCTCGTTGGAAAATATGGTGGGGCGGACCGAGGCGTTGCTCGCGGGGTTGTAGGACCGTCCCGTCCGCTTGGCCTTCGAAATGCGCGTGGAGGGGGCGGTTGGCCTTTGGACAAAAAAGAGCCGGGCAGGCCCCCCACCTGCCCGGCAGACACGTCGGTCCGACCGACGCGGCCGCCGGAAACGTTGCCGCCCGGCGCACGTCCCGATTTAAACAATATCCGTACCAAATATGTCAAGTCCCAATATTTCAATATATTGCATGGAATAGGTGAATATTTATCCCGTCGGGACTAGTCAAAAAGCTCGGTCGGGAGTACGTATTTCCCAGAAACTTTCTGTTTTTCCCGGAAAACAAGTCAGCGAGGAAATGCGCAGATGCCGACAGTGCTTGTTGTGGACGACGACGATCTGTTCCGTGAGCTCCTGTGCACCTCCGTGGCCCGGCATGGGCACGAGGCCGCCGGAGCCGCCAGCCTGGAGCAGGCCCGGCGGGAACTCGCCGCCCGCAGTGTGGATGTGGTCTATCTGGACGTGCGCCTGCCCGACGGCTCCGGCATCGAGGCGTTGGAGGAGTTGCGCGCCGGGCAGGACCCTCCCGAAGTCATCATCATCACCGGACGGGGCGATCCCGATGGCGCGGAGCTGGCTCTGCGTTGCGGCGCCTGGGATTACATCGAGAAGCCGACCTCGGTGGACCGGATGCTGCTGCCCATGCTGCGCGCCCTGTCCTATCGGGCCGAGAAGCGCCGCCGCCGCCCCCTCGCCCTGCCCGGTGACTGCGGCATCGTGGGCAAGAGCCCGAGGCTGGCCGCCAGTCTGGCCCAGGCGGGCATGGCCGCCGCCAGCGGCACGGACGTGTTCATCACCGGCGAGACGGGCACCGGCAAGGAGGTTTTCGCCCGGGCCATCCACGCCGCGGGCGACCGGGCGAACGGTCCCTTCGTGGTGGTGGACTGCACGACGCTGCCGGGGCCGTTGGCCGAAAGCATGCTTTTTGGCCACGAGCGCGGCTCCTTCACCGGAGCCGATCGCCGGCAGATCGGGCTCATCGAGCAGGCCGACGGTGGCTCGCTGTTTCTTGACGAGGTGGGCGAGTTGCCGCTGGGGATGCAAATGAAATTCCTGCGCGTGCTGCAGGAACGCAGTTACCGGCCCGTGGGCGGCGGCCATGTGCGCAAAAGCGATTTTCGCCTGCTGGCGGCCACCAACCGTGATCTCGCGGCCATGGCCGAGCGGGGCGAGTTCCGTCACGACCTGCTCTACCGGCTGGGGGCCTTCCGGCTGGAGCTGCCCCCCCTGCGCGAGCGCGAGGGCGACGTGGAGGCCCTGCTCCAATGGCGGTTGACCGCCATGACCGAACGCACGGGGACTCCGGCGCCGGCGCCCAGCCCGGAGTACCTGGATGTTTTGCGCTCGCACCGTTGGCCGGGCAACGTGCGCGAGCTGTTGCAAACCGTGGACATGAGTCTTGTGGCGGCCCACGGCGAGCGAGTGCTGCTGCCGCAGCATCTGCCGTTGGAGCTGCGCGTGCATCTGCTGCGCGGCCAGGTGGGAGCCCATGCCGCGGCCATGGCCAAGGGGAGGGACGAGCGCGCCCCTTCGGCCGTTCCGGCGGGGCCGGGGGCCTTGGAATCGTCCGGTCCGGCCATGGTGGATGCGCCGGCCATGGCCCAGGGAGCCCCGCTGCCCTGGCGTGAGCATCGTTCCGAAGTTTTGGACAAAGCGGAACGCGAGTATTTCACGTCGCTCATGGCCGCCGCCAATGGCGACGTTGTCCGGGCGGCGGACATCGCTGGCCTCAAGTCCGCGCGGCTGTATGAGCTGCTCGGCAAGCACGGGCTTGTGCGCGGGCGGCGGAGTATTCCGGAAAAAGCGGAATGACGCTTCGTCCGATTCCCTCGGCTATCCGTCCGAAAGTCCCGGGTGGCGGCCTCCGGTCGAACGCGGCGTTTGGAACGGAAATTGATGGTTGATCAACACGCGGACTTCGGGGAACGCCGACCGCGAGGGGAGGATTGTGACGATGTTCAAAGTTCTCATCGCCGAAGACGATCCCATTTCCCAGCGTTTCGTCTCCGCCATCGTGGAGCGCATGGGCCATTGCCCAGTGGTGAGCCCCAACGGCCGTCACGCCTGGGAGACCCTGTGCGCGGAAAATCGTTTTGGCCTGCTCATCACCGACATAATGATGCCCGGCATGGACGGCACCACCCTCATCCGCACCCTGCGGGCGGATGAGCGTTTCCGTGACCTGCCCGTGGTGGTCATGTCCGCCTTCGTCGGCGTCAGCGAGATTTCCGGTCTGCTTGGCCTCGGGGCCACGTGGTTCATGCCCAAGCCCGTGGAGCGGACCGTTCTGGAGGACTACGTCAAACGGGCCCTGGGCTAGCCGCGGCGGAAGTCACGTGCGCGTGGAATCGATCGGTGCTGCTGTCAGGCGATGTGGACGGCGCGGAATGCGTCGTCTTCGAACGCGCGTCGCGCTCGCGTTCGCGTTCGGCATCGCTGTTTGCTGGTTCGCCTCCGTGGCGTTGGCGATTCCGTCGCCCCCCTCCCCCGTCCGCCCGGCGGTCCAGCAGCCCATCCGACAGGATCTGCTGACCGTCGTTGTGCCGACCAGCCTGCCGCCGATCTATGAAAGGGGACTGGACGGCAGACCCACCGGCTTCGTTGTGGAGCTGTTGCGGCAGGTGGCCGCCCGCGCCGGGTACCACCTGCGTTTCGTCCTTGCTCGCGATTCCGGCCAGGCGTACCGGATGCTCGTTCGCGGCGACGCCGATGTGCTCCCCGGCATAGCCGTGAGCGACGCCCGCGCCCAGACCGTCGATTTCACCCGCCCCATCGAGTCGCAGCCGATCTATGTCTACACCCGCTCCGGCGCGCCCCGGCGCGAGACCCTGGCCGATCTCGCCGGGTTGCGCGTTTCCGTGCTGGAGGGGAGCCTGGCCGCGTCGATGGCGGCCGCGACGCCCGGCGTGCGCGTACACTCGGTCCAGTCCCTGCCGCAGGCCCTGCTCGATCTCGTGTCCGGCGATGTTGACGCCATGCTCATGCAGGGACCGCTGGTGGCGCAGGCGGCCCGGGCCTCGGGGCTGGAGGACAGGCTGGCGCGCGGCGCTCGTCCTGTGACCGAGGTGCGCAGCGCCATCGCCGTGGCGCCGGGCCGGGACGACATCCGACGCCGACTCGACGCCGCGTTGGCCGCCTATCGCGGTTCACCGGATTTCCACGCCCTGTACCGCCGCTGGCATCCGGTGTCGCCGTCACCCGGGCTTTCGCCGGCCCTTCTGTGGGGATTCGCCGGGGCGTTGACCGCGCTCGCCGGGTTGCTGTTGCTGTGGCGTTACGTCTCCCTGCTGCGTGTGAACCGGCGGCTGGTGGCCGTGCTGGCCGCGCGCGATCAGGCGCTGGCCGATCTGCGGCTGAATCAGGAGCGCATGGAGGCGCTGCTCCGTCTGACGCGCATGGGCCAAAGCGACACCGCGAGCGTTATCGACTTCGCCCTCAAGGAGGGGGTGCGGCTCACGGGCAGCGGTCTGGGCTGTCTGTTTTTTCTTGAGGACGGCGCGCCGGTCCCCGGCAGGGCGCACTGGCTGGTCGAGCCCGCGCGGGCGGTGGCCGGGGATGATTCGCCGGAGGGCGGGACGGCGATCTGGGCGGATTGCGCGCGCACCGGCGCGCCTGTTTTGGACAACGCCGCCTCCGGGGCCGTCCGGCGCATCATGGCCGCGCCATTGCTGGAGCATGGCCGCGTGATGGCCGTGCTTGGCGTGGCCGACAAGGCCGCCCCATATGACGAGGCCGATCTGCGTCAGCTGCAATTGTTCATGGCCGGACTGGGGCATGTGCTGGCCGCCCGGCGTGACGCCGAGTCCCTGCGCCGCGCGCGCGACTACGCCGAGGGCCTTGTCGAGGGGGCCAACGCCATGCTCGTGGGGCTCGATGCCGAAGGCCGCGTCACCGTGTTCAACGCCGCCGCCGAGGCCGCCACCGGCTATCCGCGCGACGAGGTGCTCGGCCGGCCCTGGCACGAGATCCTGCTGCCGGAGGAACTCGCGGCTCGGGCCGCGGCGCGCTTCACCGACTTCATGGCCGGCCGCGCGTCCCTGCCCCGTCGCCACGAGGGTCCGTTGCGCGTCAAGAATGGCGGCCTGCGGCGCATAGCCTGGCAGAACAGTCTGCTGCGGCATGATGGCGGCGTTTTGGGAGTCTTGTCCTTCGGCATCGACGTGACCGGCCATCGCGAGGCCTCGGCCGCGCTGCGCCGTCTGCATCTGGCCATCGAACAGGCCGCGGAGGGCGTGCTCATCGCCGACGGGGCCGGCGTCCTGCTCTACGCCAATCCGTCCATGCGTCGGCTGGCCGGTCTGCCCGATGACTGGCCGGCGCATCCGCACACCGTGTATGATCTGAATCTCGACCTCGTCGAACACCACAGCTCCGTCTGCTCCGGCGAGGGGCAGGACGACTCCTGGCGCGGCACCTGCGTCTTCACCCGGTCGGACAGCGCGCCGGCCGAGGTGGAGTTCACGGTCTCCGCCGTTCGCGACAAGACGGAGGACGCCCTGAGCTTCGTGGCTGTGTGCCGCGATGTGACCGAGCGTCGGCAGCTGGAGCATCAGCTCTGGCAGGCTCAGAAAATGGACGCCCTGGGCATGCTTGCCGGAGGCATCGCCCACGATTTCAACAACTTGCTCGCGTCCATCATGGGGTTTGCGGAACTCGCGCGCGACGAGTTCGCCGAGGGGGCGCGCGGGCGTGGTTTTCTGGACCGGGTGCTCGGGGCCAGCCTGCGCGCGCGGGAGCTGGTGCGGCAGATTCTCTCCTTCAGCCGCCGCAGCGAGCACAAGTTGTGCCTGCTCACCGCCGACGCCGCCGTTGCCGAGGCGCTGGCCCTCCTCGAGGCCTCCCTGGCCAGGAACATCGAGATCGTCTCCGACCTGGCCTCCGGGGCCACGGTGTTGGCCGATCCGTCGCAGCTCAATCAGATCGTCATGAACCTGTGCACCAACGCGGCCCAGGCCATGCCAGAGGGCGGCCGCATCACCGTGCGCACGTCGTCAGGGCCCCTCCCCGCGGAGGTGGGCTCCCGCCACCGGCTGCAGTCCGGCGAATATTTCTCCCTCGGCGTGGAGGACCAGGGGCCGGGCGTTCCGCCGGAACTGATGGAGCGCGTTTTTGACCCGTTTTTCACCACCAAGGCCCCGGGGAAGGGAACGGGCCTTGGCCTTGCCGTGGTGCATGGCATCGCCGCCAGCCTGGGCGGCGTGGTGTGGGCCGAGAACCTGCCCGGCGGTGGCGCGCGGTTCTGGCTGCTGCTCCCCGCGCAACGCGCCGCCCAGGAATCGGCCTCGGCTCCCCGTGCGGCGGTGGACTCGTGCGGCGGCGAGCGCATTCTGTTGGTGGATGACGAACCCGATCTGCTCGAATTCGGGCGACAGGCCCTGGGGCCGCTGGGCTATCGCCTGGAGGCGGAATCCTTGCCCGAGGCGGCGCTCAAGCGTGTGCTCGAAGCGCCGGGAATATTCGATCTCGTCATCACGGACATGCACATGCCCCGGCTTTCGGGGCTGCAACTGGCTGCGGGGGTGCGCTCCGTGCGTCCCGATCTGCCCATCATTCTTATCAGCGGCTCCGGCGTTGTCGTTCCCCCCGAGCGCCTGGAATCCCTTGGCGCGATTCGGCTGTTGTCCAAGCCGTTTTCCACGGACGAACTGGTCCAGGTCGTGCGCCGGGCCCTTCATCCGCAACAGGGGGGAGAATATGAACAAGTGCATTCTGGTGGTTGACGACGACGGCGACGTGCGCGAATTGATGTGCCGGATGCTTGAGCGGGAAGGCTACCGCACCGTGTCCGCGAAGGATGGCCGTGAGGCCCTGGAGACGGTTGGCCGCCTCGTCCCCGATCTCGTCGTCACCGACGTGATCATGCCGGGGATGGACGGCTTGGCGATGCTGCTGGAATTGCGCCACCGCGCTCCGGAGTTGGGAACCCTCGTGGTCACGGGCGGGGGGCGCGCCGGGGCGGATGCGCATCTGGAAACCGCGCGTCGACTGGGCGCGCGCGCCGTGCTGCGCAAGCCTTTCACCCGGGAGGAGATGCTCGATGCCGTGCGCCGGGCCCTCGCCCCACGTTCGCGTTTTGAAACCGAAAACCAGGAGTAGCCCCTCCATGCCGTCCGAAAACGCCCCCCTCGCCGAAGCCTTCCTGCGTCAGTCCGTGGCCGCCGCGAAAAACCACATTCGCGCGCAAAAAGCCGCGCAGGAGGGAACTTCCGCGCGGACCTTGTTTCTTGGTCTGGCCATGGGGCAGGAGGCGCAGGCGAAAAAAGCTTTGTTTTTGCTGCGCGGTCGCGTCGGCGCCACCGACGTGAATCTCGCCGAGGCCTTGCAGGAAACGCGCGAGCTGGCCGTGGACGCCCTCGCCTGGACGGATCGGGCCCAGGTTGGAGGCGATCGCGCCGCCGGCGCGTTGCTGATGCAGATGGCGCGCGTCCAGGCCAGCCATCTGGCCGCCTACGAGCGGGAGGCCAAAGGCGAGACCGTGTTCCACGTTTGCCCCATTTGTGGCTACATCCATGCCGGCGGAACCCCAGGACGTTGCCCTGTGTGCAACGCCCTGCCGGAGAAATTCGTCGAGGTGTGCATTTAAACGCCGCCGGCTTCGCATGACCGGCCATAGGAGGGCTGATGCTTCTGGAGGCTTTGCACTACGCATGCGCCCGCCTTGGCGGCGAGCCCAATCCCCACGGCCATTTGACTGAGCTTGTGGGTATCTGGGCGCGTCTGCGCCGGCAGCGCTTGGCCTGGACCGCGCATTTGGCGCGAGCGCGGGCCATCTGCCTTGCGGCGGCCGGGGCCCTGCCCCCGGAGCGCCGGCGCGTCGCCGTGGTTTACGGAGCGGGTGCGCTCAACGACGTGCCCCTCGAACGCCTCGCCGCACGTTTCTCCCGCATTGTTCTTGCCGATATGGCCTTTCTGCCCGCCACCAAGCGGCAGGCGCGGACCTTGGGCAACGTGGAGCTGCGCCATGTGGATCTTACCGGCGCGCTCGACGCCCTTCCCAAACCCGAGGCCCTGGCCGCCGGAGCCGGCGCGCCGGTGGTGGATTTGACCTTGGGGCTGAATGAGCTGGACTTCGCGTACAGCGCCAACGTGCTCTCCCAGTTGCCGCTGGCCGTCGTGTTCGAGCTGGGGCGTCGTCACCCGGCGCCCGAGTTGTCCTGGCTGCGGGACTATGCCGCGTCCATCGTGCGCGCGCACTTGGATGCCCTAGCGACGCTGCCCTGCCCGGTTTGTCTGGTGACGGACGTGCGGGAGCGCGGCTTGGACCACGGGAGCGCACATTACGAAGAGGATTTGCTCTACGGCGAGACGCCGGATGTGGCCGATTCACCGCACGAGACGTGGATATGGCGGCTGGCTCCGCGCGGCGAGGCGCATCCGCATCTGGACATCGAGCGCGATGTGCTCGGGCTTTTGGACGCCCGCGATGCGCTCGGGGGGGGCGGTCATGGATGAGACGCGCGCGGGGCTGCTGCCCTTCGATCCGACCCAGTGCCTGGAGACCGACGTCGTGCGTCTGCGCGGGTTGGAGCGGCGTGTGCACCAGAAAATCGAGGACGCCGATGGCTATGGCTTCTCCCTGGAGCAGCAGCGGATGCTCAACATCTTTTTCGATCTCGCCGAGGAATACGACTCCCGTCGTGACCTGCTGACCCTGAGCGTGGTCCTGCCACGCATTTTCTTCGGCCACGAGCTGCGCGTGTATTTGCGCTGCGGCCCCGGGCAGTGGCGCTTGGCCCGGTGTCTGTCCCTGCCGTGCCGTCCACCGGCAACCGAGCCGCCCGCCGTCCCCGCCGTCATCGAGGGGCGTTTTTTCGCGCCCATTCTCGGTCGGCAGGACACCTCGGAACTGTTGGACTTTCCGCTGCCCGGGGGGGTGCTCGGCTGGGTGGAGTTGGAGAACGCCGCCGCGCTCACCGACGTGCATCGCCTGTACTATGAGAAGTTCGCCGGGCGCATCGGGCATCAGCTGCACACGCGCCTCGTGCGGGCCAAGAACCGCGAGCATTTGGCCTTCATCCAGAACCTCGTGGCCGACATTGGGCACAACGTCATCGTGCCCAACATGACCTTCAAACTTTTCTTCAATCGTTTGCGTGGTTCCATCTCCTCGCTGGAGCGGGTGTTGCGCGAGGCTCCGGGTGACACTCCCCCCGCCTTTCTGCGGGAACTCGACGCGCTCCACGCGCGCATGCGCGTCCAGTATGAGGAGATCAATCGCCACTACGAACAGACCAGCCTGTTCCTCGAGACCCTGCTGCGCCGTCGCCATTTCGAGGAGGGGCGCTACGTGCTCGAAAAGCGGCGGGTGAATCTGCGCCAGCAGGTGGTGGAGCCGCAGGTGCAGCGTTTCCGCTCGCGTCTGGCCGACCGTGGCGTGAGCATCGACCTCTCCATGGGCGGCATTCCCGACAAGCCCGTCATGCTCATGGCCGACCTCGGCCTTATCGCCCAGGTCTACTCCAACCTGTTCTCCAACGCCGTGAAGTACACGCGTGAGGTCTTCGATTCCGAGGGCCGAAGCCGCAAGTTCATGGCCTATGGCTGGAGCGTGCTGCCCGATGCCTTCGGCCCCGGCCGCGATGGCGTGAAGCTCAACGTCTTCACCACAGGGGCCGTCATCCCCGAGGATGAGCGGGGCGAGCTCTTCCGGCCCGGCTTTCGCGCCAGCACCGCCGGATCGGTGCGCGGCACGGGCCAGGGGCTGGCCTTCGTGAGCCAGGTCGTGGCCCTGCACGGCGGCCGCGTGGGCTACGAGGCGGATGCGCTCGGCAACGACTTCTTCCTCATCCTGCCGCTGGAGCCGGAAGCCACGGATTAGCCGGAGTGGCGTTTCCCGTTTGTGGTGGTGATTGCCCCGCGGCGGGTCCATGGCGATCGGGGCCGTGTGTCGTCGTCGCGCTGGGTATGCGCGCTCAGCGCTTGCCCGCCCGTGTGATGCCGGCGCGTGTTGGCGGCGAAGGGACGGAACTGGCGGTCTGACAGTGGTGGAACGATGCCTCCCCGCTTTTGTTTTAGTCGGGGCCGGGAGAGCTGCCAGTCTTTGGCCGTCCGTGACCTGTACGGACTTCTGCCGTTGCCGGAAAACATGGGGGCTCCGCCCCGCGCCCCGCTCAGGGGCGCTGCCCCTGAGGACCCCGCCAAAGGGCGTTCGCCCTTTGGAATCCCTCATTCGTACGTGTTCTCCGGCGGCTTCGCGCCGGAGAACACGTACGACAGGTGCGGGGGCCGGGAAACGCTGGTTGGAGGCAGAGGGGAGCGCCCGGCTGCGAGAAGGGGAATTGGCGTCGCCGCGAGAGAAAGGGCCTGAACGCGAATGCGTTCAGGCCCTTTCTCTCGCCATCGGGAGGGTCCGGGAGGGCGTATGCCCTCCCGGCCGCCAGAGGCGTTCTCTTTTTCTCGTCTCTATCCGCCGCACTTGGTGTAGCCGCACTGCTTGCAGCACTGGCAGCCTTCCTCGAAGGTGAGGTCGCCGCCGCATTCGGGGCAGGTGTCGTGGGTGAGCCCGTTGGCATGGACGTTGGCGTGCTGTTCGGCGGACATGTAGCGGTTTTCGAGCACCCAGGCCACGGCGTCGGGGATGGACTGGAGCAGGATCTTTTTCTGGAACTTCGGGTGGTCGCCGCCGATGCCCTTGAGTTGTTCGACGATGTCGCGCACCTCGATGCCGCTGCGCAGAGCCAGCGACACGAGCCGGCCGATGGCCTCGGCCTTGGCGGTGATGGACTTGCCGGACTTGCCGATGGTGGCGAAGACCTCGAAGGGTTTGCCGTCCACCTCGTTGATGGTGAGGTAGAGCGCACCGAGCCCGGTATCGACCTTCTGGGTGAAGCCGTAGACGATGTCCGGCCGCTTGCGCACGCGCGGGGCGGGGGGGATGGTCGGTCCCTCCTTCTTTTCCTGGCCGTCGCCGGTGCAAAGCACCTGGCTGGCCTTGCAACCGTCGCGGTACACGGTGACGCCCTTGCAGCCCAGCTCGTAGGCCTTCCAGTAAATCTCCCAGATGTCCTCCTGAGTGGCGGAGTTGGGCAGGTTCACGGTTTTGGAGACGGCGTTGTCGGTGAATTTCTGGAAAGCTGCCTGCATCTTGAGGTGCCAGATGGGTTCGATGTCCATGGAGGTGACGAACACGCGGCGGATTTCGAGGGGGAGGAACTCCATCTCGCGGATGCTGCCGTGTTTGGTCACCTCCTCCATGAGGTTGGGGCTGTAAGCCTCGGCCTTTTTGAGGGCTGCCTCGAAGTAGGGGTTCACCTCCACGAGCTTGTCGCCGTCCATGACGTTGCGCACGAAGGACAGGGCGAAGAGCGGTTCGATGCCGGAGGAGCACCCCGCGAGGATGGACAGGGTGCCGGTGGGCGCGATGGTGGTGGTTGTGGCGTTGCGGTAGGGACCCTGGTGCTTGGCGGCGTACACGCTGCCCTCGTAGGCGGGGAAGGGGCCGCGTTCGTCGGCGAGCTCCTTGCTGGCCTTCTTGCTCTCGTCCTGGATGAAACTCATGAGCTTCTCGGCGAGGTCCACGCCCTCCTGGGAGTTGTAGGCCACGTCCAGCTGGTAGAGGAGGTCGGCGAAGCCCATGAGGCCCAGGCCGATCTTGCGGTTGGTCCGCACCATGTCGGTGATCTGCGGCAGGGGGTAGACGCTGGCCTCGATGACGTTGTCCAGGAAGCGCACGCTCTGATGGATGACGGTGCGCAGGCCCTCCCAGTCGATGCGCTCGGGCGCCGCCTCGTCGTAGAAGCGGGCGAGGTCGATGGAGCCGAGGTTGCAGGCCTCGTAAGGCAGGAGGGGCTGCTCGCCGCAGGGGTTGGTGGCTTCGATTTGACCGAGCTGCGGGGTGGGGTTGTCGCGGTTGATGCGGTCGAGGAAGACCATGCCGGGATCGCCGGATTCCCAGGCCTTTTGCACGAGCATTCCGAAGACCTCGCGGGCGCGCAGGCGCTCTTTCACCTCGCCGCTGTTGGGCGCGACGAGATCGTATTCCTCGTCCTTGTCCACGGCCCGCATGAATGCCTCGGTGAGGCCCACGGACAGGTTGAAATTGTTGAGTTCGCCGTCCTTTTCCTTGGCGCGGATGAATTTGATGATGTCGGGATGGTCGATGCGCAGGATGCCCATGTTGGCCCCGCGCCGGGTGCCGCCCTGCTTGATCTGCTCGGTGGCGGTGTTGAAAATGCGCAGGAAGGATAGCGGACCGGAGGCCACGCCGCCAGTGGAGCCCACGCGCGACGCGGCAGGGCGCAGACGCGAGAAGGAGAACCCCGTGCCGCCGCCGGACTTGTGGATGAGCGCGGCGAACTTCACCGCGTCGAAAATTTCCTCGATGCTGTCGCCGATGGGCAGAACGAAGCAGGCTGCCAGCTGGCCGAGTTCGGTGCCGGCGTTCATGAGCGTGGGCGAATTGGGCAGGAACCTGAAGCTGGTGAGCAGGTCGTAGAACTCGCGCGCCAGCGGCTCCACCCGGGCCTCGCCGCCCTTGAATTTGGCCTCCTGCGCGGCGATTTTGGCGGCCACACGCCAGAACAGTTCGCGAGGGAGCTCGAAGGGTTTGCCGTCCGGGCCCTTGCGCAGATAGCGGCGCGTAAGCACCACCTTGGCGTTCTCGTTCAACTCCACATCGGGCAGGCCGTCGGGCATGGGTGGCAGAATTTCGGTCATGGGCGCATCCTTGGACATGATGTTTGTCCCCTCCGGCGGATCATGGGCGCAGTTGTGGGGAATATTGGGGGAAGTTCGACTATGTCGATTTATTATCAAGATTCTCTAGAAGAATCCAGAATCAGAAAACCGAAGCGGAATAAGATATTACAGCGAGAATTCGCGCTGGACAAGGGCTCCGGGGCGCGCATTTTTTTGCGGTTCGCCAACCGCCCGTCACTCCTCGAATTCCAGAGCGCGAATAATTCCGTTTGAAACAAGCATTCCGTCGCGCGTGAGGCGCAAACGCCCGGCCGCGAGCTTGGCCAGACCGGCACGGCCTAGCTGATCGAGCAGCTCCGCGCGTTCATCGGGGAGGTTCTCGCCGAAGCGGGCGCGGTGGGCGGCCACATCCAGTCCCTCGGTCGTGCGGAGCGCCAGCATGACGGCCTCTCGGGCGCGCACACGCGACGACAGCTCCTCGCGGCCGGCGCTTCCGGCCCGGCCAGCGAGCGCGAGCGCCTCCCAGGCGTTGAGGTCCGGCGGATTGGTCCAGCGCAGACCGCGCGCGCCATTGGGCGGCAGGCTCATGGTGGACACCGCCGCGGGGCCCAGCCCCAAAACGTCCTCACCGCGCCAGCAGGACGCATTGTGCCGGCAACGCCTGCCCGGCCGGGCGAAGTTGGAGATTTCGTAGTGCTCGTATCCGGCGGATTCGAGCAGCTCCGCGCCCGAGAGGAACATTTCGGCTTGCGCATCGTCGTTCGGCAGAGCGGCCAGGGCTGCGGCGTCCGCCGCGAGGGGCGTGCCGGGTTCCACGCCCAGCCCGTAGCAGGACAGATGCTCGGGCGTGAGCGCGACGGCCTTGCGCAGGGTCGCGAGCCAGGCCGTGGGCGTCTGCCCTGGCAGGCCGAAGATGAGGTCCAGGCCGAGGTTGTCGAAGCCGGCGGCTCGCGCGGACCACACTGCGTCCTCCACGGCCTGGGCGTCGTGGACGCGGCCGAGGGCGGCGAGGTCGCGATCGTCGAGGCTCTGCGCGCCCAGGCTCAACCGGTTGAAGCCGAGGGCGCGGGCGGTGTGGAGCAGCTCCGGTGTGGCGGATTCGGGGTTGGCCTCTAGCGTGATTTCGGCGTCGTCGGCCAGAAGGAAATGCGCGCGCACCACGGCCATGACCCGGGCGAGTCCCGCCGGGCCGAGGAGACTCGGCGTGCCGCCGCCGAAGAACAGGCTGGCCGCAGGGCCGATGGCTTCCCGCCAGTTTTGGGCGAGAACCCGCGCCTCGGCCTCCAGTGCGGCCACGTGACGGTCAAGAACGGCGGGAGCGACGCCTTTCGCTCCAACGGGCGTGGAGAAGAAGGCGCAATAGCGGCACTTCGCCCTGCAAAAAGGGGTATGGACGTAGAGCGTCGGGGGGCGGCGCATGGCCTAGCGGATGTATCGGCGCGCGCCGAGATACCGCGAGGACCAGTAGGGATCGTTCATGTCGGATTCGGAGATGCCGCGCCCGGGCCTGGGGCTGTGCACGAACACTCCGTCATCCATGTAGATGCCCACGTGCCAGCGCCGTTTGTTGATCTTGTAGAAGACAAGATCGCCGGGGCGCAGCTGGCTGCGGGGGATGGTCCGGCCTTCGGAGTACTGCTCGGACGCGCTGCGCGGCAGTCTGATGCCATGCTGGTGGAAGGTCCACTGGGTGAAACCGGAACAGTCGAACCCTGTGGCCGGAGAGGCGCCGGCGCGGCGGTAGCGGCGGCCCTTCTGGGTCAGGCCGGTGCGGACCACGTCGAGGCCGAGGGAGGGCGGCAGTTTGGCCAGCCGTTCCAAACGGGCCTCCACCTCCAGGTCGTCCAAGGTGGGGAATTCGGGAATGTCCGTGGCTTTCGGCGGGGTTTCGGCCAATCCGGGCAGACGCAGGGTTCCGGCGCGTCCGGGCGGGGTCAGGGGCACCTTTCCCGGCAGAGGGCTGGGCAGCTCCGTGGTCAGGGGAATGTTGAGCGGGCTTTCCGCCGTGGGCAGCTGTTGCTCGGAGAGCATGTCGGAATTTTCGGCGCTGATGGGATCGGGCTCGGCGGAGACCACTGGATGGGCCATGGATGCGGCCAGGGACGTGCTGGGATGCATGAGCGCGCAGGCGGCGCAGAGCACCATCCCGGCCATGCCTAGGATGCGCGTGGCCGGGATGCGGCCGGATTGCTTGCGGCTGCGGGCGCGCTGCCCGCGCTTGTGCTCCGTCACGATGCGGTGTTGCTCCTTGAGGCCGCGCCGCAGCGGGTTTCGGTGTTCCGAAATCGCCGCGATGAGGGGGAAAATGGGGGCGCGGGCGGCCGAGTGCCGGGATCCGGGAGCGTCACCCGTCGTCGAACGGCGGAAGAATGGGCGCGTCACCGGAGCACGGTTCGAATGCTATAGCCCAAACTCGACCGCCGCGCCAAGGGAAAATCGGCGCTTGTCGCGCTGCGAGCGTTCGCCCGCGGGCTTGACCGGCGGCTGACGAACACGTATCGTAAGTTTACTTAGCCATTATAACAACAGGTTGAATGTTCTGTCGGTAAGCGTGTCGCTTCCACACCGATGTGATGGAGATGGCGTATGGATGAACGGACATATACGCATCGCGACTTGGCGCGGGAGCTTGGCGTTTCCGAGACGACCATCAAAAGCTATCGCAGCAAGTTTCCCGCATTCCTGCCCGTCGCGAGGGAGGGGAAGCCCGTGCGGCTGCACGCGGAGGCTTTCGATGTCTGCCGCCGCATTCGCGATCTGTTCGACGATGGCTTGTCGATTTTGCAGGTGCAAGAATCATTACGTACTGAATTCAAAGAATATCCATTTAATCGTCGCTTGCCGATGATGAAGAACGTTGCCACGGAAAGCGTATCTTTGGCCGAAGCCGATCCGTCGGTCGGCTCCGTGAGTGAGGCGCTGACCGCGCGCATTGAGGCGCTGGCTCGGGGACAGGAGGCTGCGCGCGCGCGCATGGAACAGCTTGAGATCGAGGTGCGCAACTTGGCCACCATGGAGGCCGCGTCCAAGACCATGATGGCCGAGCTGGTGGCGGAACTGCGCGCCGCACGCGACTCCGCCGTCGAGTCCGCGTCGCGGACCGCGTCTTCGAGTGGGACGCGCCCGGTTTTGCCCGATCCTTCTGACTCTTCCGGTTCTCTCGATTCGCTGGACCCGGGCGTGGCGGATTCCTCCTCGTCCGGTTCTTC
>JAIMKR010000002.1:281330-337018 GCA_020692325.1 Desulfocurvus sp.
ACCCCGAAGTGGTCACCGCGCGCAAGATCGTCACCGTGCATGGTGCTTCCGGACCGGTGGCGTCGTATGCGTTCACTCGTGAGTCCCCCCCCGCTCCGCCCTTCCCCGAGCCGGAGAAGCCGGCGGCGTCCTTCTTGTCCCTGCCTGCCGTCATCCGCTCGGATCGTGGTGATTTTCTCGGCCTGCCCGGCGGGCAGACCGTGCGGCGGTTGGTCGAGGTGTTGGCCCCCAAGGCGGAATCCGGGCCGGTCGGGGTGACGTGGTTCGCCGAGGGGGGGGACGCCTGGACTTGCTTTATTCCGCTGGGGCATGCGCAGAAGCGCGAAATCCTCTTCGAGCGCACCACCACGCCGCGCGGCAACATGGTCGGCCTCATCCGACGCATGCGCATCAACGAGGCCGAGGCCACTCCCATGCAGCTGCAGGAGATTTTCCGCCAGCTGCGCGATCAACTGACGTAACCCCCACACATGCAAGGAGAGATAATGAACAGCGTTTGCGTCTTCCTCGGTTCCAACCCTGGCACCGATCCGGCCTATCTCGAGGCGGCCAAGGCCACGGGCGTGGAGCTCGCCCGGCGTGGTCTGACCACGGTCTATGGCGGTTCCAACGTGGGACTCATGGGCGCACTGGCCGACGCGGCCCTCGCCGCCGGCGGCAAGGTCGTGGGCATTATCCCCAAGTCGCTCCAACGCAAGGAAATCGCGCACCGTGGCCTGACCGAGGAGTACGTGGTGGAGTCCATGCACGAGCGCAAATCCCTGATGAGCGAGCGCGCCGACGCATTCATCGCCCTGCCCGGGGGATTGGGAACCCTTGAGGAGCTGTGCGAAATGCTCACCTGGGCGCAGCTGGGTTTTCACAAGAAACCCTGTGGACTGCTTGATGTGGACGGGTATTACGCTCCCCTCTGGGGCTTTTTGGACAACGCCGTGGACAAGGGCTTTGTGCGCCGGGAACATCGGGCCATGTTGCTTAGCGCCCCCACGGCGGGCGAGCTGCTCGATCGGTTCGAGACCTACCACGCCCCCGTGGTGGAGAAGTGGATTCAACGGCCTGGCGTCCGGTAAATGGTGCCAGGGTCACGGCCTGGGCGGCAGGTCGGGCAGGTGGCGGTTGCGTTGGGCCCGTACCCAGCGTTTGAGGTCCTCCGGCAGGGCTCGCCAGGAGCCTGTGCCGTTGCGTCGCCAGGCCGGCAGTCCCAGATCCGACACCAGCCGCACGATCTGCTTTGGGTTCTCGCCCACGGCCTCGCAGATGGCCCGCGCCCCCTTGACGCAGATTTCGTAGTTCATATCCAGCATGCCCTCCGATTCGTGTTGGCGGTTCGCGGAGGCTCCTGAAAGAGCAACCGTTTCCGGGGAAATTTCATTGCCAGTTGGCAATACTAATACGCACCCACCAGGGAGTGAACCGCACGGTCCATAGCCCAATATTTTTGCCAATCAGCAATGCCCGTTGCACTCCCTCCTGTTTCAGCCCCGTTTCTTTTTCGATGATTGAAAGCGGGGCGGCAAGTTCTCCGGCGGTCAGCTCCACCGAGAGACCTTCAATTCTGGCATGTTTGCGCTTTCTTGATGCATGAAAGAGGCTCCAGGACCATAGTCTCCAGAGATCGGCCTCCCGCCACAGCGGAGAGTCCGGCTCGGGAATGGCGAGTGTGATGGTTTTGTTGCACATGGCGTATTTTGTCAAATAGCATTTATATAGTCAACAGGCAAAAGTACTTTTGAGTGGACTTTGACAAAAAAAATGATAGCTTTGTGACATATCGCAACCGCGTGCCGCCCGGCGCGCACAGCAGAGGGGGGAGCGATGGATTTCACCAGCAATCTGCGGGAAATGCTCTGGGCCAAGGTGGGCGAGAACAAGGACTACCCCAACCGCAAGCGCATGGCCGACGCCCTGGGCATCGATCCATCGCAGCTCAACCGTTTCCTCGACGGAGAGCGCGGGCTTTCCGTCGAGTCGCTCGGTCGCATCCTCGACGGCTTGGGCGCGCGCGTGGTTCTGCCCGGCGATGCGGGCGAACCCGCCCACGAGGTGCGCTTCGTCTCGCCGCGCGTGGATGGCGCGGCCCCGGACGCCACGCCCCCCGACGCTGAGGACTACATCGCCGTGCCAATGGTTTCCATGACGGCGGCGGCCAAACCTGGGCGGATCGATCCGGCGGACACGCAAGGGTGGATGCTCGTATGGCGGCACCACGAATCCGTCCGCTTTCGCACCGATCTCGTGGCGGCGAGCATCGCCCCTGGCGAGGACGGCATGGCCCCGGCCCTGCACGCCGGCGATGTCGTTCTCGTCGATCGTGGCGAGAAATCACCAGATCCGGCCGGCAAGATCATGCTTGTGCGCGATCCCGACGGCGCTTGCTCCGTGCGCCGGGTGGCCACACAGAGCGTCGCCGATGACCTGGAGCTCGTCTTCTACGCGGACTCATCTCGCGATACCCCCCCCCGTGTGCATCGTTTGCGCCGCGATTACGCCGGGGACCTGGGGCGGGCCATCGCCGGGCGTGTCGTCTGGGCCTGGAGCGATATGACCAGGAACTAGTCTCGCCGATGCGGCAAGGTAAAAGCGCTGGATTTTTTCGATAGCTCGGGCTACCATAGACAAAAGCGATTTCGTCCGAGGTGGTTGATGAAGTGGTTGACGAAGTGGTTTACGAAGATCTTTTCCGAGTCCGCGGAGGAGGGCAACACCTCCGGTGAGCTCAACGCTTTTCTCGGCGTGGGGACGAAGTTCACAGGTCGGTTGGCCTTCGAGGGCTCCGTGCGCATCGACGGACATTTCCAGGGCTCCATCGCCGCCACGGGCACGCTCATCCTTGGGCGTGACGCCCTGGTGAAGGGCGAGGTGGACGTGGCCAGCCTGAACGCCAACGGAACCCTTGTTGGCACGGTGCGCGTCTCACGTCACGCCAATCTCCACGAGCACGCCGTGTTCGACGGCCGGCTCATCACGCCCAAGCTCAGCATGGACCCAGGGGCCATCATCAACGGCTCCATTGAGATGCCCAATCCCAACCCGCAGCCGGCCGAAGACCAGGACGAGGCCTCCGCGCCTGCTTGCCCCTGCGCCGAGGAGCGCGAGGCCTCCGAACCGGATTCCGAGGATTTGGGATAGCGCCGTTGGATATGACGCGGTTCGTATTGAACCAATGAAAAGCCCCCCGTCTCCTGTCAAGGCGGGGGGCTTTTCGCGAGAGCTGGGTTAGTCCTGCAGGGTTGATTCCGAATCGGATTTGCCCGCCGGCGTTTCCTGATCCTGGTCCGGGGTCGCGGGCTCCTGGTGGACGATGACGGTGGCGTCGTCGTTTTGCGCGGGCTGGACGTTCTCGCCGGAAATTCCGGCCTCGACGCCGCCCGTTGGCTGCGGCGTGGTCGCGACGGGGGCGGTCTTGACGCCACAGCGGTTCAGCTTGAAGTCGGCCACGTCCTTTTCCTTGTTGGCCACGCGCTGGGTCCAGTCGCGCACGTAGAGTGTGGCGGTGTCGATCTTACGCTGGTATCCAGTCTGCTCATCGAGGTTTTTTGAGGCGTCGCTTTTGAGATCGTTGATGATCTTGGAGTTGTCCTCAAGGTTGCCGAGCTTGTTTTCGATGATGGCCTGCATCTTGGCGATATCCAACGCGAGGCGTGCGCCGCGCGCCTGGGATTTGGCGAGCTTGGCGCCGAGGTTGGCCAGATCGTCCTGTCGATCGGCCAGATCCTCCTTGAGTTTGGCGAGCTCCAGATCCTTGCCCGCGCAGGCGAGAGTGTCGTCGGCCTTGTTGATGGCCTGGCGCTTGTCCTGCGGGACCTGAGCGGCCAGTTCCTCGTTCACGGGCGAGCCGCCGAACAGCTCGTCGATGCTGAAGGCGTGGCTCTGGACAGGGAAAAACATGGCCGCCACTGCGGCGGCCGCGAGGATGCGTGCGGTGGGGCGTATCATGACGGGCCTCCTGCTGTACGGGAAATGATGCCGAGGGACGCTAGCTCAAAGCGTGCGCCAAGGCAACGGCGTGGGGGGGCTACCGCGCGGCCGCGAGGAGGGCTTTTTTGAGTTCCTCCATGCGGGTGGGGTCGGTGAGCTTGAGGCCGTCCTCCGTGCGCACGTAGAAGACGTCGTGGATGCGCCCGGCGCTGGTCGCGATGCGCGCCAAATGGATGCGTATTCCTTCGTGGGCCAGAGTGAGGCCGACATCGTGCAGCAGACCCAGACGGTCCGGCGCGGCCACTTCGACCAGGGTGTAGAAGTCGCTGGATTTATTATCCATGCGCACCATGCGCCGGCTTTTGGGCGCGCGTGAGGGCGGCGTGAGGGGCGAGGCGCGTTTCTGGTCCAGCCGGTACTCAAGGGAAAGCTTGCCCGTGAGCGCGTAGGAGACCGCCCGGCGAACACGTTGCCACAAGTCCTCCAGGAACAGGCCTTCGCCCGGCTCCTTGACCAGGAACACGTCCACGGCGAGGTTGCCGCTCATGGCACCGGTTCCGCCGTTCCAGGTGAGCACCTCGGCGGAGAGGATGTTCAGGTCGTGCAAGGCCAGCACTCCGGCCATGACGGCGAAGATGCCCGGCTGTTCCAGGGCGGCGATGCTGACCTGAAAGGCTCCGCCGCGTGCGGGCACGGCGTCGATCTCCACAACGCCGATACCAGCCTTGCCCGTGGGTTTGCGGATGAGATCCTCGGCCATGGCCGAGGCGAAACGACGGGCCAGGCGCATGTGCCGCGCCACGGTCGGGACGTCGAGCACGAGCAGGGCGCGCGCGGGCATGCGCGAAAGGCAGGCTTCGGCGAAGGCCGGATCGAGGGGCGGTTCCTCCTCGCCCGCTGGACCGAGGAACGGCTGGGCGGCGAGTCCCAGCGCCGACTCGCGCACTTGCCGGGTTTTGGCCACGGCGTGCGGCTCGGCCAGCGGACCGTCCGTGAGCAGTCGCCGGGCCTTGCGCGTGAGTTCGTCGAAAAGCGAGGCCGTCCAGGGGTTCCAGGCGCGAGGCCCGGTGGAGCGGCTGTCGGCCACGGCCAACAGGTGCAGCATGTCCAGGCGTTCCACTGCGCCGCACAATTCGGCCATTCCGGCGGCCACGGATTCATCGGAGAGATCGCGCCGGGTGGCGATTTTGGGAATAACGAGGTGCTGCCGCACCAGGAAGGCCACATCCTCGCGGGTATCGGCGCTGGCCCCCAGGCGGGCGAGGATGCGTTGCGCGAGGTCCGCCCCGGCGGCGGAGTGGTCGCGGTTCGGCTTGGCCAGATCGTGGCAGAAGCCGGCCAGCAGCAGATGATCGAAATTGGGCAGCGTGGCGGCGATGCCGCGCAGCTCCGGCGCGACGTCGTCCATGTCGGCCTGGCTGTCGGGCAGCATGGCCGCCAGGGCGCGCACCACCTCGATGGTGTGCTTGCCCACGGGATGGATGTGGAAGTCGTCGAACTGGACGAGGTGTTCCACGGGGGCGAATTCCGGCACCAGCGCGCCGAGCAGGCCGGTGTCGAGCATGGATTGCAGCGCCGTGGCCACGGCTGGCGCGGCGGGGTCGGTCCCAGCGGGCGCGTCGGGCGCGGGAGCCGGGGCGAAGAAACGTTTCAGCGCGCCTTTCAGGCCGCCAGCCTTTGCTCTTGCTGTGTTTTGGGCTGGGTTGGTCAGCGGTGGAGAACTCTCGGTGGGTTGGCCGGAGGCGCGGAAGATTTCCAGCAGCGCGGGCAGAATGCCCGGCAGGGCGGCGAAGGCCGCACGGCGCTCGGGCGTGGCCAGGGCGGCGCGGGTGGCCCGTTGGGCCGCCCAGCACACGGGCCGGGCCTGCCGGGCTGCGGCCACGTAAAGCTCCAGAATCAGGGCGGGATCGTTTTGCGCGGCGTCGCCGTCGCGCAGGGCCATGCCCGTGGGACCGCAGAAGATGGCCTCCGAAGCGCCGCCCGGGGCGGCCGGGCAGCTCTCGGCCCGTGGGGGGAAGGCCTCCAGCCAGCAGGCCTGACGCATGGAGCGGATGCGCGCCATGGATTTGTGCAAACGCGAAAGGAAGGCCTCAACGGCCAGTCCCATGCTGAGAGCGCTGTCCTCGTCGTCCGTGGCTTCTTCTGGATCGGCTCCTGCGAAACCAAGCTGCCGGGCCACCTGCGGCTGAAAATCGAAATTCAGGCGGTCGGTCTTGCGCTTGGCGGTCAGGTGCAGGGCCGTGCGCGCGGCGAGGACGAAGCCGTAGTCAGCATGCAGCAGGCGCAGGTCGTCCGGGGTGAAGGGCGCGGCGGGCCCATCGCGCAGGGCGGGGTCGATGCGCAGGAGCCAGTGGATCTGGTGAACGTCGCGCAGGCCGCCCAGACCGTTCTTCAGGTCCGGCTCCAGCAATCCGCTGGAGTCGCCGTACTCGATGCGCCGGGTGGCGTTGAGTTTGAGCACCCATTGGCCGTAGGTGGACGCGTATCCCGCCAGCACCCTGCCCGAGAATTCCCGCACCAACCGGGCCGGAAGGTTCTCGTCGCCGGCCACGAGGCGCGTGTCCAGAAGCGAGGTGAGCACCTGCGGATCCTCGCGTGCGAGGCGCAGGCAGTCCTCCACCGCCCGCACGCCGTGCCCGAGGTCCAGACCGACGTCCCAGAGCGGATGGAACAGCCCGCGCGAGAGTTCGTCCGCGTTTTGGGGAATGTCCTCGCCATAAAGCAGCAGCACATCGACATCGGAGGCCGGGCAGAGTTCGCCCCGGCCATAGCCTCCAACGGCTATGAGGGAAAAGTGTTCTTGGAACAGGTGTGGCGATTCCGCGCCGAGCTCCTCCAGCCGGTCGCGGAAGTACGTGTCCATGAGGGTGGAGCAGGCGGCCGGGTATTCGGCCAGCGCGCCGGCGAGGGCGGCCTCGCCGAGGGCGAGACGGCCCTGCCGCAACCGCTGAGCGGAAGGCGGCAGGGCCGGAACGTTTTGCTTGATGTCGTCCACCTGGGGGACGCCTTGGTGGGTTAGACGGCGGCGTCGCCGGTTTCGCCGGTGCGGATGCGCACCACTTCCTCCACGGGCACGACGAAGATCTTGCCGTCGCCCACCTGTCCGGTGCGGGCGGCCGTGGTGGCGGCCTTGATGACGTCCGGCACGACGCTGTCCTCGACGACGACCTCGACCTTGACCTTGACCACGAAATCGACCTGATACTCGGCGCCGCGGTAGACTTCCTTGTGGCCGCCCTGGCGGCCGAAGCCTTTGACCTCGGAAACGGTCATGCCCTTGATGCCGATTTCGGAGAGTGCGGCCTTCACGTCGTCGAGCTTGAAGGTGCGGGTGATGATTTCGACTTTTTTCATGTGTGCAGCTCCTTGGCGGCTGGCTTACGCCTGGTAGCCGGTCTCATTGTGCTGGGAAAGGTCGAGGCCGCGATCCTCTTCCTCGTCGCTGGCGCGCAGGCCGATGGTGGCGTCCACCAGCTTGAAGAGGACCAGACTCGCGACGAAGCAAAACGCCCAGGTGGCGGCCACGGAAGCCAATTGTATCCAAAGCTGGGACGGATTGCCATAGAAAAGCCCCTGGGCCTTGTTGATGCTGGCGAACAGGCCCGTGGCGATGGCACCCCATGTGCCGCCCACGCCGTGCACGCCCACAACGTCAAGGGAGTCGTCGTACCCCAGCTTGCCTTTGAGCAGCACGGCCGAGAAGCACAGCACTCCGCCGACGAGTCCGATGAGGATGGCCGGCATGGCGGTGACGAAGCCGGCTCCCGGAGTTATGGCCACCAGCCCGGCCACGGCGCCCGAGGCCGCGCCGAGGGTGGTGGGCTTGCCGGAATGCCGCCATTCCATGAAGATCCAGGACAGGGCGGCGGCCGCCGCGGCGAGATGCGTGGTGACGAAGGCGTTGGCGGCGAAGCCGTCGGCCGCCAGGGCGCTGCCGGCGTTGAAGCCGAACCAGCCGAACCAGAGGATGGCCGCGCCGAGCACCGTCATGGGCAGGTTGTGGGGGATGAAGGCCATCCGCCCGTAGCCCTTGCGCTTGCCCATGACCACGGTGGCGGCGAGCGCGGCCGCGGCGGAACTCATGTGGACGACCGCGCCGCCGGCGAAGTCGAGCGCGCCCATCTGCGCCATCCAGCCCTTGCCCCACACCCAGTGGGCCATGGGAGCATAGACGATGAAGAGCCACAGGGTTGTGAACACCAGGAACCCTCCGAACTTCATGCGTTCGGCGAAGGCGCCGGTGATGAGGGCGGGGGTGATGACGGCGAACATGCACTGGAAGATCATGAACGCCAGGTGGGGAATGGTGTCGGAGTATGGTCCGGCCGTCATGCCCACGCCATTGAGGAACAGAAAGTCGAGATTGCCGATGACGCCGCCGATGTCCTTGCCGAAGGCCAGGGTGTAGCCGGCCACGGCCCATAGCACGGACACCAGCCCGACGATGATGAAGCTTTGCATGATGGTGGCCAGCACGTTTTTGCTGCGCACCATGCTGCCGTAGAACAAGCCAAGGCCTGGGGTCATGAACATGACCAGGGCCGCGCAGATGAGCACGAACGCAGTATCCGCCCCGTTCATCGAGTGAACCTCCCTTGTTGTTGCATTGGGAACCGCCGGATTGGCAAGGCCGGAGGAACAACGCCATTACGAAAACGTTAATATCAGCCGAATACGCCTTGACGCGGTCGTGGGCTTTCAAACTCGAAAACGCAGACGGAACGAGGGTTGTCCGATTGTCACGTTTCCCACTCCGTAAACGCCCTGACACTTCTGTCAGCATGAATGCGTTTTTGTCGGAGTTGTGAAGGATAAAAGCAAGACTCGGGCCAATCTCGAGTGCTGGCGTTAACACTCCAGGACTAAAGGGAATTTTTTGATGACCACCGAGGAGGCGAAGGGAGCGGATATGGCAAGAGTGGTAAAGCTGAAACTTAAAATAACAAAAATGCAAAAATTAAATTTTTGAGGGGCTGGATATGGCCGTGACGACTGCGACGGCCTTGATGCCACGCTTTTCGCCCGTGAAACCGAGGCCTTCCTCGGTGGTGGCCTTTACGTTGACTAAATCCGCCGGGAGCTCCAGAAGATGCGCCACGTTCGCGGCGATGCGCTCCTTAAGCGCCGCCAGCTTGGGGGTTTGCGCCACGATGGTCAGATCGGCGTGAACGGGCCGATAGCCGCAGGCGCGCACGCGGCGCAGCGCCTCGGCCACGAACACCGCGCTCGGCATGTTCTCGTAGGTCTTGTCCGTGTCTGGGAACAGGCGGCCGATGTCGCCCGCGCAGGCCACGCCGAGCAACGCGTCGGTCAATGCGTGCAGCAGCACGTCGCCGTCGGAGTGCGCGGCCACGCGGGGGGCCCGGGGCACCGGCACGCCGCCAAGCACCATGGGGCGCGCCTGCGCGAGCAGCTTCGCGTCCTCCTCGTCGTCGGCGACGTAGCGGTGCACGTCGTAGCCCCAGCCGGTGCGCGGGGCCGCCGCCTCAGCCGTTGGCGTGAGCAGCCGTAAATCCTCGGGGTTGGTGATCTTCACGTTGGCCTCCTCGCCCTGCGTCACAACGACCGCGACGCCTGCGCGTTCCATAAGGCCGGCGTCGTCGGTCACTTCCCAGCCTTCGGTCTCGGCGCGTCGATGCGCCGCCAAAAGTTCCGCGAGCGCGAAGCCCTGTGGCGTCTGCACCGCGCGCAACGCCGCACGATCCGGCGTTTCCAGCACACGTCCGGCCGCATCCACGCGTTTGATCGTGTCCGTGACCGCGACGCCCGGCGTCACCGCCAGCGCGCCCTCCGCCAGCGTCGTCAGCACGCGCCGCACCAGTCCCGCCGAGGCGAAAGGCCGCGCCGTGTCGTGCACGAGCACATGGCCCGCATCGGGCGGCGTTTCGGCCAAGCCCAAACGTACGGAATCCTGCCGGCGCGCGCCGCCCGCGCAAATCCGCCACGGCAAACCCAGCGGGTCGCGCGCGTCGAGCGTGGCCACAACCTTGGCCATGCGTTTCACCTCGTCCGGTGGAAACACGAGCACGAGGCCGCGTACGGCCTCCACGCGGGCGAAGGTGTGGGCGCTGCGCCAGAACAGCGGCGCGCCCTCGTATTCGATGTACTGTTTGCGCGTCGGGCCGCCGGATGCGGCCAGGGCCGGAGCCAGCCGCGTGCCGGAACCAGCCGCGAGTAGCACGGCCCAGGCTTCGATGGTGGCGTTGGTGGGTGATGTCATGTGTTGATGTCCTGTGGCGTCGGCGGTGGCGATGCCAGCGATGCGTCGCGGCGTTCGCAAGACGTCGAGGTGGCCAGCCCCCTCGAACTCCCCAGCACGGGGGGACTTCCTCCCTCTTGACCCCGCACCGGAGGAGCCGGAGCCGCGCTTGCGCGGCTCCGGCTCCTCCGGAGAGGGTTCCAAGGGCGAACACCCTTGGCGGTGGGGGGCTCGGGGGGAGGCGGCGCCTCACCCCGATTCGTTTCAAAAAAGGAGTCGGACTATAAGCCGGGTTCTGTGCCCGACCCTTTCGGGTCGGGCGACCGTCATTCCTCTAGGACGACCGTTGCCGGCCGCCTCAAGCAACCTACCCGGAGACAATTGGCCGGGCCGGCCTGCCTCCCTATTTGGTCTTGCTCCGGACGGGGTATGCCTAGCCGACCGCGTCGCCGCGGTCGCTGGTGGGCTCTTGCCCCACCGTTTCACCCTTACCGGATGGCCCGAGGGCCGTCCGGCGGTCTGCTTTCTGTTGCGCTTTCCGGGGGTCGCCCCCCCTGGGAGTTGCCCAGCGTCCTGCCCTGTGGAGCCCGGACTTTCCTCCCCGCCCCTCGCGGGGCGCGGCGACGGTCCGTCCAACTCCGAATTTTGCTATTTGGTCTCTTTCTCTTCCTCGATCTTCGGGGTGTGCTCGATCCAGTAGATAATGCGCTGGCAGTTGGGGCAGCCGAGGATCTGCTTGCCCTTCTGCAGCTCGTTGTACGCCTGGGGCGGAATCTTGATGTGGCAGCCGCCGCATATGCCGTCGGTGACGGAGACGATGACCGGGTGCTCGATGCGCGAGCGGATGAACTCGTACCGGCCGAGGATGGGCGCGGGAATGGCCTTGCCGGCCTTGGCGCGGCGCTTGGCGAGGGCGTCCAGGCGGCTTTGCGCCTTGCCGACGCGCTCGTCCAGGGTGGCCTTCTTGGCGTCGAAACCTTCCATGAGACCGTTGACCTCGTTGGTGATCTCCTGCATGGCGGTGTTCTGACGTTCGAACTCCTCCATGACGGCCACGCGTTCTTCCTCACGCAGGCGGTTCAGCTTCTCCATGGAGTCCATTTCGCGCATCATGGCATGGTATTCCTTGGAGTTGCCGACGGCCATGAGCTTGTTCTTGCTCTTCTTGATCTTGTTGCCGTCATCCTCGATCTCACCCTCCAGCCGCTTCTGCTGGGCCTTGAGGATGTCGAGCCGCTCCTGCACCTGGGTCTCGCGCTCGCGCAGCTGGGAGACCTTGGTCTCCAGGCCGGAGAGTTCAAGGGGGGCCTCGCGCATCTCGGACTCGAGGACCATGATCTCTTCGTCAACGGCTTGCAGGACCACCAACTGCTCGATTTGTTTCTGATACATCGGCACCTCGCTTTATTGGGGTCCGGGGCGTCTTCGTCCGCCGGACCGGGAAAATATCGCCAAATCCCCGCGCACGCCGCCGGCTAGGCCAGCAGGCGGAAGCGGAAGGGGTTTTCGCCTGGGAAAAAACGCACCTCGGCCTCGCGGCCGAAATCTTTTTGCAGCTCCTGCGCGAAGAGCCGCACCATCTCCTCCTCCAGGAGGAAATGACTCACGTCGAGCACAAGGCCCGGCGAATCCATGGCGGCGTGGTGTTTCACGTCGCCGCAGATGTACACGTCGGCGCCGGCGGCGAAGGTCTCGGGAATGAGCGACCCGCCGGAGCCGGTGCAGTAGGCCACGCGGCGAATGCTTTCCGGCCGGGGGCCGCATTCGCTCCAGGCCACGGAGGTCTTGCCGGAGACGGCGGCCATGGCCGGCTGGTTCTTGAACAGCACGGTTTCGAGCCGGCGTGCGAAGTCCTCGTAGGTCATGGGTTCCGGCAGATCGCCGATCTCGCCGAAACTGACCGTCGTGGCCGGGCTTTCCAGCCGCCGCGTGTAGTATTCGATGGGCTTGTCGGCGAACACGGCGCGGAACTGCTCGCGGATGTCCGGCAGGGCGCTTTCGTCCGCCACCACGCGCACCTCGCCAGCGGCGGTCTGCGAGAGGGCGTGGATGCCCGTCATCTCGGCCAGGGGCCGGGCCTCGCGCTCGGTGAAGCGCGAGGGGGCCTGGAAGAACAATTCGCGGACGGGGAAGCTGTGGTTGACCTCGACGCCCGCGCGGTTTTCCAGTTTTAGCTCGCGTCCAAGCCAGAAGGCCGGACCGTCGGGCCGGCAGTCCAGACTGGTGTGCGCGGCGTAGAGCCATGCCCCGGCGGGGATGAAGCGGCGCAGCATGTCCATGTGCGGGCCGTTCGCGTTCGGCGCCTTGGGTTTGAAGTAGAGCGGGTGGTGCGTCAGCACGAAGTCCGCGCCCCAGGCCAGGCACTCGTCCATGCGGGCGGGCGCTGGGTCCAGCGCCAGGGCGATTTTTTTCACCTCGGCGCGCGTTCCGGCGATTTGGATGCCGGAGTTGTCCCAGTCGGCGGCGAAGGCCTCCGAGACAAGAAAACGGATGCGTGACAGGAGCTTGTCTATGTTCATGCTACCCCCGGAAACGGCAGATGCTCCCGTAGGGATTCCCCAGGGGAGCATCTGCGGTCGCCTGCACTTTCCAGGCGGTGAGTTCGGCGGCCTTCGCTTTGGCGCGTTGGGTCAATGTGCGTCCTTGGTGTCGGGCCGCTGCGGCCAGATTCGGCTGGTGGGCCAGCCAGGGGTCGAACCTGGGACCATCCGGTTATGAGCCGGGGGCTCTACCAACTGAGCTACTGGCCCGGAACCGTGCGAGCAGAAACCGATAGCGCGGTATCGGCGCGTTGTCAAGCGGAGTCGGGAGTCTTGGCGCGTTGTGCGATCAACGGACGCCCATCCGCCGTCCGGTCGGCGTCATTACGGCTTTCGGGCCGTCACCGCCGCGCGGCGGCGGTCGCCGATCGCCTCAGCCCCCGTGGGTCAGGCGTTCGATGAGTCCGGTGGTGGAGTAGCCGGGCAGCAGCGGCAGGCTGAGCACCCGGCCTCCGTCGGCCTCCACGACCTCGCGGCCCACGATGCGCGAGATGTCCCAGTCGCCGCCCTTGACGAGCACCTGGGGGCGCACCGCGCGGATGAGTTCCAGCGGCGTGTTTTCGTCGAAGACGACGACGAAGTCCACGCTGGAAAGTCCCGCCAGCACGAAGGCGCGTTCAGCCTGGCTGTTGACCGGCCGTTTGGGGCCGGGAAGATCGTCCTTGATGCGCCGCACCGAGGCGTCGGAGTTCAGCCCGAGCAGGAGCCCGTCGCCCAGGGCGCGCGCGCGGGCCAGCAGGTCCACATGGCCGGGGTGCAGGATGTCGTAGCAGCCGTTGGTGAACACGAGACTGTATCCCTTTGGAAACGTGGCCTTTCTGGCCAGGAACTCCGGCAGGGTCAGAATCTTTGGGCTGGTGAGGGCGTCGCTCATGGCCTTAGCCCTTGGGGCTGATTTTGTCCGTCTTGCCCAGCAGCGTCAGCTCCAGCCAGTCGAAGCCGAAGTCGAGGCAGGCCTCCTCGTCGCGCAGGATGGCCGCGCGGCGCTCGTCGGACATGTCCAGGCGTTCCAGCGCGTGGGCGCTCATGAAGAAGCGCTGGAAGTCGTCGGGCTGGTACAGCGCCAGACCGGCCATGCCGGTCTGCTGCTGCGAGAGCCGGCCGGCTTCGCGCAATGCGGCGGCGAGGCCCATGTAGCGGTCGTTGAAGGTGTTGTAGACGGTCAGTCCCTGGTCGTCCATCCAACTGGCGGAGCTCCACTCGCTCGCCTCCTCGAAGCCCTTGCAGTGCGGCTCGCGGATGACGAAGATCTGCTCCTCGATCTCTCCCGCCGCGCCACCGGCCTTGGGGCGCGTGGCCCGGCCGAGTGGGTACGTGCGGCAGGCCGACGGTCTGTCGGCGTAGACCGCGCACGCCCCGTGGGTGGAGAAGGGGCAGCGTTTCGCGTCGGTCTCCTGCATGTGCAGGCTCAGAATCGGCAGGCCAACGCCGGGCATGGCGCTCATGTCCGCGTATTCGTGGACGAAGGTGCGCGAATTTTGTTTGGTCGCGCGGCGCAGGCGCAGCACGTCGTACGGGGTGAGCATGAGGTTGAGCGCCGAGCAGCACGCGCCGAAGCAGCGCACCCCCGGGTGGCAGGCGAAGCGGAACTGCTGGCCCGGCCGCAGCTCCTCGTGTTCATCGAGGAAGCGCTGGCTCGAATCCGTTTTTCCCTGGTCCGTCATGACCTTCCCTCCGCATGGTCCAGAACGCCGAGGGCGCGGGCCATGGCCTGACCAAGCGTTTCCGCCTGGGCTGCGATGAAGCCCGCCACTTCCTGGCGGGAGTGCATTGTCTGCATTTTGTACCTGTTGCCATTGGCGCTGGTCTGCGCGGTCCCATTCTGCGCGGCCAGCCCGGAGCGTTTGCGGTGCCGCACGCGCAGAAAACCCTGGTAGACGGCGTAGCGTCCGCCGGCGAGCATCCGCAGGTCGCGCTCGAAGTCGTCGTATTGCGATGGCGAGAGCGCCAGCGAGAAGCCGCCGCCCTCGGCGTGGGGCGCGTCCAGCGCCGCGCGCCGAAACATGTGGCAGCAGCCCGTCACGGAGTCCGCCGGGCCGATGAAGTCGAACAGCCCCCAGTCCGGGCCCTGCATGTGCGCGTCGAGCAGGCGGAAGGGGTTGGGCGCGAGGCTCTGGAAGTCCAGGTCGAGTCGGCCATCCGGGGCGTCGGCGGGAACGGCCAGCCTGCCGGCGGCGCTTTGCAGTAGGCGCGGGGCCTGGTGATCGGCCACTTTGCAACCGGCCACGCCGGCCTCGGGCATGGCGGTCAGCGCCGCGCCAAGCCGGCCCAGCCAGTCGGCGGGCAGGTCAACGTCGTCGTCCAGATAGACGAGGGTGCTGGCGGCGCGGGCTTCGGGTGTGGCGGCCAGCCAGTTGCGCGCGGCCGGTGCGCCGATGTTCACCGGCAGGTCCAGCCGCAGGAGCCCGCCGCGCGCGGCCCACTTGTCGAGCACGCGCGAGGTGTCGTCCGTGGCCCCGTTGTTCAGAACCATGACCCGCGCGCGACCGCCGTCGCCGAGGGACAGGTCGGAGGCGAACAGGCTCGCCAGCGTGGCGTCCAGGTCGGCCGCCTTGTTCCAGGTGTACAGCATGACCAGCGCCGGCCCCGGCGGAGGAGCCACGGCCCGGCGCGCGCCGGTGACGGCGTCGGCGGCGGCCAGCGTCAGCCCAGCCTGCCATGGGGCGTGGCGCAGGGCGGCGAGGATGTCCGGCAGGGCGCGTTCGTCCTCTTCCGCGTCGAGCCAGGCCAGCCCACGGCGCGCGGGCGCGAAGGCCGGGCCGAAGACCGGACCGCACCCGGCGTCGAGTCGCGTCAGGGCGTCCGCGCAGCGGTCGGCCTCGCCGCGCAGGAAGGCCGACTGGGCGGTCAGATTGAGGGCGACGGCCAGCGCGCCGGGCAGTTGATCCAGGCCGGACAGGGCCGCCGACTCGAGTTCGTCGGCGATGGCGCCCGGGCCGCAATAGATGGACAGGCCGAGGGCCTTGTCACGCCAGTAGAGCCCGGCGGGATCGCGGCGGATTTGCTCGGCCAGGAAGCGCGCCAGCCGTTCGGTGTCGCGTTTGGCGGCCAGCCGCTCGAAATAAGCCTGACCGCTTTCGCGTTTTCCGGGCGTGCGCCAGTGCGACGCCACGGCGGCCAGCGACGCGTGCGCCGGAGCGGAAAGGGGCAGGTCCGGCGCGGCCAGAATCTCCGCAGCCAGCGGCCCGGAAAGCGGATTTTCGCCATGAGCCCAGAGCAGGATGTCCGCGGCGAGCGACCGCAGTTCCGCCGCCTCGTCGCCGTCGGCGTTCGCGGCCAGACGCAGCGCGTCGCCACCCAGGCGCGCCAGCCTCCGCCAACCAGTGGAGGCCCGTTGCATTTCCAGCCGGGTGGATTCCGGCAGGGCGTTCCAGGCGTCGAGGAATCCTAACGCGGGCATGGCCCTTCCTTCATTTCTTCAGCGTTCGCCGCCTCCTCGGCCGCGATGCGTTCAATAGGAAGGGACTCCTGCGCGCACGCGCCGAAGTACACCCGCAAAAGCGTCAGCGTTTTTGCCGCGTTGCCCAGGCATTGGGCCACGATGCGGCGGTTGATGCGTCCCATGCGCAAACGCAGGGCCGGATCCCCGGCGAGCGTGGCCACGGCGTCGGCCAGCCCGGCCACGTCTTCCGACGGTCGCAGGAAGCCGTTGAGACCGTCGCGGACGAGTTCCGGCATTCCCCCAACGCTTGTGCCGACAACGGGCAGCGAGCAGGCGAAGGCCTCCAGCACCACGTTGGGCAGGCTTTCCAGGCGTGAGGGCGCGACCAGGATGTCCGCCGCGAGCATTTCTTCCTGAACACGTTCGTGGGGCAGCTGTCCCAGCATGACCAACCTGGGGCGGACCTCCGGTGGCGTCACGGCCGGCCAGGGTTTATCCAGGCGTACGCCGCAGACCACGAAATCCAGGTCGCGCACGCCCCGGCGCACCAGCTCCCCGGCCATGGCGGCGAACACGTCGTAACCCTTCGCCGGCGCGAAGTTGCCCACGTAGAGCACGCGGACGCCGCGTTTCTCCCTGGGGGGGCGTCGCGGCGGCAGGCCATCGCCGCCGAAGCGTCCCTCCGGCAGCATGGAATTGTACACCAGCCGCAGGCGGGAGGCCGGCACCTTGTAGCGGCGCAGCATCTCGGCCGCGCCTTTGGAGTTGCAGGTCACCCCCTCGGCCAGCAGGGCATAGAGGGCGAAAATGGTGTTGGGAGGAAAGATGACGCCGCGGTTGATGAACAGCTTGAAGCGCGCTCCCATCAGTTTGGCGATGACCGCGCTCTTGTAAGCCCGGGTATGGAAGGTGTGCACCACGTCCGCCCGCACCCGGGTGGCCAGTTCGCGCACGAATCCGGCCGCGCGCACGTACTGCCGAAAGCCGCCGAAGGGGACCATTTCGACGGGGTTTTCCCCGACGCCCAGCGGTTCGATGGCCCGCGCGAGTTCGCAGTCCGGCGGGACGACCACGGTGACGCGCATGCCGCTTTCGCGCATGCCGAGGATGCTGTTGAGCATCTGCCTGCTGCCGCCGGAGAGCTTGACCGAATCGGTCATGAACAGGACGCTTGCGATCTCGGGACGTTTGCGCAGGAATTTGAAGAAGAATTTTGCGCGCCATTCGCCTGAGTACATACGCAGCCGGCTTTGCACCCATTCGCCGGTTTTGGGTCTGCCCACGCCGATGCGGTGGATGCGCATGACGTTTCCGCCGAGGGAGTTGGCGCTGCGCTCCAGGGTGAAGGCGGCGCGGAATCCCGCCTCCCGCGCGCAGGACTCGGCGAGTTCGTCGTATTGGCCCCAGGGCCAGCAGAAGTACTGCTCGTCGCCCAGGCCATTGATCTCGCGGATGCGCGCCATGCAGCGGCGCATGTCGGTCAGACAGAACTCACGGCGTTCGGCGTCCGTGCGGCGGCGGTAGAAGATCCCCCCGCCCGCCTCCCCGCGGCCGTGCATGGGCCAGTAGCCATTGTAGGCGTAAGCGCTCGTGGCCTCGAAGAGCGGCAGTTCGGTCGCGTCGGCCGCCGCGCGCATGTCCGGCGGGTAGATGCCCCAGGAACTCCAATGCGCTTTGGCGTCGCCGAGCCGGGCCACCCGCGTCAGCGAGCGGAAGCAGCCCTGATGCCGCGCCGTGTGGCCATGCACCTCGAAGCCGAAGTCGTCGATCATGGCGCGCAGTTCGTCGGGCGTCATGAACTGGCTCGTGTCGCCGTTTTCCAGAAAGGCGCGGAAGGACGCCGGCGCGGAGAGCAGCTCCGGCCCGCCGGTCTCCGGCGGGAGCTGCGGGCGTTTGCCAGGGTGGTCGTGGATGAAGTCCGTGACGCAGAAGAACACGCCGGTCATGGAGTATTTGGCCAGCAGCGGCGCGGCCATGGTCCAGCAGCTCAGGTGGCAGTCGTCGAAGGTGAGCACGCAAGCCTTGGCCGGGAGGGAGGCCCGGCCGGAAATGCCTGCCACCAGCTCGCGCGCGGTGATGGTGCGGTAGCCAGCGTCGCGGATGGCGGCGAGGTGCTCCTCGAACAGACGGGGCGGATGGCCACCGGATTCGCTGACGTTGTGGTAGCAAAAGACCGGGATGCTTGTCGGCACGGGATTCTCCTGCCAGCCTGCTACCAGATGCCGCGCCGACAAGCAAACCTCGCGTCCCGGCCGCGCGGTTCGGCGAACCGGATGTCCGGGTCCGGCTTCGCTCTATTGATAATAATCGAGGATGAGGCTAAACAACGACACTATGTCAGAGTGGACGATTCTTTTCATCGCCGAGCCGCAATCCGTCAGCGGCGTTTTCCCCGCCCTGCGCGACGCCGGCGTTCAGGCTGGCGTGGCCGACGGGCTCGGCTCCGCCCTGGCCTTCCTGAAGCGTTCGCCCACGCAGCTTGTGTTTTCGCGGCCATCCATGCCCGGATACGACGCCCAGGCCTTGCTTTCGCGTTTGGCCGAGCTCGCCGACGCCGGCGAAGTCATTCCGCCGGTCATCATCCTTTCCCGCTCCGGCAGCGCCGAGGAAGCCCAGAAATACCTGGAGCTCGGCGCGCGCGACTATTGGCTGGAGCCGCTGGCCTGGGAGAAAATTTGCCTTGTGCTGCCGGAGGCTGCCCCGGACGAGCCCGCACCGCTGGCCGCGCGCGCGACCTCGGGCGTTTCCGGCCTGCCGGGCGGCCACGCCACGCGGCTGGCCTCCGGCTCGTCGCACGTGCCGGGCGGCCACGCCGCCAGGCTGCTCTCCAACGCCGGGAGCGCCGGCGGCGCGGCCCGCGCCGTTCCACAGGATGCCCACGCCGCGCGCTTTCAGATCATTGGCCGGCATCCGGCCATGCAACGCGTGCTGGCCCTGGCGCGGCAGGTGGCGCGCAGCAAGGCCACCGTGCTCATCAGCGGGCCCAGCGGCACCGGCAAGGAAATGTTCGCCCGGTTCATCCACTACAACTCCGACCGCGCGACCGGGCCTTTCGTGGCCATCAACTGCGCGGCCTTGCCGGAGCACTTGCTCGAGTCCGAACTCTTCGGCCACGAGAAGGGCGCGTTCACCGGGGCCATCAATCGCAAACTCGGCAAGTTCGAGCTGGCCCAGAGTGGCACCATTCTCCTCGACGAGATCACCGAAATGGATTTGGCTTTGCAGGCCAAGCTGCTGCGCGTGTTGCAGGAGGGTGAGATCGACCGCGTGGGCGGCGTGGAGACCGTCAGCGTGGACGTGCGCGTGGTGGCCACCACCAACCGCGACATCGAGCAGACCGTGCGCGATGGCAAGTTCCGGCAGGACCTGTTCTACCGTCTGAACGTCATTCCCCTGCGCCTGCCCGCCCTGCGCGAACGCGGCGACGACGTGATGACCCTGGCCGAGTATTTCGCCGGCAAGTACGCCGTGGCCTACGGCATGGGCCGGCAGGTCTTCGCCGACGACGCCCGTGCCTGGCTGACCGCCTACGACTGGCCCGGCAACGTGCGCGAGTTGCAGAATCTCATGGAGCGCGCCGTGCTGTTGGCTCAGGGCGGCCCCATCGGCCAGCGGCATTTCCTGCTCGACAGCGACACCTGGGGAATCGACCTGCCCGAGGAGGCCCCCGCGGCGCCGCAGCAGGGCGCTTCAGCCCCGGCCGCTCCGGTCGCCCCGGACGATACGGCCTCTCCCGCGCCGCCCACCAGCCTCAACGACGCCATCTCCGTCATGCCCCTGCACGAGATGGAGAAGCAGCTCATCCTCAAAAGTCTGGACGAAACCAGCGGCAACCGCACCCTGGCTGCCCAGCTGCTCGGCATCTCCGTGCGCACGCTGCGCAACAAGCTCAACGAATATCGCGAACAGGGCGTGGAGATTTAGCCCCGCCCCCGTCTTCGCCCTGTCGGCGTGTGACGCCGGTTCGTCCGCGCGATGCGTGGCGGCGGTTTCGCGCACCCCGCGCCCGTCGGCGCATCAGCTGCCGGCCGGCGTGGATGCGGCGAGGATGGACAGCGGCAAAGCCGAGGGCCAGCCGGCCCCCTGTCCGGGACGGAATTTCTTGCCGTGCCCCATGCTCAGGAGGCATTCGCGGCAGAGCGTGCCATCCGAGGGCTCGAAAAATCTGTCCGTACGGTTGATGGGCCGCCCGCAGGCGGCGCAGCAGTGGCGGATCATGCGGCCTCCTTGTCTTGGCTGGTGACGGGTGTGACAATGCATTTCCCGTACCTCATGCCTTATCGGCGGATTTCGGCCGCGCGTTACGGCGGCGTTCATCTATGGCGCATATCGGATATTTCTCTTGGCGCGTCCCTTGCGCTTTGGTACTCCGGGGGCATGAAGCAGTGCGACGCATCCTCCGCCGCCCCCACGAACGTCCGGCTCACGCAGGGCGTCCGCGCCGCGGGCTGAGCGGCCAAAGTGGCTCCAGGGGACCTGGAGCGGATTCTCGCCGGCCTTTCCCTGGGCCAGGACGACCGTATTCTCTCGGGACCGCGCGGCGGTGGCGAGGACGCGGTGGTGCTGTCGTTCCCGCCGGGCAGGGCGCTGGTGCAGACCGTGGATTTTTTGACGCCCGTGGTGGATGATCCCTTCCGTTTTGGACAGATCGCCGCGGCCAACGCGCTTTCCGACGTTTACGCCGTGGGGGGCGAACCCTACGCTGCCATGAACGTATGCTGTTTCCCCGCCAGGACCATGGCGGCGGAGGTGCTGGCCGAGATATTGCGCGGCGGGTTGTCCAAGGTGACGGAAGCCGGCGCGACGCTGTGCGGCGGCCACAGCGTGGAGGATGCGGAACTCAAGTACGGGTTGTCCGTGTCCGGCGTGGTGGATCCGAAACGCATGGCTGGCAACAGGGGGCTGCGCGCTGGCGACATTCTGCTGCTGACCAAGCCGGTGGGCACGGGCGTGCTGGCCACTGCGGTCAAGGCCGGCCTGGACGGCGCGGCGGACCTGGAGCTGTTGCTGCATCGTTGGTGCGCAAAGTTGAACAACGCCGGGGCCCGCGTCATCCACGACCTTGGGCTTTCGGCCGCCACGGACGTCACCGGCTTCGGGCTGGGCGGGCACCTGCTGGAAATGGCCGCGGCCAGCGGCGTCACCGCCGAACTCGATCTCGCCTCCGTGCCGTTCCTGCGGGAGGCGCTGGACATGGCGGCCCTCGGTCTCATTCCGGCCGGCAGCATCCAGAACCGCATGCACTATCTGCCGCGCGCGTCCGTGCGGCCAGAATTGGACGAGCTGCTCGTGACCATGGCCTTCGACGCCCAGACCTCGGGCGGGCTCATCCTCGGCGTGCCCGAGGACGATGTGGAGGCGGCCCGAAGCATTCTGACCGACGCCGGGGATTTGGCCGCCATCATCGGCCGCGCCGTGGAGCGCGTTCCCGACGGGCCGGCGCTCATCATCGCGTGAGGCCGGCCGTGGGCGGGCGGAGGGATCAGGCCGCCGGCGGGTGCTTGGCCAAGGCCAAGGGCCGGATGTCCGGCAGGTCCAGGGGCCGGCCCGCATGGGTCGCCGCCAGCCGGCGCTCCCGCGCCACCAGCTCGGCGAGGCTGATGGAGTCGTAGACGCGCTCCAACGCCAGCCTCGCCTCGTCCCATAGGCTTTCGAACACGCAGCCGCCCTTGAGCGGGCAGGGGCGCTCGCCGCCATGCCGGCAGTCCACGGGGGCCATGGTCCCATTGTAGAAACGCACGATCTCGCCCACGTGGATGACCCCGCTTGACCGGGCCAGGCAGAAGCCCCCGGCCTTGCCCCGGCGCGACTCCACGAAGCCGGCCTGCCGCAGCTCCAGCAGGATGCCGTCGAGAAAACGCTTGGGAATGGCCTGAATTCGGGCGATCACCGCCGAGGGCAGCACCGGGTCCTCGGGGTTCGTTTCGGCCTTGCGGGCCAGTTCGAACAGGGCGCGCAGGGCGTATTGGCAGCGCTGCGTCAGATTCATGGATGTCCTCCCTCCGATGTGAAGTCCGTCGCGCGCTTGAGGACGCACACGGCCATGTCCGCGCGGGTGTTGTAGTCCTCGCCCGCGAGTTCTCCCGTGGCCGAGTCGATGGCGACGCGTTGCACCACGTCGATCGAAAGCTCGTGGCAAAGGTTTTCGAAATCCTTGATGCTGAAAAAACGGATGGACGGCGAGGACCACCAGGGGAAGGGCAGCCCCTCGGTGACGGGCGAGGTGCCCCGCTCCAGCAGTTGGCGCACGGCCGCGTGATGGGCGAAGTTGGGGAAGCTCACCAGCCCGGTGCGGCCCACGCGCAGCATCTCGCGCAGGGCAGCGTCCGGCCGGCGCATGGCCTGGAGCGTCTGGCTCAACACCACCACGTCGAACTGGCCGTCGGCGAAGACGCCCAGACCCCGGTCCAGGTCGCGCTGGACCACGCGCAACCCTTGCCCCACGCAGTCCACGATGGCCTTGGCGCTGAGTTCGAGACCCAGCAGGTTCCCGCTGCCGCGCCGGCGCAGAAGCGAAAGCAGCTGCCCCGAGCCGCAGCCGAGGTCCAGCACGCTGGATCCGGGCTCGATGAGTTCGGCCAGGCGTTGCAGGTCCAGACGGTTGTGGAAGAAGATGCTGCGCACGTTGTTCTCGGCCGGGAGGACGCCGTCGGCGTCCGGCGACGCGGCCCCGGTAGCCTCGGGCTCGGGCGCGGCCTGTTCCAGAAAGCCTTTAACGAGCGGGCCGTACACGGGCAGGTCGTTTTCCAGCAGAAAGGCGTCGTGCCCGCAGTCGCTTTCCACCACCAGGGAGCTGACATCCTTGCCAGCGGCCATGAGGGTGTCGACGATGCGCCGGCTGTGCGTTGGCGGGAACAGCCAGTCCGTGCTGAAGCTCGCCACCAGGGTCCGCGCCGTGATGCGCGACAGCGCTGCTGTCAGGCTTCCGTAGTCGCGCGCGAGGTTGAACTGATCCATGGCCAGCGAGAGCGCCACGTAGCTGTTGGCGTCGAAGCGCTCCACGAAGCGTCCGCCCTGGTAGGCCAGATACGAGCCCACGCTGAATTCCTTCTCGTAGGCGTAGGCCACGTCGCGCGGGTGTTCGCGGTCGGGGTCGAACTTGCGCGACATGGTGCGGTCGGAGAGGTACGTCACGTGGCCGATCATGCGGGCGATGGCCAGGCCGTCGTCGGGTTTTTTCTCGCGGTCGTAGTATTGACCGTTGTTGTAGTTGGGGTCCTTGAAAATGGCGTTGCGGCCCACGATGTCGAAGGACAGGGCCTGGCTGGACAGGCAGTGCGTGGTGGCCAGCAGCACGGCCGAGTCCACTCGCTCCGGGTGGCGCACCGCCCAGGTCAGGGCCATCATGCCGCCCATGGAGCCGCCGATGACCGCCCGTAGTTTTTCGATGCCGAGCTGGTCGAGCAGGCGCTTTTGCACCTCCACCATGTCGGCTATGGTGATGCGCGGGAAGTCGCCGCCATAGGACCGGCCCGTGCGTGGGTCGATGCTCGCCGGGCCGGTGGTGCCTCGGCAGCCGCCCAGCACGTTGGCGCAAATGACGAAGTGGCTGTTCGTGTCCACGCTCTCGCCCGGTCCCACGAGGATGTCCCACCACCCCGGCGCGTCGTCCGCGTCGTGCCGGGCCACGTGCGAGTCGCCCGTGAGGGCGTGGCAGACGTAGATCGCGTTGTCGCGCGCGGCGTTCAGCTCGCCGTAGGTCTCGTAGCGCACGCTGACCTCGGGCAGTTCGCCGCCCAGGGTCAGCGGCAATGGTCCGGGCAGCGATAGCGTCCTGGCGTACGGCAGGTCGCCGTCGGCGCGCGCGGCGTCGCTGGAGTCGAAGGCGTCGTCGGTCACGCCATCACCCCTTGGCGGAAGCCTTGCCCAGGGCCTGATCCAGGTCGGCCAGGATGTCCTCCACGTCCTCCAGCCCCACGCTCATGCGGATGAATTCCGGCGTGACGCCGGCGGCCAGCTGCTCCTCGTCGGAAAGCTGCTGGTGCGTGGTGGTGGCGGGCTGGATGACGAGGGTCTTGGCGTCGCCGATGTTGGCCAGGTGCTTGGCCAGGCGCACGTTGTCGATGAACACGCGGCCCGCCTCGCGTCCGCCCTTGAGGCCGAAGCCCATGATGGCCCCCGCGCCTCCGGGCAGGTACTTGACGGCGTTGGCGTGGTCGGGGTGGTCCGGCAGACCGGGGTAGTTCACCCAGGCCACGGCCGGATGCGCGGCCAGCCAGCGGGCCACGGTCAGCGCGCTTTCGCAGTGCCGGGGCATCCGCAGATGCAGCGTCTCCAGCCCGATCAGAAAGAGGAACGCGGCGAAGGGGCTCATGCAGGCCCCGGCGTCGCGCAGCTGGTGGGTGCGCATGTGCACGATGTAGGCGAGGTTGCCCTGCTCCTTCAGCGCCTCGGTGAGCACGAGGCCGTGGTACGCCGGGTCGGGTTTGGCGAAGTCCGGCCAGCGGTCGGGGTCGGCGTCCCACTTGAAGGTGCCCAGGTCCACCACAGCGCCGCCCACGTGGGTTCCGTGTCCGCCGATGAACTTGGTGGTGGAGTAGACCACGATGTCCGCGCCGTGCTCGATGGGCCGCAGGAGCATGGGTGTGGTCACGGTGTTGTCGATGACCAGCGGCACGCCGATCTTGTGGGCGATCTTGGCGATGGCCTCGAAGTCCGGCACATCGTTTTTGGGGTTGCCCACGCTCTCGATGTAGATGCAGCGGGTGTTCGCATCGGCCAGCGCGGCGATGGTCTCCGGCTTGCGGGGATCGAAGACGCGCGCCTCGATGCCGTATTTTTTGAACGTCTGCGTGAACAGGGTGAGGGTGCCGCCGTACAGGCTGCCGGAGGTGAGGAAATTCTGGCCGCACTTGGTCAGCGTGAGCACCGCGGCGCTGATGGCCGCCATGCCACTGGCGAAGCACAGCGCTCCCACGCCGCCATCCAGCGCGGCGAGCCGCTTCTCCAGCACGTCCACCGTGGGGTTGGTGAGGCGCGAGTAAATGTTTCCGGCCTGCTTCAGCGAAAAGAGATCGGCCGCGTGCTCGGTGCTGGTGAAATTGTAGGACGCCGTGGCGTAGATCGGCACCGCGCAGGCGTGGGTGGTGGGGTCGTCGCCTTGCCCGGCATGCAGGGCAAGCGTTCCCAGGCCAGTTTTTCTTTCCTTCATGTTTGTCTCCTTGGGCGGTTCGAAACACTACCTTGGTGATCGGCTTATGCCCGGCTTTGTCGCCTGTCAACGCGTTGGACCTGTATTCATGCGAATATGCCTTCTGCTATCGGACAAACGCGAATATTTGTCCATCCCACCGTTTTCCCTTGCCTTCCCAATTTTGAAACAGGATCGTCCGGTCATGCCCGTTTTGTCCCGTCCAAAGGACCGGAATGGGCCGGTTTTCGGGATGCGCGTCGATCCGGCCAACTGGATCACCCTTTTTTATTCCGGCGCGATGCGCACACGCGAAGCGTTTTCGCGCACATCCGTGGGCGCGTCCACTTCGCGCAGGCGATGCAGATGCTCGGCCAGCGCGTCGTGCTCCAGCAGGCCGGTGTCCACCCGGCCCCGCGCCACGGCCTTGAGTCCGGCCATGCCATCGCCGCCGCCGGCCAGGAAGTTGTCGACCACGAGGCGGTATGTCCCGGCGGGGTCGACGGGCGTCGTCGCGCCGTCGGCCGCGCGCAGCAGCAGCCCGTCGATGCGTTCGCCGAAGGCCCGGCGCGGGTGGATGGCGTAGACGAATCCAGACGGGTGGATGACGGGCAGTCTGCGCAGGTCTCCGTTGGCGGGCGGGCGGACGGTCAAGCGGAATTCGACGGCCTGCTCCAAAGCGGTTTTGAGCTGCGCCCCGGTGATATCCATGACCACGAGGGTGTTGCCGAAGGGCGAGACGGCCATGACCTCACCCATGGTGATGGGACCGGCCGGGATGTCGTGGCGGACGCCGCCCGCGCCCACCATGGCGATGCGCGCACCGGGCACGGCCTCGCGGCAGGCGTCGGCGAGAACGGGACCTGGATCGGTGGGCGTGCCGCGAACGAGATCGACGAGGGCGCGCGCGCCGATGGGCGCGTTTTGCAGCGCCGCGACCTGCGCGTGGTATGGCGCGAGCTTGCGCAGCATGGCCGGGTCCTCGGCCGCGAACGTCACCACGCCGGAGGCGGTCAACCCGTCGCGCAGGGCGGCGTGCTCCGGCGAGGCTGGATTGACGGGGCGGCCGTCCTCCGCGAACGTTTCGCCCGCGATGAGCCTCGGCGCGGCGGTGAAGCCGACGACGCGCCCTGCGGCGTCGAAACGCATGTCGAGCAGGCCCAGCTCCTCGCCCCACCTCCAGGCCTGAACCACCAGCACCGGTCCGTCCGGCCCCCGCACTTCGGTGGGGTACGGTCCATCAGGCGTCAGCCCCAGCCGGCCGAGGATGGCCGCGTCGCCGAGGAGCGAATGGCTGTGCCCGCCCACGATGACGTCGATGCCGGGCACTTCGCGCGCCAGCGCCAGATCCTCGGCGTAGCCCAGGTGCGAGAGCACAACAATCTTGTTGATGTCGTGCGCGCGCAGTTCAATCATGATTTTCTTTAGCGATTCCACAGGGTCGAGAAAACGTACCCGGCCCACGTCCCTGGTGATGCGCGGGGTGATGGGCGTGGTCAGCCCCACGATGGCGATTTTTTCTCCGGCGATTTTGCGGATGACGTAGGGCCGCAAACGTGCCGCGAGCTCCGGCTCGGCCGAGGCGTCCAGGTTGGCCGCGAGGATGGGGAAGCGCGCGTGGGCGAGCATGGCCGCCAGATGCGCCGGGCCACGATCGAACTCGTGGTTGCCGAGCGTCATGGCGTCGAAACCCAGGGCGTTGAGGAAGTCGAATTCGGCCGCGCCGCCGAAGACGTTGAAATAGAGCGTGCCCTGCACGGCGTCGCCAGCGTGCAAAGTCAGGAGTTGGGGGGCGTCCGTACGCGCGGCGTCCAGCGCGGTTTTGAGGCGCGCCATGCCACCCAGCGGAACGCGGCAGATGCGCTCCCCGCCCTCGGGAAGGCGCACGGCCAGACGTTTGGGCGTGGCCTCCAGGGCCGAATGCGTGTCGTTGATGTGGGCGATGGCGACCTCGACGGGCCGGTGGCCGGCGCAGGCGACCAGGAAGATGCACAGCGCCAGGCACAGGGCCGGGGCGGGACGGAGAAAGCGGAGTCGACGCATGTGGGGCCTCGGGAAGGCGTATTCCGGGCGCATCCCGGTGGCTTTGACCGTACGGCGATTCACGAACCGAGGCAACGCGTCCGTCGCGGCGATCGAATGGCGTCGGTGGAGATGCGCCGGGCGGTCACAGTTCATGCGATCGTCGGAAGATCATCAGCCTGTGGCGAAGGTGCGGAGTTGGACCCTCCGCATTCGGCGGCAATGGGGCGCGCTTCGTCCCGTCGTTTCGGGGCGATCGCCGCCGCCCGGGCTTTCCCCGACCAGCTCCGTGGGAAATCGCCGCGCCGCGCCTCCCGGGGGTTGACCTGCCGGGGCAAACGAGCTTTGAGTGTTCTTAGGTCGCGTCCAGGGAGGCAATACCGTGAACCGTTTTTCCCTTGCGTTGTCCCCTGTCGCTTTTGTCGTTCGCCGGGCGGATCGATGGATCCCAGCTCCGCCCGTCCGACATCGGCGGGACCCCGCCGGCCGAAATGCGTCGAGGAACCGGAGCCGCGTGGTTGTTCCGCCATCCGACGGGCCGCCGTCCGGTCCACGTGGCGCGTGTGGGGGAGGCCTAGGGCGGGCCGTCCCCCCGTCAGGGCTGTGGACGAGACGCCCCGGGAGCGTCGTTGCCGGGCGCGATGGACCACGTCGATGAGGCTTGGCTTTCAGCGTCGATCCATTCTGATTCGATAGGCTTCCGGTTCGGACTCGCGCCGGAGCCACGGGAGGTTGCGATGTTGCGTGGCGCGTTGCTTTCCAAGCTGTCGGAGCGGATGGCCGCGAACAACGGCCGGCGCATCAGGGAAATCCTCGTCTTGCGTGAGATATTGGAACCGGAGATCGCGGCCATGGCCGCCATCAACGCCGTGCCGAGGGATCTCGCCCGGTTGGACGCCGTGCTGGCCGAGCAGGCGGCGGCCACGCCCGGTGAGTCGGACCTGGGGGACATCGATCTGCGTTTTCACCTGGATCTTGCGCACATCGCGAGAAACGAGGTGATTCTGGAAACGGTGTCCGTGCTGTACGACATGCTGCGGGAGTGCCGGGTCGCCCCCTTGCAGGGGCCGGAGCGTCAGCGGCTGTCTCTGGATGGGCACAGGGCCGTGCGCGACGCCCTTGCCGCCGGGGACGCGGACGCGGCGCGCCAGGCCATGCGCCGGCACCTCGAAACCATCGGCGCCGTGGCCGTCAAAGAGTGAGCGAAGCTGCGACGGGGAGAGGGCGGGGCGTACGCCTGCGGGCTGGCGTGGATGTGGAGCTTTGACAATGAAAAAGCCCCTTACGACGATCATCGTAAGGGGCTGATTCTTCTGGTGCCGAGGGAGAGAATTGAACTCCCCACACGGGGATTTTCAGTCCCCTGCTCTACCAACTGAGCTACCTCGGCAGGCGTGAGAAGGGTCAAGTATCGAAGCTCGACGGTCTTGGCAAGGAAAAAATGCTAAATCCCATGGATTTTTCCCCCGGCTACAGCTCGCGGACGATCATCGTGGCCAGCGATCGCGCCAGATCCTTCACGTCTGGCCGGTAGATCCCCTTACGAATCTGAGCCTTCAGGCTGTCGAGATACTCGCTCCGGTCCATTGCCCCGTCCGTCTGGCCGACCGCCTGCGTTGGCGGTCGGCCGGAGGCGGAATCTCCCGCTCCCTGCGCATGGTCGGTCATCTGACCCCCCCTCCCTGTCGGTCCCTTTCCGCGCGTGGTCATGGTCGGTCGGACCTGCGCGCGGAGGGCGGGTGGGAACTGTCGACGGAGGGGGCTCGCGCCCCCGCCCGATTCGCGGCGAACTCCCTTTCACCCGCCAGGCGGCCCTGATCCTGAGCCACCCGCAGCGACGACGGTCGGTCGTCCTCGCTGCTGTGAACCCCTTATCGGCGTGGGACCGGTCCCTGATTAGGGGCCGTGCCGGTGAATCCATTGTCTGTAATTTAATATGCAATATCTTAGGGGTATGCGAAGTCTGCCGCTCCTCACGCGTCCCCTGGGTCTCTGGTTGTTCTTTGATGTACGGATTCTGAGCCGTGCCGTGGGCGCGATTTGCGTAATTATGAAGTTGACATTCAATTTCATTTTATGCAGAAGGAAAGGGCGCGGCGAATGCGGCGAAAGGGGGGATGGATATGCTCATGGAGGCTGGAGGCGGGACGCCTCATCGCGCGAAGGCGGCAATCGAGCCGCCGGCTTTCGTTGGCGGCTGCACGGGGATCACCGCTTGTACGGTCGGCACGGCCCACGAACTGGCCGAAAGCCTGGGTCGCGCCGTGGACGCCCGGGACAGCCGGCTGTTCCGTCACTCCGAGGTGGTGGCCGATCTCGCGAGTCTGCTTGCCAGGGCTTATGGCCTCACGGCATTGCAGGCGCGCATGGTCCACATGGCCGGCCATCTGCATGACATCGGCAAGATCGGTATTCCCGACAGCATATTGCGCAAACCCGGTCCGCTCACGTCGCCCGAATGGGAGATCATGCGCCGGCACCCGGCCATTGGCGCGGAGATTTTACGGCCGGTTCGGATTTTTTGTGGTCGTCTCGGTGTGTGCGACATCGTTCTGGCGCACCACGAGCGCCACGATGGCAGTGGATACCCGAACGGTCTGCGTGGCGCGGACATTCCACTGGGCGCACGCATAGTGGCCGTGGCCGATGTCTTTTCGGCCATGACGGAGGACAGACCGTACCGTCGGGGGATGGGCCTCGCCGACGCGGTTGAGGAGATCCGGCGCGGGGCCGGGAGCCTGTTCGATCCTGATGTTGTGCGCGACCTGCTTGGCCTGAGGCCGGTCCTGCCGGAGCTGATCGCCAAGGGCGCCCGCCCCGCCCGTCCGGCCGAGGATTTTTCCGCTTACGATTCCGCCTGAGAACTCCCTCGACGTCCTCCCTCCTGACGCGAGAGGCGGCCCGGCAAGAGACGATGCTGGACCGCCTCTCCCCTTTTCGTCTGGCTCCTTGCCGCGATGCGGGCGCGAAAAAGGCCGGAGGCGCAATACGCATCCGGCCTTTTTCGTTTGTCGTGCCGTGACTTGAGAATGCGGCGAGAGCGGGCTGGCCTGCCGAAGCCTGGCCACGGGCAGGGGGGGAGTCGCTTAGTTTTCTTAGATCGGGTCCTTGGAGCGCATGACGAGCTTTTGCGCGCCGAGCGTGGCGAGCTTGGCCTTGAGGCCGCGCGTGTCCGTGGGGGTGCCGCGGAAGAACACCACAACGCGGTACCAGGGCTTGCCGTCCGAGACGCCGCTTTCGATGTCGCCCTTGATGCCGAGGCCCTTGACGCGCTTGAGGTAGGCCTTGGCCTCGTCGGTGCTGGGGAAGCTGGCCACCTGGTAAGCGTAGTCGTAGCGCTGGGTGTCGGGATCGGGCGGCCGTTCGTCCCTGGCCTTTTTCGCAGCCTTGTCGGCCTCGGCCTTGGCGGCCTTTTGATCCTTCGTCTTTTCAGACGCCTTTTTGTCGGCCAACTCCGCGGCCTTGCGGTCGGCCTGGGCGCGCTCGTCCCTTTTGGCCTCGGCCTTGTTTTCGGCTTTGGCCTTGGCCTCAGCTTTGGCCTTGACCTTGGCATCGGTTTTGTCCGCGGGCTTGGAGGCCGGGGCGGCTTCGGCCTTGGTCGTGGCGTTGGAGTCGTCGTCGGCGGCGCGGACCGGTGCTGGGGTGCGGTGGTTCAACTGATCGGGGTAGCCGAGGTCCTCGGGCGCGAGCACTTTCTCCGTCGGGGCGGGACGGGACATGGGGTCCTTGGGCATCATGCCGGCGACCACGGGCACCACCGTTTCGGGTCGATGGCCCTGGCCCACCATCACCCCGAGGATGAAGAACAGCGTCAGCGCCAGGGCTGTCGCCGTGAGCAGCACGGCCATTTCCCCAAAGCTGAGGTTGAACGAGTACATCTTGCCCGAGGCGTGAGGGTCCCTGAGGCGGATCGGCGCGGTCATGTCGCGGAGGCTCCTTGGTTGTGCTGGCCGGAATCAGGCTGCGGGGGATTCCTCGGCCACCTGATCCATGCGTTCCGGGGCTTCCACGCCGAGCAGATCCAGCCCGGCGGCCAGCGTTGCGGCTACGCACGAAAGCAGCAGCAGCCGCGCCGAGGCGACTTCGGGCCCGGCGGAGAGCACGTGGTGCTGCGTATAGTATTTGTGCAGCCCGGCCGCAAGCTCCGTGAGGTAGTGGCTGATGACGTGCGGGGCAAGACCCTGCGCCGCGCTGGCCACCACGTCGGGGAAGCGCTCCATCTGCCGACACAGCTCCAGGTCGTCGGGCGTGTCCAGCGCAGTCAGGCAGGCCGCGCCGGGTGCGGCGGGCGCGATGCCGGCGGCCGCGCCCTTGGCCAGCATGGAGTGTACGCGGGCGTAGGCGTACTGCACGTAGTACACGGGGTTGTCCATGCTCTTGCGGCGCACCACCTCGAGGTCGAACTCCAGCGGGGAATCGCTCTTGCGCGAGAGAAACAGGAAGCGCGCGGCGTCCGCGCCAACGTAAGCCACAACATCGGCCAGCGTCTCGAATTTGCCGGCGCGGGTGCTCATGGCGATTTGCTCGCCGTCCTTGAGCAGGCTGACGAGCTGCACGAGGATGACGGTGAGCGCGCCCTGCCTGCCCAGCGCCGTGACGGCCGCCTGCATCCGTGGCACATAACCGTGGTGGTCTGCTCCCCAGATGTCGATGACGCGGTCGAAGCCGCGCCGGAATTTGTCATGATGATAGGCGATGTCCGAGGCGAAGTACGTGAGCTCGCCCGTGGACTTGCGCAGCACGCGGTCCTTGTCGTCGCCGAGTTCGGTGGTGCGGAACCACAGGGCCCCGTCCTTCTCGAAGGTCAGCCCGCGTGATTTGAGATCGGCGAAGGCCTCGTCGATGCGGCCGGCGTCCACCAGGCTCTTCTCGGAGAACCACACGTCGTGACGCACGCGGAAGTCGGTTAGATCCTGCTTGATGCCGGCCATGATCCCGCCCACGGCCTCGCGGAAGCAGATGTCGATGGCCTGCTTTTCCGGCATGTCGAGGATGGTCGGATTCTCGCGCTTCACCCGGGCGGCGATGTCCTTGATGTAGTCGCCCCGGTAGAAGTCGTCGAGGTCGGGGATGGACGGGTCGGTCATCTGGCGCAGGCGCAGCCACACGGAATCGCCCAGGATGCGCATTTGTCTGCCGGCGTCGTTGATGTAGTACTCGCAGGACACGTCATGGCCGGTCTTGCGCAGGAGCCGGGCGATGCTGTCGCCCAGGGCCGCGCCGCGGCCGTGGCCGATGTGCAGCGGCCCCGTGGGGTTGGCGGAGACGTATTCCACCTGCACGCGTTCGCCGTGGCCCAGGTCTGATTCGCCATAGGCCGTGCCGGCGGCGGAGACGTCCGCGAGGATGCCGCGCCAGAACTCCGGCGCGAAGGTGATGTTCAAAAATCCCGGGCCGGCCACATCCACGCGCTCGATGCGTCCGCCTTCGTCGTGGGCGCGCAGGTCCGTCGCGATGGCCTCGGCGATGTCGCGCGGCTTCTTTTCGGCCGCGCCGGCCAGCAGCATGGCCACGTTGGCCGAGTAATCGCCGAACTTGCGTTCGCGCGGGGGCTCGATGATGGTCTTGTCCGGCCAGGGCAGATCCAGGCGGCCAAGGGCCGCGCGCAGGGCTTCCTCGAAATAGTGCTTGGCTTTCATGCGTTCCCCTTTGAAAAAGCTGCCCCTGCCTAGCAGATTTCCCGCGTGGAGCAAAGCCCGTGCCCGCGTGGCTCGGCGGGCCCGCCGTCCGGCCCGGTTTGCCCGCCGGAGGCGCACAGAACGATGTCCGGTACGTCCCGGAAAAGCACGGTCAAGCCGAGGGCCGTGTATCCGGCCGTGAGAGCGCCTTTCTGCCCCAGCGCCTCCCCTTGCAGGCGGCGCGGCAGCACAAGGGTGTCCGCTAGTTCCGACAGTCCCGCTCTTTCCCGCGCGACGATCCGCAGCAGCGCTCCGGCCCGCGCCATCTGGCCCAGCGCCGGGCGTCTGGGCCCGGCCAGCACAGCCAGCCCCGCCTGCTCGTGCAGGCCGATGCGCGCCACGCGCACGCCCGCCCGCCAGAGGATGGGCAGCGCGTCCGCGAGGGCGTCGATTGTGGCTTCGAGTGGCCACGGCGTGAATTCCCGGGCGCGCCACATGTCCGCCAGTTCCGTGCCCTCCAGCACCAGACAGGGGTACAGCCGCGTCAGCTCCGGCGCGAGGTCGGCTGTGGTGGCGATGTCGCGCCGGAAGGCCTCCGCGTTTTGCCCTGGCATTCCGGGCATGAGCTGTATGCCAAGGGACAGACCTGCCGCGCGCACGCTGTCGCAGGCCGCGCGCGCCGTCGCGCCCGTGTAGCCCCGGCGCGAGGCGGCCAACGCAGCGTCGTCGAAGCTCTGCACGCCAAGCTCCACCAACGAAAGCCCCAGGTCGCGGAGTTCGGCCAGACTGTGCGTGTCCACCGCGTCCGGTCGCGTGGAGCAGCGTACGCGCGAAAGCCGGCCCGACTCGACGAGCGGCCGCGCGAGTTTCAGGAAGCGCCGGGGCCAGGGATCGGGCAGGGCCGTGAAGGTGCCGCCGTAGAAGGCCAGCTCCGGCGCGGGGCTTTCCGGTTCCGAAGGGGCGGACGCCGTCGGAAGGTCGGCCAGCCGGCGGGCCAGCCGTTCATGGATGACGGGCAGTGGCTCCGGCGGCTGGCCGGTTTGGGCGCGCTGGTCGCAGAACACGCAGCGGCCCGGGCAGCCCGCGAAGGGCAGAAAAACCGGCAGAACGATGCGACGTGGACCGCGAGGCGGCTCCGGGTGGGGAAAGCGTGCCAGGATGACGCATTGCCGGGGCGGGCCGGCGGGGCCGCTTGAACCGCTCGAATCGTTCGCATTGCGTGGGCCGGCTGGGCCGGCTGGGCCGGATGAGTCGGATGAACCGGATGGACGGAATAGGTCTGACGGGCGGCGACAGGCATGGCCGTCACGCGCGTGACCGTGACTGTGGCTGTTTCCCCTTGCGGTGCCGGGCATGGCGTCCGAAGTGGAGGACCCGCCGGGATCGGGCGTATCGGCGGTTTCATGCGCCGTTCCCGCGTCGAGGCGGAGGGGCGTTTCGCTTGCCGCCGTCGCCGCGTCGCGGTCCGGCACCGCCGCGCCTTTCGTTCGTGATGCGCTCACGGCTTCGTCTTGTCCCGACCGGGCGCAGGCGTTGGACCGGCGGCTGCGTCATCGACGATGCGCCCGTCGACGATGCGGATGATGCGCTGCGCCCGCGCGGCCACCTGCTCGTCGTGGGTCACCAGTACGATGGTCGTGCCGCCGGCGTTGACCGAGGCGAACAGGCGCATGATCTCCGCGCTGGTGGCGCTGTCCAGCTGGCCCGTGGGCTCGTCGGCCAGGATGACGCGCGGGGCGTTGAGCAGGGCGCGGGCCATGGCCACGCGCTGTTGCTGCCCGCCGGAGAGGTTGGCCGGCTTGAAGTCCATGCGATCCGCCAGTCCCACCTGCGCCAGCAGGGCGCGCGCGCGCTGGCGCAGCTCGGCCTCGGGCCGGTCGGTGTACAGGCCGGGCAGCATGACGTTCTCCAACGCCGTGGCGTAGGGAACCAGGTAGAAACTCTGGAACACGAAGCCGAGAGCGCTGCCGCGCAGGGCGCTGGCCTCCTCGTCGGACAGACCGGACACGTCGCGGCCGAGCAGCCGGTACGTGCCCGATGTCGGCGTGTCCAGCAGGCCGAGCAGATGCAGCAGCGTGCTCTTGCCCGAGCCGGACGTGCCCTGCAAAGCCACGAACTCGCCCGCGCGGATGGTCAGGTCGATGCCGGTCAACACCTCCACTCCCCCTCCCCCGGGGGCCTCAAGGGGGGGAGGCGTGTTCGGATCGGGCGACTGGGGGAGAGAGGGCGCGTTCGCCCGCGGCTTGCGCCCGAACAGCCGGGCGAAGCCTCCGGGCCGGGCCGCCGGGGCCAGAATCTGCCGGTAGACCTTGCGCACGTCGGCGAGTTCGATCACAGCCTCGGTCGCCGTCGGGGGGTTGGACGTCGCGGCCGTGGCGGGGCGATGGAACGAAGCGTCGGAGGGGGCGCTGACCGGCGCGTTCGCAGGGACGCCGGCCTGCCCGCCGGCCAAAGCGGGGCCGGGCTTGGCGGAGGCGCTGGTCGCTTCGCCCGCCGGGCGTTCGCTTGCATTCGGGCCGGACATCAGCCGGCCTTTTTCGCCGGGGTGGCGGTGTTGACGGGTTTGGGACCTGACTTGGCGTCGTCGGTTTTCCGCTGGTCGTCCCCGGACTGGGCGTTGTCGCCCTTGGGCGCGTCCTCGCCACCCAGCACCACCTGCGTGGCCACCTCGTCGCCCTCGGCGAGGCCCCCGATCACCTCGCTTTTTTCCAGACCTGCGAGGCCGAGTCTCGGATGGACGCGGCGCAACCCCTCAGGCGCGGCCTTGTCCACCACGAACACGGTTTGCTGGCCGGCCACCCACTTGAGCGCCTGATTGGGCACCGTGAGCACGCCCTGGTGCGTGTCCACGACGATGTCGCACTGTGTGGTCATCTCCGGCCGCAAATATGCGGCCTCGGCGTGGTCCACGGTGACGAGGGCCTTGTAGTAGACGATGTTGTCGCGAATCTCCGGGTCCGGGTACACGCGGTTCACCGCGCCCTTGAAGGTGCGGCCGGGCTGGGAGTCCACGCGGAACTCCACGGGCAGGCCGGGGCGCACGCGGCCCACGTCGGTTTCGTCCACGTAGATCCACATTTCCAGGCGCGAGGGATCGAGCACGGTGACGAGATTGGCCACCTGCAAACCGGCCACGACGGTTTCGCCCTCCTGGGCGGTCACCTGCGAGACCACGCCGTCGATGGGACTGACAATCTTGGTGTACGACAGGCGCACGTTGAGCGTGGCCAGCGCGGCTTTCGCCGCCTCGGCGTCGGCGCGGGCCACCCGGTAATCTTGCACGGCCTCGTCCAGGGTGCTTTGCGCCTCCAGCTGTTGGCGCACCAGAATCTGGTGTCGGGGCAGATTCACGGATTCATAGCCGGCCTTGGCCTCGGCGAGCTTGAGTCTGGCCGCGGCCTCGGCGCGCTGGGCGCGCAGCTCGCGGTCGTCGATCTCCGCCACCACCTGGCCTTTTTTCACGGGGTCGCCCACGCGCACGAACACGCGGGAGATGGCCCCGGTGGCCTGCGCGCCGATTTTGACACTGGCGCCCACCTGGGCCTTGATGACGCCTGTGGCCTCCAGCACGCGGCGCACGCTTCCGCGTTCCACGCGCGTGGTGGCCAGAATGCGCGTGCGCGCGGCCGCGCGGCTTTTTTGCGCATACCAGTAGGCCGCGCCCGCGCACAGGGCGAGGATGAGCAGAATGAGCAAGGATTTCTTGCGCGTCATGAATGTCTGCGGGGAAGTGGTCGGCGTCCCCGCGCCGGTTTAAGGTTCTGGACCCGGAATGCCGGAAACGTCGTATCGGCATGGGCCGTCGGAATCGGCGGCCTGTTGGGAGCCGTTGCCGTCTATTGCACTTGCGTGATGACCTTGAGCCCGTATTTTTCGATCTTGGCGATGAGCGTGGGACGCGAGAGACCGAGCAGCTTGGCGGCGCGGGTGCGGTTGCCGGCGGTAATCTCCAGGGCCTCGGCGATGGTGCTTTTGGCCACGGCGTCGAGCACGTGGTCGTAGGCGGCGTCGCCGGCATTGTCCACCAGCGCGCGGCGGATGAACGCGCGCAGCGTGTCATCGACACCGGCCTCGCGTCCGTGCCCCCCGGATGGCGCCGCCGCCCCGGCTCCCGCTGTCGCGCCGCCGGAGCCGATGGCCTGGCGCAATTCCTCCGACCCGATGGGGCACCCGCGTGAGAAAATGAGCGCTTTTTTGAGCACGTTCTCCAGCTCGCGCACGTTGCCTGGCCACGCGTGGCCGTTCAAAAAGGCCTGCGCCTCGGGCGTGAGGCCGGGGTTCTGCATGTCCAGCTCGCGCGCCAAACGCGAAAGGAAGTGCGTGGCCAGCCGGGGCACGTCGCCCTCGCGTTCGCGCAGGGGGGGCAGGCTGATGGTGACGACCTTGAGGCGGTAATAAAGGTCCTCGCGCAGGCGGCCTTCGGTCACGGCGGCCTCCATGTCGCGATTGGTGGCGGCGATGATGCGCACGTCCACGGGTATGGGCTCGCGGCCGCCCAGGCGTTCGATCTGCCGCTCCTGCAGCAGACGCAGGATTTTCGCCTGCACGCTCATGGGCATGTCGCCGATCTCATCGAGGAAGACCGTGCCGCGCTGGGCCTGCTCGATTTTGCCCACGCGGCGGTTGCCCGCGCCGGTGAACGCGCCCTTCTCGTAGCCGAAGAGCTCGCTTTCCAGAAGCGTTTCGGGAATGGCCACGCAGTTGATGATCACGAAGGGCTTGTTCGCTCTTTCGCTGTGCTGCCACAGGGCGCGCGCCACCAGTTCCTTGCCCGTGCCGGATTCGCCCCGGATGAGCACCAATGCGTCCGTGGGGGCGGCGCGGCCCACGGCCTTGAAAACCTCCTGCATGGCGCGGCTTTGGCCCACGAGGGCGTCGGCCCCTTCGGGGTCGTCCTCGGGCGCGATGGCCACGCGGGCCCGGCTGAGCCGGCCGGCGGTGATGGCCTGCTGGATGAGCCGCAGGATGTCGGGAATCTCGAAGGGCTTGAGAATGTAGTCGAAGGCTCCGAGCTTGGTGGCCTCGATGGCTGTGTCCGTACCGCCGTAGGCGGTCATGATGACCACGGGCAGCCCCGGGCAGGCCGCGCGCATCTGCTGCATGGCCTGAATGCCGGTGATGCCGGGCATGCGCACGTCCATGACGACGAGATCGGGCGCGGCGGTCTTGACGGCATCGACGCCGGCCTCGCCGGAATTCGCGGCGCGCACCTCGTAGCCCTCGCCCTCCAGAATCTTGCCGAAGCTCTGGCGCAGCTGTGCGTCATCGTCCACGATCAGGATCTGAGCCATACGTTCTCCTGCACGGGCAAGACGATGACGAAGCTGGCCCCCTGGCCGCGTTCGTACGGGCGCAGGTGGATGTAACCGCCGTGCTCCTCGAGGATGCGTTTGGCGATGGCCAACCCGAGGCCGGTGCCCTCCTCCTTGGTGCTGAAGAAGGGCTGAAAGACTTTTTCGGCCACGTCTGGCGGAATGCCGGGGCCGGAGTCGGTGAGGCGCAGGATGACCACGCGGCCCAGCGGCTCCATGAAGCCGCTTTCCTCGGCGATCTCGATGTCGCCGTTTTCGCCCATGGCGTCGCAGGCGTTGAGAATGAGGTTGACGAGGACCTCCTTCAACTGCTCGGCGTCGGCATCGATGGCGGGCAGGGGCTGATCGCGGATCACGCGCACGTCCACACCGTAGGTCTCCAGCCGGTGTTTGAGCAGCACGAGGGTCATGTCCACGATGTCCGAGGGGCTGATATGCTGCAACTTGGGCTTGGGTGGGCGCGAGAACTCCAGGAAATTGCGCACGATGGTGTCCAGGTGGCGGATCTCCTCGCTGATGACCTCGAAATCCTCGCGCTGGGCGGGGGAGAGGTCCAGCCCGCGTTCCAGGGAGAACAGGCGCATTTTGACGCTGGTGAGGGGGTTGCGCACGCTGTGGGCCACGCCGGCGGCCAGCTGTCCCACCAGCGCCAGCTTCTCGGCCTGCACCAGGTGCTCGCGCGATTCCTTGAGCAGGGCCTGGGTCTCGTCCACGTCGCGCAGCAGGCCTGCCACCAGCTCGCCCACCGCGCGCACCTCGTCGGATTGGCGGACGGCCGGGGCGTTGGCGCTGGCGGGTTCGGCCGGCTGGCCTTCCGTCTCGGCGGTCGGGCGCACGGCGGCGTTGGGGGCGTTCCCGGCCTCGTGTGTTTGTCCGTTCATGGCCGCGCCGAGGGCCAACCGGCGGATGGGACCGAGCACCTGCCGCAGCAGTACCCAGCCCAGCAGCAGGCCCAGCAGCGCGCCGGCGGGAATGACGAAGAGCGAGGCCGTTGTGGCCGTGCGCGCCAACGAGCGCATGGCCGAGACGCCCAGGTCGGCGTCGCGCGAGTGCAGGTTGAAGAGTTCGCGCGCGGCCTCCTGCGCGGCCTGCCGGTGTCGGGCCGCCTCGGCCACCCGTAGCGCGCCCTCGCCTGGGCGGCTCTCCACGAGGCCGAGCAGATCCTCGCCCTGTTCGCGGGCCTCGGTGTCCATGCGGGTGATCGTGTCGCGGCCGGCCTCCAGCGGTTCGGAGGCGCGCAGCTGCGCCAGAGCCGTGGCCACGGCGGTTTGCCGGTTCAGGAAATCCTTACGGCGTTTGGGATCCTGGCGCGCGGCCAGGGCGTCGGCCTCCAGGCCGGAAAGCTGCTCGGAGAGGGACAGGGCGCTGACCTGTTGGCGTAGGTTGACCTGACGCAGGATGTCCGTGGCGTAGAGATAGTGCTGGGCCAGCCAGTAGGTGGCCGTGGCCCCGGCGCAGGCGCAGATGGTCAGCCCCGCCAAAAGTGCGAACACCCGTCCGCGCAGTGAGGGTTGCACGCTCATGGCCAGCCGCTTCAACACGTTGCTCATGCCCAGTCGCCTCCTGCGGGGCAACATAGCTCATGCGGCGGCGCTTGTCAGCCGCGCGGCGTTTTGCGCGGGCGTTCTGTCAAGACTCCTTCCAGGGGCCTCCGCCGGCCGGAACCGGGGGATTTCCGTCCGTGCGGGAAAGGCGGTGCTATGCTCCCGGTCCATGAAGACACCCTCGCACGATCCGTATCGCGTGGCCTACAAGGCCCCGCCCACCATCGCCCGGTTCATGGCCTCGCGGGCGCTGTATAGGGGAATCATGGGGCCCGTTGGTTCGGGCAAGTCCTCGGCCTGCTGCATGGAACTCATGGCCAAGGCCTTCGCCCAGGCGCCGGACGCGTCCGGCCTGCGGCGCACGCGCTTCGTCGTGGTGCGCAACACCTACCGCGAGCTCAAGGACACCACCCTGCGCACCTGGCTCTCCTGGTTCCCCGAGGACGTGTTCGGCCATTTCGCCCACGCGGAGATGGCTCATTTCCTGTCGATTCCCCGGCCCGACGGCACCAGCGTGGTCTGCGAGGTGCTTTTTCGCGCCCTGGACCGCCCGCGCGACGCGCGCAAGCTGCTGTCTCTGGACCTCACCGGCGCGTGGATCAACGAGGCGCGCGAGCTGCCGCTCTCCGTGGTCGAGGCCGTGGGCGATCGCGTGGAGCGGTATCCCTCCCGGCGCGATGGAGGGGGCGGCTGCACCTGGGCCGGCGTTATTCTGGACACGAACCCCCCGGACACCGACCACTGGTGGCATCGTCTCGCCGAGGAGACGCGGCCGGACGGCTGGGCGTTTTTCGCCCAGCCCGGAGGGCTCGTGGAGCGCGACGGGAAATTCGTGCCCAACCCCGGGGCCGAAAATCTGGAGCATCTGCCCCAGGGGTTTTACGAGCGGCGTATGGCTGGCAAGAGCCCGCGGCATGTGCGCGTGTACTATTGCGGTCGTTACGGCTTCGTTCAGGACGGCCTGCCCGTGTACCCGGAATTCGACGAGAATCGTCACGTGGCGGGGAAGCCTCTTGAACCCGCGCCCGACCTGACGCTCTACGTCGGGCTGGATTTCGGCCTGACACCGGCGGCGGCCCTGGCCCAGCGCCTGCCGAACGGCCGCTGGCTGTTGCTCGATGAGCTGGTTTCGCGGGATATGGGGATGTTGCGCTTCGCCGGGCTGCTGCGCGAGCTGTTGGCCGGGCGCTATGCCGGACTGCCTCTGGAGATCTGGGGCGATCCGGCCGGGGCGCAGCGGGCGCAGACCGACGAGCGTACGCCCTACGACATCCTCCGTGCGGGGGGGCTGTCTGCACGGCCCGTGTCCACCAACGACCCGCTGCTGCGGCGCGAGGCCGTGGCGGCGGCCCTGTCCCGCGAGGTGGACGGCGAGCCCGGGCTCGTGCTCTCCCCGCGCTGCCGCACCCTTGTCGCCGGCATGGCCGGGGCCTGGCGCTACCGCCGGTTGGCGGTGGCGGGTGAGGATCGCTTCGCCGACGCGCCGGAAAAGAGCCGTTTCTCCCACGTGTGCGAGGCCGCCCAGTACCTGTTCGTCGGCGCGGGCGAGGGGCGGCGGATCACCACCCCCCGCGGACCCGCGTCGCCCCGGCAGGGCCAAAGCGAGAACTCTTTCCGCTGATCGTGCCGGACGGTCACGGCGTGTGGGCCAGGGCCAGAGCCAGGGCCTGCGCCTCGGGCAGGGGCTCGGCGAACAGGTAGCCCTGGCAGTGTGCGCAGCCAAGCTCGCGCAGGATGTTCAGCTGCGTGCGCCGCTCCACGCCGCCGGCGACAAGGCGCAGCCCGCGTCGTGTCGCCATGTCGACGATCCGGCCCACGGCGTCGCGGCGACGTGGGCTGGCTTCCAGCCCTTCCACGAGGGACGCGTCGATTTTGAGCCCGTCGATGGACAGACCCATCGGCGGGAGGACCGGATCGTGCGCGCCGAACCCGTCCGCGCACACCAGAACCCCGCGGGCCCGTAAGTGCGCGAGGGCCTCCAGAACCGCGGGGCCGGCGCGTTCGAGCGTTCGTTCGGCGATTTCCAGAACGAGGCTCCCCCCCGGCAGACCGTGGCGGCACAGGGCGTTGATGATGTCCTCCTCGATGTCGCCCGCCGCGAGCTGCGTGGACGAGATGTTGACGCCGATCCTGGGGGCCTTGCCCAGGGGCAGCGCGGCCCGCAGGCGCGCGGCGAAAGCGCAGGTCATGTCCAACGCCAGCCGGCCCAGCTCCGCCATGTGACCGGCGGTCTCCGCCAGCGACAGGAAGGCCGCTGGCGCGAGCAGCCCGTGATCGAGTCGGCGCCAGCGCAGAAGCGCCTCGAAGCCGCTGGGCGCGCCGCCGCCAATGGCCGTGATGGGTTGGAAGAGCATGAGAAAACGCCGCTCTCGGACGGCCCCCGGCAGGGCCGCGGCGAGATCGGCCGTGGTCAGCTCGCCCCCGTGCGGACGCTGGGGGGCGTCGCCCGGGGGCTCAAAGAGCATCGACGGCCTGGCGCTCGTCCGCCGAGAGCAGCTTGTCCAGATCCAGCAGGATGAGCAGGCGATCCTCCAGCTTGCCCACGCCGCTGATGTACTCCGCGTCCACGCCGGCCACGATGCTCGGCGGGGTCTCCACCGTGCTCGCCGGAATGCGCAGCACCTCGGACACGGAATCCACCACGAATCCGACGATGAGCCGGTCCAGCTCGATGACGATGATGCGCGTCTGCTGGTCGTGCTCGCGTCGCTCCATGCCGAAGCGCTGGCGCAGATCGATGATGGGAATGACCTTGCCGCGGAGGTTGATGACCCCGTCCACGAAGGCCGGCGCGCGCGGCACGCGCGTTATCTCCATGATGCGGATGATTTCCTGCACCTTGAGGATGTCCAGCCCGAATTCCTCGTCCGCAACCTTGAACGTGACGAGCTGCAACAACTTGTCGTCCGTCTTCTCGTGAATTTTCTCCTCCATGACTCCACCTCCCCTGGCGTTACGCTGCCTTGGCCCCGCGGCCTTCCCGCTGCATTTCCTCGATGAGACCCTTGAGCGCCTGTGACTGGTTGGCCAGTTCGGCCACGGCCTTGGCGGCCTCGGTCATGGCTTGGGAGGTCTCGGAGGAAATGGTGTTGATTTCGCCGATGGAGTGGTTGATTTCCTCACTGGCGGCGGACTGTTCCTCGCTGGCCGTGGCGATGGAGCGCACCTGATCGGAGGAGTTCTCCACGAGACCCACGATCTCGCGCAGTGCCTCGCCGGATTTCTTGGAGAGTTCGGTGGCCTGGTCCACGGCCTTGGCCGCCTGGTCGAAGTTGGCGATGTTCTTGGCCGTGCCGGTCTGGATGCCGCTGATGGAGTCGCCCACCTCGCGCGTGGCGGCCATGGTCTTTTCCGCCAGCTTGCGCACCTCGTCGGCCACCACGGCGAATCCACGTCCGGCCTCTCCGGCGCGGGCGGCCTCGATGGCGGCGTTGAGCGCCAGCAGGTTGGTCTGGTCGGCGATGTCGGAGATGACGTTCATGATCTGTCCGATGTCGTCGGCCTGCTTGCCGAGCGTGCCCATGTCCTCCTTGAGCACCAGGGTCTGCCGTTCGACCTCGCCGATGCTTTTGACCGCCTCGTCGACCACGGTGGCGCCGGCATTGGCCTTTTGACGCGCGGAGTCCGAGGTTTCGGCCGCCTGGCTGGCGTTCTTGGCCACCTCAAGCACTGTGGAACTCATCTCCTCCATGGCGGTGGCGGTGTCGGTGACGCGCTGGGACTGCTGCTCCGCGCCGCGGCTGGACTGCTCCACCTGGGCGGAAAGCTGCTCCGAGGCGGAAGTGAGGCGCTCCACCACGACCTGCAGCTTGTCGGCGGCGGCGAGCATGCCCTCGGCCCGGGCGCGTTCGGCGGCGGCCTTGGCCGCGTGGGCCTCCCTCATGGCCTCCTCGGCGAGCTTGGTCTGTCTGGCTGCCTCGGCGCTTTCTTGCTGGGCCTCCTGGATTTTGCCCTTGAGCGTGGCGAGCATTCCCTTCATGGCGCCGAACACGCCGACGGCCGGACGTTTCTCGTCGAAAGCCACGTCGAGGTCGCCCTCGGCGATGCGCTGGGCCGTGGCGGCCAGGGCGGAGGGCTCGTCGCCCAACTGGCGCAGAAGGGTGCGGGTGATGAGGATGCCGAGCGTCATGCCGATGATGACGCAGACGATGCAGGTGGCGATGGAGGTGGAGGTGATGTTGGAGGCGGTGCTGCTGATGGTGAGGTTTTGCTGTTTGGCCCGCTGCGAGCGCATGTTGTTGATGTCATCGATCTCCTTTTCCAGATCGGTGGCCGCCTGCCGGCCCTCGGAGGTGGAGATCCGCAGAGCCTCGGCGGTCTGCGCGGGATCGGTGGAGTTGCCGAGCTTGGCCACCTTGTCGTGTATGGCCAGCCACTTTCCGAACAGATCTTTCAGCTTGACGTATTCCTGTTTCCCCTCGGCAGACACAAAGAAAGGCGTCGTGGCGTCGAGCGCTTTCAGCGTTTTTCCTCGCCGTTCCTGGTAAAGACTATACATTTCATCGAGTTGGTTTTTGTCGTTGCAGGCGATGATGTTTTTCTCGGCGCGGGAGCTTTTGAGCACGGCCTCGTTGAAATTCGACATGGCGACCATCGATAGCAATTCATGTTCATAAAGGTCATCGGATAAATGCGTCACGGTGTTCATGCCATTGTGACTATATAGCGTGACACCGACGGTGCAGGAGGCGAGCAGTAATGTGAAGAGAATCAATTTGACGCCGGTTTTCATCTGCGAAAAAAACTGCATGGTGACTCCCGAATGCTTGCGGATGCAAGACAGGTTCTCTCAACAATCATGGGGGGGGCTCCCCCGCAAGCCTTCCTTAGTCAATATGATCGCGTGGAGGCTAAGGTCCGTGTCGTAACGTGTCCATGGCCCGTTCTCCATATTGTTTGCGGTAACATTTGCAGAAATTGCTTTGCGAGGCGAAGCCGCAGGCGAAGGCAACGGAGAGGATCGTGGTGTCCGGCCCGGCGTTCAGCAACATGCGCCGGGCCTTGTTCAGACGGCAGCGGCGCAGGTATTCTGTGGGGGGGTAGCCTCGGTAGCGTTTGAACGCGGCCTGTATGGAACGCACGCTCATGCCCGTCACCCGGGCGAGGTCGCCCAGCCGCAGGGGCTTCTCGGCGTTGGCCTTGATGTGCTCCTCGGCCAGGCGCACCACCCGGGGCACGCTTTGCGGGGCGGGCAGGGTCTCCAACAGCCGACTGCAACTATGGGGCAGGCAGGTGAACATGGCCGTGAGCAGCATTTCCTCGTACTGGGCGGCCAGCACGGGAGAGCCGGCGACGCGGGGATTCCTACTGAAAATGTCGATGGTGTGGTCGAGAACGCTGCAAAAAAAGGCGGGACCGGGGTCGTCGCGGTTCATCGGGTTGCGGAAGGCGAGGGGGGGCAGGTTGTCGCAGCCGGAGCGTTGATTCAAGGCCCTGATGACCTTGCTCCTGTCGCCCATGAGCAACAGGGTGTTGGAACCGGCGTCGAGAATCACCGTCGCCGACTCCGGTCCGAAAAGCATGGCGCAATGTTGCTCGGCATCGCAGATATATTCGTCGATCCCATCGTTGATGCGGATACGACCCAGCAAGGGCATGCAGAATAGAAACATGTCACTTTCTTTGTTATACTGTAGTCGTAGTTCTGTTGCATTGAGGATTGAGTCCAGCGACATCTCGCGAATATTTATACGTTGACACTCAAACTTAAGCGTCGTGTCATACAGTACAATTGGTGTAATGCAATTATATTTATTATTTAATACATTATTATTTATGTTGTGTTTGTGATCGACTTCCATTGGGTATGGTGCTGGCCGTCCTTGCGGGATTTGTTGCTTTTGAATATTAAAAAGCATTTATTCAATCGCATGGTTACACGACCCAAACTACTTACACGCGAAAATTTACTTAAGCAAATTTTTGTTCAGTTTGTATTCCAGGTTGATACCACAAATTAAAAAATGCTAACTATTGTTTATCCTGCAAGGGAAATGTACGTAATATTCATCACTGAATGGTAGAACAGGATAAGGAATTTCAATTTCAAAATTCCAGTAAGAAAGCGCTTCAAGTTGTCCGAAAACGCAAAAAAGATACTTGCGAAAGCGGTATTTTGTTTCTTGATATATGGATTTCAAAAACGAATCGTCGTTGGGAACTCGATTTTGTGAACGATGGCGGGCTAAACGTAGTCGGAGGAGTCGAGCAGAAGGGTGACCGGGCCCCAGTTGACGAAGTCGAGCAGCATCTCGGCGCCGAAGATCCCCTGGGCGAAGGGGCCCGGGCACGCGCGCGAAAGCTCGGAGGTCAGCCGGTCGTAGAGGGGATGCGCCACTTCGGGCGGCGCGGCGTTGGAAAACGATGGCCGGCGGCCCCGGCGCGTCTCGGCGTAGAGCGTGAATTGCGAAACGACCAGCAGGCCGCCCCTCGTGTCACGCAGACTCAGATTGCACTTGTCCGCGTCGTCGGGAAAGACGCGCAGGTCGAGCACCTTGGCGAGCATGGCGCTCCAGATGCGCGACTCCGGCAGCTCCGGGCCGTCGGTCTGGCCGAAGCCCACCAGCGCCAGCAGCCCCTGGCCGATTTCCCCCACGCGGTGGCCTTCGACCTCCACCGCCGCCCGCGTCACGCGTTGCAGCAGCAGGCGCACGGCTAATCCTCGAAATACGTCGCGCGCGAGGTGCCTTTCTCGGACACGCTGACGCTGCGCAGCCGTGCCTGCGGGGCCAGCGGGGTCAGCCGCGCCTTGATTTCCCGGTACAGGTGCCGGGAAATGTTCTCGCTGGAGGGATTGCGCTCGGCGAAGGCCGGCAGGTCGTTCAGATGCGTGTGGTCGAGCCCCGCCACCGCTTCGCGGGTGACCCGTTTGAGCACGCCGAAGTCCACCAGCAGTTCCACGTCGGGATCCAGAGTCTCGCCCTCCACCTCCACACTCACGCCGAAGTTGTGACCGTGCAGGTGTTCGCATTTTCCGTTGTAGTTGCGCAGCTGGTGCGAGGCGCTGAAGCCTTCGTCGATGGTGAGCCGCCATTTTCCGGCCATGTTTCCTCCCCATTGCTTGGACGTCCGAACGGGCGCGGTCGGGATATTGACGCTCGGCCCGGATTTGTCAACAGCCGCGCCGGACGTTGACTTCGCCACTGCCGGCCCTACCTCTTTAAAATATAAGGAGGACGCATGAACCTCGACGCCTTTCCCCGAGCCGTTTTCGCCGGTGGTTGTTTCTGGTGCCTGGAGGCCGACGCCCGGCGCCTGCCCGGCGTGCTTGTCGCCATTTCCGGCTACAGCGGCGGCCATGTGTCCCAACCCTCCTACGATCAGGTCTGCGAAGGGGATACCGGCCACCTGGAGGCCGTGGAGCTGCGTTTCGATCCCGAACTCGTGGACTATCGCGCCCTGGTGAACTGGTTTTTACGCCGCATCGATCCCTACAACCCCGAGGGGCAGTTCTGTGACTACGGCACGCAATACCGCACCGCCGTCTTCCCCATCGACGCAGCTCAGGAACGGGACGCCCATGCGGCTCTCGACGCGCTTTCCGCCGCTCCCTCGTCTCTCGCCGACGGCCGGCCGGTAGTCACGCGCATTCTGCCCGCCGGGCCGTTCTACCCGGCCGAGGCGCGTCACCAGGGGTTCAGCCGCAGCAATCCGCGTCGCTACCATCTTTACCGTCTGGGCTGCGGCCGCGACGCCACCCTGGAGCGTCTGTGGGGCAAGGGCGCGGCCGATCCTCTCTTCGCCTTCACCCCCAGACTCGCCCCCGCCTCCCTCGACGACGTTTTCGCCCGGGCCCGGCTCAGTCCCGATGCCTTTCGCGTCGTCCGCCGGGACGGCACCGAGCCGCCCTTCCGCAACGCCTATTTCGATGAGCACCGGCCCGGCCTCTACGTCGATCCCGTGAGCGGCGCGCCACTCTTCGCCAGCATCCATAAGTTTGACTCCGGCACCGGCTGGCCCAGCTTCTCCCGTCCGCTTCTGCCCGGTAACATCGTCACCCGGCTGGACCACACCCTGCTCACGCCCCGCACGGAGGTCCTGGCCTGGCATTCCGGCAACCACCTTGGGCATGTCTTCGACGACGGGCCGCGCGAGGCCGGCGGTCTGCGCTACTGCATGAACTCCGCCGCCCTGCGCTTCATTCCCCGCGAACAGCTCGCAGCCGAGGGCTATGGCCGGTACGACGGCGTGTTCGAGGGGGCGTAGGAATATGCAGTGATGCCGTGGCGTTGGGAATGCCTCCGGCAGTCGGTGAGCTGCGCGCTCCCCGGCCCCCTGCGTATAGGGGGAATTCGGTTTTCATGACCGGGGTTCCAAGGGACTGGATAGCCCCTTGGCCTGCGGAGCATGTTTTCAGGGCACGATGTCGTGGCGTCGGGAATGCCTCCGGCGACCGGTGAGCTGCGCGCTCCCCGGCCCCCTGCGTATAGGGGAAATTTGGTTTTCATGACCGGGGTCCCAAGGGGCTGGATAGCCCCTTGGCCTGCGGAGCATGTTTTGGGGGCACGGTGTCGTGGCGGGCCCCAATTTGCGTCGCGCATCTTGCCCGGCGGGAGCATCCGGGCTACACGATGGCGGAAGCGATATCCGTCATTTCGCCAAGGAGCGCCCATGCCTCAGAATACAGCATCAGCGGGACTCATGGCCGGCCTGACTGTCGGCGTGGCCGACCCCGATCGTTACGTCCATGGCGGCGACGTGCGCCGGTTGGCCGGGCACGCCGGCGTGCGGCCGGAGGAACTTGTGGACTTTTCGGCGAGTCTCAACCCGTTGGGACCGCCCGCATGGCTGGCGGAGGCCGTGGCCGGGGCGCTTGGGCAGGTGGCGCATTATCCCGACCAGGAGGCGAGCGAGCTGACGCTGGCCGCGTGCGAACGCTACAAGGTCTGGCCCACGCAGGCCGTTGCTGGCAGCGGGGCGAGCGAGCTTTTGCCGGCGGTCTGCGCCCTGGCGGCGCGGCAGGGGCTCAAAAGGGCGGTGATCCCCGTGCCTGCGTATGTGGATTTGGATCGCTGCTGCCGTCAGGCCGGACTTTCGGTGGAGCGGCTGACATGCTCCGCGCGCGATGGCTTCGCGCCGGATCTGGAGGCGTTGGCGCGGATGCTGGAGACGCCGGCGCTGGTGCTGCTCACGAGCCCGAACAATCCCACGGGCGTGTGTGTTCCGGCGCGGCACGTGCGTGATCTGGCGCGGGCGTTTCCAAAGTGCCTGTTCCTGGTGGACGAGAGCTTCGCCGACTTTGTGCCAGGCATCGAGGACGAGGCCAATGGCGGGGCCGGCCGGTTGGTGCGCCAGCGGCCGGACAACGTCGTGACGATTGTCTCCATGACCAAATTTTACGCGGTGCCGGGGCTGCGGCTGGGGTTGGCCTTCGCCTCGCCGGACAACGCCCGGCGGCTGCGGGTGGGGCTGCCGCCGTGGAACGTGGGCGCGTTGTCCCAGGTGGTTGGGGCGCGCTGCCTGCGCGACGGCGAGTACCGCGAGCGGACCGTGCGCGAGGTGGCGGACCTTCGCGAAAAGTTGACGGCGGACCTGCGGGAGATCCCCGGCCTGCGCGTGTTCCCTGGCGCGGCCAACTTTCTGCTTTGCCGGTTGGACCGCGTAGGCATGAGCGCGGGGCCGCTTTTCGAGCGCCTGTTGTCCGAGGGACTGGCCGTGCGCCTGTGCGCCAATTTCGATGGCCTGGATGACAGCTATTTCCGCGTGGCCGTGCGCACGCGGGCCGAGAACGCCCGTCTGGTGGACGCCCTGGCGCGTTTTTCCGGCGTGGTGAAGGCCCCGGCGGTGGTTGAGCGCAAAAAAACGCCGGCGCTCATGATCCAGGGCACGTGCTCCAACGCGGGCAAAAGCGTGCTGGCGGCGGGCATCTGCCGGATATTGCTGGAGGACGGCTTCGACGTGGCGCCCTTCAAGGCGCAGAACATGTCCAACAATTCCTTCGTCGCGCCGTCGGCCGATGGCGGTCGGGAGATCGGCCGCGCGCAGGCCACGCAGGCTCAGGCCTGCCGGTTGACGCCGGACGCGCGTATGAATCCTGTGCTGCTCAAGCCCACGGGCGACACCGGCTCCCAGGTGCTGGTGCTGGGCCGGCCGGTGGGGACCATGAGCGTGCGCGAGTATTACGCCTACAAACCCGAGGCCTGGGAGGCGGTCACGCGGGCCTACGATTCCCTCGCCGCCGAGCATGAGGTCATGGTGCTGGAGGGCGCGGGCTCGCCAGCGGAGGTGAATCTGCGTGAGCACGACATCGTGAACATGCGCATGGCCGCCCACGCCGGTGCCAAGGTCGTCCTCGTGGGCGATATCGACCGCGGCGGCGTGTTCGCCGCCCTGACCGGCACCTTCGACATCCTCGACGCCTCCGAACGGGCGCTGGTGGTGGGCCATGTGCTGAACAAGTTCCGGGGCGACGCCTCCATCCTCGCGTCCGCGCTGGACTTTCTTTACCGCCGCACGGGGCGGTCGGTGCTGGGCGTGGTGCCCTGGCTGGCCGATCTGGCCTTGCCGGAGGAGGATTCCCTCGGTCTCTCCAACATGGTTGCGGATCGAAACGGCAAGATGCCGGAAACGCTGGATGTCGCCGTTGTGGTCCCGCAGCGCGTCTCCAACTTCAACGATCTGGATCCGCTGGCCGCCGAACCGGACGTGCGTCTGCGCCTGGTGACCAACGCCCTTGAACTCGGCGAGCCGGACGCCGTCATTCTGCCTGGCAGCAAGAACACCATCGAGGACATGCGCACCCTGCGCGGGGCCGGCTTCGCCGCCGCCCTGCGCGCCTTGCCGGAGCATACGCGTATCGTGGGCGTCTGCGCCGGGTTGCAGATGCTTGGCCACCACGTGGAGGACCCGCTGGGGCTGGAATCGTTGTTGGGGCCGGATCAGCGTTCGGTGGAGGGTTTCGGTCTGCTGCCGCTCGTCACGGAACTCAAGCCCGAGAAGATGCTCACGCGTGTCTCCTTGCGCGACCCGCGCACCGGATGGGACATCGCCGGTTACGAAATCCACCACGGCGAGACGGTTCTCGAATCCGGTGGCTGCGCGACGGTTCTGCTCGCCACCGCCGAGGGCCGGGCCCTGACTTGGGGGCTGGACGATGCCGCTTACGCCTCCGGCGGATTTCCGCGCGTTTGGGGAACCTATCTGCACGGCGTGTTCGACGCCGATGTCTTTCGTCGCGCTTTTGTCGATGATCTGCGCCGGGCGCGCGGGCTGGCCCCTCTCGGAGCGCCGCAGACCCGTTTCGGCCTGGAGCCCGCTTTGAACCGGCTCGCCACGGTCCTGCGTCAGCACCTGGACATGAAGCGCTTGTACGCCGCCCTTGGCCTGGGCAAACGCGGTCTGCTGGGCTGAACCGGCGTGAGGAAGCGGGGGAATCCCTTCGGCGGAGAGTCCCACCGTCCTGCGCCTGCCACCCGTGCCTCCCGTGGCGGGCGTCTGCGCTGTCCTGTTTGGCTCGCTTCGGCGTTTTGGGATGCGCCGCTCGTGGCGTTGACGGCGGCGCTCCCCTGGTTGTCGCGGAACGGCGGCGACCCATAACCTCGTGCGGCCCGCTCAAACCTGGGCAATGCGAAGCCGGCGGCATGCACCGCCGTATCGCTCAACCCACGTCAACCGGGAGACCCTCCTGGTATTGATGGGACCGGGGAGAACCGGCGGGGCGTCCCCGGCTTCGATCGGATGAACGTGTGTACTTTCCGATGGAGTTGGGATAGCTTTTGCCAGGATATGCCATCTCCTTTGTTCTCCATAATTATCCCCGTGTACAATGGGGCCCTTTTCCTGAAAGAGACCCTCGCTTCCGTCTTGGAACAATCGTACGGGGACAGCGAAATCCTCGTCGTGGACGACAATTCCACGGATCGATCCTTGGACATCGTCCGGCGGCATATGACGGATCACGGGAACATCCGGTTGTTTTCCCACACGGAAAATCACGGAGGACCGTTCGCCGCGCGGAATACGGCCCTCGAGCATGCCTCGGGCGACTATCTCGTTTTTCTCGATCAGGACGATCTCCTTTGTCCGGAGGGTCTGGGGAAAATGGCGACGCTCATCGCCTCCTGCCAAAGCGACTTGGTTCGTGGCCTGCGCATGTCCCTCAAGGGGGGACGGGAAAAGGTCATGAATGAGTTTTGTCCCGACCCCCCGCTGCGTGACGTCACCTTTGCGCGGACGCGGGAGATCTGGTCCGCACAGCATTTCGCGTCCTGGGTGTTCCGGCGGGAGTTCGTCGCGGACAAGGGACTGCTTTTCGAGCCGTTCATCGGCCACGACGACAAGAAGTTTCTGCTGTGCGCCCTGGCGCGGTCCGAAAAGATCACGCTCGGCACCGTCCCGCTCGTGAAGTACCGGCGGCATCGGGGATCCCTGCAGGGCAGGCGCAATCCCCGGGAGATGTTTCATGACATGCAGGCGCACGCGGGCATGATGCGATGCCTGCATGAAACCGGAAACCGGGAGATCCTGGCGTACAGGTTCCCCCGTTGGGACTTTCCGGCGATCGTTGGCGCGTACGCCTGGGCCGCGACCTGGGGAAGCCTTTCGGACCGGCGGCGATTTTTCGTGGCGGCCAAAGACATTTTGAGCCGCCCGGAATGCCGAGGGCTCGAACTCGAAGACGACGATTTGCGGACCATGCGGTCCCTGCTCCTGGAGGGCGAGGAGCCCGACACCGTCCGATTTCTGCGAAGGTACAACCACCAGTTGAAACGATACCCCGCGTGGCGCGTGCTGTGGAACCGTTGTGTGGCCGCTTGGCGCAGCGTCCCGCGCTGACCCACAAAATATGAGGCTTTTCCGGGCCACGTGGTCCGATCCAGAAGATTCAATGAAGAATATCCTCTCGCCCATCCATCCGAAGCGCATCCTGGTCTGCCAATTGCGGCAGATCGGCGACGTGTTGCTGTCCACTCCCGCCATCCGTTTGCTCGCGGAACGTTTCCCCGAGGCCGCTGTGCACGTGCTCACGGAAAAGAAGTGCGTGCCGGTGCTGGAGAACAATCCGCATATCGAGCGCATCCGGGCCATCGACAAAGCCGCGTTGAGCAATCCATTCAAGGCGTTGCGATTCTACGCACAGGTCGGGCGCGACGACTACGACCTGATCGTCGATTTCCAACAGTTGCCGCGTTGCAAGTGGGTCGTGCTGTTCTCCCACGCGCCCATCAAGCTGACCTATTCGCCTCCGTGGTACAACCGCCCCTTGTACACGCACTGGATGCCGATGCTTAACGGGTACGCGGCCCAAAGCAAGGCGAGCGTCTTGCGCCCATTGGGCATCACCTGGAACGGGGAAAGGCCGGAACTGTTCCTGACGGATGGGGAAAAAGCCTTTGCCGAGGCGTTTGTCCGGCGGTACGGCCTGACCGCGCCGTTCATCACCGTCGATCCGAGCCATCAACGCGAGACGCGCCGGTGGCCGGAAGATCACTTCGCGGCGTTGATACGACTGCTCCGGGACAGGTACCCCACGCTACGGGCTGTGATTGTCTATGGCCCCGGAGAGCTGCCCCAGGCCCAACGTGTGGCGGAGTTGGCTGGCGACGCAGCCGTCGTGCCCGACTCCATGCTGTCGATCCGGGAAATGGCGGCCGTTCAGCGGCTGGCGACCCTGCACGTCGGCAATTGCTCCGCACCGAGACACTTGGCCGTCGCAGTGGGGACCCCTTCCTTGACCATTCAGGGCGCGACTTCGCTGGGGTGGCTCTATCCCTCCCCGGAGCACGCCAGCGTTTACAATTGGCCCAAGGGCTGTCCTTGCAACGAGAATACCTGTCGGCTGAGGACGCTGGAGTGCCTGGTGAAGCTGGAGCCGGAGAAAGCGCTGGACGTTGCCGTCAAGCTCATGGAAAACCGGCTCCGGCGCCCCGACTTGGCCTCGGCGACCGCGTAAGGCCGCTGACGGCGCGCTCCTCACCGCCCTTCGGTCTCAACCCCGTAACACTTCGTAGGCCATGAATACCGGACGTCCGTTCGTCAGCATCATGATTCCGACGTACAACCAGCCGGACTTCCTGCCCGTGGCCGTCGACTCCGCGCTGGCGCAGACCTACCCGAACCTGGAAGTCGTCATCGCCGACGACCATTCCACCGCCGGGGCGTGCCTGGACGTTCTGGCCGCCTATGCGGACGATCCCCGCGTCCGGGTCTGCCGCAACGAGACCAATCTCGGACGCGTGGCGAACTATCAGAAGACCCTCTACGAGCGGGCCCGGGGGGACTGGGTCCTGAATCTGGACGGAGACGACTACTTCGTCGATTCGACCTTCATCGAGCAGGCCGTGCGGCTCGTCGAGGCGCATCCCGAGCTGGTCATGGTTTCCGGGGTGTTCGTCGATTTGTCGCCTGAGGGCCGCCTCAAGCCCAGCAGGGCCAACAGCGGCGAGGAACGGATCTACCCCCCAGCCGAGGCCTACGAGGCCATGCTGGAGGGACGGTATTTCCCTTTCCACGGCTCAACGCTCTACCGGCGGGATATGGCCGTGCGGATCGGCTTCTACCAGCACGACATCATCTCCGCGGACCTCGAATCCCTTCTGCGCCTGATGCTGACCGGACACGCGGGCTCGATCCCCTGCGAGGCGATGGTTCGCCGCCGCCACGGTGGCAACGTGAGCAGTGCGATCAGCGTCGAGGACTTCATCGACGACACGATCACGTTCTCCGCGCCGTTGCGGGCCGGGGCCGTGGTGGATTCCAAAGTGGAGAAGTCCTTTTTGCGATCGTGGGTTATCCGCTACACCTATCGCAAGGGCAAGGACAACGCTTACAAGATTCTGAAGCACAACCGGTCGAATGCCGGCTATTTTTCGTATGTCCGCGAGATCGTCCGCTGCACCCCGGGAAGCGGTCTCCGCATCGCCTTGCAACCCAAGAACATCCTCAAGGTTCTGCGCAATCTGCTGCCCGCCCGGTAACACGCGCCATCCTGCGCGCGCGATGCCTGTCCGTTTCATGGGGGCGATTTCTACCCAGCCATTATCGAGTTGACTGGTCGCTTGTTTCAATCCACGCCCCCGCGTGGGGGGCGACCTGATTCTGGGCAGCCTTGGCAGCTATCTCGGAGAGTTTCAATCCACGCCCCCGCGTGGGGGGCGACCCGCCTCCTGCGGATCGGGCGGGAGCTGATCGTAGTTTCAATCCACGCCCCCGCGTGGGGGGCGACGCGCTGGGGTCTGCGCGCATTGCGGCCGTACGTTAGTTTCAATCCACGCCCCCGCGTGGGGGGCGACATCAAGTGCTTCAACAACTCTCGTTCGGGCCAGTGGTTTCAATCCACGCCCCCGCGTGGGGGGCGACAAGGCATCCAGCGCAAGGGCAATCAGGCGGTTCCGTTTCAATCCACGCCCCCGCGTGGGGGGCGACATGAGCGCCGCCGGTGCCGCCGGTGGCCTGATCGCCGTTTCAATCCACGCCCCCGCGTGGGGGGCGACTGGCGTGGAGGCGTACTTGCGTAGCGTGTGTAACGTGGTTTCAATCCACGCCCCCGCGTGGGGGGCGACCCACTCTCTCCGCCGAAGATCTGACCGACCTCCAGTTTCAATCCACGCCCCCGCGTGGGGGGCGACGACTTCAAGACTGCGTTCGTGGCAAGCTGAAGGCTCGTTTCAATCCACGCCCCCGCGTGGGGGGCGACTGCATCTTGGAGATAGTCCCCGGCGACATCATGGTTTCAATCCACGCCCCCGCGTGGGGGGCGACAAGACGATTTGCATAAAAATTTGTCGAATCATCGTTTCAATCCACGCCCCCGCGTGGGGGGCGACACAATCTATTGATGAAGTTTTTTCCGATCTTCACGTTTCAATCCACGCCCCCGCGTGGGGGGCGACGGTGGCGTAATGGGCGCATTTTATAGCCCTGGCGGGTTTCAATCCACGCCCCCGCGTGGGGGGCGACCCCGCAATCGACGCGAGGCGATGAGCGGCAAAAGTTTCAATCCACGCCCCCGCGTGGGGGGCGACCCCGCCTACCGGAGCGACACTATAGGCGATGAGGAGTTTCAATCCACGCCCCCGCGTGGGG
>JAIMKR010000002.1:337057-337162 GCA_020692325.1 Desulfocurvus sp.
CTGTTTCAATCCACGCCCCCGCGTGGGGGGCGACGGGCTGATGCGCCGACCGTCGTCGGTCTCGCTGCCGTTTCAATCCACGCCCCCGCGTGGGGGGCGACGCGC
>JAIMKR010000002.1:337196-345787 GCA_020692325.1 Desulfocurvus sp.
AATCCACGCCCCCGCGTGGGGGGCGACTTGCCCGACCCGGCGTCGCGCGCGGGGCCGGACGTTTCAATCCACGCCCCCGCGTGGGGGGCGACCCGTGGCCGTCGTCGCGCAAGGTGATGGAGCCGATGTTTCAATCCACGCCCCCGCGTGGGGGGCGACCGCGGCAAGCCCGCAACGAGGCAGTGAGATGGCCGTTTCAATCCACGCCCCCGCGTGGGGGGCGACCGGCGCGGCTACCCTCGACCTCACCCTTGGCACCGTGTTTCAATCCACGCCCCCGCGTGGGGGGCGACTGCTTGGCATCACTATTGGTCGTCTTGTCGTTGGTGTTTCAATCCACGCCCCCGCGTGGGGGGCGACCCGGACCATATAGCTTGACGTCGAGGCGCTCAAGTTTCAATCCACGCCCCCGCGTGGGGGGCGACTGGAGTCGCCGGCCATCACCATCGGCTCGGAAGGGTTTCAATCCACGCCCCCGCGTGGGGGGCGACCCAAGGGTGACGACGTCGGAAACAGCGTTGGCGGTGTTTCAATCCACGCCCCCGCGTGGGGGGCGACGCGCCAGTGTAGGGGCACTGGGCGTCCGCATAGCTGTTTCAATCCACGCCCCCGCGTGGGGGGCGACAAAAGCACGTGGTGCAGGTCGTCGAAGGTCGAGACGTTTCAATCCACGCCCCCGCGTGGGGGGCGACGATCGCGACCAAGCGAGTGATGAACATCATCTTGCAGTTTCAATCCACGCCCCCGCGTGGGGGGCGACTCTCCGTCAGGGAGGAGATCGAGGGCCAAGTTAAGGTTTCAATCCACGCCCCCGCGTGGGGGGCGACAGGTGCAGCTCAAGGATGCGGCGCAGACGGCGTGGTTTCAATCCACGCCCCCGCGTGGGGGGCGACGAGGGCGCGCTCGTATGGCGTGAGAGTATATTCAAGTTTCAATCCACGCCCCCGCGTGGGGGGCGACTTCATGGGCTTGGACTTGTTCAGCCAGGCATCCTGTTTCAATCCACGCCCCCGCGTGGGGGGCGACACTTCCATCACGCCACCTCCCTTTCCTCGGCGGCGTTTCAATCCACGCCCCCGCGTGGGGGGCGACGTGCGCGATACGATCCAGCGCGCGGCGGAGCAGGTTTCAATCCACGCCCCCGCGTGGGGGGCGACGCCGCGCATGGTCCGTGAGAGGCACGTTAAGCATGTTTCAATCCACGCCCCCGCGTGGGGGGCGACTAGCTGATCTTGACGATTTACTTGACGATTATATTGTTTCAATCCACGCCCCCGCGTGGGGGGCGACTTTAAGACCGCCGCCGGTTCCCAAATTTTCTAGCTGTTTCAATCCACGCCCCCGCGTGGGGGGCGACATCAAATGCAAGCTGTGCATAGAGCACTTCGAATGTTTCAATCCACGCCCCCGCGTGGGGGGCGACCGTCGCCCTGCCGCCAGCCTTGCACCGTGACCTCGTTTCAATCCACGCCCCCGCGTGGGGGGCGACCGCAGTCCAGCTCCTCTTCCGCATCCTCGCCATAGTTTCAATCCACGCCCCCGCGTGGGGGGCGACTGTCAGGCCACGAAAGCCTTGGCCTGACTCGTTTTGCGGGGCGGGTTGCGCGAACCTCGCCCATTTGAAGACCTTTTCTCGTAAAGTCCAATGAGCGCTCTGCGAAAAAATAACGAATTTAGAGTATTAGCCAAAACGCGACCCCCCCGGGTTTTTCCGGCGCGCTTGGGGTTCGCGCAAGGTCCCAGGGTCCCCTAAATCACGAGTGGCCCTTCCAGGTCGAGCGACGGTTTCGCGCCCACGTGCTCCACACGTTTGCGCCAATTGCTGCCCAGAAAATAATAGCGCAGGCTGTCCTGCTCCGGGTCGATCTCGCTTTCCAACTTCGCGCGCAGCCGCGCCCACTGTGCCGGGTCCACGATGCACTCGAACACCGAGAACTGCACGCGCTGCCCAAAGTCCTTGCAAATTTTCGACACCCGCCGCAAACGCCGTGCGCCCTTCTCATCGCTCATGCGCACGTCGTAACTCACCAGCACCATCATTGCGCGTTCCTCCCGCCGCTACCGCCACAAAAAGGCCGGGTAGCCGTCCATGTCGCCCCGGATGTGCCGGGCCAGCAAAAGCGCCTGCACATGGCACAGCAAACCTATTTCCACTTTCTCGCGCAGGTACGGATGCATGATTTCCTCTTGCTTGCGCTTCTGATAGGCCACGAGCCCCTGCTTGCGCGCATCATCGGTGAGCAGCACCGCGCCGCCTTCCTCGTGGCGGAAGTCGCGGGGGCGCAGTTGTCCCAGGTTGATCAGGCTCAGCGCCACGCGGTCGGCCAGCACCGGCCGCAGTTCCTCCATCAAATCCAGCGCCAGGCTCGGCCGCCCCGGCCGGTCGCGATGCAGGAAGCCCACCGCTGGATCGAGCCCCACGCCCTCCAGAGCGGAGCGCGCGTCGTGCGCGAGCAGTGTGTACAGGAACGACAGCAGACAATTCACCGGATCGAGCGGCGGCCGCCGGCTGCGCGTGGTGAAGTGCAACGTCGCGTCTTGAACGGTGATGAGCGCGTCGAACGCGCCGAAGTAGGCGTTCGCGCCCTCACCCTCGATGCCGCGCAATTCGTCGAGCGTGGCGGCGGCGGGCAGGCGCGACAAACAGTCGGCCATGTGCCGCTCGGCGCTATCGAGGGTTGAAACGTTTGTCACGTCGCCGTGATCGCGCCGCGCGCGCAGCAGCACCTGCCGGGAGTTGGCGAGTTTTCCCGTGAGCATGTCGCGCGCGACGGAGGCGCTTTTCCCGCCATCGTCGGCCCAGCGGAACTGCTGACGGCGCAGCAACACGTTGCCGCTGGCCGGCCCGGCCACGCGCGCCCAGAACCGTCCGTTCTCCGAGAGAAAGCTCACGCCCACGCCGCGCTCCGCGCACATGAAGAGCAGTTGCGGACTGCACCACACCTGTCCGAAGGTGACGAGCCCGCCCAGACCATGCACGGGCACCCGCAAGAGCGTCTCCTCGCCCTCGCGCACGAGCACGTTCTCGCCTTCCTTGACCACGGACGCGCCCTGCCGGGTGACGAACAGGGTGTTCAGCAGCTTCTTCATTCGAGTTCCTCCCCGGCGATGGCGGTCGCCAGATAGGCGCGCACGCTGCGCCCCGCTCCCGCCGTTTTCGGCTGGCACACGTGGATGAGCGAGCAGGCGTCGCAGCGTTTGGCGTCGTACCGCGCCCGGGGCGTCACGCCGGCGTCCACGAGTTCGTGGAAGCGCGTCGCGGTCCGGGCCGTCGTGTCGCGCAGCGCCGCGTCGAAGGCCACGTCCTGCCTGCGACGCGTTTTGCCGTAGAACAGCGCACCGGCGGGAATATCCACATCGAGCATTTCCTCCAGACACATGGCCTGGGCGCAGAGCTGCACGCGGTCGGCGTCGTGGCTTTTGGGCCGGCCGCGCTTGTGCTCCACGGGGAAGGGTAGCCAGGGTGCGCCGGGGGACGATCGTCGGAACTCCACCACGTCGGCCACGCCGGAGAGGCCAAGCGCCAGCGAGCGCAGGCGCAGGGAGAACGCCGTGCGCAGGCCGGGCTCGGATCGTTCGCCGCCGGCATGGACGCGCTCGTGGTTCACTTCGCCCTCGGCCGTGAACAGATTCTCGGCCCACTGCCCTTCCACGTGGATGAGCGAGCACTGCCGCTCGCAGTACAGCAAATGCTGCAAGCCCGAGAGCGGCAGCAGATCGTCCTCGGCGTACATGGCTAGAATCCGTCGATCTCCTCCGGGGCCAAACCGGGCAGATTGGTCAGTTGATAGCTGGCGTCGGGGGTCACCACGAGGCTGTGATGGACCTTGTACGACGAGTACTGACCGGCCTTGCAGTCGTGCCGCCACCAAATGACCTTGACCACGGCCATGCTGCCTTCCGGCCGGGCGGACGAGGCGTCGTTTTCGAACAGGCGGGGTAGGATGCCCTTGATGGTCTCGGCGTCGGCGTCGGAAAAGCCCGTGCGCTCCGCCAGCTGCGGGTTCATGCTGCCGAAGGCCACGTAAACGCCTTTATCCACCCGGTGCTTCATGCCCATGGTGTCCGAGCCGCGTTTGACGCCGTCGCCCTCGCTGCTCACGCTCTTGGTGATCTGCATGCTGGAGATGCAGATCTGCTCGACGCTCACCGCCGATTGCAGGGTGACCGGTCCACGAATGGGGATGGAGACGCCGTCGCCGTCCTCTTCGTCGCCCTTCTTCTTCTTTTTCCCAGCGAAGGCGAACAGCTGGCCGAAGGCGCGCACGTCGAACCACTTGGCGCAAGCGGCTTTGGCCGTTTTGTCCCGATCCGACCACTCTTCCTTGGTCAAACCCGCCTCGGCGCGTTCGCGGAGGCTCTTCATTCCATCGATTTTGCGGTCGTCGGACTGTACGAAGATGGCTTCCCCCTGGTCCTGCAGCCTGTCGCGCAGTTTGCGCTTCAGGCAAACGTCGGAAATTTCGCCGAAGCCGTCGTAGTCCGTGCGGGGGCGGTTGCCGTTGAGGGGGTCGCCATTGGGGTTGGCGCGTTGCACCGTAATGATGACGGCAAAGTCGATTTTGTTCTGGAGGCTGCTCATTATTCCGCTCCTTCGGTTTGATTTTCGTTTTTCCTATCCGCCGCCGCCAGCTTCAACGCCCGGCGCTGGCAGTGGTAGCCCAGCAGGAACTCGCCGCTGAGCGGCTGCACGGAGGAGAAGTCGTCACCCTGGAAAGCCTCAATGATGTCGTCGAGCAGGGCGCGCATATTGTGCAGAAATCCACCACGTACAGCCTGAAGGCGTTGCATATAAGGTTGCAGAGCCAGTTCGATATTGCGCCACGTGGAGCATGGATGGTCGGCGAAGCGCTGCATGAGCCGCGCCGCCGTGGTGGGCCGATCTTCGCCGCCCACGTACAGGGCGATCTCCTCGATGTGCTCCGCCACGGCCAGCAGTCGTCCGTACAGGTAGTCACGCGAGATGCGTTTCGATTCCAGATCCATGTCGTAAACCCTCCGTTGTTCAGCCTCGGGATGCCTGGCGTGGCGTCCCTTGTACATGGCGCAGGCCACGCCAAGCGCCTGCTCCCACTCCCAATGCTCTTTGAAGCCGGGCCGGTTGGCCGCGCGGCGCACGCAGCTCTCCACCAAATCGGTCGGCAGGGCCCGCCCGTCGATGATGCATGGCACCAGGCGCTCCACCGTGGCTTTTTTGAGCTTGGCGTCCAGCCGACGCCCGTAGGCAGCCTCGGCTATGGCCTTGGGTGTGGGCGCGCAGGCCCGCCACGGCTCCGCCGGTTGGCCCTGCTTTTTACCTTGCTCCTGCTGCTTGGCGGAAACGCGCTGCGGCCAGGCCATTTCCGCGTGCCAATTTTTTAGCCGCTCCAAAAACTCGGAGCCGAGAAGCTCCCGGTAGTAGATGATGCTCATGCGGCCGGGCGTGGCGGAGTCCAACCCCATGACCACGATGCACTCGGTGAGGTCGAGCTTGACCGCATAGCCTGCGATGTACTTGTTGAGCCGCAGCGCGAAGGTCTCGCCGACGTCCCGCGTGTGGTCGGGACCGGCTGGCGCTGCGTCGCCTTCGCTCAATTCGACTGGGACATCCAGCCAATCGGAGGATTCCTCAAGCGGCGGCGGCGTGGGCTTGCCGGAAACCGCCCAGCTGACGAAGACCTGCGTATCATTGCGGTATCCCTGCCGGGCGATGAGCTGGCGCAGGGCGCTGTGCGCCTTGTGGCTGATCTCGTAGCCCACGCCGCAGGCCTGCTCGGCCTCGGTGAAGCGACCGCGATAGGTGAAGCCAGAGGAATCGTTGGAGGAGATGAGCTTGGCCTTGTCGCCGGCGTGGCGGAGCTTCGCCGGGTGCAGGCTGGCCAGGGAGACTTCATCCCCGTTGACCATGCACAGTCCCTTTCTCTCGATGGTGGTGGGGTAGTACGCCGACCAATCGTTCAAGAGGGTCTGGTCTTCCCAAACACCGGTGGCGAGGTCGCCGGGGATCTCCACCCGCCAGCGCACCACGGCCTTGTCCGCGGACTGCCCAGCCGGAAGCACGGCCCAGATCGGATACGCCGCCGTCTCCGGCGTTTTGGCCGAAGCGATCTTTCCTTCCGCATCGAGCGGAAGCACATGCTGCCGCACCAAGTCCGCGATGACCGTGCCGCCTTCAAGGTACTTGAGGATGACTTTGGTCTTGGGGCGTGGCGAGGCCGCCACCCACGCGCGCAACTGCTCCATGTAGGTCTTGTGCGGTTGGTCGTCCTCCTTGGCGAAGCCGCTGGTGACCACCCCCCCGTACTTGCGGAAGTCCGCCGCGACATATTGCAAAGCGTCGCACAGCGGATGCGGTACCGGTCTAGCCCCGGAACGCGTGGCCGAGGCCTCGGTGCACGGGATCAATGTGGTGGCGTCGTCCTTGTCGATGACTTTCGCGCTGGCAAAGTTTCCCTCGGCGTCGAGGACGATTTCGATGTGCGTCTGCGCGGTGCTGTGGCTTCCCGGGACGAGAAACCCTTTCCTTTTCCCACCGCCGCCCCCGGTCATCGCTTGCGGGCGGGAAAGGGGCGCATACGTTTCGTAGAGCTTCTGCATCCAGCTCACTGCATTTCCTCCTCTTCCACCGGGCGAAAGTTGCGTCCCTTGTCGAAGGGCTTCGGTGTCATCGGACGCACGTTCTTGCGGATGTCGCAGGTCTCGGGGCGGGGGAATTCGATGATGCCGTGGCGCATGACCGGCCGCCAGAACCGGCTGCGTAGAACGTTTTCCCCGGTCTCGTCCGGGTAGTCGAAGCCGTGGAACATGAGCCCGAAGGCGAGTTCGTCGAGGCCGTCATATTGCCCCTGGCCTTCCTCGAAGCGGCAGGGCTCCACGTAGCCCTGGCAGTCGCGTGTGCCCAAAAAAATGTCCTGCCTGCCGCCGTGCTCCAGGGAGCGCCGTGCTATCTCGAAATGCTTGCCGTCGATGCGGTCGCGCTCCAGCTCCGGGCGGTGCTTGTTCCACTCGAAATGCGCCTGGACCCGGTATTCCACATCGGCCAGGAAGGTGTAGATGGCGAGACTGTTGCCGCCGCCGTAGTCCAGCGGCTTCACTCCCTTGGTCTGAGTGCGCATGGGCCGCATCACCCGCACCTTGTCGATGAACCAGATGAAGGTCGGCTTCCAATAAATCGATTTGGCGACGCCCTTTAGGGCCTCGTACGTGGGAACGTGATACGAGCACTTCTCCCCGCCGATGCGCGTGAGCGGATCGGTGAACAGGGCGTAGCGCCCGGTGAGCCGGAATGTGATGTCGTTCTTCACGAAGCACCTCCCTAACAGATATTCGGGGCCATCGCCTCGACCTCGGTGGCGGAAAGTCCAAAACGCCCGCTGTAATGCCGGGCGTCCAAGTACCAGATGCCGCTGCCCTTCTGGGTTTCATGCACGGCGTGCGCCTTGTCGAGCGAATCGAACTTGTCCTGAAAAACATTGACGGCGTAACGCTGCGCCAGGCGCAATAGTGGCTTCGCCTGGTGCGGATCGGACACGCCGCACAATTGGGCGATGATCTCCTTTCCCTTTTTGTAGGGCACAAGAACGCCCTGGGTGGGCGCGTCGATGACCGTGAACAGCGCACCGGCGGAGGCGAAGGATTGGCGCAGGGCGACCGGCGCGCGCATGTTGCCGGGATTGAGCGGATTGCAGGCGAGCAGGTTGAACAGCGTGTCCGTATGGCCGGCCTTGCTCCCCGGGACCGTGTAGGCCATTTCGTCGCGGCGGTCGAAAAACGCATAGGCGAAGTAGCGTTCCATGGCTTTGGGATGCAGCAGCGAGCCGCCTAGCGAATCGGGATCCGCCTTGAATTCGCGCAGAACGCGTGAGGTTATGTCGCGGGCGGTCTTGATTTCCCGGAGGCTTCCCAGATTCTCCTGGTCTGGGTCGATCACATGCACCCGGCCAGGAGTGCCTTTGTCCTCGCCGTTGCGGTTGCAGCGGCCCGCCGTCTGGACGATGGAGTCCAGCCCGGCCAAAAAGCGGATGGCCGCGCCGAAGCTGATGTCCACGCCCGCCTCGATGAGCTGGGTACTGACGCACAGCACCGGCCGCCCGGCGGCGAGATCCGCGCGCATTTGGTCCAGCACGCGCAGCCTGTGCGCCGCGCACATGTCCGTGCTCAGGTGCCGCACTTGCGCAATGCCCCGGTCGGCGCATTCCTCGTACAGCGCGCGCGCCCAGGCCTTGGTGTTGACGACCACGAGACAGCTGCCTGCGCGTCGCAATTCATTGATGGCGAGACCGGCGATTTCCGCAAGGCTCCAGCCGCCCGGCTTGGTCTCATCGAGAATCTCCGTCCTTTTCAGCTGGTCGAAAAGTGCATCACGTTCAGGCATCAGCTCGCAGCGCGGACCAAGGGAAAGCATACCCAGCTCAGGCCGGGCGAGTTTGTCCAGCAAGGGTTGCGTGGCCGTGCAGAGCACCACGCTGGTCCCGCATTCCCGAACCAGGAAGTTCACCGCGTTGCAAAAGAGGTGCATGCAGTTTACTGGTAGGGTTTGGATCTCGTCGAAAACGATGACCGCTCCGGCAAGCCGGTGCATTCGCCGTGCGTTGCGCGTGCCGCCGCGGAAC
>JAIMKR010000013.1:0-19519 GCA_020692325.1 Desulfocurvus sp.
ACGAGAAAGAGACCCTCGAGGGCGTCATCGCCGCGCGCGCCGCCGCCACGCAGATCAAGCTCGACGCGAGCACCCTTTCCGATCCGTCCAAATTGCAGAAGTTCAACGCCGCCCAGGGCCAGCTCTCCGCCGCGCTGGGCAAGCTCATGGTCGTCTCCGAGCGCTATCCCGACCTCAAGGCCGACGCGCACTTTTCCGACCTCATGGCCCAGCTGGAGGGCACGGAGAACCGCATCAAGATCGAGCGCGACAACTATAATGGCACCGTCACGGCGCTCAACGTCAAAATCCGCACCTTCCCCGGCAGCCTGGTCAATGCCCTGATGGCTCACGTGAACCAGCGCCAGGTCTTCCAGGCCGAGGAGGCCGCCAAGTCCGCGCCCAAGGTCGATTTCGGCACGCCGGCCGCCACGCCGGCCGCCGCGCCCGCCGCGGTGGGTGCCAGCGGAGCCAAATAGTGCGTAGCGCGCGCCGATACGCCGCGCCGCTTCTCGCGGCGCTTATCCTGACGCTTTGCGCGTCGGCGCTTTTCGCACGGCCGGCGTCCGCGCTGGACGTGCCCGCCAACGCCGGCCGCTGGGTGGTGGACGACGCCAACCTGCTCTCCGACCAGGAGGAGGCCACCATCGGCGCGGAGCTGCATCGCTTCGCCGCCGCCACCGGCAACCAGATCGTCATCCTCACCATCGAATCGCTTCAGGGCGAGGACGCGCCGGACTACGCCAACAAGGTGGCCCGCGCCTGGGGCGTGGGGCAGAAGAACGCGAACAACGGCGTCCTCATCCTGGTGGCCAAGGCCGAGTCCCGCGTGCGTTTCGAGGTGGGCCGGGGCGTGGAGGACCGCCTGACCGACGTGGCCTGCAAGCGCATCCAGCGGCAGATCGCCGTGCCCCTGTTCCGTGAGGGCAAATTCGCCCAGGGGCTGATGGAGAGCGTGACCGTCATGGAGCAGCTGCTCGCGCCCGAGGCCTCCGGCCAGCCCGCGCCGCCCCAGCCGCCCCGGTCGGGCTCGCGCACGGGGCCGCCGCTGTTCTTCACCATCATGCTCATCCTCGTTGCCGGCGTTCTGGCTCTGGAGCTCTTCTGGCGGCGCTACGGCTCCCGCTACGACGCCGGGGAGTACTCCGGCGGGCAGAGCGGCCACGGCTCGTCATTTCTGCTCGGCTTCATCCTGGGCATCCTGTCGAACATCTTCCGTGGCCGAGGCGGCGGCGGGTTCGGCGGTGGTGGTTTTGGAGGCGGCGGTGATGACGGCGGCGATGACGGAGGCTTCTCCGGCGGTGGGGGCGACTTCGGCGGCGGCGGGAGCGATTCCGGCTTCGGCGGCGGCGACAACTCGTAAACCCCGGGCCCCCACGCGGGGTGTCACCCATCGTGCCACGAATTATTGACTGCGTTCGCGGGTAGTGTATAATCACCTTCATGAAAATGCCGCTCAAGACCGCTGATCCGGCAACCGTCCATCCCAACGGCGCTCCTGCCTCCGCGGGCGTCGTCGAGACCGAGGTCGGCGGCCGCGTGTGGCGGCTGTCGCGTCCGTCGGACCTGGAGAGCCTGTGGGAGGCCATGGGCCAGGGGCCGGCTCCGGCCGGCTGGGAGGACGACGAGCGCCTGCCCTACTGGGTGGAGCTGTGGCCGGCGGCTGTGCTGCTGGCCAGGGCCATAGCGGCGCGGCCGGAACTCGTGGCCGGGCGCGCGTGCGTGGACGCCGGTTGCGGCCTGGGGCTCGCGTCCCTTGTGGCGGCCGACGCGGGCGCGCGGGTGCTGGGTTTCGACTACGAGCCCGAGGCGCTTGTCTTCGCCCGGCGCAACGCGGAGCTGAATCTTTCGGCCGGCGCGTCCCGGCCGCTCTTCGCGGTCATGGACTGGCGGCGGCCGGCTATCGCCAGCGGCGCGGCCGATGTGATCCTCGGCGCGGACATCCTCTACGAACGACGTTTTTTCGAACCCGTGGCCGCGTTCTTGGATTATGCGTTGGCCCCGGGCGGACGCGCTCTCATCGCCGACCCTGAACGCAGCGTTTCCGCCGACGTCTGCGCGCGGCTGCGCGCGCGCGGCTGGCGCGTGGAGACGCCGCTTTCGGCCAAGGTGGCCCAGAGCGGCCAGAACATGACCGTGCATCTGCGCGAGATTTCGCGCGTATAACCCCGCGGGAGACGAAAGGAAGACTGCCATGGGAGAAACCATCCGCTTCGGTGTGTCGTTGGATTCCGATCTGCTCGAGAAGTTCGACGCCCTGTGCAAGGAAAAAAGCTATCAGACCCGCTCCGAGGCCATCCGCGACCTCATCCGCGGCATGTTGGTGCAGCGGCAGTGGGAGACCTGCGAGGGCGAGGTGGCCGGCACCCTCACGATGGTCTACGACCACCATCAGAGCGGTCTGGCGCAGCGCCTCACCGAGCAGCAGCACGACAACCACGAGGTCATCCTCTCCACCATGCACGTGCATCTCGACCACCACAACTGTCTGGAGGTGCTGGTGCTCAAGGGTGAGGCCGAGGTCATCAAGACTTTGGGACAAAAGCTTATTTCCACCAAGGGCGTCAAAAACGGGCACCTCGTGCTCACCACCACCGGCCAGGAGATCGACTGATGGCGTCGAAGGCAGCAAGCGAGATGGAGGACGTGCAGAAACATCCGGCCCCGGTGCCCCTGCCCGTCGACCGAGTGGGCGTGAAACACCTGCACCTGCCCCTGGTCGTGCGCGACCGGGAGTCCGGCACGCAGCACACCGTGGCCCGGGTGGACCTCGCGGTGGATCTGCCCGCCGATTTCAAGGGCACGCACATGAGCCGCTTCGTGGAGGCGTTGGAGGACTGGGACGAGGAGCTTTCGCGTTCGTCGCTGGAGAAACTGCTCTCGGACATCTGCCTGCGGCTGGAAGCCCGGCGCGCGTATGCCCGTTTCGATTTCCCGTACTTCCTGCGGCAGTCCTCGCCCAAGAGCGGGGCCAAGGGGCTCATGGGCTACCCCTGCTCGGTCATCGGTTCCTTCGAGGACGGCCGGCTGGACTTCACGCTCGGCGTGGACGTGCCGGTGATGACCGTGTGCCCCTGCTCCAAGGCCATTAGCGACGAGGGCGCGCACAGCCAGCGCACCAGCGTGCGCATTCTGGCGAAGTTCAAGGGCTTCGTCTGGCTGGAGGACCTCATCGAGATCGCCGAGCGCTCCGGCTCCTCGCCGGTGTACACGCTGCTCAAGCGCGAGGACGAGAAGTTCGTCACCGAGTCGGCCTTCGCCAATCCCGCCTTCGTGGAGGACGTGGTGCGCGCGGCGGCCAAGGGGCTCTCCGAGCATCAGCGCATCACCTGGTTCAAGGTCGAGGTGGAGTCCTTTGAGTCCATCCATGGACATTCCGCTCAGGCGACCATTGAAAGTTTCGTCGAGAAGCCTTAGTTGGTATTTGTAAGTCCCGAACAATGACGTCGGGACGCGGAGGATGCGTGAGCCTGGACGAGAGCACCGCCGCCCGGGCCGTGACGGCCCAGGACCTCGCCGCCATGCAGGCCGCGGCGAACATCGTCGATTCCGGCCAGGCCGGCCGCGAAGCGCGCGTGAGCGCGGCGTGCGCCGGGAGCGAAGGCGCCGAGTCCGGCGTTTCGCCCCTCCAGGAGCTGGAGCGCGGCCGCATCCTCGACCAGCGGTCCGACGCTGGCGAGCCGCTGCACGTTTCGGTGCGGCGCGATTCCGTCACCGGCACCCTGCGGCCCTTGGCCGAGACGGAGCAGGGGACACCGGCGGAGCGCGCCAGCGAGTTCTGGAGTTCCGTGCTGCTTGACCGGGCGTATTCGTCCGACTTGGCGCAGCAGGCTTACGCGGACCAGGGCGCCGTCGGGCACATCGTGAACTACACGGCGTAGGAGGCGATCATGAGCGACGCGGCATCCATTAGCGCACAGGCGCTTGGAGCCTTCGGTACGGCGCTCGACGTCACGGCGCACAACATCGCCAACGTCGACACCGAGGGCTACAGATCTTATCGCACGGATTTCGCCGACGGCCAGAACGGCCGGGGCGTGCAGGTGGCGGACATCAGCCGCGCCAAGGAACCCGGCGTGGACGTGGCCACGGAGATGGTCGGCCTCATTCAGACGAGCGACGCTTACTCCGCCAACGCCACCATGGTGCGCACCGCGGACGAGACCACCGGGTATTTGCTGAACGCCATCGCCTAGCGGCGGGGGGCGGACGTGCCGCCCGCGCGCTATTCCTCTTCCTCGTCCTCCATCATGGCGAAGGCGTCCTGGCTGGATTTGCATTTGGGGCAGGTCCACTCGGCCGGCAGTTCGCTGGCTTCGGTGCCGGGCTCCACGCCGTGCTCGGGGTCGCCTTTTTCCGGATAGTAGATGTAGCCGCACATGAGGCAGGCGCAACGCATGATTTCGTCTCCCATGGCCGCCGGGTCTTGCGCGCCGGCGGGTTGCGAGGATTTCGGCGCGCCGGGGCGGCGTTCCGTCCCCCGCGCTCGGCGAAACAGGCTAGTCGTCACGGCGGCGGCGGTCAAGAGCGTCGCCGGGCCGCATCGACGCGCACGGAGGGCCGTATGGGCGGGCTGATCGTTTCCTCCCGTCGATGGAAAGAAGACCGGAGGGGTAACGCGCCTCTCGTCTCCATCGTCATTCCCAATCACAATTACGGGCGTTTTCTGCCCGGCTGTCTCAACTCCATCGTCCGGCAGAGCATCGGCCCGGAATGCGTCGAGGTGCTCGTGGTGGACGACGCCAGCACTGACGGCTCGCCCGAACTGGCGCGCGGCCTTTTGCCGTCCCTGCCCTTCGCTGCGTGGCGCGTGGAGTCCGTGCCACGCGCGGGCCGTCCCGGGCCGGTGCGCAACGCCGGGCTCGCCCTGGCGCGGGGGGAATATCTGTTCACCCTCGACCCGGACGACGATCTGCTGCCGGATTTTCTGGCGCGCTGCCTGGATGCGCTCGACACCGGCGCGGACGTGGCCGGCGCCGACTACCTGCGCCTGGGCGAGGACGGCGCGCGCGTCGTCGTGTCCCTGCCGGAATACGACCGTCTGCTGCTGGCCAATCAGAACATCCTCGCGCCCACAGCGTTGTTCCGCCGATGCTTGTGGGAGCGCGGGGCGCGTTTCCGAAGGCGGACATTGTACGAGGATTGGGACTTCTGGATCCAGCTGGCGCTGCTTGGCGCGCGTTTCGCCCACGTGGCCGAACCGCTGTATCTGCACCGCGAGCACGCGGGCAGCTTTTCCGAGACGGCCCGGACCGACGACGCACGTTCCAAGGCGTTCATCGTGGCCGCCAATGCGGCTTTCTTTCCCTCCTGGACGTGCGACTGGGCACGCGCGGTGCTCGCCGGCGCGCCAGACGCCACCGGACGCGGGCTCATCCCCCTCCTGCCGGAGCATGCCGGCCGGCCCCTGGGCTGAACGTGACCGGTGGCGCTTGACAATTCTTTTTTTCGGGCGGAGCGTGATTACATTGACCACAAGGTCAAGGAGGGCAGCATGGACACTCGCCGTCGTCTGCTCAACGCCGCCAGAAATCTGGTCGCCGCCCGAGGAGTCCGGTCCGCCACCATCGCCGCCATCGCCGAGAAGGCCGGTGTGGCCAAGGGACTTCTCTTCTATTACTTCGACAGCAAGGAAAGCGTCATCCGGGCCGTGGCCCAGGAGCTGGACGCCGAGTACGTGGCCGGGCTGGACCGCACCACCGGTGAGACCGACGCACTCGACCAGCTGCACACGTTGTTCCACCGCCATTTCGACTTTTTGGAGCGCAACCCCGAAGGGGCGCGCTTTCTGTACCAATGCGCCGAGTCCAGCATGGGGCGCGGCGTGGTCGGGCTTTACGAGCATCTGTACGCGCGTTTGATGGACATCCTGCGGCTGGGCGTCGATGCAGGGGAGCTTTGCGCGGAGGATCCCGGCGAACTGGCCTACATGATTCTCGGATCACTGCACGGCGTGGGCCGACTGGCCTTGCTCGGCTTCAAGAGCGGGGCCGACCCGGCGTTGCGTGTGACGGCTTTTTACGACGCGGTGCTGACGCGTCCTGGGCGACAGGGGGGGAACTGAACGCAACGCTCCGAGTAGTCCGGGGCGTCGACAACCCGGCGGACGACATGTGCCGCCCTCCGGCCATACTGGCGGGCTCTTGCCCGGGGAGGTTTCATGGCTCTTGCCGATGTTGGCGCCATTGCTGGCGCGCTCGCGTGTCTCGGATTGATCGCTCTGTTCATGTACAAGCACTACATTCACCACTAGGCATCGCTCGGCCCCCCGCGAAATCCGCGCGGGGGGCCGCCGACCCGGGGTCAGGGCTTCACGTAGGCGTAACCCTCGTTCTGTAGGCGCACCAGCTCCACTATGCCCGCCGGCACCACCTCCACCCCCGGCACGAGGTCGGTTGGGGCGAGTCCGTTGTCCTTGAGCGCGTTGGCGCAGGCCAGCACGCGCAGGCCCTGATCGCGCAGCTTGGCGATGTCCGCCGCGCGCGGGCAGTCCGTCGCTCGCAACAGCTTTACGGCAGGACCGTTGAGCACCAGCGCCATCATCGCGCCGGGCACGGCCTTGGCGTAGTTGCCGGCGTTGCGCAGGGCCACGGCGAGTTCGGCGTCGCCGGCGTCCACGTGCAGAAGCAGTTTCCAGGACATGGGGGCCTCCTTGATCCAGGCTCGCCGAAGGCGAGGCTACGGTCCGCTCGGGCGCGGCGGGATCGCGACGCGTTGGTTTGTGGGCCGGGATGTGCGCGCATTGTCCGGCTACCAGCCCTCGTTGTAGCCCCGGCGGACCGTGGTCAGCAGACCTTGTGTCATCCGCGCGGCGGTATTCCAGGCGGGAAGGATAGGCGTTCAGGACGCTTGCGGCGCGGCGGTCCGACAAGTCACGTCAGCAGCGCACGGTGCGGAACCCGCCCGACGTCCACCCACGGTGGCCGGTACATATCTCCACGGGGCGGGCACCGGTCCACAAAGCGTCACAGGCTCTCGCGTCAGGGCGCACGCCATGCCCGTTCGCGACATGAGGTGCCGGGCGATGCCGGCTACAATGATATTCAGACCAGCCCCTGGTACAACATGTCAAGGATGCTTTACAAGTATCCTTGTCGGTTGCATGTGGGTACCAGCATGGTCTCCTAATCGAGAAAAAATGGGACTGCGTGCATGGGCCGGAAGGTATGGAAGCCAGCGCGGTTTGTCAAAATGGCCGTTGCGCAGTCCCCGTTTCCTGGGGCAACCAAACAGAAAAACTTCGGAAAGAATTTTGGGGGCGGTCAGGGAGGGTGCGGGGAAGCCCTGCTTCCCCGCAGGCATTCCACTGATGGCTGTTTCGAGGGCGTTAGGACCCATGCATGGAATTCGCACTGGTCTTCCTTCCGCACCTTTCCCAGTCCATTTGAATACGAGCAGGCCCAGCCCCCAGGAGCTGTTGGTCGGATTTTACCGCCATTTTCTTATTTGGAGAATTCCTGGTCGGGGTTAACCAAAACGATGGGTGAGGTTCTTCCCCTTCGTGATGGCTCCGTTTTCGAGAGGCGGATCACCGGGCAGCGCCCTGAATGGGCCAATTTTTGCCATTGTCAATCACGCCGAACTGCAACTCGTACAACTTCCTGTAGATGGCGCAGCGCTCCAGAAGTTTGGCGTGTTTGCCCATGTCCACGATTCGCCCCTCGCTCATGACCACGATGAGATGGGCGTTCAAAATGGTGGAAAGACGGTGCGCGATGACGATGCTAGTGCGGTCCTCCATCAGGTTTTCCAAAGCCAATTGAACGATACGTTCGCTCTCAGTGTCCAAAGCGCTGGTGGCCTCGTCCAGAATGAGCAGCGGCGGGTTCTTCATGATCGCCCGGGCGATGGTGAGGCGCTGCTTCTGCCCACCGGAGAGCTTCACCCCGCGTTCGCCCACGATGGTTTCGTAGCCCTCGGGCAGCTCCATGATGAAGTCGTGGGCATAGGCCGCTTTGGCCGCGGTGATGACTTGTTCGCGCGTGTAGGCCCCCTCCGAGCCGTAGGCGATGTTCTCCGCCGCCGTGGCGTTGAACAGGAACGTGTCCTGCGAGACGAGCCCCATGCTTTGGCGCAGGCTGGGCAGCGTGTATTCGGAAAGCGGGCGGTCGTTCAGGAGGATGCGTCCCTCTTGCGGATCGAAGAAGCGTGGCACCAAGTTGGCCAGGGTTGTCTTGCCGGAGCCGCTGGAGCCCACGATGGCCACGCGTTCGCCCTGTCGCACCTCCAGGTTGATGTCCTGGAGCGCTGGCTTGGAGGCTCCGTGGTAGGTGAAGCCGACGTGATCGAAGCGCAACTCTTTGAACTTCTGGTCCAGCTGGATGGAGCCTCCGTGTTCGGCTGTGGCGTCGGCGGTGTCGATGATGTCGAACACGCGCTCGGCGCCTGTGAGCGCTCTCTGGATGTCGATGTTGGCCGAGTTGATGCGCTTGATGGGATCGTAGAGCAAGGCCAGCGCGGTGAGAAAGGACAGAAGCGAACCTGTGGTCAGCTCGCCGTGAATGACGCGCAGGCCGCCGTACCAGAGCACCAGCCCGGCGGCGAAGGAGCCAAGCGTCTCCATGACGCGGGAACTCTGCTCGCTGGCGAGGATCTGCCGGCTGCTGTTTATGATGAGCTTGTCGCAGCGATCGACGAAGTGCTGCACCGCTTGATGTTCCTTGGCGAAGCCCTTGACGACGCGGATGCCGGAGAGTCCTTCCTGCAGCAGGGAGTTTACCTCGGCCCCGTAATTCTGCGCCCTTCGGCCCAGCTTGCGCATTTTCTTGCTGTAGTAGAGAAATGGATATAACGCTGCGGGCAGGACGATGGTTCCCCAGAAGGCCAGCTTCCAGTCCATGCAGAACACGTATATGGCCAGACCGATGACCGAGAAGAGTTCGCGGGTCATCATGACGATGGAGGGGAGGCTGCCGGCGATGAGCCCCACGTCGTTCATCACGCGGCTCATGAGCATGCCCACTTGCGATTCGTTGAAATAGCTCATGGGCAGATACACGACCTTGCCGTAGATTTCGTTGCGCAGGTCATTGACGGCGTACATGCCGGCCGTGTTCATGTAGTAGTTCTGCATGAAGCGGAAGACGCCCTTGGCCGTCATGAGCACGACGATGGCCAGCGTGACGAACTTGAGCGCGTTGACATCCTTGTGGATAAGCACGTCGTCCACGGCTTTTTTGACGAGCCAGGCGCTGGCGGCCGAGCAAGGAGCCACCACGACCATACCGATGATGGCCAGGACCACGCGGGTCCTGTACCGCCAGAAATAGACGAGACAGCGCCGAAGCAGGACCGTGGCCTTGACGTGCGGAATGTCGTTCTGATCCACTCTTTCTCCTAGAAAACGATGTTGTGAAGCGCGGCGCGAAATGGCCGGGCGGCGGGTTAGAGCAAACTCAGGGGAACCGTGCGCGGCGGCCAAGCCAAGCCGAAGTCGCAGGAACGGCGCGTCAGGTTCGGATTGTACGCGGGATCCTCCGCCAGCGCGCCCCAGCGCGTGCGCATGAGCAGCGTGCTCTGGCGGTCACGCCAGCTCATGCCCGACGCGTCTTCGTCGGCATTGTCGCGCTCGCTGGCGGGCTCACGGCGCAGCAACGCCGCGTAGGGCGTCCAAAGGTTTCGATAACCGGCCACGCGCACGCGCAAACAAAAATCCATATCATTATACGCTTCGGGCAGCGTCTCGTCGAGTCCTTCCACAGCGTCGAAAACCTCGCGGCGCACCACGAAGCAGGCGGCGGTGACGGCGCTCATCTCCTGCACAAGCGCGGCGCGGCCGAAATATCCGGCATGGTCCCTGGGCAATCCCAGGTGCGCAGGCCCGGCGAATCCGCATAGTCCGCGCACGATGCCTCCATGTTGCAACGTGCCATCGGGGGAGAGCAGGCGCGCACCGACGCAGCCTACCCCCCGACGCGCGGCCAGGGAGAGCATCTCCTCCAACCAGCCGGGCTCCAGCGCCTCGATGTCGTCGCTCATGAGGCAAAGGAACCGGCCGCGGGCGGCTGCCGCGCCGGCGTTGTTCTGGCGCGAGTGGTTGAAGGGCGCGTCGTCGCGCACGATGCGCACGCCCTCGGCCCGCAGTTCCTCGAACAGGACGAGGGTGTCCGGTTCGCCACTGCCGTTGTCGATGACAACGAGCTCGACGCCGTCCGGCGCGGTCGTTTTCCGCAGCGAGCGCACGCAGGCCCTGAGCAGGTTTGCGCGACCGCAAGCGGGGATGATGACGCTCACGGACGCCGGCGGATCCGGTCGCTCGTACTTGGCGCGGATGCGCCCCGGCAGGCCCGGGGCGGGCACGGCGAGGGCCGGCCGGTCGCCGCGGGCGGCCGCGCGGTCCAGATGCTCCTGCGCGGCGCGCAGTCCCTGGGCGTTCTGCGCGGCTGGCGCTGGCACTCCGTCCGGGGCGGCGGGATCGGCCGGGTCCGGCGACCACGGCAAGTGGCAGAGCACGCGTGGAGCGTGGGTGACGACAGCGTTTTCGACGTGGTCCAGCACGCGCCAGGCCAGCTCGTAGACCATCCATGGGCCGAAGCCCGGACGCGGGCCGCCGGCCTCAACGGCCGCGTGCGTGCGCATGAGGCACAGGCCGGAGAACATGTCGCGCGCCAGCATCAGCTCCGGGTTGCGGTCGGGTTTGAACCATGGCCGACTGCGCGCGCCGGCCTCGTCCACGCGGTCCTCGTCGGCGTAGAAAAGCGTGGTGTCCGGCCGCTCGCCAAGCATCTGCGTGGCGCAGTACAGCGCGTGGGGGGGCAGCTCGTCGCCCGCGCGCAGAAAACCGACGAAGGAACCGGAGGCGCGTTCCAGTGCCTCATCGGCGGTGGCGGCGCGGGAGTGCCCCATGTCGATGCGGCGTACGCGCGGATCCTCCACCGCGTGCCGGGCGATGGCCGTCCGCGCGTCGCGGTCCGGCCAGGCCTCGGGTGCGGCGATGAGCTCCCAGCGGCCGAAAACCTGGGCTCGCACCGAGCGCAGGGTGCGCTCCAAGGGGCGTGGTCCGCCCTCGCCTGGCAGCAGTATCAGGCTGATGCGTGAGGGACCGGGCAGGGTGGCGGCGCGACGCCGTAGGCGTCTGGCCGAGGCCGTATCGAGGGTGTCGTAACGGCGCACCCACTCGGCGTAGTCCCCGGGGGCGAAGCCGCCGTCCTCGGGCGAAAGTTCGGACTGCGCCTCCAGCACGGCCAGAGCGCGTTCGATCCCTTCCAGCCCCTGCCCGCGCCAAAGTCCCAGCGCGCGCGAAAAGCCGCGCGACCAGCCGCCGGCGGCCAGGGCGGCCAGCTTGAGGTTTTTGCGCAGGCGCTTGGCCCTGCCGGATTGGTGCGAACGTTCGCTCAAGGAAAGCATCCTCACAGTGTCTGCGGGACGAAGAACGGCGATGCGGCGCGCGGGCGCGTCGCCTGGCGAAGGGGGAGGGATTCGAACCCCCGGACGGTCGCCCGTCAGTGGTTTTCAAGACCACCGCCTTAAGCCGCTCGGCCACCCCTCCGCGCCATGGCGCGGGTGCTCCCCGCGCGAGACGAGACTGGTGGTGCCAAAAGCGGGTCGGCAAGTCAATCATGGTCGTGTGGGGCGATGCCGTCATCCACACTCGCGCCCCTTGCCTTCTCCCTGTTTTTTTGGTGCAATGGCTCAGCTGGTAAAGTTCGGACCGAAGTGGGTCGATGAGACCAGGAAGACGGAATTTTCCGTTGTGGCCGAATGGTTTCAAGGAGCGCGTCATGGAATCGCAACAGCGGGTAGCACCGGCGGCGGCGCTTTGGGCCTTGGGCGGCGTGGGAGCCGGGCTCGTCCTGGCGGCCCATTTCACCGCCAATGTGTACGCGACCTTCGGGTTCGTGGTGATCGCGTTGGCGTTGGCGGGATACCTCGCCAGCCGACAGGGCAATGAATGGGACGTGCTTTTGCGTGGCGTGCGCAAAATGCTGGAGCAGCGCCGCGCCTTTCTTTATGACGAGGTCCGCTCCTGGCGGGGCCACGGCGAGCTGGCCGACGGCGTCTCCGAGCTCGTGGAGTTCAGCCTGCAACGGCGCGAATTCTACCGCGGTGCGGTGCAAGCCGTGGGCACGCCTTTCTTGCTGTGCGACGTCAAGGGCACCATCACCCACGCCAGTCACGTGATGTTGGAGAAGATGCTGTGCAAGAAGGAGAGCGAGGTGCTCGGCAAAACCGTGTCCGAGGCCTTCTACAACAAGCAGGGGGCCTCCATTACCGAGCAGGTCCTCAACGAAAAGCGCGACATTTCGAAGGAAGTCAACTTGCACATGTGGGATGGCCGGGACGTGGACGCCCTGGCCATCGTCAATTGCATCCGCTCCGTCGCGGGAAATGTCATCGGCGCCGTGGTCTGCCTGACGGACCTCGCCGAGATCAAGCAGCATCAGAAGGCCCTGCAGGAACAGCAGGAGCACGTCATGCAGGTGGGCAACAGCGTCAACGATCTGGCCCAGCGTGTGGCCAGCGCGTCCGAGGAACTTTCCGCCAGCGCCGACGAGCAGGCCAAGGGGGCCGAGCACCAGAAGGCGCAGACCGAGTCCGTCTCCTCCGCCATGGAGCAGATGACCGCCACGGTGCTCGAGGTGGCGCAGAACGCCTCGCAGTCCTCCGAGGCCGCAGGCACGGCCAGCAAGGCCGCCTCCGAGGGCGTGCGCCTTGTGCGCGAGAGCGTGGAAGGCATCAACCTCGTGTCCGAGAGTTCGCGCAGGCTCGCTCAGGTGCTGGGTCAGCTGGATACCCAGGCGGCGGAGATCGGCCGCATCATCAACGTCATCAACGACATCGCCGACCAAACCAACCTCCTCGCCCTCAACGCGGCCATCGAGGCCGCGCGCGCGGGTGACGCCGGCCGTGGGTTCGCCGTCGTGGCCGACGAGGTGCGCAAGCTCGCCGAGAAGACCATGACCGCCACCAAGGAGGTCGAGAAGTCCATCCGCGAGATTCAGGAGCGCAGCCAGAACGCCGTCTCCACCATGCGCGAGACCGAAAAGCAGGTGGAGTCCAGCACGGACCTCTCCACCCGCACGGGCAAGGCGCTCGAGGAGATCATGAACCGCATCGACGACGTGACCGCCCGCGTGGCGCAGATCGCCACCGCCGCCGAGGAGCAATCCTCCGCCGCCGAGGAGATCAACAAGAACGTCGAGGACATCGCCGACATCGCCAAGGAGTCCGAGGAGGGCGCGGGGCAGGCCGCCAGCGCCACCCGCGAGCTGGCCGAGCTGGCCCAGACGCTTTTGCGGCTTTCCATGAGCTTCAGCCAGAAGAAGACCGACGCCAGCAAGCTGCGCGTGAGCCAGGGTCAGATGAAGGGCATTCTGCCGAAGATCATGTTCGACTTCATCAAGACCAAGTATGGCAAGGCCGTGTGGGACAAGGTGGCGGAGTCCATGGGCAACCCGCGCTTCCTGGCCACGGAGGGCTACCCCGACCAGGTGCTGCGGCAGATGGCCGAGAATGTGGCCACGGCCGCCGGAACCACCCCGCGGGAGGTCTTCCTCGCGCTCGGCCGGCACACCATCGGCGAGTTCCACAAGCTCTACAAGTCTTACTTCAAGGCCGACACCCTGAAGAACTTCCTGCTCACCATGAACCAGACCCATGCGGATCTGACCAAGGCCGTGCCGGGCATCGTGCCGCCGCGCTTCTCCTATGAGGATCGCGACAAGAAGCTGACCATGATCTACAAGTCGCGCCGCGGCTATCACGACTACTTCGAGGGCATCCTGCACGGGGCCGCCGAGTTCTACAAGACCCCGGCGCAGATCAGCGTGCAGGTGCAGGACGACGAGACCGCCCGCGCCGAGATCGTCTTCCCGTAGTCTCCCGCCGCCGCTTCAAGCACAACAAGGCCCCCGCGAGCGTCATGCTCCCGGGGGCCTTCATCTTGGCGGGGTCATCGTTCGAGCCTATTCCGCCGCCGTCCGCTTTCAATGCCTTCGCGCGTGGTAGCGTCTCATGCCATCGCGAAGCAGCGCATCGGCGATGCCCTGGCCGATGGCGGATCGACGTCGCTCTTGAAAACAGCGGGCTTGTACTTGCCCGTGCCGATTAATCCCGCTGGCGCGCGGCGCGTCTTCTCAGCTTGTACCACACGTACCAGGCGATGCTCAGCGCGAGCAGGCCGATGATGATCCCATCGAAGTGGTGGCGGTAGGTCTGCACCAGCTCCCAGTTTTCGCGCAGCTTGTAGCCGCAGGCGAGCAGGAATGAGTTCCACAGCGCGGCCCCGGTCGTGGTGGCCAGCACGAAGGGCCAGAAGCGCATGCGGCCGATGCCGGCCGGAATGGACACGAGGTGCCGCACCACCGGGATGAACCGGCAGACGAACAGGGTCCACACCCCGCCCCGGCGGTGGAAGAAGCGCTCGGTGAGTTCCAAGTCGTGCACGTCGAGCAGGAGGAACCGTCCCACCTTGAGCACGAAGGGCCGGCCGCCATAGTAGCCCATGAAGTAAGAGGCGAGCGAGCCGAGGAGCGAGCCGAGCGTGGTGGCCAGTATGGCCCCGGCCGGGCTCCACACGCCGTCGGCCACCAGGAAGCCCACGAAGGGCATCACCGCCTCGCTCGGCACTGGCAGTATCATGCTCTCCATGGCCATGAGCAGGGCCGCCCCGGCGTAGCCGCCAGCGTCCAGCACCTGGATGGCGTAATGCGAGATGACTTCCGTGAGCATTCGAACCTCCGATGCGTTTCTGGCCGGGCTTTATCCCGCCCGGCGGGGGAGGGCAAGCCCGGCGGCGGTGGGCTCGTGAGGACGGTGGACGCATGGGGAGTGTCGCGTTGTTTTTTCTTTCATCGGCGCTTCGGTTTTACGAAACGCGGGCGTCATCGTGCGGCGGGTCCTGGCGGACAATGGAAAAAGCCATGTTTCAAGGACGATCCGCGAAGTGTGAGCGACGTCTGATTTCAAGCGTATCCGCGCCAAAGCGTGCCCGTCGCGCACCGGCGCGAGACCGCGCTTCATTCAGACGGCGCTCCGCGAGTGGGCTTACGCCGCCAGTCATCCGAATGCGAAGGAAAGAGCCAACGAGTCGCCCCGCTGGCTCCACGAATTCAGCTTCTGTCGGAATGAAAGAGCGTTATGGAAAAACGCCAGTTGGCCGAATCGGACGGGTTGTGAACGACTTTCGGCAACTCGACGGCTAACCGCGCGGGGCGAAGCCGAGGGCCAACCCGACCTCGTCGGCGGCGCGATCGTCGCGCAGGCGCGTCCAGTAACGGTTCTGCGCCTCACGCAGGTCCGGGGCCACGCTCACCTGTCCCGCGCGCGTGATGACGCCGCGCAGCTCCTGCGCGTCCGGCGTGTCCGCGTCGAGCAGGCCGGTCACGGCGCGACCAACGCGTTTGGTGAGCAGCGTGTGCTCCGGATGGTCCTTGCCGCGTTCTGCCAGAAAGGCCAGAAAATCGCGCGAGGCCGCCACCTCGCCCATGATCCATTGCCAGCACAGCGCGGACCACAGCCGGTCCCAGCGCTCGGCGGCGGTCTGCGTGGTCTGCGCCTCGCGATAGGGCAGAAAGAGGTGCGCGCCCAGGCGTGTGCGCTCCACCTGCCGCCCCCACTGCTCGGCCTCGGCGTTGCGCACCCAGGCCAGCGCCAGCTCCTGCCGCTTGCTCCAGGGAATGTACGCCGCCGGAATGCACTTACCCGCGCCCCCGCCGAGCCGGATGCAGCCGGCCAGCGGATCGCCGCCCTGGGGCAGCTCCCATGCCCAGTCGCAGTCGTCGCCGGCGCTCTCGTGCGCCCAGAGGATGCAGGCCCGCCCGGTGCGGTGCCCGGGGCCTTGGGGGCCGCCGGCCTCCAGCATCTCCACCCGCACGGAGAGCCCGGGCCAGTGGACGCTGGCCGAGTCGCCGGGCTTTGGCAGGCGCTCCTCGGCCCACAGGCGCAGCAGGGCCTGGGCGATGATGGTCTCCGGGCTCTCGCGCCGGGGCCGAACCTCGTGGTTCCAGAGGTCCATGCCGTCGCCCAGCGTGGGATCGTTGCTGGAGGCCTTGCCGACGTGCGAGAGCAAAAGCGGCTCCAGATCCTCCAGCCCCGTGCGTGCGCCCAGCTGCATGGCCCGCAGGGCGAAGGTCAGCGCGTTGAGCGGCTCAATGCGCCCCAGGTCGTCGAAGAACCAGGCGCAGCTGGCGAAGGAGGACAGCCCCCACTTCTCCATGGTCAAAAGCTTCCAGGCCGTGTCGCGCGCGGTGGCGTCGAGGCCTTTTTTCAGGCGCGCGGCGGCGAATTCGTTCGGCGTCTCCAGCCCGGAGAGCACGCGGCCGTAGTTCACCAGCGCGTCCTCGGGATTTTGGAAAAGTCCGCTCCCCAGCGTCAGGAAGTGTTCGTCCAGACGTTTTTTGACGGCGGTCAGACCGTCGCGCAACGGGCCGCGCCAGCGCTGGTTCCAGCCGGGCCGGTGCTCGGCGCAGCAGCCGCAGTCCGCGCGCCAGCGCTCCACGCCGTGCACGCAGCTCCAGGAACTGTTCTCGCGGATGCGTGCGCGCATTTGGGGCGGGTTTTCGGCCAGATAGGCCGCGTAGTTGGTGAGCGTGCAGCCGTCCACGCCGGCGCGCGCCTGCGAGAGCGCGAAGGCCAGCGCCATTTCGCCGAATTTGAAGTGATGGCCGTAGGTCTCGCCATCGGTGGCCAGGGCGAGCAGACCCCGGCCGCCCTCTTGCGCGGCGATGGAGGACAGCCGTCCCCAGAAGCAGTCGCCATGGCGCAAAAGCCCCTCGAAGGCCACCGCCTGTGAGAGTGGACCGTCGTAGAAATAGACCGCGATGCTGCGGCCCTCCGGCAGCTCCACAAGATAGGGCTGGCGGATGTCCAGGCCCGATTCGTCGACCGCCGTCCAGTCGTCGCGGTCCAGCGGGGCCACGGCGCTCGCCTGACGCGGGGCCAGGATGGTGAAACGCACGCCGGCCTGGGCGAGCAGGTCCAGGGTGCGCGTGTCCACCGCGGCCTCGGAGAGCCACATGCCCTCGGCCGGGCGCTTGTAGCGCGCCTCGAAGTCGGCCAGGGCCCAGGCGATCTCGGCTCGTTTTTCCAGATCTGTGGCCAGCGGCATGATGATGTGGTGGTAGATCTGCGCGATGGCGTTGCCGTGGCCCAGCCGGGCCAGGCTATTGGCGTCGCCCTCCAGCACGCGGGCGTAGACCTCCGGGGCCCGCCGCGCCATCCATGTGAGCAGCGTGGGGCCGAAGTTGAAACTCATGTACTCGTAACAGTTCATGATCTCGATGATGCGGCCATGGCCGTCGAGCCGCCGCGCCCAGGCGAGCGGGGCGTAGCTCTCGGCGCAGATGCGTTCGTTCCAGTTCGTGGCCGGCGCGGCGCTGCCCTCGGGAAAGATGGAGTCCATCCAAGGGTCCTCGCGCGGAGGCTGATAGAAATGGCCGTGGATGCAAAGTCGGCTTTGGGGCATGGCGTGTCTCCCGTGCTGGAGGAATATCCGTGTCTGTTTCCTATCCCGCCGGGCGGCGGGGAGCAAGAGGCATCGACAATCGTGTCAAGTGGATGTATGCTGCTGCCAACGCGCGGTCTGGAGTGGGCCGCCGGAGGTGGGTGTCGTGAATAGTCTGCATGTTTCCTTTCTGGCGCTGCGGCCGCGCCTCATCTGTTTCGCGCTGGCGCTGGCGCTGGCCGCGGCCTGCGCCTGTCCCGGACCGGCCCTGGCCGATTCGGAGAACGTCGGGCACGTCTCGCGCGTGAAGGGCGCGGCGTTCGTCCTGCACGCCGGGACGATTTTGCCCGTGGCCCCTGGCACGCCGCTGCGGCGTCGGGACGTGATCCGCACCAGCCCTGGCGCGCGGGTCGAGGTCGTCATGCTCGACGAGTCGCGCCTGTTTCTCGGCGCGGACACGGTGATGGCGCTGGAGCACTACGACCTGGGGCGGCAGAACGGCCAGGGCGCGGTGCAGCTGCTGTTCACCAAGGGCTCGTTCCGCATTATCACCGGGCAGCTTTCCGCCCTGCGCGGCGGTCCCTATGAGGTCATCACCCCCTTCGCCACCATCGGCGTGCGCGGGTCCGACGTCTGGGGAGGCTTCCTGGCGCCGGAGGAACTCGGCGTGCTGCGCCTGGGCGGCGGCGCCGTCGTCGTCCGCAACGACGGCGGTCGCTGCGAGATCGGCCGCAATTCCGAAGGGGTGCGTCTGGCCACGCCCACGGCTCCCCCGGCGGAACCCTCCCTGTGGAGCCCGGAGCGCCGGTCCCAGGCCCTGCGCAGCGTGTCCTTCGAATAGGGCCCCGTCGTTCCCCCGCCGCTTGTGTTCCTGGAACGCGCCATGCAAGCGCGTTCGTTGAACGGGAGGTCGGCATGGAGCCGCTGCGGCTGTTCTTCTATCGCGAGGGCGAACACTACGACTACCCGGCCGACGTGCGCGCGGCCCTGGGCGAACCCATTCCCCTGCCCCTCGACCCCGCGCGGGCGGAGGAGCAGGGCTTCATCATCGAGCCTGACCCGTACGTGGCGGACTACCTTCTGCCGCCCTTCCGGCTCGATCCGATCATCGCCCACCGGCGCACGCCGTACGTGCGCGATTTTCTCGAAAAACTGCCGTACTTTCCCGAATTGGAGCGTCGGCACGCGCTGTTCACCTGCCACGATCTCTGCCAGCCCTTGTGCACCTGCGCCAGCCTCATCACCGACGATCCCGCCCGCTCCAACCGCGAGGACCCGTCCATCGACAGCTTTCCGCACGCGCCGTTCCCGCACGTGTTGGCCGCCGCGCCGGACTTCGACTTCGACCGCATCCGTTTCGACGTGAGTTTCGTGGGCACGGTCTCCGACCCCGTGCGCATGACGCTGCTCGAGTCCGTGGGCGGGCGTGGGGACCTGAGGCATTACCTCAGCGCGCCCCTCGCGCCGTACTGGGAGCGCAGCTCCTCGTACCTGCACATGAAGAGCGCGGCGAAACGCGCCCCGCTGGAGCGCCTGTACGTGGGCGTCATGCGCCGCTCCTGGGCCGTGTTGTGCCCGCGCGGCCGGGGCTCATCGAGCATCCGTTTCTTCGAGACCATGTGCATGGGCCGGCTGCCCGTGCTTGTCTCCGACGAATACACGCCGCCGCTTTCCTGGCGCATCGACTACGACGCCTTCTGCCTGCGTCTTCCAGAAGCCGAGGCCGGCCACGCCGGGGAGCTGTTGTGTGACTGGCTGGCCGGCAAGAGCCGCGAGGAGCGCGAGGAAATGTGCCGACTGGCGCGCCGGGTGTGGGAGGAAAATCTCGCCCCGGAACGCGAGGCCGCGCTGACGCTCGAAATTCTGCGCCGCCGGCTGCCGTCGTCGCGCGCGGAGGCGAGCGGTCCGGTCCGGCTCGTGCGCTCCATGCCGGGGGCGCTGCTGGATGGCGGGCCGCGCCGGTCGTTCCCGCCGGGATACTTTGCCGGCATGGTTCTCGACGACGGGCGCAACTGGTTTTCCGGCGGCATGTTGGCGCGCGGCGGTCCCCGACCGGACACCGTGGTGGTGGACGGCCTCCTCGGCGGGTTCCCGCGCGAGGGGCTGGGGGCGCTCTACCACGCCGGGCGCTGGCTGCCGGCCAACGCCCAGGTGGCG
>JAIMKR010000013.1:19548-45199 GCA_020692325.1 Desulfocurvus sp.
CGGCCATCGTCCTGGCGGGGGCGCTGCTTGCGCGGCGCGACCTGGGCGGCCGGGTGTTTTGTCTGGAGGACTGGGACGCGGCGGGCCGGACCGCCTTCGTCGCGGCGGCGCAACGGGCCGGCGTGGAGTTTTTGCAGCGGGTGCTGCCGCGCGTCGGCGCTGCCGCGCTGTTCCGGCCGGAATCGTTGGATCTGATTCATCTGAACCGGGGGACACCGCCCCCGGACATGGCTGGCTCGGACGCCGCCGAATGGTGGGGAAAGCTGCGGCCCGGCGGAATGATGCTTCTGTTGGAGTCCTCCGTCGCGCCCGGGGCCGTTGCTGCCTGGGGGGCTTTCGCCCAGTCGCGCGGCGTCGAACTCAAGCGCGGGGGCGGCGCGTTGCGCCTGCGCCGGCCGGCCTGATTCCTTCCGGCGTCCTCGCGCCGGCGCTCAGTCGAGGGTCTTGCGGTAGCGCAACATGCCGATGGCGATGACCACCACGAAGAACAGGGCGATGGGCCAGATGTACGCCAGCGCCTCCAGGCCCGTGGTGCCCTTGAGCAGCACCCCGCGCACGAAGCGCAGATAGTGCGTGAGCGGCAACAGCGAGCCGATGACCTGCGCCCAGCCCGGCATTCCCCGGAAGGGGAACATGAAGCCCGAGAGCAGCAGCGAGGGCAGGAAGAAGAACACGCTCATCTGCACGGCCTGCAACTGGTTTTTCGCCACCGTCGAAAGCGTGACGCCCACGCTCAGATTGGCGGCGATGAATACGAACGACCAGGCGAAGACCACGAGGAGGCTGCCGCGCAGGGGCACGTCGAAGAGGAATTTCGAGGCCAGGATGATGAGGGCGATCTGGATGTAGCCCACCAGAATGTACGGCGTGATCTTGCCGAGCATGACCTCCAGCGGCCGCACCGGCGTGGCGAGCAGGTTCTCCATGGTGCCGCGTTCGCGCTCGCGCGTGATGGCGAGCGAGGTGATCATGGTCAGCGTGAGGCTGAGAATGACGCCCATGAGCCCGGGCACGATGTTGTACTGGGTCACGGCCTCGGGGTTGTATTCGGGGTGGATGCGGATGTCGATGGGCAAACTCGTCGCGGCGAGGTCGGCCGCCGGGCCGGGCAGGTCGCGCGCGATGGCGCGGGAGACGATCTCGCGCAGGGCGGCGATGGAGCCGCTCGTGGCCGCCGGGTCCGTGGCGTCGGCCTCCAGCAGCAGCACCGGGGTTTCGCCGCGCAGAAGCTTGCGTGAGAAGTCCTCGGGAATAGTCAGCACGAACTGCGCGTCGCCATCGCGAAGCGCCTTGTCCGCCTGCGCGCGCGAGGCGATTTCCCCAGCCACGTCGAAATAGGTGCTCGTCTGCATTCCGGCCACTATGCCGCGCGAGTAGGGCGAGTTGTCGGCGCAGAGCACCACGGTGGGCAGGTGCCGGGGATCGGAGTTGATGGCGTAGCCGAAGAGGATAAGCTGCATGAGCGGAATGCCGATCATCATGGCGAAAGTCACCCGGTCGCGGCGCATCTGGATGAATTCCTTGTACACCACGGCGGCGAAGCGCGAGAAAGCGAACCCGATGTCGAAGCTCACGATTGGCGAGCCTCCCGCATGAGGTGGATGAAGACCTCCTCAAGGCTTGTCTCGATGCGTCTGCGTTCGCGGCCGCCAGCGCAGGCGGCGAGCGCGGCGACGATGGCCGCCTCGTTTTCGCCGCTGACGTGCAGTGTGTTGCCGAAGGCCACCACCTGATCCACGCCGGGCCGGACCTTGAGCGCCTCGGACAGGGCGTGCAGGTCGCCGCCGGACACGCTCCAGGTGACCAGCCCGGAATTTTTGACCAGCCCCTCCACCGTGTCCTGCGCCAGCAGGTCGCCGTAGGCGATGTAGGCCAGCCTGTGGCAGCGCTCGGCCTCGTCCATGTAGTGGGTGCTGATGAGCGCGGTGACGCCGCCGGCCGCGAGCTTGTGCACCTCGTCCCAGAAGTCGCGTCGCGCGCCCGGGTCCACGCCGGCGGTGGGCTCGTCGAGCAGTAGCAGGCTGGGACTGTGCAGCGTGCAGGCAGCCAGCGCCAGCCGCTGCTTCCATCCGCCGGAAAGGCTGCCGGCCAGATTGTTCTCGAAGCGCGTGAGCCCCATGTGCACGATGCGCTCGGCCACGAGCCCGGCGCGGTTCTTCAATCCATAGAGCCGGGCGGTGAAGTCCAGATTCTCGCGCACGGTCAGATCCTCGTAGAGGCTGAAGCGCTGCGACATGTAGCCCACGTGGGGCTTGATGCGCTCGGCCTGGGTGCGGATGTCCCAGCCGAGGCAGGTTCCAGAGCCGGCGTCGGCCGCGAGCAACCCGCAGAGCATGCGGATGAAGGTGGTCTTGCCCGAGCCGTTGGGACCGAGGAAGCCGAAAATTTCCCCCCGGCGCACGCGCATGGACAGGTTGTTCACCACCACGCGGTCGCCGAAGCGCTTGGTCAGCCCGGAAACGTCGATGACATAGGGACTTTCGGCGTCGGGCTGGATGTGGGGCGTGGCGTCCATGGCGCTACCTCGCGCCGACCGGGTCCACATCCACGGGCTGGCCGGGATGCAGCTTCGGCGCGTCCTGCGGGGTCGGCTTGGCCTCCACAAGGAATACGAGCTTGGCGCGGCTCTGGCTGGAGAAGAGCACCGGCGGCGTGTACTCCGCCTGCGGCGAAACATAGGTGATGCGCGCGGGCACGGCCTCTCGCGTCTTGTCCATGCGCACATCGACCCGTTGCCCCACCTTGAGACCGGCCACGTCCCGCTCCGGCACGTAGAAGCGCACTTTGATATTCCTGGGCGGCAGGAGCACCACCACGGGCTTGCCCGCCGGCACCCACTCGCCCTGGCTGAAAAGCGTGTCGAACACCAGCGCCTTTTCCGGCGCGGCCTGGGTCTTTTGGTCCAGCATCCAGGCGGCCTGCTCAACGCGCGCGCGCGCGGCCTCCACCTCGGCCTGGGCGGCGCTCACCGTGTCCGACCGCTGGCCGAGGCGGGCTGTGGTGAGGCTGGCGGCCAGCTCGCGCACCTGCTGCGTCTTGACCTCGTAGTCGGCCCTGGCATGGTCCATCTCCTCGCCGGAGATAGTGCGTTCCGCGTAGAGCTTTTGCCGGCGCTCGAATTCCACGCGCGAGAGCCGCAGTGAGGCCTCGGCCTGGCCGAGCCTGGCCCCGGCGGTGGCCAGCTCCGAGGGGCGCTGCCCCTTCATGGCGTCGGCCAGTCTGTCCATGGACTGCTTGAAGGTGTGCGTGGCCACGGCCAGCGCGGCGCGTTCGTAGTCCTGCTCCAGGCTGAAGAGCGTGGCTTTCTGCTCCACCTCCTGGCCGCGATGCACGCGCAGCTCGGCCAACGCACCGGCCACGGGCGAGGCCACGTGCACGTAGTCCGCCTCCACGTAGCCCTGGTAGGCCGACTCGTCGGCGCGGGTGAACAGATGGTGCCCGCCCCAGGCCAGCCCGGCCGCGACGAGCGCGGCGAGCACCGCCCGGACGGGGGTGGGAATGCTGCGGAGGATTTCGGCGGGTCGCTTCATGACCACCTCCTACGCGGGGCTCCCGGTCTTGTCAAACACGTGATTGAATCATTTGATTGAAATGATTCTTCCCTCAACCGTCTCCTGGTTCGCGCGCATATGCACAGGCAGGCGGACCCCATGGCGTCCGCGCATGAGCGGCTCGACCTTCAGAGCGTCCTCCATGCCGCAGATGCGCGCGTTGGCCAAGGACAACGCCAAGTGCGACGTCTCCGCCCCCTTCGTGATGCCACCGCTTTCGATCGCGTGGACGAACAGCCGAAACTCGTTGAGATCGGGGGACATTCGCTGGCTCCTTGCCGGGTTAAAATGACGGTGTGATACGGATTCAGGTTTTGGATACTACGAAGGCATACTCAAAATATTCCACAGTTACAAGAAAGTCGCTCGGCTGCAACTCTGCGCTCTGGCGGCAATCGACTTCCCGCACGCAACCAGTGCTCTTCATAAGAGCCCCGATCGCGTGCGAACTGCGCGGTGCGCCCTGGACCCTTTGCTCTCTTTGCCCCGGGTGTTGGGGGAAGCGGCAAGGGGGCGTCGCCGGAGAAAGAGCGTTTGCCGTCGATGCCGCCAACAGCCGTAAGATGCGCGGCCCTTTCACGGCTGACGTCTTGGGGATCCCTCACTTGACCGGAAGGGTGAAGTGCGTGGTGATGGGGAAAAGTGTTTCCAACGGCGGAAGGGCCGGCGGGGGGGCGAAACTTTTCGCCGGGTGGGGAAATTCTTTCCGTCGGGCGGTCGGCCTCCCCGGTACGGAAATTTCGGGGGGGGGGGCCGCATCGGAGCATGAGCGATTTTTTGGGGAGGGAGGCAGGCGGAAGGCCGCAAGAAGGCGAGCACGCCGCCTGGACGTCGAAAACGTATCCTCCTCGTCTAAGCGTCCCGCGAGGCGCAGGCGTCCCGCAGGATCTCGTCCACCAGCAGCGGGCGGCCCCTGGCCGCGTCGGCCACGAGCTCGAGCGCCTGCTTGGGGCATTTGCTCACGCACGCGCCGCAGCCCATGCAGCGGGCGGGTTTGATTTGCAGGGCGCGGTCGCGCACCTTGAGCGCGCTGAAGGAGCAGAATTGGATGCAGTTGCCGCAACCGACGCAGCGTTCGGCATCGACGCGGGCGACGTAGCCGGAGCTGGCGAGCATCCCGACGCCGTGGCGCTGGGCGGCCATGGCCCCGCAACAGCAGGAGCAGCAGTTGCAGATGGCGTAGAAGCGGCCGAGGGTCACGTCCTTGAAGAAGGCGTGGTGCACGTGGCCGCGGGCATCCTCGGCCTTGAGGATGGCCACGGCCTCGTCGGCGTCGATGCGCCGGGCGTGCCGTTTGGCCCCGTGATGGGCCAGGACCATGGAGGCGAAGGGTTCGCCCATGACCATGCACACGTCCATGGGCAGGCAGGGATGCTCCTTGGCGGCGCGGCAAGGACAGTCGAAGACGACGATGTGGTCGGGATTCTTGAGGATGATGTCGCGGGCGAGGGCGTAGGGCACCACGGATTCCGGCTCGGTGACGCGCACCTCGCGGCCGATTTTGACGAGTTTGACGGCCTCGTCCGTGGGCATGACCTTGCCGTGGTAGGTGTCGGCGAAGCGGATGGTTCCCGGATCCTTGACGGCGCGGCGGGCTTTTCGCCGGCGTTCGACGCGGGAGGGGAAGAGGCGGTCGAGCCAGCGGCACCCCCCGGCCAGCAGTCTGGCCAGGGGGTGCGCGCCGGTGATGATGCCGATGTAGAGGTAGGGCCAGCGCAGGTAGGCGTAGCCGTGCAGCTTTTTGCCAAGGCCATAGCCGAGGGCGTCGGCCTCCTCGAAAAAGCGCCTGTCCGGGGCCTTCAAAAGCGCGCGGAGCGGGTGCACGGTGTGTTCCTCCCGGTTATTCCTCGGTCTTGAGCGCCCCGCGCATGGCGTGGCGCCTGGCGGCGGGAAGCACGGCCTTGCGCAGCCGCAGGGACTTCGGGGTGACTTCGACGAGCTCGTCCTCGCGGATGAAGTGGATGGCGCGTTCCAGCGTCATGGGCTTTATCGCGGTCAGCGTGCAGGCCTCGTCCTTGCCGGAGGCGCGCATGTTGGTGAGCTTCTTCTCCTTGGTCGGGTTCACGTCGATGTCGTTCTCGCGGCTGTGCTCGCCCACGACCATGCCCTCGTAGACGGGATCGCCGGGGACGACGAAGAGCTGGCCGCGCGGCTCCAGGTTGTACAGGGCGTAGGTCACTGCCTCGCCGGAGCGGTCGCAGACGATGGAGCCGGTGAAGCGGGAGGGGAAGTCGCCGCGGTATTCGCCGTAGCCTTCCAGGTAGGCGTTGAGGATGCCGGTGCCCTTGGTGTCCGTCAAAAACTCGTCGCGGTAGCCGATGAGCCCGCGGCTGGGCACGCTGAACTCGATGCGCACGCGGCCCTTGCCGTTGTTCGCCAGGTTGACCATGCGGCCTTTGCGGACGGACAGCTTCTCGGTGACGATGCCCATGAAGGTCTCGTCGCAGTCCACGTACACGCGTTCGATGGGCTCGGTGACCTTGCCCTTGGCGTCCTTCTTGTAGATGACCTCGGGCCGGCCCACGGTGAGCTCGAAGCCCTCGCGGCGCATGGTCTCGATGATGATGGCCATCTGGAACTCGCCGCGGCCCTTGACGATGAAGCTGTCGTGGTCCTCGGCCTCCTCGATGCGGATGGCCACGTTGAGCAGGGCCTCGCGCATGAGGCGCTCGCGGATCTTCTTGGCCTGCACGAGTTTGCCCTCGCGGCCGGCCAGCGGGGAGGTGTTGATGCCGAAGCGCATGCTGACGGTGGGCTCGTCCACGGTGATGCGCGGCAGGGCCTGCGGGTTGTCGCGGGTGCAGATGGTGTCGCCGATGTGCACGTCCTCGATGCCGGCGAGCACGGCGATGTCGCCGGCCTCGACCGCATCGACGGTGACCTGCTGCACGCCGTCGTAGACCTGCAGCTTGGTGACCTTGAGGGGCTTGGGCGTGCCGTCGGGGCCGATGCACGCCAGCGATTCCGAGGCCAGAACCTCGCCATTGACGACCTTGCCGATGGCCAGCCGGCCGAGGTAGTCGGAGTAGCCGAGGTCGCACACGAGCATCTGGAACGGGGCCTCGGGGTCGAAGCTGGGGGCCGGCAGCTTGTTGACGATGACCTCGAAGACGGGCTGCAGATCGGTGCCGCGCTCGGCGAGGCTGGTCTGGGCGATGCCATCGCGGCCGATGGCGTAGAGCACGGGGAATTCGAGCTGGTGCTCGTCGGCGCCGAGGTCGATGAACAGGTCGTAGACCTCGTTCAGCACTTCCTCGGGCCGGGCGTCGGCGCGGTCGATCTTGTTGACGATGACGATGATGGGCAGGCCGCGGTCCAGCGCCTTCTTGAGCACGAAGCGGGTCTGCGGCAGGGGGCCCTCGCTGGCGTCCACCAGCAGGATCGCGCCGTCGGCCATGGTCAGGCTGCGTTCCACCTCGCCGCCGAAGTCGGCGTGGCCCGGGGTGTCGATGATGTTGATCTTGACGCCCTTCCAGTGGACAGCGCAGTTCTTGGCGGCGATGGTGATGCCGCGTTCGCGCTCCAGATCCATGTTGTCCATGACGCGGTCGCTGACCTGCTGGTTTTCTCGGAACACGCCGCTCTGACGGAAGAGCCCGTCGACGAGGGTGGTCTTGCCGTGGTCGACGTGGGCGATGATGGCGATATTGCGCAGGTTTTCATTGCGAGCGGTGGGCTTCATGGAAAATTCCTTTGGGCTGCGTTACGAGTGCGGGAAGGGGAAGCATACATGACGACTGTGACCGCGCCGGGTTGCCGGAGCAACGGAATGCTGATGGCTCCCGGAGAATCGGGGCCGGACGCGGGGGGCCAAAACGAAAGGAAAACCCCGTCCCGCAGGGACGGGACGGGGCATAGGTGCCGGAAGTAATATAGTAGTGCCGGCGTTCCGCTGCGGGCTTAGTACTCGCGACGGGGACGGGACTGACGCTCCTGAGCCTCGTTGACTCGCAGGGCGCGGCCGCTCATCTCCTTGCCGTTGAGGGCGTCGATGGCCTGCTTGGCGTTGGCGTCTTCCATTTCCACGAAGCCGAAACCGCGGAAACGGCCGGTCTCGCGATCATTGATGAACTTCACGGAAATGACCTCGCCGTACTGGCCGAACATGTTGCGCAGGTCGTCTTCGGAGGCGCTGAAGGGGATGTTGCCGACATAGATGGACTTAGGCATAAAAATCGAAGCTCCCGAAATTCTGGTAAAGGTTTGCGTCGTCACCGGGTTGGCGCAACGAGCGTCCTTCCTCAACGACAATTGAACGTTACCATTGAGCCCCATCCATCGGGATGTCAAGAGAAAAATATGGTTCGATGTTTGCATCATCGTTTGGCGCAATACGATGCAGCCAAAATCGTCGGCCCGGAAAATGAGAGGGCGGCGTGCCCGCGATGCCACGGCGCATGCGTCGGACGGTCGGAGGGACCGGGCCTGGCGGGCCCCCGGGGAGGGGAGACGCGAATCACGTCCGCACGGAGGGGAGTCATGAGAACATGCGTCAGATTTCTGATCATCGCCGCGCCGCTGGTCCTGGCCGGCTGCGCCTATTTGCCGATGGGCGATTCCGAGCACATTTATTCCTCGGCACCATCGGCCAAGCACAAGCGCTACGCCTCGAACACGCCAAAGGGCGGTCCGCAGGACGTCCAGCAAAACGGACCGGACATGGTGTACCACGCGCCGCCGGGGCAGATGGATCCCAAAATCCAGCCGTATTCCGTCATGGGTAAGACCTACTGGCCCGTGCAGTCGGCCGTCGGTTTCGAGCAGGAGGGCTACGCCTCCTGGTACGGAATGGACTTTCATGGCAAGAAAACAGCCACGGGCGACACCTACGACATGTTCAGCATATCCGCAGCGCACAAGACCCTGCCGCTGGGCTCGCGCGTGCGGGTGACCAACATGGACAACGGCCGTCAGCTGGAGCTGACCATCAACGATCGCGGTCCCTTCGTGGACGGCCGCATCATCGATCTCTCCTACGCCTCGGCGCGGCTTCTGGGCATGGCCGATTCCGGTCTGGCCCACGTGCGCGTGGACGGCGTGGCCGACAACCCGCTCCTCGCCAACGGTTCGTACAAGGGCGTGGCCGTGGCCTCCGCCGCGAAAAACTCCGGCAAGTCGAGTCGCTATGCCGAGCGTGACCTGTCCGACGGCGCTTCCGGCCGGTCCTCGTCGTCGTTGAAGGCCCCGAGCGTGGCCGCAGCCGACACCTCGCGGGCCATTGCCTCCTCGCCCGATGGGCGCTTCCGCGTGCAGGTGGGGGCCTTCGTCCAAAATGAGAACGCCCGCCGTGTGAAGGACCATCTGGTGCAGTCCGGCTTCCGCGGTGCGCGCATCGTGCGTGCCCAACGCGGCGACCGTGAACTCTCCGTGGTGCAGGCCGGCAGCTACGATGCCCGCGAGGACGCCGAGCAGGCGCTGCGCGCCGTGCGCGAGGAGTTCCCGGCGAGCTTCATCAGCTCCGGCGTTTAGCCGCCGGTTCTCGCAAGTCCTTTTGCGCGGGATTGCTGCCGCGCCGGCTCTCCCCGGCGCGCGGGGACGGTCCGTCGGGCGCTTGCCGGGCGGGCCTCCGTGGGGTAACGATAAAAGAGTTCCCTTGTCTGGACCGCGCCGTTCGGCCGGGCCACGGCCAATCGCGGAGGTGCGCACAAGTATGGATCGGAAGTTCGAATACAATGGCGTGCAGCTGGACAGCGTTCGCAACCGCAACGAGCAGCGAGTGCTCCGTTTTTTGCCCCAGGTGCTCGATGAGTGCCAGGATTACAAGCCGACCTATCTGGACATTCAGGATATTTTTGCCCTGACCCTGAATAATTTGCCGCCGCGCTATGCGCAGAGCGGCTCCATAGTCCTGCGCGAGAGCGTGAGCGACGAGGACATCCTGCGCGAGCTGCGCGCGGCCGTGGAGCGCGTGGAGACCTCGCCCACGGGGCGCGGCGAGGAATAGGCCTAGTCGTCAGCGGCGCCGTCCGGCGCGGGCCGCTCGGGTTGCGGCTCGGCGGCGAGCTGCGCCTTGACCTCGTCCCACAGGCGGTTCTTGTCCGCCAGGCTCATTTCCGGCAGGTCCAGCCCGCGCGACCGGGCGAGCTCCTCCATGCGCTTGTAACGCGTCAGAAATTTGATGTTGGCGTAGTCCAGCGCGGCGTTGGCCTTGACCCCCCGCCGCCGGCCGAGCTCCACCAGCGTGAACAGGGCGTCGCCGAACTCCTCCTCCATACGCTTTCCGTCATCGGCCCGGCAGGCCTCCTCGAACTCGCGCAGCTCGGCATCGAACTGCGCACGGGCGTCCTCGTCGCGCTCCCAGGTGAAGCCCTGGCGCGCCGCCTTGGAGTGGATGCGGTAGGCCTTCAGCAGCGGCGGCAGTCCCTCGGGCAGGGACTCGAACACGCTGTGGGCCTTGCCGTCGGCGGCCTTCTCCCCACGCTTGATGCGCTCCCAGTTGCGCAGCAGCTCCTCCTGATTTTTGACCACCGTGTCGCCGAAGACGTGCGGGTGCCGACGGATCATCTTGGCGGCGTTGCGCGCCACCACGTCCGTGAGGTCGAAGTGCCCGGCCCGGCGTGCCAGTTCGGCCTCGAAAAGGAGGATGAACAGCACGTCGCCCAGCTCCTCGCAGGTCTCGTCGGCGTTGTCCGCGCGCAGGGCGGACACGAGTTCGTAGGCCTCCTCCACGAGGTAGTCGCACATGCTCTGCGGGGTCTGTTTGCGGTCCCAGGGGCAACCGTCCGGGGCGAGCAGCGCCTCGATGACTTCCTGAATTTTGGCGATGGAACAGGCGTCCGCGTTCACGGTTCGATTCTCCTTGCCGCGCGGGGCGGGGGGATGGTCCCCCGCGCAGGTCAGGCGGCGTGTTGTTTCTTGGCGTCCTGGTCGTGCTTGCGCTGATGGGCGTCGGGAGCCTTGTGCCCCTTCGCGTCCTTGCCAGATTTCTTGTTCTGGTGGGACTTCGCGGCCGGGTGGGCCTTTTTCGGCTCCGCCACGGGCTTGCGCGGCGGCGGCGGCTCCGGGGCCGGCTTGGGCAACACGAATCCGCCCTGATGTAGCGTTTCGCGCACGGGATCGGGGGTGAAGTTGGCCAGCAACACCAGGGCCGGGTCGGTCTTCTGGGCGAAGATCGACTGCCGCACCACAGTGGTGCCGGGCAGTATGGCCTTGAGCAGCAGCAACATCACCAGCGAGAGCAGCAGGCCCTCGATGGCGCCGAAGGCCGCGCCAGTGATCTTGTCCACCACCGTGAGCATGGTGACCTTGAGCAGGTTCTGCAGGAACCGCACAAGGAACCACAGGCCGATGAGCGTGCCCAGGAAGGTGATGAGGTAGCTGAGCGCCAGCACCGTGCCCTGGTTGTGGACGTACACCCTGAGGTGCGGCACGAAGATGGTGTGCAGGTGCGAAGCGACGAAGATGCCGATGAAGATCGAGCACAGGCTCACGGCCTCTTTGATGAGGCCCCGTCGGTAGCCTCGGAAGGCCACGAGCCCGATGATGGCGATGATGATGATGTCTAGGGAATTCATTGCCGCCTCGGCGTTTCTTGAGCTGGCCCCGCGCCGCCGTTGGGGGTGGCGGGAGCTGCTGCGGCAGACCAGTAGCAGACACGCGGACGAATGTGAAGCGTGGGCCGGTCCAATCTTCCGGGCGGTTGTGCTGACCCCGCTTTTCGGGTAGGGCACGCGCATACAGTGCTTCGCTCAAGGGGAGGGTACAGGAAACATGCGCGTTATCGAGACGGGCCTGCCGGGACTTCTGCTCATCGAACCCAAGGTTTTTCGTGACACCAGGGGGTATTTCCTGGAGACCTACAGCGAAACCGCCTTCGCCGAGATCGGCGTGCGCGCCCGCTTCGTGCAGGACAACCACGCCTATTCCGTGAGCCGGGGAGTGCTGCGCGGCCTGCACTTCCAGCGGCCGCCGCACGCCCAGACCAAGCTCGTGTGGGTGGTGCGTGGATCCGTGCTCGACGTGGCCGTGGACCTGCGGCGTGACTCCCCGACCTATGGCCGGCACTACGGCGTCGAGCTTTCGGCCGAGAACAAGCTGCGGCTTTTCCTGCCGCGCGGTTTCGCCCACGGGTACCTCACCCTCACGCCGGACGTTGAGTTCCTTTATAAGGTGGACTCCCCCTACGCCCCACAGGCCGACGGCGGGCTCGCCTGGAATGATCCCGACATCGGCGTGGCCTGGCCTTGCGACGATCCCGTGCTCTCGGACAAGGACCGCGTCCTGCCGCCGTTTGCGACGTTCGAATCTCCTTTCGTCTGTGATCCGCCGCTCGATGCGGCCGGGCCCCAATCGTGAGGATGCCGACATGACGAAAACGTCTTCTCCATCCCCGGCCGCGAAGCGCCGTGCGGTCATTCTGGCCGGCGGCTCCGGAACGCGTCTGTGGCCGCTTTCGCGCGCGCTGTTCCCCAAGCAGCTGCTGGCGCTCAGCGGCGAGCTGACCCTTTTGCAGCAGACGGCCGCGCGTGTGCTCACCGCCTTCGCTCCCGAGGACATCCTCGTCGTCACCAACGAGGAGCACGTCTTCGAGGTGCGTAGCCAGCTGCGCGCCCTGGAACCCGCGCTGGACGCGTACGTGCTGGCCGAACCGTTGGCGCGCAACACCTTGCCGGCCATCCTGCTCGCGCTGTCCGCCATCGTGCCGCCGGGCTCGGAGGACGAGGAACAGGCGGCGGCCGATGTGGTGGCGGTGTTCCCGTCCGACCACATGGTGCAGGACGGAGAGGGCTGGCGGGCCTCGCTCTCGCAGGGAATGCGTCTTGCCGAGGACGGGCGCTTCGTCACCTTTGGCGTGCCGCCGCGCAAACCGGAGACGGGCTACGGCTACATCGCCCGGGGCGTGGCCCTGGAGGATGGCGCCTACGCCGTGGAACGTTTTATCGAGAAGCCGCGTATGGAGGCCGCGCAGGGGTTCGTGGAGGACGGCCGGCACTACTGGAACAGCGGAATGTTCGTTTTCCGCGCGGGCGATTTTCTTTCCGCCGTGCGCGAATACGCGCCAGGGCATTGGGACTGGTGGCGCGGCCGGGCGGAAAAAACGCTGCGCGCCGGCTACTCGACCATCGATGAGCTTTCCGTCGACTACGGCATCATGGAGAAGGTCAAGAAAATCGTCGTGGTCGAGGCGCGCTTCGACTGGGACGACCTGGGCAGCTGGGAGGCCGTGTACAATCTTGGCGACAAGGATGAACACGGCAACGTCATCCAGGGCGACGTGCTCGCCATCGACTGCCGCGACTGCCTGCTCATCTCCAAGGGGGGCAAGCTTTCGGCCGTGGGGCTTTCCGGCATGATCATGATCCAGACGCGCGACGCGAGCCTTTCCTGCCCGCTCACGCAAGTGCAGCGCGTCAAGGAGATCGTGGCGCGGCTCAAGGCCCAGGGCAGCCCGCTGGTGGAGACGCACCTCACCGTCAAGCGGCCGTGGGGCAGCTATTCCGTGCTGGAGGAGGGGCAGTACTACAAGATCAAGCGTATCGAGGTGTTGCCGGGTGCGCGGCTTTCCCTGCAGATGCACCACCACAGGAGCGAACACTGGGTGGTTGTCTGTGGCGCGGCCGAGGTGCGCATCGGCGAGGCTGAGCGGCTGCTTGTGGAAAATCAGGCCGTGGACATCCCCAAGGCCACCAAACACCGCCTGGCCAATCCGGGCAAACTGCCTCTCGAAATTATCGAAATCCAGAGTGGTCCGTACCTCGAGGAGGACGATATCGTGAGGTTTGACGACGAATACGGCAGGGTCCCGCGCGAGAACACGTGAATTATTTCCTGAGCGCTTGACACGCAAGAGCGTGGTCCAGTATGAAAACGCAGTTTTTCGCGGCGAATTTTTACCTGAAACTACCAGGAGCGATGGGGCGAGGTTATGGAGGAAAAGAAACAGTGCAAGGGGTGTTGGGGGGCGTTGCCCTTCGTGATCGGCTTCGTGGCCGCTGTGATCGCGGGCTGGGTGCTCTATCCCGACCTGATCTACAGCAAGAAGACCCAGCCCGTGAACTTCAGCCACAAGGTGCATGCTGAGCAGGGAATGGTCTGCGCGGACTGCCACACCTTCCGTGACGACGGCTCCTACGCCGGCATTCCGACCAACGAGAAGTGCAACGAATGCCACTCGGACGTGGTCGGCACCAACCCGGCGGAGAAGGTCTACGTCGATAAGTATGGCAAGACGGGCAAGGACGTTCCCTGGCTCATCTACCAGTACCAGCCGGACAACGTAATTTTCAGCCACAAGGCGCACGAGTCCTTGGAATGCACGTCCTGCCATCCCGACATGGCGAAGAACGACGTTCCGCCTACCTACTACCAGAACAAGCTGTCCGGTTACAGCAAGCAGACCATGAGAATGTGGCAGTGCGAGCGCTGTCACGCCGAGAACGGCGTCAGCAACGCCTGTCACGTCTGCCACAAGTAAAAGAGGGGTGCGTAAGATGGGTTTGGATCGTAGAGGATTCGTCAAATTCGTCGTGGGAGGCGTGGCAGGCACCCTGTTCACGCCTGTCATTTGGAAGGGTATGGACGACGCGGCCAAATGGTCCCAGAACTGGGGCTGGATCCCGCGTCTGCCCAAGGGCGAGCGCAAGGCCGTGCCCGCTCTGAGCAAGCTGTGCAAGTCCGGCTGCGCCGTGAAGGTGCAGACCGTTGGCGGCGCTCCGTTCGCCGCCCTGGGCAATCCGGACAACCCCATGAGCAAGGGCGGCGTGTGCCCCATTTGCGCCGGCAGCGTCCAGCTCATGTACAGCCCGGCACGCGTGGCCGGACCGCTGAAAAAAGTGGGCGAGGGCAAATACTCGCCCATCAAATGGGAAGAAGCCGAGGCCATGCTTGTCGAGAAGCTGACCCCCCTCAAGGGGCAGGACGGCAAGATCGCCGCCATCAGCGGCGACGAGACCGGTACCGCCAATGAGGTGCTCAGCGCCCTGCTGGCCGGTCTGGGCAACGCCTCCGGTTACTGCGCCATGCCCGGCGAGATGCTCACCGCCACTCGCGGTGTGAAGCTCATGGGCGGCGCTGGACAGCCCGGCTTCGATATCGAGGGCGCGGACTTCGTGCTCATGATCGGCGCGGACGCCCTCGATTCCTGGGGCGCCTCCGTGGCCAACCAGAAGGCCTTCGCCGCCAGCCACCCGACTGGCGAGGCCGCGACGGCGCGGTTCGTCTACGCCGGCCCGGCTCTGAACAACACCTCCGGCGTGTGCGACCAGTTCGTGGCCGTGCCGCCCACCGCCACGGGCGTGTTCGCCCTGGCGCTGGCCAACGCGCTCATCTCGGTCGGGGCCACCTGCTCCGCGCCGGACTTCGCCGACTACAAGGCGCTGGCCGCCAAGTGCACTCCCGAGGTCTTCGAGAAGGCCACCGGCCTCAAGGCCGAAGTCCTCAAGGACTTGGCCGGCAAGATCAAGGCCGCCAAGGCCCCGCTGGTCATCCCCGGCGCCTCCTTCGGCCAGGGTTCCGGCGCGCTGGACTTCGTGGCCGGCGCTTCGCTGAACGTGCTGCTGGGCCGCGTGGGTCAGAAGGGCGGCATGACGCTGCTTCCCGCCGCGCCCAAGGCCCTCTCCGCCGCCGCCGACCGTGCCGAGGCCAAGGACGCCGGCAGCTTCATGGCCCAGGTGGCCACGGGCAAGGCCGCTCCGGCCGCGCTCATCGTCTACGAGGCCAACCCGGCCTACGCCCTGCCGCAGGCTGGCGACATGACCAAGGCACTGGGCAACATCGCCTTCAAGGTGGCCTTCGCCACCTACATGGATGAGACCGCCTCCCTGGCCGATCTCGTCCTGCCCGCTCCGCATCCTTACGAGCGCTTCGACGACGCCATGAACCCCTACGGCGTGGCCAAACCGACGTATCTCGCCGGCAAGCCCGTGCTGGCGAAGCCCGTAGTCGACGCCAAGGATCCCGTGGACGTGCTGCTCGCCGCCGCGGGCAAGCTGGGCCTCTCGCTCGGCTTCGAGACCTACGCCGACGTCATCAAGGCCAAGGCCAAGGCCGTTGGCGCGGACATGGACACCCTGACCGGCGGCGCGGCCTGGACCGGCGAGCCCAAGGGCGGTTCGCTGTCCCTCGGCGCGGCCGCTCTGGCCAAGGCTCCGGCCCCCAAGGCCGACGACAAGGCCGTGGCGCTGGCCCCGCTGAGCAAGCTGGCCTGCGGCACCACCGAACTCGCCTGCCCGCCCGCCGACCTGCTCACCATCCGCGACACGGAGCTCAAGGGCAAGGATCTCTTCGTGCAGATGAACGCCGCCACGGCCAAGAAGCTCGGAGTGGCGGAAGGCAACAAGATCAAGCTTACCGGCGGCTCCGGTGAGGTCAAGGCTCTTGTCCATGTGAACGAGGGCGTGGCCGCCGGAACGGTCGCCATGCTCATGGGCTTCGGCCACAGCGCTTGGGACCAGTACACCAAGGGCAAGGGCGATAACATCTTCAAGATCCTCACGGTGAGCGACGAAGCAGGCACGGGCATGAAGGTGTGGGCTGGTTCCACCGTCACCGTCGCCAAAATCTAGGGGGAACCACCATGTCCGGACATGCCTTCAAAGAATTCAAAATCAATTGGGGAATGGTCATCGACCTGGACAAGTGCACGGGCTGCGGCGCGTGCATGACCGCCTGCCAGGTCGAGAACAACATCGCCCCCATGGTCGACGCCTCCAATAAGATGCGCACGCTGAGCTGGATGCTCGTTTTCGAGTTGAGCAACGGCAAGCCCGCTCCCGAGGCCGAGGTCGCGTACCTTCCCCGTCCGTGCATGCAGTGCGGTCATCCCGCCTGCGTGCCCGTGTGCCCCGTCGTGGCCACGGACAAGAACGAGGAGGGCGGCATCGTCAGCCAGATCTACCCGCGCTGCATCGGATGCCGGTACTGCATGGCGGCTTGCCCGTACCATGCCCGCTACTTCAACTGGGAGGATCCCATCTTCCCCAAGGGTATGGAAAAGGCTCTCTCGCCCGATACCTCCACCCGTCCCCGTGGCGTGGTCGAGAAGTGCAACTTCTGCCACACCCGCCTCATGCACGCCAAGGACAAGGCGCGTCAGGATGGCGGCGATCCAGAGGCTCTGGCGGAGGGCGCTTACATCCCGGCCTGCGTCGAGGTGTGCCCCACGGGCGCCATCACCTTCGGCGATTTGAAGAATCCAGAGCACAAGGTGCACCAGCTGTCCAAGAGCAAAAACGCCTTCCGTCTGCTGGAGAAGCTCGGCTTGAAGCCGCAGGTGTACTACATGAGCAATCGCGAATGGGTGCGCAAGCTGGGCGACAACTACGCCGCCGGCGGCAAGCCCGGCGCTGAAAAGAAGCATTCCTAGGGGGCGCGACAATGGATAGAGCTCTGTTTCCCGAAGGTTTGGAGCGCTGCTCCTTCGGCAAATTCGCCTTGTGGCTGCTGTTTATCACGGTGTTCTTGCTTTACGGCCTGTACGCCATGATCGTCATCTTCGCCAAAGGCATCGTTGTGACCGGTCTGGATAACTACTTCGGATTCGGTTTGTGGATCACCGTCGATTTGGCGATCATTGCGCTGGGCGCCGGGGCCTTCTTTACCGGCTTTTTGCGCTACCTGCTCAAAATCGACCAGTTGGCGAACATCATCAACTTGGCGGTCATCGTCGGGTTCATCTGCTATTCGGGCGCCATGCTCGTGCTCTGCATGGACATCGGCCAGCCGATCCGCTGTTGGTTCGGCTACTGGCACCCGAACGTTCACTCCATGCTGACGGAAGTCATCTTCTGCATCACCTGCTACTGCATCGTGCTCGTCATCGAGTACGTGCCCATCATTCTTGAGCAGAAGCAGCTGTACCGCATTCCCTTCATCCATCACCTGGCGCACAACATGCACCTGAACATGGCCCTGTTCGCGGGCATCGGCGCCTTCCTGTCCACCTTCCACCAGGGCTCGCTGGGCGGCATGTACGGCGTCCTGGCCGGTCGTCCCTACGCCTTCCGCGAGGGCTTCTTCATCTGGCCGTGGACCTTCTTCCTGTTCGTGCTCTCCGCCGTCGGCTGCGGTCCCATCTTCACGGTGCTGATCGCCACCCTCATGGAGAAGCTCACGGGCCGCAAGCTGGTCGACTACAAGACCAAGGCTCTCATGGGCAAGATCGCCGGCACCATGCTCACCGTGTACATCTTCTTCAAGCTGATCGACACCTGGGCTTGGGCGCACGACTACCTTCCGACCACCGGCCTGACCTTCGACCAGATGTTCTACGGTGTCATCTACGGCAAGTGGTTGATGTTCACGGAGATCATCCTTTGCGGGCTGGTTCCGGCCATCATGCTCATCACCCCGAGCATCCGCAACAATCCGAAGATGCTCTACACCGCCGGCATTCTGGACTGCATCGGCATCTGCCTCAACCGCTACCTCTTCACGGTGCAGACCATCGCCATTCCGCTGTTGCCCTTCGACAAGTGGCAGACCTACGCCCCCAACTGGGCTGAGTGGGCCACCACGGGCCTGATCGTCGCATACGGCTTCCTGGTGTTGAGCCTGTCCTACCGCTACCTGCCCATCTTCCCGCAGGAGCGCGCCATGAACAAGTAGCTTCGGCTGCTTCGAGATTCATTGGAGCCCGGCCGCAAGGTCGGGCTCTTTTTTTTGCTGCGTCCGATCGCGATTCGCGGTAGCCAATGTGCATGGAAACGACGCAAGAGATCGATCTGCGCGACAAGTGTTGAGGCGTGGGCATGGAGGTCAGGTGGCACCTCCGTTTCGCCCGTGTTCGCGAAATGCGCTTCCTTGTGAAGCCGCATCTCGCGCCCAATGTCGAGGACGCGGCATTTATCGCCGGCGACTGGCGGGTGGCGTGGGACCGCGCTCACGAGGCCGAGGGATACGTCGTGGCCGTGGCCACGCGCGTGCCGGAGGAGGATGGCTGATGTTCGGACCCGAGGACGACGTGGCCGTGTTCGCCTGCAGCCATCGACGCGGCGGCAATTCCGACGCCGCCGCCGAACTCGTGGCGCGCGGCGTGCGCGAGGCGGGAGCGGGCGCGCGCATCGTCCGCCTGCGCCAGTACGAGGTGCTGCCGTGCCTGGCTTGCCGGGCCTGCGCCTCCGACGCGCTTTCGCGCTGTGTGCTGGCCGCGCGCGACGACGCGGAAAGCCTGTTCGACGTGCTTCTGCGCGCCCGCGCGGTGGTCGTCGCCTCGCCCATCTATTTTTACGGCCCCCCCTCGCGGGCCAAAACGTTGATCGATCGGGGGCAGCGCTTTTGGGAGGCGCGCCGCAAGGGCGACGCCTGGCTGGCGAAGACGCCCGACCGACGGGCCTTCGCCTGTTTCGTGGCCGGTCAGCCTACGGGGAATCGCCTGTTCGATGGTGCGCGGCTGACCTTCAAGTATTTCCTGGAAAACTTCGGCCTGCCACTGACCGATCCTCCGCTTGGGCTGCGCGGCATGGACGCCGCCGGCGATCTGCTTTCGGATCCCGAGGCCTCGCGCGCAGTGATTGAACTGGGCCATGCCGCCGGGCGCGCGGCGCGTGGTGATGCATAGCGCCCTCGGGACGATGTTTTCCGCCGTGCTGTCGGCAACACTGCTCGGCGAGTCGCGTTGCCCGGAGTGCGGGCGCGTGACCGCCGCGCCGGGGCCGTGCGTCCATTGCCGTGCTTCAGCGCAGACCTTCGCGCCCGACGAGCCTTGTCCCGGGTGCGGTGAATTTCCGCCCGTGCCCCGGGCGCAGGCTATCTTGTGCGGCACCTGCCGGATGAAGCCCCGCCCGTGGGGGCGTGTGGTCGTCGCCGGCCGGTACGCGGGCGAGCTGCGGGCCATGCTGTTGGCCTACAAGTTCAACCACCGCCTCGACTTGGGACGCCGGTTGGCGGGAGCGGCCGTGGCCGCTTACGCGCGCGCGGCGGACGCCTGCCCGGAGCTCGCCTGTGTGGAGGGGCTCGCGCCCGTGCCGCTGCATCGCCGCCGGCTGTTTTGGCGCGGCTACAATCAGAGCCGGGAAATCTGCAGGCTCATCGCCGCGGGATTGGCGGCGGAGCCGGGAGGGCGGAAGCCGGCGGTATGGAGCGGGGCGCTCGCGCGCGTGCGGAGCACCACGCCGCAGATGCTTTTGGCGCGCGAGGCCAGGGCCGAGAACATCAAGGGGGCCTTCCGCGCGGATGCGCGTCTTGTGCGCGGCAGGCGCGTGCTGCTCGTGGATGACATCATGACCACGGGGGCGACGCTTGAGGAGTGCGCGCTGGCGCTGCTGGCTGCCGGGGCGGCGCGCGTGGACGTACTGGCCCTTGCGCGCGCGTGAGGGCTTGGAAAACTTTTGGGCTCGGGGCTTGACTTTTGTCCCCGCGCCAAGATAGATAAACGCCTCTTACGCGATGGAGGTATTCGCATGTTCGCAATCATCGAGACCGGCGGTAAGCAATACCGCGTGGAACAGGGACTCGAGTTCAAGGTGGAGCTTCTTCAGGCCGATCCGGGAACCGAAGTCGACATGGACAAGGTGCTGCTGGTGGCCGACGGCGACCAGACCAAGATCGGCGCGCCCTACCTGGACGGTGCCAAAGTCGCCTGCGAGGTGCTTGGTCACGGCCGAGGCGAGAAGATCTTCGTCTTCAAGAAGGAGCGCCGCAAGGATTCCCATAAGAAGATCGGCCACAGGCAGGACTACACCAGCCTGAAGGTCAAAACCATCCAGGCCTAAGGCAGGAGGGACACCATGGCTCACAAAAAAGCGGGCGGCAGCTCCAGAAACGGCCGCGACAGCGCCGGACAGCGCCGCGGCGTGAAGCGTTTCGGCGGCCAGAAGGTCGTGGCTGGGAATATTCTCGTGCGCCAGGTCGGCACGGCCATCCACCCCGGCAAGAATGTCGGCGTTGGCAAGGACTGGACCCTGTTCGCCCTGATCGACGGCGAGGTGAAGTACGAGAAGTACACCCGCCACAACAAGGTCAAGACCCGGGTGCATATTCTGCCCGTGAGCGCCGAAGCCTAGTCCGGCGGCTCCAAATAGAATCCTAACCGGGCGGGGGCGGCTTCACGGCGGCTCCCGCCCGTTTTTCATCGGCGGTGGTAAACTATGCGATTCGTTGACGAGGCGACTATCGTCGTGCGGTCCGGTCAGGGCGGGCGGGGTAGTGCGTCGCTGCGACGCGCCAAGAACCTACCCAAGGGCGGACCCGACGGCGGAGACGGCGGCAAAGGCGGCGACGTGGTCTTCGAGACCAGCCCGCGCCTGCTTACCCTGTACGATTTCCGGGCCCAGCGGCGCTTCGAGGCCGAGAACGGCGGCCACGGCCAGGGGCAGGACAAGAACGGCAAGGGCGGTGCGGATCTCGTCATCGAGGTGCCGGCGGGCACACAGATCTTCCTCGACGATGAGGACGCGGAAGCGCCAGCGCTTCTCGCCGACCTCAAGCGGCAGGGGCAGCGTTTTGTTGTCTGTGCCGGCGGCGAGGGCGGTCGCGGCAATCTGCACTTCAAGAGTTCCATCAACCGCACCCCGCGGTTCGCCGAGCCCGGCAAATCCGGCGAGGAGAAACGTCTGCGCCTGGAGCTCAAGGTCATCGCCCACGCCGGCCTGCTGGGGCTGCCCAACGCGGGCAAGTCCACCTTCCTTTCGGCTGTTTCCGCCGCCAGACCCAAGATCGCCTCGTATCCTTTCACCACCCTCACCCCCAACCTCGGCGTGGTGGAGGCCACGGATGCGCGCCACGCCGGCCGCAGGCTCATCATCGCCGACATCCCCGGCCTCATCGAGGGCGCGAGCGAGGGATTGGGGCTGGGGCATAAATTTTTGAAGCACGTTGAGCGCACGCGCTTTCTGGTGCATATTTTGAGCGGCGAGGACGCCGACCCGGCCAATCCGGCCGCCGGCTTCGGCTTGCTCGACGATGAGCTGCGCGCCTTCGACGCCGACCTCGCCACAAAGCCGCAGATTCGTGTCATCAATAAGATCGACATCCTGCCGGCGGATCGTCTGGCCGCCCTGCGTGAAAACGCGCCGGCAGGCACATTGTTCGTCTCCGCCCTTACGGGCGAGGGGTTGAACGAGCTGCTGGCCGAGATGTGGCGGCGTATGGGCGACGATGATGACATTGCCGACGACGCGGCCGACACCGCTCCAGGCACCGTGGATGGGGGCGGCGCTGCGCCGGCGTCGGAAGCCGATACCGACGGGTTCGCTCCAGACCGGGAGGAGTAGTAGTAATGGAGGCGGGAGCCCAGGAGCAGCGCGCGTGCTTGTTGGAGCGGGCGCGCACGATCGTGGTCAAGGTCGGCAGCGCGGTGTTGACCACCAGGGACGGGCTTTCGTTGGATGCCGTGTGCAAGCTGGCGGGACAGATTTCCGCTCTGCGCGATCGTGGCCTCTCCGTCGTGCTCGTCAGCTCCGGCGCTGTGGCGGCCGGACGGATGCGCCTGCGCGCCAGTATTCCCGGCGCGGCGGACATCGATTTTGGTGAACTGCCTTCGCGGCAGGCCGCCTCGGCCATCGGCCAAAGCCGGCTCATGCACGAGTACGACGAGCGCTTCGCCCAGTTCGGCAAGACCGTGGCGCAGATCCTGCTCACCCGCGACGATCTGAAAAGCCGCTCGCGCTTCCTCAACGCACGCAACACCATGCGTCAGCTGCTGGGCTGGGGCGTGGTGCCCATCGTCAACGAGAATGACACCGTGGCCGTGGCGGAGCTGGAGTTCGGCGACAACGACACGCTGGCCAGCCTCATGGTGGATCTGGTGGGCGCGGACCTGTTCATCAACATCACCAGCGCCGGTGGCGTGTTCGACAAGAATCCCGACAAGCATCCCGACGCCTGCCGCCTGTCCGTCATCGAGGACGTGGAGGCGCTGGACATCGAGGGCATGTGCGACGGCAAGACCAGCGTTGGCTCCGGCGGCATGTACTCCAAGCTGCGCGCCGCGCGCCGGGCCGCGCAACTGGGCGTGCCCACGCTCATCGTCTCTGGCCGGGGCGATATGCCCATCGACCGCATTTTCGCCGGCGAGGAATTGGGCACTTTCGTGCTGCCGTGCCGGCGTACGGTGTCGCACCGCAAGTTCTGGCTGGCCTATCACGACAATCCGGCCGGCGAGGTGCGCGTGGACGCCGGGGCCGCCAATGCCCTGCGCGAGCATGGTAAAAGCCTGCTGCCGGCGGGAATCCGCGCGGTGGAGGGCCGCTTCGCCAGGGGAGCGCTGGTGCGCATCGTGGACGAGGCTGGCGCGACGGTGGGCATGGGGCTGTCCAACTACGCGGCGGCGGAGCTCCGGCGCGTCATGGGCCGCAAGAGCGGCGAGCTGGCCGAGGTGCTGGGGCAGGCCCCCTTCGCCGAGGCCGTGCATCGCGACAACATGCTGCTGGACGCCGCGTTGTAGGGTTTCCGCGAGCGCGCGAAAAAGGCCGCCTTCCCCGATCGGGGTGGGCGGCCTTTTTTGCCGGCGGGATGGGACTACGCGGCGGTGACCAGGATGGGCTTGCCGCTGGTGATGACGAGTGTGTGCTCGTAGTGGGCGGAAAGACTGTGGTCGTTGGTGCGGTAGGTCCATTTGTCCGGCTGGAGGGTGATGTCACCCCGGCCGGCGGCGATGATGGGCTCGATGGTGATGACCAGCCCCTCGTGCAGGCGCATGCGGAAGCGCGGGTCATAGTGGTTGGGCACGCAGGGCTCCTCGTGGATCTTCCGGCCCACGCCATGTCCGCAGAGTTCCTTGATGACGCTGAAGCCACAGCGCCGCACTTCGTGGCCCACGGCCCGGCCGATGTCGTTGACGCGGTTGCCGGCCACGGCCGCGGCCGCGCCCTTGCGGAAGGCGCTTTCGGTGCAGGCGGCCAGTTCGCGGGCGGCCTTGGTGATCTCGCCCACAGGCACGGTGACGCAGGAATCGGCCACGAAGCCGTCCTTTTCGGCCGTGAGATCGACCTTGACGAGGTCGCCGGCCTTGACGGCGCGGTCGCCGGGGATGCCATGCACGGCCTCGTCGTTGATGCTGATGCAAGCCGCGCCGGGAAAGTTGTAGGCCTTGGGGGGAGAAGGCTCCGCGCCCTGTTCGGCCAGCGCCGCCGCGCCGAGGGCGTCGAGCTCGCCGGTGGTGATGCCGGGCTCCACGGCGGCGGCCATTTTCTGCAGCGTGAGACGCACGATCTGGCCGATGGCCCGCAGCTGCTCCAGCTCGTCCTGAGACTTGACCGTCATTTGCTGACTCCTTTGCTTCCCGCCCTTGAGGCGGGCTTGCTGCGAGGGCCGGCGCTGACCGGCCCGGGAAAAGGGCCAAGTTACTCCCAAACGCCGGGGAGTCAAGAATGGCGCGGTGGGGGCATCCCGGCGGGCCGTCTGTGGATGGGCGGGTGTGTGTGGGGGGCGCCTTGGCGGTGTTTTCGATCGACTCGTTTCCGTCGGATGTCGAAAACGACCATCCGGTAAGTGTCTCAAACAATCTTCTACACGATGTTTAGAATTATCCAAGAATCTACGCAGTGGAATTATTTTTATGACTGTGGATAATAAAAAACATTTTTTAAAAATCGCTGATAATCGTATGTAAACGTCCAAAACGGGGAGTGAACGTCGGCTGGAACCGTGTGCATCCTGTACAGAAAATCGATGTTGGGCTAATGTGCCCCCTGGCTCGCCGCCTTGCGGCCGGCGGCGACGTGCCGTCGCGATTTGCCGCAGTGGCGCGAACACGGGAAAAATGATGCGCGAAGAAGCCTGGAACCGAGTGCGGGGCATGATCCCCTTGAGCCTGTGCGACTGGCCCGGGCGGCCGTGCTGCGTGGTGTTCCTCGGCGGCTGCGATCTGCGTTGCCCCACCTGCCACAACACGGAGCTGGCCTGGGACATGGAGCGCCTGCCCGTGGTGCCGCGCGCGCGTCTGCGCGCCTTTCTGGCCGGACGCAAGCGCTGGCTCTCCGGCGTCACCGTCACTGGCGGTGAGCCAACCAGCGCGCCGGGCCTTGGCGAGATTCTGCATGAGATCTCCCTCTCCGGCCTGCCCATCAAACTGGACACCAACGGCATGTCGCCCGACGTGGTGGAGTTGTTGCTGGCCGAGAAGCTCGTGGCCGAGCTCGCCGTGGACGTGAAGGGTCCCTTCGTCCAATATCCCGCCCTCACCGGCCAGGCGACCACCGAGGACGCCGCGCGGCGCAACCTTTCGCGCATTTTCGCCCTGGCCGAGGCGCATCCTGGCGTTTTCCATTTCCGCACCACGCTGGTGCCGGCCCTCACCGAGGACGACATCGCCGCCGTGCGCGCCATGCCGCCCGCCGGCCACACCCTGACGACGCAAGCCTACAAGCCCCCAAGGAGGTCCCATGCCCTCGCAGATTCTGAAGCGCGACGGACGGCTGGAAACCTGGTCGACTGACCGCATCGCCCAGGCTATTTTCAAGGCCCTGTCCGCAAGCGGCATCAAGGACCCGCTACTGGCCCGCCGGCTGGCCGGCAAGGTGGAAACCAAGCTCAAGGACGTGGCCATCCCCGAGCAGGAGCACGTGCAGGACATGGTGGAGCTGGTGCTCATGGAGTCGCGCCAGTACTCCGTGGCGCGCAAGTTCATCGTCTACCGCGAGAAACGCCGTCAGCTGCGCAATCAGCACGAGGCCTTCCTGGACATCAAGGAGACCATCGACGAGTACCTGGACAAGACCGACTGGCGCGTGGCCGAGAACTCCAACATGAGCCACAGCTTCCAGGGGCTTATGCTGCATCTCTCCGGCACGGTGCAGGCGCGCTACGCCCTGGAGAAATATCCCGAGGAGATCCGGCTGGCCCACGAGCATGGGTACTTTCACATCCACGACCTCTCCTTCGGCCTCGCCGGGTACTGCGCGGGCTGGAGTCTGCGCGACCTGCTGCTGGAGGGCTTCAACCTCGAGGGACGCTCCTGCGCTGGTCCGGCCCGGCACTTCGACTCCGCCCTCGGGCAGATGGTGAATTTCCTGGGAACATTGCAGAACGAGTGGGCCGGCGCGCAGGCCTTCAACAACGTGGACACCTATCTTGCGCCGTTCATCCGGGCGGATGGCCTGTCCTACGACAAGGTCCGGCAGGCGGTGCAGAAGTTCGTGTTCAATCTGAACACCACCAGCCGCTGGGGCGGGCAGTCGCCCTTCACCAACCTCACGCTGGACCTCACCCCGCCCAAGCACATC
>JAIMKR010000013.1:45208-78094 GCA_020692325.1 Desulfocurvus sp.
GCCGTCATCATCGGCGGCAAGCTCATGGACTCGACCTATGGCGAGTACGCGGCCGAGATGGAGATGTTCAACCGCGCGTTCCTGGAGGTCATGCTCGACGGTGACCACTTCGGGCAGATCTTCTCCTTCCCCATTCCGACCTACAACATCACAGAGGACTTCCCGTGGAAGTCGCCCATCGGTGAGCTGCTGCTCAAGCTCACGGCTAAATATGGCGCGCCGTACTTTCAGAATTTCATCAATTCCGACATCTCGCCCGAGGACGTGCGCAGCATGTGCTGCCGCCTCAAAATGGACCTGCGCGAGCTGCGCAACAAGGTGGGCGGCCTGTTCGGCGCCGGGGACCTCACCGGCTCCATCGGCGTGGTGACGCTCAACCTGCCCAAGCTGGCCTATCTTTCCCAGGGCGAGGACGAGTTTCTCTCCCTGGTGGAGGAATACGCCACCCTGGCCAAGGATTCCCTGGAGTTCAAGCGTAAGCTCATCACGGACAATCTGGAGCGCGGCATGTTCCCCTGGACGCGCCGCTACCTCAAAAACGCCTTCCGTGGGCATTTCTCCACCATCGGCCTGCTCGGCGGACACGAGGCCTGCCTGAACCTCATCGGCAAGGGCATCGAGACCGAGGGTGGCACGCGGCTCATGCGCCGCACCCTGAACCATTTGCGCGAGCTGACCGCGCGCTTCCAGGAGGAGACCGGCAACCTCTACAATCTGGAGGCCACTCCGGCCGAAGGCACCAGCTACCGCCTGGCCAAGATCGACAAGAATCTTTACGCGGACATCATCACCAGCGGCGATGACACGCCGTACTACACCAACTCCACCTGCCTGCCCGTGGACTTCTCCTCCGACGTGGTGGCCTGCCTGGAGCATCAGGACCAGTTGCAACCGTTGTACACCGGGGGCACGGTGTTCCACACCTTTTTGGGCGAGGCCGTGGCAGACGTGGATTCCCTGCGCGAGTTCATCCTGACGAGCTTCCGCAACACCAAGCTGCCGTTCTTGTCCATCACGCCCACGTTCTCCGTGTGCAAGGACCACGGATACATCCAGGGCGAGCACGAAACCTGTCCCACTTGCGGGGCCCCGGCAGAGGTGTTCACGCGCATCGTGGGCTACTACCGGCCGGTCTCGCGCTGGAACAAGGGCAAACAGGCCGAGTACCACGACCGCGTGGTCTACTCCGGCTTGTGCGATTGTGGCTGCGGCCGCTGATATTGGCGAACCGAGGGGGTGGGAGGAAACCATTTTCGGCGGGAGCCGCGGGTCATCGCGATGGCCGACGCTCTCTTCGAACCCCCTCTTTGCAACTGGTAGGGTCCTGGCCGTGAGGGAAGCTCGGCCAGGGCCCTCCAAAATTTTGATGGGGAAGCGCTGGAAGCGGGGGCGTGTTCCGTGCGACCGCTGACGTTTCGCCCCGTGAAGCTGGGGCGGGGAGGGAATGCCTCCGGCGGCCAAGGGGCCGGGGCCCCTTGGAACCCCTGAGGATCGAAGAGCGGGACGGTTGGTGCGCCGTCCCGGTGGTGCAACCGGTAGGGTCCTGGCCGTGAGGGAAGCTTGGCCGGAGTTCTCAATTTTTAATGGGGAAGAGGCGGAGGCGGACGGTTTGTCACGCGCGCCCGCTGTCGTTTCGCCCCGGGGAAGCTGTGGCGTGGGGAATGCCTCCGGCGGCCAAGGGGCCGGGGCCCCTTGGAACCCCTGTGTGATCGAAGAGCGGGACGGCTGGCGCGCCGTCTCCGCTCTGCGATTGGGGCATGCTCTGGGGGGCATGATGCGCCCCAGGGGGAGGCAAGGAGGAATAATTCGTGGGAGGCTCCGCCACGTCCGTCTGGGGGGCAGAAGGCGGCAAGGTCCTTCTTTCGCGGACAGCAGTGGACTGGAACTCCTCGTGTTTTACCTCCAGATCGTGGCCGCCGGGGTGCGCGGTGGCACGAGGGAATAGCGGAACTTTGGCGTGCCGATCATGAGCGCGCCGCGCACGACCCGATTTTTGTGAACGCTGGCGAGCCGCGCCAGCTCGGGATTGTTCGTTAGCGCGCGCTGCACGATGCCGCCCCAGCAGGTCCCCAGACCGTGCGCCGCCGCCGCCAGCTCCAGATAGCTGATGGCGATGCCCGCGTCCGTGAGGCCCCAGTCGGAATCGGCGTCGGCCAAGGCCAGCACCAGACTCGGCGCGTCGCGCAGGACGAAGTCCTCGCCCTTGGCGTGCAGCCCAGCGTAGCGCTCCATGCCCGGCATGGGCAGCATCCACCGGGCGATGGCCTCGCCCAGCTCCCGGGCCTTCGCCGGATCGATGATGGCCAGGAAACTTATCTGCATGGTGTTCTTGGCCGTGGGGGCGTGGCGCGCCACGTCGAGCAGCTCGGCCATGGTCTCGCGCGGGACGGGTGAATCCTTGAACTCGCGTACGGAGCGGCGGTTGCGCATGAGCGCGGCGGTCTCGGCGAAGCTGGTCTGCGGCCGCACGGCGGGAAGGAAGTCGCTCATGGGCAGGCTGTTGTGCACGAGCGCGCCGTGGGGGCAGATGGCCACGCAGTGCCCGCATTTGATGCAGGTCGAGCCCTCCACTTCCCGCGGGAAGCCGTCCGGTCCGGCCGTGAGGCAGCCGATGGGACAGGCGGAAATGCAGATGCCGTCCTTGCGGCACATGTCCGTGTCGATGCTGACGAGAGTCATTGCGCGTTCTCCTTGTTTGGGGGTGGCGAATCGCCTGTGACGCCATTTGCGCAGGTATGGCCAAAAGCGCAAGTAGGCACGTTTTCGTGCGGCAGTATCCTCACGGGTACGGACGGTCATTGCTGACAGTATGAAACTTGCAGTCTCCCGCGACGCTTGGTATCCGAACGAATGGTATCGGCATAAACGGAGGCTTGCATGGGCGACGACGCATCGCACGAATGTGCACAGCGCTGCTGCGCGGGGAAGAGATATTTCTGCTCGGTGGAGCTGGCCTTGCAGGTCATCGGCGGCAAGTGGAAGCCGATCATCCTGTGGCACTTGCGCGATGGCGGGCGCCGGCGTTTCGGCGAACTCCGGCGGCGAATGCCCAACGTGACGCAGAAGATGCTGACGCAACAGCTGCGCGAATTGGAGTCCGACGGGTTGGTGGAACGCCGTGTGTACGCGGAGATTCCGCCCCGCGTGGAGTACTCGCTCACGCGTATTGGCGTCGGCGTGCTGCCCGTGCTGGATCAGCTGAGCAGCTGGGGCGCGGGTTTCGAGGCCGAAATGGCCGGGGCCAAGCCGGCGGCCTGACGCGTGGCGTCACGGGAGTGAGCCGGGCAGACTCGGTTTCGCCCAGCGTGGCCCGGTAGCCGCGCTTGAGTGGACTGCCCCACCACCTCCCATGGCTGGGGTCTGGCGAACTGTCGCAACACACCGTCGCGTATTTTTGGGCTGTCCCGCTTGGTCGGCGCGTTAGACGCGGTGGCCTTTTCTTGGTTGGAGGGCTCGATTGCGTCCACGCGCGCGACGAGCGCCGCCATCCTCGGACTTCCATGATGGGCCCGATGTGGGGATGCCGGAATATCCCTTTGACGGATGCGTCTTACGGGCCGCTTGCGACCGGCCTTGCCTCGGAGCTGGGAATGCGGCATTGTACATAACAAAGGTGCGGCCCGGCACCCCCCGACGACGGTCACCCGAAGCCGGACGACCAACGGGCGGGGCGAGCGAAGCGGGTCCACACAACACAAGCGTGTCTGGCGAAAAGGCGGGAACCACGCGGCATGACGACCACACTGATCATCGACGACGACGAACGCCTGTGCGACTCCGTCAAGCGGAGCCTGGAGCGTTCGGGTGGCTTTTCCGTTCGGGTGGCCACCAGCGGCGAGCAGGGCGTGGAACTCGCGCTGGAATGCGCGCCGGACATCATCCTTCTGGATCTGATGATGCCGCGCATGACCGGCGCGGACGTGGCCGCGAAACTGCGGGCCATGCCGCAAACGGCGCGCATCCCCGTGGTGTACCTGACCGGGCTTATCGGCAAGGCCGACGCGGCGGCCCTGGGCGGCGTCATCGACGGCGAGCGCTATGTGGCCAAGCCGGCGAGCGTCGAGGAGCTGCTCGAGGTCATCAACCGCACCCTGGCCGAGGTTCGCGCGCGCAGCGGAGACTGATTTTTTATGGGTTGGGGGGCGACCGCCGCGTTCTTGTTCCTTCCACACGCGCGGCCGCCTTCCCGCCCGCCTCAGGCCCGTGGGTCCCGCTGGAGTCGCTCCGGCGGGACCTTTTCGCGTTGAGGGAGGGGCGGCTTCCCGTGCGGCACACGGTGTGGGCGACTGTTGCCTTCGCCGTGCGACGACGCGCCATCGCCGGGAGCGGAACGCGTTCGGACCGTTGCGCGTGCATTTTTTTTCACATGGATGTGTAAATTTTGCACATCCACGGGCTCTAATTTAAAATATATTTTTATATCAGAATGTTGCGCGTGGAACGATCTCTGCATCACGACATTGCTCCCCCTTGCGCAGTGCCATCGTGCATGGGAGCGAGGAGTTCGTCATGAACCGTCACGCATTGCGGCTCGCCGCCGCGGCGATGTTGTGTCTGGGGATGCTTGGCCGGTCGGCGCTCGCGCAGGAACCGGGGGATGTGAACGTGCCGCCGCCGCCGCTGCGGGCGGAGGTCGTGCCCCCTGGGCCGGCCGGGTCCGTCTGGATTCCCGGCTATTGGTACTGGTCTGGCGGCCACTACAAGTGGGTGGCCGGCGTCTGGGCCGAGGCGCGCCCCGGCTACGTGTGGGAGCCGGCTCATTGGGAATTGCGCAACGTCTACTACCATTTCGTGCCCGGATATTGGCGACCGTTGCCAGGCCCGGAGGTGCGCACCGTGGTGGTCGAACCTCCCTATCCACCGCCTCCGCCGCGTGAGGAGGTCGTTGTGGTGCGTCCGGGCTATGCGTGGGCTCCGGGGTATTGGAATTGGGATGGCTTCCAGTATGTCTGGGTCACCGGGTACTGGCGGACGCTCCGTCCCGGTCCGTACTGGCATGGCCCGTACTGGCGCGGTTCGTACTGGCATGGTCCGTATTGGCGTTCCCCAGGTCCGCACGTCGGGGTTGGCATGAACTTTCACTTTCGGTAGCCGTTCGCGCGCTGGGCGGCGGGGACCGGCAGGGTTCCCGCCGCATCCGTTCGACACCGCGCGTTTGATGCGGCGGAGCTGCGTGAAGGAAGGTTCGCCATGACTCCAGCCACGGTTTTCGGTCTTTTCGCGGGCGTCATATTGGCGGCCTTGCTGGCGCGGCGTTTTCTGCCCGTCTCCCCCGGGCGGAATCCCCGGCTCGCCGCCACCGTCTCCGCCGCCATCGACGCGGGCCTGGCCCGGGAGTTCCCCCTCGCCGTCATCCGCGTGGATGTGAAGGTGTGCGAAGGCGTGGCGATTCTCGGGGGCTACGCGCGTGAATTCGACCAAGCCAGCCGCGCGGTGGAAATCGCCCAGGCCACGCCGGGCGTGAAGTCCGTGGACAACCGCATCGCCGTGCGCGTGGAGGGCTGAGGATGGCCTGGGCCGCTGTCGATGCGACTTGGGCTATTTCCCGCTGTTCCCGCCGGTGCGGTTGTCGGACTTGCAGCGGCAGCTGGGACTGAGCGTGCCATCGCAGCATTCCACGTGGCTATTCCGGCAACCGCACTGCCCCTTGTGATGCGAACAGCAGCCGCGCCCGGCGAGGAAGCGGGGATCGCGGCGGTCCGGAGAGCCCGTTTGATCGGGCGTTGCCGGAAGCGTGGCGGCGGCGGACAGCGCCGCCGGAGGTCGCGTCGCATTTTCCAGCGCCAACGCGGGGTCGGCTCCGCCGATGGCGAGGGTGAGGACGAAGAGCGGAACGATACGCATGATTCCCCCTTTGGGGCAGGTGCTGAGAGGAACGTGGGAGGCTACGTCGTGCATATCTCCTTCCCGGGCTCGGGCGCAAGGGGACGCTACGTTTTCGCCACGCAAAAAGCCCCGCCGCGAACACTCTGATTCGCGGCGGGGCTTTTTGTTTTCATTGGTGCCCAGGGCGGGTTTCGAACCCGCACGGCCCGAGGGCCGAGGGATTTTAAGTCCCTTGCGTCTACCAGTTTCGCCACCCGGGCAACGGGCTTTCTCCTACATGTTCCGCCGGGGCCGCGTCAACGAGGGGACGCAAGCGCGCGTCTATAATTCGCCGAACATACGCAGGTAATTGGCGTACAGCCGGGGCGACAGCCGCGAGAAGCGGTCGAAGTCCGACACCCACTCCAGCCCCGGCACCAGCGCGCGAACAGCCGGAATGCCCAGGTCCGCGCGCGTCAGGTCCGCGTAGACCGGCGCGTGGCCGTTGGCCAGCAGCGTTTCCTCCAGCACCTGCAGGTCGCCCTCGGCGCTGCCGGTGGAGAGGTCCGGCAAATCCTCCAGACGGCGCACGGGCAATCCCGCTGGCGCGGGTGCCGTGGCCGGCCCGGGGAAGGGGTAGGGAATCTCCGTCATGGCCGAGATCGCCGCGCGCGGCCCGCAAAGGCCCGCGCCAGTGCCCTTGTTCACGTCGCCGCGCCGGCCGGTCACCATGGCCGTGTAGCATGGCACGCCGAACTCCGGCGCGCAGTCCATGAACCACACGTGCATGTCGTGATCCTCATAATCGCGCAGCAGCCCCGCCACGCGTTCGTCCGAGGTCGCAAGCCGGAAGCAGCGCGAGAGGTCGAAAGGCGTGACCGCCTCGGCGTCGCGCTCGATGACCTCGCACAGGGCGTGGACCTTGGCCCCGGCCATGTCCTCGCCCGAGGCCAGCCCGGTGGAGCCCAGCGCGCTGAACAGGCTCTGCTCCTCCAGGTTGGCGAAGAGATACACGAATTGCAGCGGGACCAGGCATTCGCGCAGCCCTCCGGCGTGGCGCTCCATGGCCGGCATCCAGTAGAGCCGCTGTCCCTCGTAGGGGGCCTCCAGACGCACGTCGGCGGGATCGAGCGCCCGCCGGCCGCCCGCCGTCACCTCGGCGTGGCTGCCATGCACGAGCGGGCAGGGCGCGGTGAGTCCAGTCACCCCGCGCGGGCCCACGCTGGCGTAGGAGCTCACGCGCTCGGCCACCTCCATGCTGTACGAGGCGCGCGCGGCGTCCCTGTCCAACCCGCGACCGTAGCTCGTTTGCAGGCCGGAGAGCGTGTAGGCCATGTCGCCGCTCCGCACGGAAATATCCACCTTCCAGTGCCGCAGCAGGGCGAAGGGCGAAAGCGACGCCCGGTGCGCCATCTCCGGCCCGAGGAAGACGTTCTTGGCCGTGAGTTTCTCGAGGGCTTCGGCGGAGATCTCAGCGGCCGGCCGGCGCTCCCTGGCCGGCGGCAGCGATCCGGCCAGCCGGGCGCGCACCTCGGCGGCCGTCACCGCGTGGCCGGTTGGCAGCTCGTCCTTGGCGAAGGGGGCTTCGAGCCCGATTTCGGACGGCGCGGGCAGGGGCGAGTGATCCATGATGTTGTCGCGCAGGCGGCTGGTCCAGGCGTTGTGTAGGGGCTGATCGGCCAGCTGGTGCGAACGCAGGTGCAGGGCTGGCGTGTGCCGCGAGAGTTCGGCCACGTCGAGCCCCATCATGCGCGGCAAAAGGTGCGCGAAACGTTCATGCCCCAGGCAGGCTTCGTAGAGGATGGCCGCGAGCACGGGGTCGCTGGCCGTGTTGCCCTCGCGCGACTGCTCCATGAGCTTCTCCACCTTGCGGGTGCGGTGTTCTCCCAGCTTGTAGAGCAGGAACTGGTGCATGAAGTCGTCGAGGGGGTGCTGGCGCAGATGGTCCAGCATCTCGTTGAAGCTGAGATTTGGACCGGGATGGGCGGCGAAGCAGCCCACACCGGATTGCGTGTCCATGAGGCGCAGTTCATAACGCATGAGGGGGCTCCCGGGCGGTTCGTTTTCAACGATACGGGCGGTGGACCCGCCCGGGGCGCAGGGTAGGCCATCGCGCTGCCGGGCGCAAGGCGCGGCGGGACTATCCGCGTCGTCGCACCAGGGATGTCACGCGGTAAAAGGTTGTCGCGATGGCGCTCGGAAGAATCCCCCGCGTTGGCCACGGCGACCGGCGCGCGGGAAATCAGTCGCGGTCGGCCGGGGGCTCGGGGGCGGTCCAGCATTCCACGCGGTTGCGACCGCCCTGCTTGGCCCGGTAGAGGGCCTGGTCGGCCCGGTCGATCATGTCTTCAAGGACGCTCGCGCCGAATCGCGGCTCCGGGGCGTATTCGGCCACGCCCACGCTCACGGTGTTGTCGATGGTCGCGCCGGAGATGACGAGCGGGTGTTCGGCCACGAGGGCGCGGATGCGTTCGGCCAGGGTGCGCGCCTCGTCCAGAGAGGCGTTGGGCGCGATGATGACGAACTCCTCGCCGCCATAGCGCGCCGCCAGGTCCGACTCGCGGATGGTGGCGGCGATGCACGCGACGATGTGGATGAGGAACTTGTCGCCCACGGGATGACCGTAGGTGTCGTTCACCTGTTTGAAGTGGTCGATGTCGAGCATGAGACAGGAGCATGGCCGGCCGGCGCGCAGGGCCACGCCCAGAATGCGGTAGCCCTCGGCCGAGGTGGCGGCGGTTGCACATGCCGGTCAGCTGGTCCGTGTGCGAGGATAGCTCGATGGTGTACACGTGCTTGGCCACAGTGGCGGACATGCGGTTGAAGGCGCGCATGAGCTGTTTGAACTCCAGGGGCGCGTCGTTCGCCAGGCGCAGGTCGATGACGTGGCCGAATTCGCCCTCCTGAATCATGTCCGCCCCGGCGAGCAGGAGTTTGAGGGGATCGAGGATGGCGCGGGCGATGGCCTGTCCCATGGCGGCGGCCAGGGGCGCGGCGATGGCCAACCCGCCGGCCAGCAGCCAGCCCAGCGTGCGCGGCGAGGCCTCGAACACGAAGCCTAGCCAGAACAGGGAGAGCGGCAGCGCCGGCAAAAGCAGCAATAGCGCGCCATACAGGCGCAGCAGGTTGAAAACGCCCTGCCCCCGCAGCCGGGGGAGGAAAAGGTGCCGGAGGATACTCAAAAGGGAGTCGTTCCTTGCGTGGTTTCAGGTTGGGAATAGATGACCATATCCGTATTTTTTGCGTAGCACAAGGGCTTGCGGACAAGATGGGGAATCGGCGCGGGGAGTCGGGTGTGTGGGGGAGGGAAGTCGAGTGGGACGCGCGACGGCCGGCGGCTGGTGTCAGCGGTCCGGCTCGGCGGTGGGGACGACCGCCGGTTCGGACGCGGTGGACGCCGCATCGTCCGGACGGTGGGATTTGAAGGCGCGCAGCCGTTCGCGCAGTCGCTCGACCGCCTCGGCCGCGTGTTCGCCCCGGCCCGTGTAGGTGACGGTTTCGCCCGAGGCCGTGGTCATCTTGAGTTCGCAGCCGGAGAGCTCCACCGCCGTGATGTCCGCGTAGTAGATGTCGCGGGTGCCGGCGTCGGCGGTGACGTAGGTGACGCGGGGGCGGTAGGTCTTGGGTGGGAAGATGCGTCCCGTGCGCGTGGCCAGCACCACCATGTCGCTTTTGGGGGCCATGAGGTCGAAGCGAACCTCGGACGCCAGGCCGTGGAGTCGCCAGTGGTCGATGCGCCCCTCGCATTCGTGGAAGGAATAATGGGGATCGCCCTTGCCGACGCCGCAGGCGCGCAGGCATTCGGTTTTCAGGGTGTCCAGCACGTCTTCCAGAAAGGCCGGGTGGTTGGCGCGCACCAGCCGCGTGCCGTACATATCCAGGAGGAACGGCAGCAGCAGGAGCAGAAAGGGCTGCCAGCCCCGTGCGAACAGCAAAAGGGGGATGAGGATGACGATGTAGACCAGCGTCTTCACCTTTGGCGAGAAGCAGAAGCGTATGGGCAGGGCGTCGCGCGGATCCATGTCCAGTCCGTAGGCAAAGCGGGGGGAAATGGCAAGGCCCGCCCCGGGTTGCGCGCCCGGGGCGGGAGGTTCGTCTGGTTATTCGACGCTCACGCCCAGGTGATTGCGCACCTTCTGCGCGGGGTACCTGGCCTCGGCGGCCGCGTCGCGCCGCCACAGCGAGCCGAGCCAACCCGCCGCGAAGGCCCCGGCCATGGAGACGAGCGCCGGGTTCTTGAGCGGGAACACGGCCGTGGGGTGGTGCAGCACGTCCACCCACACAGTGGGGCTGACGATGATGAGCGCGACGGCCAGCCCTGTGCCCGTGGCGATGGAACAGACCGCGCCGAAGGTGCTCAACCGCCGCCAGGTGATGGAGAGCAGCAGCGCCGGGAAGTTGGCGCTGGCGGCGATGGCGAAGGCCAGCCCCACCATGAAGGCCACGTTCTGCCCCTTGAAGGCCAACCCCAGCGCGACGGCCAGCATGCCCAGGCCCAGCGTCGCCATTTTGGCCACGCGCACCTCCTCGCCGCCGGTCACCTGCCCGCGGCGGAACACGTTGGCGTACAGATCGTGCGAGATGGTGGTGGCCCCGGCGAGGGTGAGCCCGGCCACCACGGCCAGAATGGTGGCGAAGGCCACGGCCGCGATGAAGCCCAAGAATCCCGCGCCGCCCGCCACCTCGGCCAGCAGCAGGGCCGCCATGTTGCCGCCCGCGTCCATGCCGGCGATGGTCTCGCGCCCCACCAGCACCATGGCCCCGAAACCGATGATGAACGTGAGGATGTAGAAGAAGCCGATGACCCCGGTGGCCACGAACACGCTCTTGCGCGCGGCTTTGGCGTCGGGCACGGTATAGAAGCGCATGAGGATGTGCGGCAGCCCCGCCGTGCCGAACATGAGCGCCAGCCCCAGCGACGCCGCGTCCCACGGGTTGGAGACCAGCCCGCCCGGGGCCAGCACGGCCTCGCCGTACCTGGCCTGCGCGGCGGCAAACAGCCTCACCGGGTTCATGTCGAAGCGGCCGAGGACCATCAGCGCGAGCGCCGTGGCCCCGCCCAGCAGCAGCACCGCCTTGATGATCTGCACCCAGGTGGTGGCCAGCATTCCGCCGAAGAGCACGTAGCCGATCATCACCGCGCCCACGAAGACGATGGCCACCTCGTAGGGCAGGCCGAACATCATCCTGATGAGCGAGCCCGAGCCCACCATCTGCGCGATGAGGTAGAAGCACACCGTCATGAGCGAGCCCACGCTGGCCGCGATGCGCACCGGCCGCTGCGAAAGGCGGCTGGCCACCACGTCGGCGAAGGTGTACCGGCCCAGATTGCGCAGCGGCTCGGCGATGAGGAACATGATGAGCGGCCAGCCCACCAGGAAGCCGATGGAGTAGATGAGACCGTCGTACCCTTTGAGCGACACCAGCCCGGCGATGCCCAGAAAGCTCGCCGCGCTCATGTAGTCCCCGGCCAGCGCCAATCCGTTCTGCGCGCCGGAGATGCCCCCGCCGGCGGTGTAGAAGTCGGCCGTGGTGCGCGTGCGTTTGGCCGCGAGCCAGGTGATGCCGATGGTCACGGCGATGAACAGGATGAAGAAGGCGATGCTCGTGGCGTTCGGCTGGCCTATGGTGGTGGCGAACTGGTTCATCGTGTTTCTCCCCGGCCCTCGGCCTCGATCTCGTCGCGGAGTTCCGCCATGGCCGCGTCGTGGCTGGTGTTGGCCCAGCGCACGTACACGCCCGTGAGCCCCCAGGCCAGCGCGATGAGCGAGAGGCCCACGGGCAACCCCAGGCTCACGCCCTCGGTCAACATGCGCGAAAGCAGGGGCTTGCCGAAGGCCAGCGCCAGGATGAAGCCGAAATAGGCCGCCAGCATCACCGCCGTGAGCGTGGCCGAGACGCGGGCCTTGCGCGCCGTGAGCGCCTTGAAGCGCGGCGAGTCGATGATCGTCTGCGCGGTGGTGTTCATGGGATTCCTCCTGGTTCAAGTTGCGCCCGGACGCTGCGCCGCGGCCGCCTGGTTCAATCCTTATGACGGTTCTTCCCGCGTCTGGGCTCCCTTTCGGCCGGTGGCGGCCCCACGACGGCGAGGTGCGGCATGGTAGAGGTAAACGCTCACCCGCGTTTTTTCTCCGCTCGCCGTGCGCGGCGGCGGTAAACGGCGCGGCGAAAACGACGAAAAGCCCTTTCTCCGTTTTGTTCGCGGTGGCGTTTTGGGCGAACGGCCGGACGCGGGCGGGCGGAGGGCGTCGGCAGGGTTCTTGCTTTCATGCTGGGAGCGAGAGCTGCCGGAGATCGCGCAACCTCGCCGGAGCGTGCATGAATGTCCTCGTGTTGAATCTGACCCGCCTGGGCGATTTGCTCCAGTCCCAGCCCACCGTGGCCGACCTGAAAGCTGCGGGACATCGCGTTGGGCTGGTATGCCTGGATAATTTCGTCGGCGCGGCCGAACTGCTCAGGGGGCTCGACGCCGTGTTCCCCCTGGCCGGCGCTCGGCTTCTGGCCGGGCTGGACCGCGACTGGCGCGCGGCCGTGCTGGAGCTGCGGCGATTCGTCGACGGGCTGAGCGCAAATTTTCCACCCGACGCCGTCGTCAATTTGACACCATCGGCACCGGCGCGGCTTCTGGCCATGCATTTGGCCGGCGACCCGGCGCGGGTGCGCGGCTTCGCCCTGGACGCCGAGGGCTTCAACGCCGACACGAGCCTATGGGCGGCCTTTCTGCAATTGGCTGCGGCCACGCGCGGGGCCAGCCCGTTCAACATTGTGGACGTGTTTCGGCGGCTGCCCGGCCCGGACATGGCCGCGCCCGGCGTCGCGGCGGACATCGCGCCGCTGGGGCCCGCGCGGGAGGCGCGGGCGCGCCTGCTGGAGCAGGCTACGAAGCCCCGGCGCGGCTATGTCGCCGTGCAGCTGGGGGCCAGCGCCGACATCCGCCGCTGGCCGGAGGACCTTTTCGCCCATGTGGCGCGCGGTCTGAACGAGACCGGCTTCACGCCCGTGCTCGTTGGCTCCGCCGCGGAGCGCGAGCTGGCCAGGCGTTACTTCGTCGCCGGCGGATGCGGCGTCGATCTCGTGGGCGGCACCGACCTGCCGGAGTTGGCGGCCACGCTGCGCGCCTGCTCGCTGCTGCTCACCAACGACACCGGCACCATGCACCTGGCCGCGGGCCTGGGCGTGCCGTGCCTGGCGATATTTCTGGCCACGGCCCAGCCGTGGGACACCGGGCCCTACTTGCCCGGCTGCCTGTGCCTGGAGCCGGACATGCCCTGCCATCCCTGCGCCTTCGGCGCGACCTGCCCGCACGGCGAGGCCTGCCGCCGGACCATCGACCCCGAGGGCGTGCTGGCCCTGGCGCTCATTCTGCTCGACCACGCCGCGCATCCCCACGCCGCGCCGCTCATCGGTCCCGTTCACGCGCCGGGCGCGCGGGTGTGGCGCTGCGCGCCGGGACGGGACGGCCTGATGGACCTGCTGAGCCTTTCCGGCCACGAGGGCGAGGACAGGACGCGGTTCATCCGTCTGCAGCGGCGGTTGTACCTGCCGTATCTCGATGGAGCGGCGGGGATGGAGAGGACGGCTTCCGCCGGCCTGAGCGCGGCCTGCGCCGCGCCGCTGTCCCGGGCCCTCACCGAGGCCGAGGGGCTTTTGACGCTGCTGCTCCGCCAGGGAGAGGTGTTGATCCGCGAGCCCCTGCCGGCCATGAAAACGAAGTTTCTGACCTCGTGGCGGCGGGTTCGCTCGGTTCTGGAGGCTGAACCGCGTTTGTCGCTTCTGGTCAATCTGTGGGTTTTCGAGGCGGAGCGCCCCGGTCTGGATTTGCCCGGCATTCTCGCGCTGGCGCGGCGTTTCGCCACGCTGCTGGCGGCGATGCGCGCCGGCGTGGCGGAATGAAATAACCTTGGCATTGATGTTGCATAATTCTCGGCGGCAAAGGGATCAGGAATTTTTGACTGCCCGGAAACGCCCAAGGAGGGGAAACATGTTAGTCATCGACGGACAGAAGCAGGACATCGACATCTCCGGCTTCGATAATCTGGACCAGCTGTTCATCAAGGTCATGGAGGGCGGCACCCTGGAAAACCGGGTGGTGACCGACGTGTTCGTCAACGAGAAGCCGTTCTCGGAGATCTACCCCCACCAGTCCGAGGACATCGACCTGCGCGACGTGCAGGACGTGGAGATCCGCACCATCGGCGTGCCCGAGGCCGCCGTGGAGATCACCCGCGAGCTGTACAAGGTCGTGAACCTCATGGGCGAGGGGGCCTCCCGCGTGGCCGAGATGTTCCGCCAGGCCGACGACGCCGAGGCCCTGGAGACCTATCAGGATCTCATCGACGTGACCCGCGATTTCCTCGGCATGATTGGCGTGTTGCGCAGCGAGTTCGCGATGAAGGACCACAAGGAGTTCACCGAGGCCAGCGAGCAGCTTTCCGGCCTGTTCACGGAGATGACCGAGGTGCTGACCAACGAGGATTGGATTCTGCTGGCCGACCTTCTGGAGTACGAGTTCCTGCCCGCCGTGAACCGTTGGAAGAAGGTCGTCGCCCTCCTGCGCGAGGATGTGCGTACCACCGACAAGGACTAGCCATGCCCTCCGCGTTCGAGCTGCTGGACAAGGCCATCGAACTCGGCCGGCAGGAGCTGGCGTATTTGGCCGCCGGCGAGGTGGAGCAGGCTGATAAGCTGGCCCGCGGACGTGACGACATGCTCTCGGAAATTCTTTCCGAGGAGGTGCTCGCCGGCCCCGCCGCGGACAACATGGACGCGCTCATGTCGCGTTTGCTGGAGCTCAAGGACCTGCAGGCGCGGATCATCGACGAGGCCGCGCGCCAGCGCGCCGACGTGGCCGCCCAACTGCGCCGTACCGGCCTGGAGCAGCGCCGACATGCCGGATACGGCCGCGCCGCGCATCCGACGCCGCGCATACAGAGCCGCTACATCAGTCGCAACAGCTGATTTTTCCTCCCATTTCGTTCCGGCCGGTTTCCGCCACGCACGGCGGGCCGGCCGGTGCGCAATTGGCGTTCGGCGCGAGGGCTATCCTTTGCCCCCGCGTGTCTCGTCCCGACCGGCGCGCCATTTGGCGTATGCCACGCGCGGCCCCGCGAACGCCACGCGTCCGGCCTCGACGGCGAGCACGTGGTCCACGCGCTCCGGCAGGTCGCGCTCGTGGTGCGTCACCATGACCAGCGGCACGCCGGATGCGGCCAAGCGGTTGAGCAGCGCCCGCGCCGCCCGGCGCGAACGGGCGTCCAGCCCGGCCATGGGCTCGTCGAGCAGGAGCAGGGCCGGCCCCTCGGCCTCGAAGCCCATGAGCGCCCGGGCCAGCATGACGCGGCGCAGCTGCCCGCGCGAAAGTCCGTCGATGCGCCGGCCGGCCAGATCCGCCATACCGAAGAACGCCAGCAGCGCCGCCGCGCGCGTTTTCGTCGCCACGTCGGTCTCGGCGTACAGGCCGATGCTGCCGTGCGCGCCGGACCACACCACTTCCTCCACCGTCAGATTCCAGCCGTAGTCGCGGTCCAGCACGGCGCTCACGCGGCCGATGCGCCGGCGTGTGTCGTCGAGCGTCTCGTCCGGCCGGGCGAAGCCGTACTCCACGCGTCCCGGTTCGCCGGAAAGGGCCGAGGGCCAGAAATCACCGGCCGCGAGGGAGAGCAGGGTGCTCTTGCCCGCGCCGTTGCGGCCAAGCACGGCCCAGTTCTCGCCCGGACGGATGGTCCAGTTGACGCCGTGCAGGATGGCCGCGCCGTCCACGACCACGTCCGCGTCGGTCACGCGCAGCAGGAAGTCCCGCTCTGGTGGAGGCGGGGTCAGCACGAGGCGCGTGGCGGGGCCTGCCGCCTTCGTCAACCCCGTCGCTCCCGCCGATTCTGTCCCGTCCGCCCCCTCCGCCATGCCGGGCGTCGTCGCGGCCCGCTCCCGGGCTCGCCGGCGCTCCCAGGCGGCCGTGACCCCGGCGATGGGGCCGGACTCGCGCAGGCGGCCGGCCTCGATGACCAGCGCGTGCGTGAGGCAGGCCGGCAGCTCGTCGGCCCGGTGGCCGCAAAAGAGCATGGCGAGGCCGGGATCGGCCCCGGCGGCGCGGTCCAGCGCGGCCAGAAACTCCCGGCGCGAGGGCGCGTCCAGTCCTTCCAGGCACTCGTCCAGCAGCAGGGCGTCCGGCTGGCAGGCCAGGGCTCGGGCCAACAGCACCGCCCGGCCCTGCCCGGAGGACAGCGTGGCCATGCGCCGATCGGTGAGGGGCGTCAGCCCCAGGGCGGACAACGTCTCCCGCGCGGCCGCGCGTTCGGCGTCCGTGGGCTCGGCGTAGAGCAGGGGGCTGTCGTAGAAGCCCGTGAGCACGGTCTCGAAGACCGTGATGGCCCATTCGTTCCTGGCGTAGAGGTCCTGCATGTCGCCGGAGACGAGGCCCAGACGCTGACGCAGACCCAGCGGGCTGATCTGCTCGCCGCCCTGTCCGGGCAGGTCGTAGACGCGCGTGGGGTCGCCGCCCGCGTCGGCGTGGTCGGGCGCGATGTCGCCGCGCAGCAGTCGTAGAAAGGTGCTTTTGCCCGCGCCGTTCTCGCCCAGCACGGCCCAGCGCGCGCCGGGCATGAGGCGGAAGTCCGCACCGGAAAGCAGCGTCGCGCCCTCGCGCGAGACGTCGGCCCCGCGCAAAACAATGAGCGGCCGCATGGGATGCGCGGTCGCCTGTTCGTCCTGTTCGCTCATGAACGCCTCCGTCGATTTATCCGCCGCGCATACTGCCCGCCCGGGCCGCGCCGCGCAAGCCCTTGCGCGTGGCCGCGATCCGGGCTAGCGGGAGGCATGAGCCAGCCAGACCCCGAATCCGCCGATCCCGCCGGACGTTCCGTTCCGCCGCTCGTGGCCCTGTTGCGCCAGGCCGACTATGCCCGCGCCGGGGTGGAGGACGCTGTGGAGCGTTTGTTCGTGGCCTGCCACGTGTCCTTTGCGTCCGGCGAGCGCGTGCTCGTGAAGCCGAATCTCGTCTCGCGGGCCAACGCGGAGCTTTGCTGCACACATCCGGAGGTGGTGCGCGCCGTGTGCGCCTTCGTCCTGGACTGCGGCGGCAAACCTCGCGTGGCCGATTCACCGGCCTTTGGCGGCGCCGGGCGCGTGGCCCGCGCCTGCGGGTTGGACCGTGCGCTGGCCGGGCTTGGCCTGCGCGTGCGCTCGTTGGGCCGGCCCGTGGCCATGCCCCTGCGCATGGGGGGAAGCATCGGCGTCTCCCGCGACGCCCTGGACGCCGACCGCGTGGTGAGCGTGGCGCGGCTCAAGGCCCACGGCCAGTTTCGGGCCACGGCCAGCGTCAAGAATCTGTTCGGCTGCGTGTGCGGCTGCCGCAAGGCCTTCGCGCACATGCGCCTGGGCGAAACGCCCGGGGCCATGCCCTCCATGATCCTCGACGTGTTCGCCGCGCTGCCGCCGGTGGTGGGCGTGGCCGACGGCGTGGTCTGTCTGCATCGCGGCGGTCCAGTGCGCGGCGAGCCCTTCCGGCTGGGGCTGCTCGGGGCCTCGCCCGCGCCCATGGCGTTGGACGCGGCGCTCTTCGGCCTGATCGGCGTCGCGCCGGCGGATGCCCCCCTGTGGGCCGAGGCGCTGCGGCGGGGCCTGTCCGGGGCCGCGCCCGGCGAGGCGGATTTCGTGCTGGAGCGGCCGGACGCCTTCGACGCGGAAGGCTTTATTCTTCAAGCCGGTCTCGACCCCATGCGCTTCGAACCGCTGCGTTTCGCGCGCGGGCGGCTGCGCAGCCTGCTGGACCGCCTGGGCTGAGTCCGGCCACAAGACTTTCCACGCGCCGCCGCCGGCCTTGCATCCTTCCCCGGCGTTGGCTATCACCACGGAACATCAGCAAGGAGCGCCCATGGCCAACGCAGATATCCGCCGCCGCCGCCTCATCGTCACGGGACAGGTGCAGGGGGTCGGCTTCCGTCCCTTCATCTTCCGGCTCGCGGAGGAGCTTGATCTCGCCGGAACCGTGCGCAACGCGCCCGAGGGCGTGGTCATCGAGGTGCAGGGCCCGCAGCGCTCCCTCGATCTGTTCGCTCGGCGCATGGAGGCGGAGCAGCCGCCGCTCGCGCGCATCCTGCGCGTCTGCTCCCAGGGCGTCGAGGTGGAGGAGGGCGCCGAGGGCTTCGTCATCAGGAAGAGCAGCGGCGGCGCGGGCCACCACATCCTCATCAGCCCGGACACGGCCATCTGCCCGGAGTGCCAGGCCGAACTCTTCGACAAGACCAACCGGCGCTTCCTGTACCCCTTCATCAACTGCACCAACTGCGGCCCGCGTTTCACCATCACGCGCTCCGTGCCCTACGACCGGCCCAATACGTCCATGCACTGCTTCCCCCTGTGCGAGGACTGCGCCCGCGAGTACGAAAACCCGCGCGACCGCCGCTTTCACGCCCAGCCGAACGCCTGCCCCGTGTGCGGCCCCAAGGTCTGGCTTTCCGACCGCAGCGGCATGGTGGTGGCCCGGCGCGACGAGGCCATGCGCAAGCTGGCCGCCATCCTCATGCAGGGGGGCATCGCCGCCGTGAAGGGTCTGGGCGGCTTCCATCTGGTGTGCGACGCCACCAATCAGGACGCCGTGCGCGAGCTGCGCCACCGCAAGATGCGGCCGTACAAGCCGCTGGCCGTCATGGTGCCCGACCTGGAAACGGCGCGGCAACTGGTCGAGGTGCGCGAGGAGGAGGCCCGCTGGCTCTCCGGCCGGGAGCGGCCCATCGTGCTTTGCCGCAAGTGGCGCGGCGCGCCGCTCGCCGAGGCCGTGGCTCCGCAGATGGACGTGGTGGGGATGATGCTGCCCTACACGCCGTTGCACATGGTGCTGCTTCAGCGCTTCGGCCGGTTGTTGCGCCAGGAGCGGCAGAACATGCCCACCGCGCTGGTCATGACCTCCGGCAATGTGAGCGACGAACCCATCTGCCTGGGCAACCGCGAGGCCCTCAAGCGTCTGCGCGACATCGCGGACATCTTTCTGTGCCACAACCGCGACATCCTCATCCGTTGCGACGACTCCGTGGTGCGCGTGCTGCCGGGCGATGGCGGATTGCAGTTCCTGCGCCGGGCGCGTGGATTCGTGCCCTCGCCGGTGTTCCTTCCGGAGAAGGGGCCCTGTGTCATGGGGCTGGGGCCGGAGCTCAAATGCACCCTCACCCTCACCAAGGACGATCAGGCCTTCGTGAGCCAGCACCTGGGCGACATGCAGAACATCGAGACCCTGGGTTTTCACCACGAGATTTCCGAACATTTTCAGGATATATTGGAAGTCCAGCCCGAGCTGGTGGTGCGCGACCAGCACCCCAACTACCTGACCACGAGCGTGGCCCAGGACATGGCTCGTAAAACCGGCGTGGGCACGGCCATTCTGCAGCATCATTTCGCCCACGCCCATTCCGTGCTGGCGGAGCACAAGTACCTTGGCCCGGCCCTGTGCCTGGCGCTCGATGGCACGGGCTTCGGCACCAGCCAGCCCAACGTGCCCGGCTCCCCCTGGACCATCTGGGGCGGGGAGTGCCTGCTGGTGGACAGCGCCACCCTGCGCCACGAGCGTCTGGCGCATTTCGCCGAGTTCGGCCTGCCCGGTGGCGAGGCCGCGGTGCGCGAGCCCTGGCGACTGGCCCAGTCCATGCTCTGGGAGCTGGACATCGAGGCCAGCGGTATGGAGGGCACCTCGCCGTGGCCCTGGCTGCCGGAATTCGAGATGGCCAGCCGTTTTCTGCCGCAGATTCTGCGCAAGGGCCTCAACTGCCCGCTCACGTCCAGCTGCGGACGGCTGTTCGACGCCGTCTCCTCCATGCTCGGCCTGTGCCAGCGCGTCAGCTACGAGGGACAGGCGGCCATCATGCTGGAGCAGGTTCAGGACCTCTCCATCCCCCTGCGCGACGCGGCCGTGTATCCCTGCCCGCTGATGAAGAACACGGGAGGCGAGCGTCTGGAGGGGGAGACCGCCCCCCGCGAGCTGGACACGTACAGCCTGTTCCGAGCCATGTTGCGCGACATGACCGCCGGCACCCCGGTGCCCGTTCTCGCCCGGCGCTTCCACGCCAGCCTCATCATGGGGCTGGCGGAAATGACCCTGCACTTCGCGGGCAAACTCGGCCTGACGCGCGTGGCGCTTTCCGGCGGAGTCATGCAGAACGTCACCTTCGCCACGGAGTTGCCGGCGCAGTTGTCGGCCCTCGGACTCATCCCCATGACCAACAAGCAGCTGCCGCCCAACGACGGCTGCATCTCGCTGGGGCAGGCGGCCTTTGGCCAGCGCCTGCTGAACCTGCGCGGAGCCTGTCCGCATGAATGACGCATCCACGCGGCTGCGCGCGCTTTCCCTGCGCAAGGGGGAGGAGCGCCGGCTGCTCGCCGGACATTTGTGGATTTTCAGCAACGAGGTGGACGTGGCGAAAACGCCGCTCACGGGCTTTGCGCCCGGGGAGTGCGCGCGCGTGGAGTCGGCCTCGGGGCGCCCCCTTGGCTGCGCCTACGTGAACCCCGCCGCGCTCATCGCCGGCCGGGTGTACTGCCGCGACGCCACGCGTGAGCTGGACGCGGAGCTGCTTCGCGCCCGTCTTGGCGCGGCGCTCGCACTGCGTGAGGACCTTTTCGACGCGCCATATTACCGCCTGGTCTTCGGCGAGGCGGACATGCTGCCCGGGCTGGTGGTGGACCGCTTCGGCGACGTGCTGGCCGTGCAGATCGGCACGGCGGGCATGGAGCGCCAGCGCGACGCGATAGTGGACGCGCTGCGCGAACTCGTCTCCCCGCGCGGCGTCCTGTTCAAGAATGATTTGCCCGGCCGCGAGCACGAGGGCCTGCCGCGTGTTGTCGAGACCGCCTTCGGCGATGTGCCGGACGACGGCGTGATCGAGGAGAACGGCTGCCGTTTCGTCTTTCCCCTCGCCGGCGGGCAGAAGACCGGCTGGTTCTACGACATGCGCGACAACCGCGCCATGGCCGCCGCCCTTTCCCCCGGGCGCGACGTGCTGGACGTGTTCTCCTACGCCGGCGGCCTGGGCGTGGCCTGCGCCAAGGCCGGGGCCAAAAGCGCCACCTGCCTCGACGCCTCGGGACTGGCGCTCTCCTATGCCGCGCGGGCGGCGGAACTCTCCGGCGTGGCGGACCGCGTGGCCACCCTCGAGACCGACGCGCTCGCCGGGCTCAAGGATCTGCGCGCGCGGGGACGGCGCTTCGGGCTGGTGAGCGTGGATCCGCCGGCTTTCGTCAAACGCAAGAAGGACATGGAGAAGGGGCTGGCCGCCTATCGCACGGCCAATCGGCTGGCATTGGAGCTGGTCGAGGACGGCGGCTTCCTGCTGGCCTGCTCCTGCTCGCAGCCCGTGGGACGCGACGATCTGCGCAAGGTCCTCGCCGGGGCCGCGCGCGACGCCGGCGTGCGGCTGTCCATCGTCCGTCAGTGCCATCAGGCGGCGGACCATCCCATCCACCCGGCCATGCCGGAGACCGAGTACCTCAAGGGCTTTCTGTGCCGCGTTTCGCGGCCGGGCCGGGGGCTCTAAGGAACGCGTGCCATGAATGAAGGCAAGACGGCCACGGCCGATGGCGTACCGACCATCGACCTGCGCCACGTCTATTGCGGACTGGTGCCGGCCATTCTCGACGAGCTTTCGCGCTTCCACGGCGACGTGGTGGACGTGCTCATCCACGCCGGCATCGAGCCGGAGATCATCAGCGGCTTTGGCTCCGGCGGCGACTGGGACTTCCTGTTCCTGCCGGCCTTCGGCCACGGCCGGGCGCGCTTCACCCGCCGCCCGCGCGAGGTCGTGCACCGCGTCCGTCTGGACATCCTCGACTACTGAGCGGCCGCGCCGCCGGGCGCTTCCTCCGTCAAATCCCGCCGCGCGTCCCTGACGCCAACGACAGCCGGACGCTTCGCCGCGCGGCTCGGCATCCTTCCTGCCGGGCCGGATGTCGCCTTTTCGTGCGCCTTGGCGGCGCGGCTCCCTCGCCGAGCCCCGGCGTAAAGACGCTGGGGGGCGTCCAGCCTCTCCACCACCCCCTGCTGACCGGCCAAGGCCATGGGAAAGGCTGACGCGTCGCATCGGCTCGACCGGGGCGCAACGATCGGCTGGACCGGATAGACCGCTCCGGCCAAGCCGCAGCTTCCCCCAGTCTTGCCGACCATCCTTACTGGCTGGACCGGGCGGTTTCGGACTGGCGCTTCGACGTGTCTCCGCATCCCGCGCCGGTCCGAACGCCGCCCTTCCGTTGCGCTTGAGGAAGGCGTCTCCCCCGCCAAGCCCTGACGCGAAAAAAGCCGGCGGGTCGCCCCACCGGCTCCATCAGGCCGTTCTCATTAACGTGGCGGCGTATTGTCCGCCCCTTCCCCGATTCGCCGCCGGAGCGGTCCGCCTGGTCGGATAGGCCGGAGCGGATGGGGTGCGCCGCGCGCGTCGCGCCGCCTAGAAGTCCGGCAAGCCCATGAACATGAGCATGTGCATCCGTCGGGCCATGTCCTGGCCGATGGGCGACTTCCAATAGCCGAGCATGTCGGCCGCGACCGACGCGGCGACGAGGATCAGCAGGCACCCGGCGGCGATGCTCCACCACGGGATGCGCCGGCGCAGGAAGCTCACGCCCAGGCAGTCCTTCACCGGGCAGGCGCTCACGCATTCCGCGCAGCCCTGGCAGTCCACGGAGTTCACGCGCGTCAGCTTGTCCACGGGCAGGGCCACCGGGCAGGCCTTGGCACAGCGTCCGCAGGACACGCAGGCTTCGGCGTCGCGCGTCACGGCCGTGGGGGACAAGCGGCCAAGCAGGCCCAGCAACGCCCCGTAAGGGCACAGCGCCCGGCACCAGAAGGCCGGGATGAGCACGGACGCGATCACCAGCACCCCCAGCGCCGTCAGCGCCGCGGTGGAGGGGTGCTCGAAGAAGAGCAGCATCCTGGTGTCGGCCACCATGTTGAAGGGCGCGCGCAGGAACTGCTCGCTGTCCTCCAGGTTCATGGTCACGGCCACATAGAGGAATCCCAGCAGCAGCACGTACTTGGGCGCGCCGAGGATGAGGCGTCCCCTGGGGCTTGGTTGCTTGGCGATTTTGAGCTTCCGGCCCAGGCGCTCCAGCAGGTTGGAGATGAAGCCCACCGGGCAGAGCTGGCCGCAGAAGCCCTTGCGCAGCAAAAACGCCATGAACAGGATGGTCAGGAAGATGACCAGTCCGGCCGGGTGCACCGGATCCCACCGGCCGGTGAAGAGCAGGCGCTTGGCCGCGATGAGCGCGCTGATGGGCAGAAAGCCCTCCACAGCCGGCGGCTTGGGCACGTATGCTTCACGAAGGCCCATGGCCCATTCGACATAGGCGATGAAGCGAAGACCGGTCCAGGCGAGGAACAGAGCGAATCCACCCTGCGCCAGCAGACGCAGGTTCGAGGGGGTGAGGCGTATTTTCATGGCGTGCTTTTCAGGTCCCTAGGCCCAGGCGCGGACCTCGGCCGCGAAGCGTTCGAGGTTGTTCGGCTGACCCTTTTGATAGTCGTCGGGGTAGAGCAGGGCGGACATGTAGAACACGCTGCCGATGCGCAGGCTGTTCTGGGCGTTCATGGAGAACTGCTCCAAACGCTCGGCCGCTTCGGCGGCGCGTTCGCCGGGCAGGGCGTCCACGAGGGGCTTGGCGTCGTCGGCGATGTCGGCCAGCAGTGTGGCCTTTTCGCGTATGATGTCCTCGTACTCCCGCTGTCCGTCGCCCCCCTTGAGAGCGGCCTGGGCGCGGGTTTCGATGTCGCGCACTTTTGCGACCTGCGCATCCAGAAAATCCGCCAGCGCGGCGGCGGGGGTGGTCTTCATGGCGGTCTCCTCGCGTTGAACGTTGCCCCGCCGGCTCCGGCGGGGGGGGTGACGGCCGGAAGGTAAGTCGCCGCGCGTGGGGAGGCAAGTGCGGTGATTTGCACCGCGCCGGGGCGCTTTACTTGCGCCGGCTTTCCCGTTACCCCCATGCCCTCGGCGAGAGAACTCAGCCAAGGAGGCCGACCGTGTCCATCCTTTCCGCAAGCCTGGGGCTCACCCGCTACCACGTGGTGGGCGAGATTCCCGACGCGATCTGGCGCGAGGCGCCCAAACGCCTGGCCGATAACGCCTTCCACGACATCGACGAGTCGGTGGAGGAGCGCTCTTTCGGCTGGTGCAACCTTGACAACATGCTCGATCTCGACTGGTCGGACTCCCCGCCGGAAAAAGGGCAGTTCCTGTGCTTCAGCCTGCGGCTGGACACGCGGCGCATTCCGCCCGCCGTCATCAAGAAGCATGTGATGATCGCCCTGGCGAAGGAGCTGGCCCAGGCCAAGACCGAGGGCAAGAATTTCATCTCCAAGGACCGCCGCCGCGAGATCAAGGACCAGGTGATGCTGCGTCTGCGCGCGCGCAGCCTGCCCGTGCCGGCCGTGTTCGACGCCGTCTGGAACATGCAGAGCGGCCGGGTGCTCTTTGCCAGCACCAACACCAAGGCCCGCGCCCTGTTCGAGGAGCTGTTCGAGACGACCTTCGGCCTGGAGCTGGAGGCGCTCACGCCCTTCGCCCTGGCGGCGGACATGCTCGGCGAGGCCGCGGTTTCGCGGCTGGAGAATCTCGAACCCACGTCCTTCATTTAGGAGGGGAGCCATGGACCGCACCCTGACGGAACGCGAGAGCACCATTCTGGGCCAGGACTTCCTCACTTGGCTGTGGCACGCCACGGAGGCGCGCGGCGGCGTTTTCAAAGACGCCGAGGGCCGCGAATTCCACCTGCGCATGGAGGAGCGGCTGAGCATCCAGGGGGGCGACGGCGAGGGCATGGAGTCGGCCAGCGTCAAGAGCCCCAGCGGCGAGCTCACGGAGGCGCGCAGCGGCCTGCGCACGGGCAAGAAGGTCAACCGGGCGCAGCTGCGCTTCGACCGCGACCCCGAGGCCTGGCAGGTGACGGTGAAGGACTCGGATTTCTCCCTCGCCGGCCTCAAAACGCCCAAGGTCGAATCCGGCAAGAGCGACGACGACGATCCCGACGCCCGCGTGCTGGAGAAGCTCTTTCTGGTGGAGCAGTGCCTGGAGCTGCTGGACGGCGTGTACCGTGAGTTTTTGGCCGCGCGCCTCTCGCCCGACAAGTGGGCGGCGCAGACGCGCACCGTGGCAGCCTGGGTCGCCAAGGGGTAACGCCATGAGCGGCGGCCTGCCTGTGCTCGCGGCCTACGGCGACAGCCTCGTGGCCGGTTGGGGCGTGGCCCCGGACGAGGCCCTGCCCGCGCAGCTGGAACGCTGCCTCGCCGCCGCCGGCCGGCGGTGCGTGGTGGTGAACCTCGGCGTCTCCGGCGAGACCTCCGTGCGGGGCTTGGCCCGGCTGCCGGAGGTGCTGGCCGCGAAGCCGCGCGCGGCGCTGCTCGAATTCGGCGCCAACGACTGCTACGAGGGCGTGCCCGTGGAGAACATGATCCGGGCGCTGTCGGCCATGATCGAGGGCCTGCTCGGCGCGGGCGCGCGGGTGTTCCTGGCGGGCTGGCGCACGCGGTCCGACTTGTTTCACCCGGAGTTCAACGATCCCGATCTTGCCGGGCTGGTGCCTATTCCTCCCCCGTTGTTCGGCGAGGAGTACGTGGAGCGCTTCAACCGCGCGCACGTCGATTTGGCCGCGAAGTATCACCTGCCATTCCTGGAGCACATCCTCGACCCGCTGCTCGATCCCGACCTGACCGACGTCTTTCAGCCCGACGGCGTGCACCCCAGCGCCAGCGGCGCGCGGCTGCTGGCCGAGGCGCTGACCCCGCTGCTTCTGCCCCTTCTCGCGGACTGACCGCCCGGCGCGGGATTCGGAAGCACCACCGTTTCCTCTTTCCCTTGGCTTCATCGTCTCATCGCCCCTTCGACGGCTGCGGTCTGCGCCGGTCTCCTCCCTCCTGTGCTCCGTCGCGCGTGGTCCGCGTGGAGCGTCGTGTCGGGCGCCCCATGGGGGGGAGGGAATCGGGAGCGTTTCGTTTGGGTGGCTCCGGTGGTTTGGGGGCGTCTTCGCGCGTGCCGGGCACGACGATTCCCTTTCGACCTTTACGCCGGGTTGGCGTGTTCCCACGGCATCATCGTTGTGTCCCGCACTGGAAGGAAGAGTGGCCGCGGGCTTGCGGTTCCGGCTGGCCGGGCTTTCTCCCCGGCGGAACGGGCGGGGATCGCCGGCGTCTTGCCCTCGCCGGCCAGTCCCGCCCGCCAAGCAATGCGGCGCGGGTCAGGCCAGCCCGACGGCCTCCAGAATCGTCCGCGCCCGGTGAACATAGGTGTGCGCCCGGGCGATCTCCGCCCGCCATTCCCTTTTGAGGTCGGCCGCGCCGTCGCGCATGAGGCCGCGCGTGAGTGGCGCGATGTCCTCCGGCCGCGCGAAGGTCACCGGCTGCGTCAGCGCGCGCGGGAAGAGGGCGAGGCCGGGCGTGGCGTCCGTGACGAGCAGCCCGCCCCAGGCCCAGACGTCGAAGTGCCGCTGCGTGAGGCCGTGGGGCAGCAGCGGGCTGGTGCAGTTGAGGCAGGCCCCGGCCGTGGCGCAGACGCCCGGCAGGGTCGCGTGGTAGTCCACCGGGGGGCGCAGGTCCGCGCCTGGTGGCAGCAGTTCCCTCCACCCGGCGTCGCCGAAGACCGTGAGCGCGCCGGCGAGGTCCGCGTGGGCGCGCGTCAGGCAGGCCGCGCGCCAGGCCCTGCCCGTCTCCTCCGCGCAGTAGCCGGCCCGGCGGACCGCGCCGCCCGGCCACAGGCGCGTCACGCCCAGGCGCGCCAGCCACCAACCGAAGTCCGCCCGACCGCCGTCGGCGAGCAGACGCGAAGCCTCGACGCGCGCGTTGTCCGGCACCGAGCAGCCGGCGAAGAAGCCGTCCTTGTCCGGAAAGGCGCTGCGGCCCGCGAAGACCAGCCGGCCGGCCAGATCGATCAGATCGGCCGATTCCGGCGCCGGAATTTTCGCGGCGTCGGCCACGTCGCTGGCGCGGGCGGCAAGGGGCAGATGAAACACGCGCGTGGCGCCCAGTTCGCGCAGCGGGTCGAGGAACCAGTCGTCGGTGACGAACAGCGGCAGGTCGGTCCAGAAGCGCGCGCGCAGGCCGGAGAGCAGGTGCAGCGGGTTGTCCACGCACCACGCGGCCACGTGCGCCCCGGCGGCGCGCAAAAGGTGCGCGGCCTCGCCGAGCGCGTCGATGCCGCGAAAGTTGACGCAGAGGCAGAGCGCCGGGCATTCGCCGCGCGCCAGCCGTGCGGACAAGTCGTCCGGCGGCGTGATCTCCGCGCGCCACCCCAGCGTTGCGAAGGCCTCGGCCAGTTCCGGCCGCAGCAGGTCGCCGGCCCCGCCGGGCAACCAGACCGTTTCAGCCTCGGGCGCGGGAGGGACGTTCAGCCGCGCCAGATGCAGCCGCGCCAGCAGTGGTCCCCAGAAACCGGGAAAAAGCCGCGGGCCCGGGCGGTACAGAATCACCCGGCTGGAGAGGGCGAGAGCCGGGACTTCTTCCGGCGCGGCGGCCTCGAAACCCGCCGGGATGGCCGCGCGCCAGTCCGCTCCCATTTGCTCGGCGAACTCCGGGGATTCGACGTAGCGCACGCGGCCACGCAGGGACAGGAGTTCCGGCAGGCCGGCGGGCTCGGGACCGAGTCCCAGGAGCAGCGCGTCCGGCCCGTCGCCGAAAAGCGGGGGAAAGTCGCGCGATCCGGCCGGCAGGCTTTTGGGCAGGCCCAATTCGTCGAGGACGCGCGCGCGCGCCGGTCGGCTGGACGGGAGATCGGCCATGGAGGCTCCTTGGGTGCGGCCTTGGCAAGGCCGGCGGTTTAGGCTAGGTGTGCGGCGACGGAAGACACCTCATGAAACAATATCGCGACCATTATTTCAAGCGCGCCAAGGCGGAGAACTACCCGGCTCGCAGCGTGTACAAGCTCCAGGAGCTGGACGCCAGGTTCGGGCTGCTCAAGCCCGGCCGCAATGTGCTGGACCTGGGCGCGGCCCCGGGCTCGTGGTCGCTGTTCGCGGCGAAGCGGATCGGCCCGGCCGGGCGCGTGCTGTCCCTGGATATTCAGGACACGCCGCAGGAGTTCCCGGAAAACGTCACCTTCCTGGTGCACGACGCCTTCGCCGACAGCCCGGAGTTGTCCGCGCTCATGGAGCCGCTTCTGCCCTTCGGGCTGGTCATGAGCGACATGGCCCCGCGCACCACTGGCGTCAAGTTCACGGACCAGGCGCGCAGCCTGGAGTTGTGCGAGCGCGCCCGCGACGTGGCCCTGCGCCGGCTGGCGAAGGGCGGCGACTTCGTGACCAAAATTTTCGAGGGACCGGACGCCAAGGAATTCCAGGACTCCCTCAAACCGTATTTCGAGAAGGTCCGCGCCTTCAAGCCCAAGAGCTCTCGGGCCGAGAGCAAGGAGACCTTCCTTCTTGGATTGGGTTACCTGGGACTTGGCAACCGGGAAGAGGTGCTGTAAAGTATTCCGTTTCGGAGCCGAAGGCTTCATATTCTTTTTTCTCTTTGGAGGATCCATGTCCGGACACAGCAAATGGGCCACGATCAAACGCGCCAAGGCCAAGACCGACGCCAAGAAGGGCGCCGTCTTCACCAAGATCACCAAGGATATCATCCTGGCGGCCAAGGGCGGCGGCGATCCCGACATGAACGCCCGTCTGCGCGCGGTCATCGCCAAGGCCAAGGGCGTCAACATGCCCAACGACAAGATCGACCAGGCCATCAAGAAGGGCACGGGCGAGCTGGCCGGCGGCGAACTCTACGAAATGACCTATGAGGGGTACGCGCCCGGCGGCGTGGCCATGCTTGTGGAGGTGGCCACGGACAACAAGAACCGCACCATCGCCGACATCCGCCACATCATCGCCAAGGGCGGCGGCAACATGGGCGAGCCCGGCTCCGTCGCCTGGATGTTCGACAAGCGTGGCGTGCTGTCCTTCGACGGAACGAAGTACACCGAGGACCAGATCATGGAGGTGGCGCTGGAGGCCGGCGCGGACGACGTGGTGGCCGATGGCGACTCCCTCGAGGTGCGCGTGGTCCCGGAGAATTACTCCGATGTGGAGAAGGCCTTCGAGGACGCCGGCATCGCCGTCGAGAGTTCCGACCTGAGCATGATCCCCAAGAACCTGACCCCGGTGGACGTCACCACGGCCAGGAAGGTCATGACGCTCATGGAGAACCTCGAGGACAACGACGACGTCGCCAACGTCTACGTCAGCGCCGACTTCACCGACGAAATCATGGAAGAGCTGGGGTAGCATGGCCGGGCCCGTGGCGGTGCTGGGTCTGGACCCCGGAAGCCAGGTGACCGGCTACGGGGTCGTGCGCGAGGCTTCCGGCCGCGCGCAGCTCGTCGCCGTGGGCACCATCCGCACGCCCGCGGGGGGCGACATGGCCGTGCGCCTGGGGGTGATCTACACCCGCGTGGCCGAGGTCATCCGCGAGCACTGCCCCACGGAGGCCGCCATCGAGTCGGTCTTCGTCTCCAAGAACACCGCCTCCGCCCTCAAACTGGGCCAGGCGCGCGGTGCGGCCATGGCCGCCTGCGCCGTGGCCGGCCTTCCCGTTTCCGGCTACCCGCCCACCAAGGTCAAAAAGAGCCTGGTGGGCGTGGGCCGGGCGGAGAAGGAACAGGTGGCCTTCATGGTGGCGCAGATCCTCGGCGTCAAGAACCCCAAGTGGGCGCTGGACGCCAGCGACGCCCTGGCCATCGCCATCTGCCACCTGAACGAGCGGCGCATGCGCAAGCTCGCGGAGGCGTTGTGATCGCCTACCTGGAGGGTCGGCTCCTCGACCTCTCCGGCAAGGGCTGCGTGCTGCTCACTCCCGGCGGGGTGGGCTACGAGCTGGCCCTGCCCTCCACCACGCTTGCGCGTCTGCCGGAAAAGGGCGGCGAGGTGCGCCTGTTCACGCACATGATCGTGCGCGAGGACGCCCTCGACCTCTACGGTTTCTTCGAGCGCGACGAGCGCGATCTCTTCCGTCTGCTCATCGGCATCGAGAAGCTCGGCCCCAAGAAGGCGTTGGGCATCCTTTCGCATTTCTCGCCGGAGCGCCTGCGCGAACTCGTTCTGCGCGAGGACGCCGACACGCTGGCCACAGTGCCGGGCATCGGCCCCAAGAGCGCGCGGGAGATCATGTGGAAGCTCAAGGACAAGGTGGCCGGCGTCAAGGGCGGGCCCACCCTGGCCGCCACCGCGCAGCCCGCGCCCCAGAGCGAGTATCTCGACGCGCTCTCGGGCATGAAGGCGCTGGGCTACACCGAGGATGAGGCGCGGCCCATGATCCACGAGATTTTCGAGGCCGAGCCGGACATCGACGCGAGTTCCGCGCTTCGACTGGCGCTCAAAAAAATAGCCGTGGCCCGGGGCTAGGGCGGGAGGGCGCATGAGCGACGACCCCACCAAGCAGGTCGACGACACCGTACGGCCGCAGCATCTGGACGATTTCATCGGTCAGGACGACGTGCGCGCCAACCTTTCCGTGTTCATCAAGGCGGCGCGCGAGCGCGGCCGCGCCCTGGACCACACGCTCTTCGCCGGCAATCCCGGCCTGGGCAAGACCACGCTGGCGCAGATTATGGCCAGCGAGCTGGGCGTGAACATGGTGGCCACCAGCGGCCCGGTGCTGGAGCGCGTGGGCGACCTCGCGGCCATCCTCACCAATCTTTCCCGCCACGACATCCTGTTCATCGACGAGATCCACCGGATGCCGGCCACGGTGGAGGAGATCCTCTATCCCGCCATGGAGGATTTCAAGATCGACCTCATCATCGGCCAGGGACCGGGCGCGCGCACGGTCAAGATCGACCTGGAGCCCTTCACGCTGGTGGGCGCCACCACGCGCATGGGGCTGCTCACCTCGCCGCTGCGCGACCGCTTCGGCTGCGTGTTCCGGCTGGAGTTCTACACGCCGGAGGAGCTGGCGCGCATCGTTATGCGCGCGGCGAACATCCTCAAGGTGCGGGTGACGGAGGAGGGGGCCTGGGCCATCGGCAAGCGCTCGCGCGGAACGCCGCGCATCGCCGGGCGGCTGTTGCGCCGCGTGCGCGACTACGCCGTGGTCTCCGGCAAGGTCGAGGTGGACAAGACGTTGGCCGAGGAGTCGCTGGACCGGCTGGACGTGGACGCGCACGGCCTTGACCAGATGGACCGCAAGATCCTCTCGCTCATCGTCAATCAGTTCGATGGCGGGCCGGTGGGTGTCAAAACCATCGCCGTGGCCTGTTCCGAGGAGCCGCGCACCATCGAGGACATCTACGAGCCCTTCCTCATCCAGTGCGGATTCATCAAGCGCACGCCGCGCGGCCGCGTGGCCACGGCCAAGGCCTATCAGCACCTCAAAATGCGCCTTGGCGGTGACGGGAACTGATTTCCTCAACTTTCGCGCATCGTTCCGTAAACATCCCACCTTGGTTGCAAAATCGGCTTGACTTGCCCATGGTTTGCCTGTAAGCGCCTGATGAGTTTGTGACAGCCCGGTGACTTTTCGGCTGCCCGGCTTTTTGCCGAGTGTACAGCTTGTCGTTTTCGGATAACGTCCCGAACTGGATGCCGCCGGACGCCCGGCGGCGAAAACCTCCCCTGGACCTGGATGCGACTTTGGGCCGCCCGCTCCATGGGAACACGGAGGAAACGTCATGTTCGGACAGCTTTTCCAGCCCATGCATCTGCTGTTGGTGCTCGTCATCGCCCTGCTCATCTTCGGCCCCGGCAAGCTGCCGCAACTGGGCGCGAGCATCGGCAAGAGCATCCGCGAACTCCGAAAAGGCCTCGACGGCGACTCGTCCGGCCAATCCACCACCGCCTCCCAAAGTACCGAGACACGAAAATAGCGCGCCGCCGCGTTAGCGGCCGGTCGTTCTGACTGGCCCCCATGCCCGGCGGCCGCGCGCCTTCCGGAGTCCGCATTCGTGCGGCCTCTCGTCGCGTCGTGTCCTTTTCCCCCTTTAGGCGCGCAAGCGCCCGCGTGGAGGCCGTCATGCCACAGCTTGCCAATGATATTTTTTTGAGCGCGGTGTTGGACCGCACCGTCATCAGTCTGTCCGGCCGTCCCGTTGGAAAGCTGCTCGACTTGGCCATGAGCCCCGGCGATCCGCTGCCCGTGGTGCATCATATTCTGGTCCGGATGCCCGGCGGCAACGTGCGCCGCGTGGCCTACAGCGATCTTGCGCTGCTCAACCAGGTTGTGGTTTCCCTGCGGCGCGAGCCCGAGGGGCTGCCGGACCTGCCCGAGCTGGGCAACGAGGTCCTCATGCGGCGCGACATCCTGGACAAGCAGATCGTGGACGTGGACGGGGCGCGCGTGGTGCGCGCGAACGACCTCAAGCTGACGCTCACGAAAGCCGGGCTTTGCCTCTCCGCCGTGGACGTGGGCTTCCGCGGCATTCTGCGCCGGTTGGGATATCTCAAAATTTGGGATTTCTTCGGCGGGGTGTTGCACCGGCCGCTTTCGCCCAAGGAGATCGATTGGCTGTTGGTGGCCCCGGTTGAGGCCAACCTCTCGCAGCTCACCCTCACCGTGACGCGCGACAAGCTCTCCGACATGCACCCGGCGGATCTGGCCAACATCATCTCCCAGCTGCCGCATCAGAACGTCACGGCCATGCTCAACAGCATCGACGTGGAGACCGCCGGCGAGGCAATGGGCGAGATGGAACCCGAGGTCTCCAGCCGCGTGCTTTCGCAGATGGAAAGCGCCCACGCCGCCGACGTGCTGGAGGAGATGCCGCCCGACGAGGCCGCCGACGTGCTGGCCGAGCTGCCCGACGAGAAGGCCAAGGAACTGCTGGCGCAGATGGATCCCGAGGACGCGGAGAAGGTGCAGGAGCTGCTGGAGCACGAGGACGACTCCGCCGGCGGACTGATGAACAACGAGTTTCTTTTCGTCCGGCCGGAGGCCACCGTGGGCGAGACCCTGGCCAAGGTGCGCCTGCTCGCCGACGAGATAGACAACATCTACTACGTGTACGTGCTGGACTCGGAGGAGCGGCTGCAAGGGGTGACGAGCCTGAAGCATTTGTTGCTGGCCCAGCCCGAGGAGCCCGTGGCCGGCGTCATGAGCCGCAACCCCAAGACCGTGCGGGTCGACTCGACCCTTGAGGACGTGTTGGAGCTGGT
>JAIMKR010000003.1:0-52536 GCA_020692325.1 Desulfocurvus sp.
GGCATCCGCGCCGAAGCCTCGATGTTATACATGGTGAGCAGCAGCAGGCGCGCATCGTCGGCGAGGAGTTCCCGGCAGTCGCAAGCAGGTCGCGCACCGTCCCCTCGACCTTCCAGACCTCACGGTTGGGGCCGCGTCCGAAGAATGGCGGATCGAGGAGAATGACCTGGTAGCGGTTGCCGCGTCGCTTCTCGCGCGCGACGAACTTCATCGACGTCGTCGAGGAGGAAACGCACGGGATCGCCGGACAGGCCCGACAATTCCTGGTTGCGCTTGGCCCAGCCGATGGCCGGGCGCGAGGCGTCCACGTGGGTGGCGGCGAATCCGGACGCCTGCGAGGCAAGGCTGGCCGCCCCGGTGTAGCCGAAAAGGTTGAGCAGACGCGGACGCGTCGCGCGCCATTTGCTCGCCGCCCGGTGAATCTCTGCCGCCTGAGCTCGGCAATGCGATTCACAATTTCTGGCAAGAGGGCAGTGGGTAAGCGCCGTGGTCGCGAAGAACGGTCTCGCAGCCCCTCGCCTTTCCTGTGACGCGACAGCCAATTGTAAACTGTCCGCAGCGAGACGCCGCGGCCACGGCCACGGAGCCGAGCCTCTCCCGCCGCAACCCGGCGTACAAGCTCCTCTCAACGAACAACGGTCAATCTGGCATTGGCATGAATGTTCACTCGGTTCTCCTTTGGTCCCGAGTGGGTTGTCGCAAACACAATCTGACCGAAAAGGACCGAGTGAACAACCTCCTATAACTGCACCGCGAGAATGCCTTCAGCATGGGCTTTGAGCAAAGATGTCCATGCAGGGAATCTTTCCATCCCCAGTTGGAGGCAGCCTAATTTCGTTATGCGTGTCCCGTATGTGTCCCGAAACCCTAACGTGAAGCCACGAAAGCTTCGACACAGTCAGGTAAATAAAATATAATATTTTTGAAAAGATGAGACATATCAGTGGGAATCATTCCCCACGATGGGGGAACGGGGGCGACGCCCCCGGCTCTTTCACCGCTCCCAGCGGGCGAACAGCGAGCGCGGCAGAAAGCGCTTCTCCGCGCCTGCGGCCGTGTGCGGCACGGCCAGCTCGCCCACGGTCACCGCGCCCGGCAGACCGCGCAGCACGTCGTCCATGAGATTGCCGAGCATCAGCGCCGAAGCCTCGATGTTATACATGGTGAGCAGCAGCAGACGCGCATCGTCGGCGAGGAGTTCCCGGCAGTCGCAAAGCAGGTCGCGCACCATGCCCTCCACCTTCCAGACCTCGCGGTTGGGGCCGCGTCCAAAGGATGGCGGATCGAGGAGAATGGCCTGATAGCGGTTGCCGCGCCTTTTTTCGCGCGCGACGAACTTCATCACGTCGTCAAGGAGGAAACGCACGGGATCGCCGGACAGCCCTGACAATTCCTGGTTGCGCTTGGCCCAGCCGATGGCCGGGCGCGAGGCGTCCACGTGGGTGGCGGCGAATCCGGACGCTTGCGCGGCGAGGCTGGCCGCCCCGGTGTAGCCGAAGAGGTTGAGCAGACGCGGACGCGGCGCGCCGGAGCGTTCGGCGTCGCGCGCCATTTGCGCGCCGAGGCGGGCGATGAGCCGCCAGTGCGGGGCCTGCTCGGGGAACAGGCCGATGTGCCTGGAGGTCTCGGAGACGCGCGCCTCCAGCGTGATGGAGAGCGGTTTGCCGTCCGCGCCGGCGCAGCCCAGGTCGAGGGTCAGCGGCCAGGTTTTGGGCAGGCATTTGCGGATGGCCAGTCTCCCCTCCTCGTCCTGCGCCGCGTGGACCTCGGCCCAGCCGGATTGCTGCAGCGCGGGCCGCCACCAGGCCTTGGGCTCGTGGCGCACGATGCGGAATCTGCCGAAGCGTTCCAGCTTGCGGCAGTCGCCGGAGTCGATGAGTTCGTATTCCGGCCAGTCGGGCGGAACGACGGGGATGAACGGGGAATCGGAAGTCGATGTCACGCGCGGACTCCAAAATCCTTTTCGAAAAAGCGGGTGCCGAGAACGCAGGAGGTTTCACCGGGCACATAGTCCGGGTCGTCGCCGCCAGCGTGGTGATAGGCGCAAAAAAATTCGCCGTCGTTGGTCTCGGCCCAGCCGGAGTAGCCGAAGTCGGCCAGACTGGCCAGCCGGTCGTTTTTGAGCTCCAGCACGCGGCTGTCGATGTAGGCGTCGGGCAGGCCGTCGGCCGCGCTCCAGCGCCAGGCGTATTCGCGGCCGAGCCGTGGCTCGTCGATGGTAAGCGACATGCGCCGCCACAGGACCTCGCAGCCGTTGTTCTCCTTGCGCGAAAGCGCGCCGAACAACACGGGGCGGGTATCGCCCCCGCGCGCATCCACGGGATATTCGCCGCGCGCCTCGCCGTCGATGAACAGCCGGCAGAGACCGGGGTCGTAGACGATGCGCACCGTGTGGAAACGATCCGGCTCCCAGGCGATGGCCGGGGCGAGACTTCCCGCGCCCGACGTCGCGGCCGCGCCCCCCGACTCCGACATGTCGGGCATCAGGCAGTCGGGATACAGCCGCCACCACAGGCCGAGCCGGATGCAGCAACCGTCCGCGTCGGCATGGCGCACCAGCACCTCGGCCTCGAACGCCGCGTGGGCGTGCGCTGGGTCGGTGATGGGCCGCAGCAGGTAGCGCACGGCCTCGTCGGGACCCTCGGCGCTCTTCACGCGCAGGCCATCCGGCGTGAGGACCGAACAACCGGGCGCGGCGTGCAGGCCATGGACGCGGAAATCTGAGCACAGCTCGTCCAGCCCGCCGAGCCAGGCCTTGGTGCCGGGATTCGGGCCGACGTCGCGGTAGGTCGCCAGCAACCGGCCGGAGCGCGTCCAGCCCAGCGTGGGCCGATGGCCGATGAGCGGCGAGGGCGCGGGATCGCTCCAGTTCACGCCGCCGTCCTCGCTGATGCAATAATACATGGGCTCGCCCACGAAGGAGTTCTCGCGCATGAGGGCCAGCAACCGCGGCTCGCCCTTGGGGCCGCGTCCGGGCAGGCGGATGACCGAGGCCTCGCAGAGCACGAGGCGCTTGCCGTTGGTGATGACGGAGAGGGGCTCCCAGCTGCGGCCCAGGTTGCGCGAGACGTAGGCCATCTGCTCGGCCGGGGCCTGCCGGATGGTGGCGAGGGGCTGGCCGCCCCGGTGCATGTGCCCGGCGGTGAACAGGATCTGCCCACCGAGTTCGAGCGGGCGGTCGGGCAGACCGTGGGCGATGCCCGCGCCCGGGGCCTGGGCCCAGTGCTCGCCATTGTCGGCGCTCCAGAGAATCACCGGGCCGGCGTCATCGATGAGGCAGAGCTGACCGTCGGACAGGCGCGAAATGCGCGGGCAGTGGGAGTCGTCCGCGCGCAGAATGCGCCTGGGGCCGAAGGTGTGGCCCATGTCCCTGCTGCTTTTGAGCAGCAGGCGGCGGCGTGTGCCCACGTGGCGGTCGAATTCGTTGTAGACGCACAGAAGCGCGCCGTCCTCCGTCATGCAGACGTCGGGAAAGCACAGATATTGACCGGGGCGGCGGTCAATGACCACATGGCGGTCGGATGCGGCGTCGAGGCTCGGCATGGGGAACCCTCCAATGGTTGCGGCGCGCCCCGCCGGGTCCGGTCCGGCGCATTCGACGGCCGGGCATGTCGGCGGTCGGACGGCCGGGCGACTAGTCCTTGTCGCGGGCGTCGATGACGCGCTTGGTCTTGGCGAAGCTGCGCGGCAAAGTGCCGGGCTCCAGCACCTCGACCTTGCCACGCACGAGAATCTGACTGCGGATCTCGTCGGCCACGGCGCGGGCGAGATTGCCCTCGGCGCAGGCGCAGGCCTCGGCGTCGTCGCCAAGCCGCGCGCCGGGCCGCTTCTCCACACGCACGAGCATTTGATCCAGGCCGTCCATGCGCGTCAACTCAACCTGATACTCGCTGTTGAGTTCGTCGAACTTGCCGAGCACGGCGGCGATCTGGCCGGGGTAGATGTTCACGCCGCGGAAAATGATCATATCGTCGCTACGGCCCTGGATGCGCTCGTGCCGGGGCATGGAGCAGCCGCAGGAGCATTGGCCGGGGATGAGCCGCGTGAGGTCGCGCGTGCGGTAGCGGATGAGCGGGCTGGCCTCCTTGCGCAGGCTGGTGATGACGATCTCGCCCAGTTCGCCCGGGGCCACGGGCTTGAGGGTCTCGGGATCGAGCACTTCCAGGATGTAGCGGTCGGCCCAGTAGTGGATGCCCTGATGCGCCGGGCATTCGACGCCGGCGCCGGGACCGTAGATCTCGGTCATGCCGGAGATGTCGAAACTGTGCTCCAGACCCAGCGCCTCCTCGAAGCGCTGGCGCATGCGCGGGGAGTGGGCCTCGGCCCCGAAAATGGCGCGCTTGAGCTTGAGCTTGCCGCGCAGGTTCTGCTTCTCCACCTCCTCGCCCAGCAACAGGGCCATGCTGGCGGTGCAGCACAGGCAGGTGGTGCCCATGTCGGCCAGCATCTGCAACTGGATGTCCAACATGCCGGGTCCCACGGGCAGGGCCATGGCCCCGAAGCGTTCGCAACCGAGCTGGAAGCCCGCGCCGGCGGTCCACAGGCCGTAGCCCACGCAGATCTGCACGCGATCCATCACCGTGAGGCCGGCGAGTTCGTAGCAGCGGGCGAACATGTCGGCCCAGGTGTCGATGTCGTTCTGGGTGTAGGCCAGGATCTTGCGTTTGCCGGTGGTGCCGCTGGAGCCGTGGATGCGGACCACGCGTTCCTCCGGCACGGAGAGCAGCGGCAGCGGATAGCCGTCCTGCAGGTCGTGGTTGGTGGTGAAGGGCAGACGCGAAAGGTCGTCCAGACTCGTGATGTCACCAGGGGCGACGCCGGCGGCTTGAAGCCGGTCGTGATAGAAGGGGCTGTGCTCGTAGGCGTGGTTCACCGTCCACTTAAGGCCGTCGAGCTGGATGGCGGCGATCTCGTCGGCGGAAAGATTCGGGATGAAGCGGGCGGTGTCGGACATGTTTCCCCCTGGATGCGAGTATTCCGGATGGACCGGGCGGACTTGTGGGCACGGGCGAAATGCGCTAGCAGGCCAAGTGGCCGCACCCGCTCCACAAGCCGGGGGGCATCATGCAGCAGAACGCGCCATTCGGCAAGTGCGGCCGGGGCGCGCAAGGGAGTGATCGTGAACGGATTCAACCCGCCTCTTCTGTTTTTCTCCGGCCTGTTCGGCCTGATTCTTGGCAGTTTCGCCACCTGCGCGGGCCACAGGCTGGCCACCGGCGGCAGCGTGCTCACTCCCGCGCGCTCGTACTGCCCGGCCTGCCGGCACACCCTCGGCTTAAGCGAGAACATCCCGCTTTTCGGCTGGATTCTGCTGCGCGGCAAATGCCGGCACTGCGGCGCGGCCATTCCCGCGCGCTATCCACTCACAGAACTGGCGTGCGGCATCTTCGCCGTGCTCGCGGCCGTGGCCCTCGGCCCCACGCCGCACCTCGCGGTCGCCCTGGCCTTCGCCACCCTCTGCCTCGTTCTCTCGCTCATCGACCTCAAAACGCAACTCCTGCCCGACGTTCTCACTCTGCCCGGCGCGGCCGCGGCCCTCATCTGTTCCGCCCTGCTCCCCCCCCTGTGGACACTCGGCGTGGGCTGGCGCGCGGCCCTGCTCGGCGCGGCCGTCGGCGGCGGTGGACTCTGGCTCATCGCCTTCCTTTACGAGCGACTGCGCGGCGTGGAGGGGCTCGGTCTGGGCGACGCCAAACTCATGATGCTCTTCGGCGCGCTCCTTGGTCCCGTGGCCGTGCCGATCATCCTGTTCATTGGAGCCTGTCTTTCGCTGCCGGCCGGCATCGCGGCAGCCCGCGCGGGCGGGGACGAAAGCGCTGGGCTGCGCGCCCGCGTGCCCTTCGGTCCATTCCTGTGCGCCGCAGCCCTGGCCTACCTGCTTGGCGGGCCCTATCTGCTGCACGGGTGGCTTGGTCTGCCCCTGCCGCCCCGTCCGTGACACCGCCGCGCTGAGTTCCACTCGCGAGCGCCATATTTCGAAAATGGAGGAAATCATGACGCACCACTTCGCCACGCCGATTCTCCCGATGCTCGTGCTCGCGGCGCTGCTGGCGCTGCTCACGCCACGGCTCGTCCTCGCGGCGGAATCGCCCGCGGGCAGCGTCAAAAGCGTCTCCGGCCAGGCAGTGGTCTGGCGTGGCGGCGCAGCCCACACGCTCAAACCCGGCGAACGCATCTTCGAACACGACGTGTTCGTCACGGGCAAGACCGGCAGTCTCGGTCTGGTGCTGCGCGACAACACCACCCTCGCGCTGGGTCCCTCCAGCCGGCTGGAGGTGACGGAATTCCTCTTCGCGCCGAAAAAGAACGAACTGGCGCAGACACTGCGTCTCTCGCGCGGGTCCATGGCCATGGTTTCCGGTGAAACCGCCAAGTTCAACCCCGACGCGGCGAAGATGGAAACGCCGCTGTGCGCCATTGGCATACCCGGCGCGCACTTCCGACTGTGGGCGTCTCCGGGGGGAGAGACCCAGGCCGAGGCCGCGCAAACGGTCCCGGCGGTGACTGGCCGGGAGGCGGCGGAATGAACGCGCACATCCTTCAACCGGCGCTGCTGCTGTGCTCCCTGCTGCTGGCCGCCTGCGCCAGTTCCAATAACGTGGTGCAATTGCTGCCCGATCAGGGGGGACACGTGGGCGTGGTCCACGTGACGACCAAGGGCGGGGCCATCGACCTCACCCAGGCGGGCGACGCCGTGTGCGTGAACGACGCCAAGGCGAAGCCGGACCCGGCCTTCCGGCTCCCCAGCGCCGAGGGCGAGGAACTTTTCGGCGCGGCCGAGCGCGCCCTGCCCGCCCGCCCGATCAAATTCCTGCTCTATTTCGAAAACGACGGAGTCCGCCTTACGCCCGAATCGCGCGCGCTGCTGCCCCGGGTGCTGGACGCTGTGCGGCGGCGCGCCTCACGCGACATCGCCGTGGTGGGCCACACCGGCAAGCAGGGCGACGAGCGTGCAAACATCACCATGGCCCGCGGCAGGGCCGAGGCCGTGGCGACCATGTTGGAAAAGGCTGGTGTGAACGCGGCGGACATCGAGGTGAGTTCGCACGGCTCGGCCACTCCCATCCTCGGCAGCCTCCTCTGGGAGGATCCGCGCAACTGGCGCGTTGAGGTCACCGTGCGCTGAGTCCCCACTCCCGCAGCCTCGACAAGCGGCCTCCTTTGCCCTAAATTGCCCCCCTCGGCGGTGTCACATCCGCCGGTTCTTCCTCAATTTTCATTCGGAGGCCTCCATGATCCTGCTTGACGGCAAAGCGACAGCGAAATCCATCCGCAGCGAACTGGCGACGCAAGTCGCCGAACTGACGCCAAAATTCGGCCGCGCGCCGGGACTGGCCGTCATCCTCGTGGGCGACGACCCGGCCAGCCAGGTTTACGTGCGCAACAAGGAGCGCGCCTGCGCCGAGGTCGGCATCGCCTCCTTTCCGCACCGGCTGCCCGCCGCCACCACCCAGGAAGAGCTGGAAGCCCTCATAGCCGCGCTCAACGCCGACGACACGGTGGATGGCATTCTGTTGCAGCTGCCCGTGCCCGTCTGTCTGGACAGCCGCCGCTGCCTGGAGCTCATCCACCCGGACAAGGACGTGGACGGATTCCACCCGCGGAACATGGGCCGTCTCGCCCAGGGCCTGCCGGGGCTGCAACCCTGCACGCCCGCCGGCGTCATCGAGCTGCTGCGCCGCTACGATCTGCCCACCCAGGGCAAGACCGCCGTGGTGGTGGGCCGCAGCAACATCGTGGGCCGGCCGCTGTCCATCATGCTCTCGCAGCCGGGCCGCTTCGGCGACGCCACGGTGACGCTCTGCCACTCGCGCACACCGGACCTGCCCGCCAAGTGCCGCGAGGCCGACTTCGTGTTCGCGGCCATCGGCAAGCCGCGCTTCGTCACCTGTGACATGGTCAAGGACGGCGCGGTGGTCGTGGACATCGGCATCAACCGCGTGGACCAGTGCCTGGTGGGCGACTGCGACTTCAAGCCCCTGTGCGCCCACGCCGCCGCCATGACGCCCGTGCCGGGCGGCATCGGTCCCATGACCATCGCCATGCTCATGAAAAACGCCGTGCAGGCCTACCGGAAGCACGTGGGCGCGAAATAGCGTCTGCAAGAACGTCCAAGACCGCGCGGGCGGTTTGCGGCAGACCGGGGCGAACGTCAACAAAAGGAGTTCGCCATGCAAAAGGATCCCGATAATCTGCCCGCCAACGCTCTGCTCGCCACGCCGGAGGCCGAGACCGATCTTTCCGCCCTTCCCTGGAATCCGCACCCGAGTTTCCGGGGAGTGTCGCTCAAGCATCTCGTCACGGGCGCGCAAACAGGCGGCGCGCTCAGCGCGCATCTCGTGCGCATCGAGGCTGGGTGCGAGCTGAAGTCCCACGTCCACGCCGGCAGCCTGGAGCTGCACGAGGTGGCGCGCGGCACTGGGGAATGCAGGATCGGGGAGAAGGACGTGCGTTACGCTCCTGGCGTCTGCGGGCTCATCCCGGCCGGAACGCCGCACTGCGTGAGGGCCGATGCCGGAGAAGACCTCTACATCCTCGCCAAGTTCGCCCCGTCGCTCCTGTAACGACGCCGGGGACGGGGCCGGCCTCCGGCTGCTCTGCGCGCCGGAGTTGCCAGGGGTCTGCCTCGCCCTGGCGCGTGGGAGCCTGGCCGTCCAGCCGCGCCACGTCCACGACTCGCTGACCCTCGGACTGGTGACCGCGGGGGCGCGGCGCATCGAGACGCCAGGGCGCGCCGGGCTGGTGCGCGCGGGGGAGATCTACGCCCTGCAGCCGGGTCTGGCCCATGGCTGCGCGCCGATGAACGGACCATGCTCGGCCATGGTCTTCAGCATCGCGCCCGCGGCGCTGCCCGTGGAGCTGCTGGCCGCCGCCCCGCCCATGCTGCTGATCGATGACGTTCTCCGGCGGGACGCGCTGCGTCTGGCCGAGGCCTTCGAAACCAACGCCGGCGCGCTGGAGCGGCAGTCGCTGTTCGCCGACATGCTGGAGCGTTTGACGGAACTCGTCCATGGCGGAGAGCTGGCCGCCCGGCCATTGCGCCCGGGGCCGCTGGACGCGGCCGTGCGCCGGGCCAGGGAGCTGCTGGAAGCCGAGGCGGACGGCGCGGGCATAAGCCTGCGCGAGCTGGCCGAGGCCTGCGGGGCGGAGATGTTCGCGCTGCACCGGGCCTTCACGCGGGCGTTGGGCCTGCCGCCCCACGCCTTTCAGACGCACCTGCGCCTGCGCCGGGCCAAGGCGCTGCTGCGCGCGGGGGTTAATCCGGCCGAAGCCGCGCTGATCGCCGGGTTCTGCGATCAAAGCCACATGCACCGGCACTTCACGCGACTGGTGGGCTTCACACCCGCGCAATACGCCCGCGCGCACCAAGTCCGACGCGGAACGGCCGCGCCTTCCGGCGACGACGAATCCTAGACCTTGCGGCAGATGAGCAGGCCGGAGCCGATGGGGACGAGGACCGCGTCCACGCGCGCGTCCATCTCGGCGTCGTCCAGGAAGCCCTGAAACTCCGATGCGCGTTCGATGGCGTCGCCAATGGCGACGACGCCACCGGAGGGCAGCAGGGAGAGCGCAGCCTCGTAAGCCTCGCGGGCCATGGAGGGCTCGGCGTCGATGAAGCAGAAGGAGATGCCCGCGACTCCGCCAAGCCCGGTGAGACCGTCGGCCTCGCGCAGCTCCACGAAATCCAGCACGTCCCCCGCCTCGAGGCAGTGGCGCGCCAGCGTGGCCTTGTTCGGATCCCGTTCGAAGGTGACGAGGCGGCGCTGCGTGGCCCGGCAGGCCAACGCCAGCCACAGGCCGGAATAGCCACCGCCGGATCCGAGTTCGACCGCGTCGCCTGGGGGACAGCTGGCGAGCAGGATGGCCAGCAGCTTGCCGGCTTCCGGAGAGACCTGCCTCAGCTGGCGCGATTCGTCGGCCCCCTGGGCTTGCCGCCAGCCTTCAAGCGCCTTCAGGTGGCCCTGGGTCACTTCCACGGCCTGTGTGATGTCGCGAAACATGAAAACCTCCGGGGGAGATGGTTGCGGCGTGGCCGCACCAGCCGCTTTTACCCGCAATCGCCCCGGACGGAAAGGGAAAAGCGCTTCGATCAGCCCACTCGGACGGCGTCGGCCAATGCGGCGATCAGCTCGCGTTCCTGTACGGGCTTGCCCACGTAACCGTCCATACCTGCCTCCAAAAAGCGTTCGCGGTCGCCGGGCATGGCGTAGGCCGTCAGCGCCACCACGGGCGCGCGCGCGCATCCCCCCGCCGCGTCCTGCAGCGCGCGGATGCGCCGCGTCGCCTCCACTCCATCCACCTCGGGCATCTGGATATCCATGAGCACGAAGTCGAACGTCCCGGCCGCAAATGCGCGCACGGCCTGTTCGCCGTCGCCCACGGCGGTGACCTCGTGCCCCATCCGCGTCAGCATGGTCTTCATGGCCAGCCGGCTCACGGCCTCGTCCTCGGCGAGCAGAATGCGCAACCGCGACGCGGGCGCTGCGGCCTGCGGTCCGTCCGGCGCGGCCCCGCGCGACAATTGCCGCGCCAGGAGCAAATGCAGGAAAATGATCGTACCGCGATGCTCCTCGCTGTCCACCTCGAGTGAGCCACCCATGAGCGCGGTAAGACGCTTGACTATGGCCAGCCCCAGGCCGGCGCCCTCGAACTGGCGGGTGTAGCTCGCGTCGGACTGGGTGAAGCGCTGGAACACGTGCTCCACCTGCCCCTCGGGAATGCCAATGCCCGTGTCCGCCACGCGGAGGTAGAGATGCAGCCGGTCCGGCCGCAGGCCGTGCGGATGGCTCCAGGCCTCCAGGGTCACGGACCCCTCCAAGGTGAACTTGACCGCGTTGCCCACCAGATTGAACAGGATCTGCCTGATGCGCGCCTCGTCGCCGACCAGCACCTCGGGCACGTCGGGCCAGACATTCACCGTCAGCGCCAATCCCTTGGACGAACAGGTCAGGCGGAACATGTTCCCCACGGAGTCGAGCAACTCGCGCGGATGGAACGGGGCCGCGTGCAACGCCAACCGTCCGGCCTCCATGCTGGAGAAATCGAGCACGTCGTTGAGCAGCCCCAGCAGCCGGCGGCCGGCGTCCAGCGCCATGCCCACGAACTCATCCCAGTTCTCCTCGGAAGCCCCGGCCTGCAGCAGCTGCAACATGCCCAGCATCCCATTGAGCGGCGTACGGATCTCGTGGCTCATGTTGGCCAGAAACTCGCTTTTCGACGCACTGGAGGCCTCGGCCTCGTTCTTCGCCCGCTCCAGAGCCAACTCCATGTGCTTGCGCCCGGTGATATCCGTGTTGCAGACGCGCCGGCCCAGCGGCTCACCGTTCTCGCGGGCGATGGCCACGCATTTGTGGTTCACCCAGATGACCTCACCCGAACGGGTAACGATTCGGATGTCCAGACTGACCGGTTCCGGCCCGGCCAAGCTATGCGCCGCGAAGCGTTCGGCGTCCTCGGGATGCACGATGCGCTCCGCCAGACCGGAATCGGCCATGAACTCCTCCGCCCGGTAGCCGGAAATCCGCTCACACGAGGGCGAAACCCAAACCATGGCACCGTCGCACCCGCGCCAGTATTCCCAATCGTAGGTAAAGTCTGTGACCGTGCGCAGCAAGAGCTCGCTCTCGCGCAGGGCCTCCTCGGCGCGCATCCGCGCGGTGACGTCCTCGAAGGAAACGACGTAGCCGTCGGACGTGAGCAGGCCGGAAACGACGCAGGAGCGCACCTCGCCACCCTGGCAGACCACCCGCCGGACACGCGGTTCGATGCCACCGTCCGTCTGCGCCGCCTTTTCCAGCCGCTCGCGCCATTCCCTCCCGATCTCCTCGCGCCGCGCCGAGTCGGGGAAGGCCAGCCGCAGCCAATCTTCGAGGGTCGGCACATCAGGCCTCTCATAACCGAACGCCTGGGTGAAACGCCGATTGAGGCTCAGCAACCGCCCTTCGCGATCGACCAGGACCAACGGTATGGGCGTGTTCTCGAAAAATTCGCGGAAACGACGCTCACTCTCGGCAAGGGCCTTCGCGGAGCGCGACTTGTCGGTGACGTCCTGAAAAATCGCCGCGAAGGTCTCGCCGTCCATGGGAAACGCCGAGATGAGCAGCCGCTTGCCGAATTCCGGCGCGAACCGCTCGAAACGCGCCGGGCGCTTCTCCGCCACCAACGGCACGTAGATATCCAGGTTCGGCGGTGTGGCCAACCCGAATATCTCCGTCACCCTTCGCCCGATGACCCGTTTCCGGTCGATCCCCAGAATGGTCTCGTAGGCCGGGTTCACCTCGCGCACGATGTAATCCGCCACAGCGCCGTCCGGACCACGCAGAAACTCCAGAACGCACAGTCCCTCGGTCATGGAATTGAACAGACCGCGGTAGCGCGACTCGCTGGCATGCAGGCCGCGGGTCGCGGCGAGGAGCCGGCCGCTCATGACGCTCACCAGCACGCCGCTGGCCAGTAATACCATCCACTGGGCGAAATCCATGGAGGAGAGGATGGTCAGACGCCCCACGGGCGGAATGACGAAGACATCCACCCCGACAGCGGTGGCAGCCGTGGCGGTGAGTCCCGGCCCAAGTCCGCCGGCCAACGCGCAGATCAGAATGGAGAGGATGACGAGAATGAGCAGCGGTCCCTGCCAAAAGCCCGCACCCGCCCCCGCGCGCAGCAGGAGCGCACCCAGGGGCAGGACCACGGCCAGCAGATACAGTGGCCAGCGGGGCATGCGCAATCGGAACAGGTCGTATGACATGGCGGCCTCGGATTTCGCACCGAAGACGATGCGTCGATCCCGCAGGGGGAGAAGAGACGTCTCGATTCTACGTAGCAGAATACCCGAACGTCGCGCGAAACGCAAGGCGGCGTTTAAGCGGTGCGGTTCTCCAGGCGGTAGATGTAGGCTTCAATGTCGTCATCCGCGCCGGCGGGCGTCGGTTCGGCCATTTCGTCGCGTCCGGGCATCTCGTCCGGCTCCATCCCATCGACCAACGGACGCGATCCCGGAGGCGTGGATTCGTAGTCGAACAGCGGTGAATCGTATTCATCCAACCCGGAGGCGTCCGGCTCCGGCATGCGGGGCTGCGGCGGCGTGAACTTCCTGCGGGCGGCCAGATATTCGTCGCGATAGGAGGCGAAGGTGAACATGCCCTTGTCCTTGCAGCTTTGCAGATACCCGGCCAGCTGCGAAAGCTTGTCCTCGCGGATGATGTTGGCGATGGCGCGCGTGTTGCGCAACACCGAGAGCAGCGGCACGGAGTAGCGCAGGCGCGGCATGTACGCCAGTTGCTGGATGATGATGCCGGCCAGGCTGTGGGCGATCTGCAGGCGCGTGTGCTCGTTGCCGTCCGAGCCGGTGAGGTTGCACATGCGGTGCAGCGCCTCCTCGTGCGAGCCGGCGTGCATGGTCGTGATGACCAGATGCCCGGATTCCGCGGCGTCCAGCGCCAGCTGAATGGTCTTGGGCGCGCGCATTTCACCCACAACGACCACGTCCGGGGCCTGACGCAGAACGTCCAGCAGACCCTGTTGGTAGCTGTGGAAGTGCTTGCCCAGCTCGCGCTGTTCGATGAAGGCCTTCTTCGAGGTGAAGATGTACTCGATGGGGTCCTCCAGGGTGACGACGTGGCAGGCCCTGGCGTTGTTGATCTCGTTGATGAGCGCGGCGATGGTGGTGGTTTTGCCGCTGCCGGTGGAGCCGCAGATGAGCAGAAGCCCGGACTTGAGCCCGCAGAAGTCGCGCAGCGAGGGATGCAGGTTCAAGGTGTCGAAGTCGGGCACGGAGTTCGGCAGGAAACGGATGGCCAGGCTGGCCCCGCGGTGCGAGCTGAACACGTTGATGCGCACGCGCCGTCCGCCGATACTCAGGGCGAGGTCCGTGGACCAGTGCTCACGCAGACGACGCTTCTGCCGCGCGTCGAGCAGGTTCTCCACGAGGACGTCCACGTACTGCGCGGAGAGCACCTGCTGTTGGAAGAAAACCTGGCCGTCGCGACGACAGGCCAACGGCTGATCGCCCACGATGTGCAGATCGGAAAAACCGCGCTCGTAGCAGGCGGCTATGATCTTGAGGAAAGTCTCCATCGACGCACATCCCGTGCTGACGCCTGGCGCGCGGCGTCGCGCCCCAGTCGGCCCCGGCCGCACCCTTCCATGGGGCGGCCTCCCTGGCCGGGGCGGAATCTACTGTTTTCATCTATGGGATGCAATGTTCAACCGATGTCTTTCCCGAAAAACGGTTCCTGAAAGGTGGGAAAGTCCAGGGCGCAAGACGTTCCCCCGGCGCTGACGGTCGGGAAATCGCCTCAGCGGGCGATGAGCACGGGACAGCGCGCGGCGGAGAGCACACGGTGGGCGGAACTGCCCACCAGCATTCCGCCGAGATCGGAAAGACCACGCGATCCCATGATGACGAGGTCGTAATCGCCGTTCCCGGCCTCGTCCACGATGACGTCGCCAGGGCGTCCCTCGCGGATGAGCACGGCCGGTTCGCCCACCAGCTCGCGGAAGCGGGCCACATAGGGCGCGAGGAGGACCTCCGCCGCCTTCACGTATTCGGCCACGAGTTTTTTGCGGGCGTCCCCGCCGATGAGCATGGGAATATGTGGATGGCAGTGCAGCAGGGCCACGCTCGCGCCCTGGGTTTTCGCCAGCCCCAAGGCGTACCGAAAGGCGTGGCGGGAATGTTCGGAGTCGTCGATGGGAACGAGAAGCTTTTCGAATGTCTTGATGGTGGCGTCCACGGTGTTTTCCATGGCAAGTCTCCCCTTCGCTGCCGCGAATTTTCAGGAACGATGCCAGCGGGGTCACGGGGAGTCAAGGCGCCCCTGGTCGCCAGGACTTTACAGAACGCCCGCCTCGGGCTATTGCCTCTCCCGGCGGTCGGATTTTTCCCCAACGCCGAATCCCACTGCGAGAACCAATTACATGTGCGCCCTCTGGAACGCCCCGAAATCGCGTAACGACCCCGACAAACGCGCAAGCGCCCTCACGGCCGCCATTCTCCGCGACGCCCTTGATCAACGGGCGAAGTTCCGGCTGGTCTTCGGCTCCGGCGTGACCAGTATGGCGGAAGTGGCGGCCACTCTCGCCTCCTTTGGCGGGGAGAGCCTCACACTGGAAATTTCGTCCATGACGAAGGCCTCGCAGGCCTTCGTGGGCGCGCCGGTGACCTGTTATCTGCGCCTGCGCGGCGGGGTGGACGAAGCCGAGAGCTTCCACCAGTTCGCCAGCCACGTGACCGCTGCGGCCATGCGCTCAAACGGCGCGGTGGGCTTCACTCTGGCCATGCCGGCGGAAATCATCCCCTCGCAGCAGCGCCGCAGCGTGCGCGTGCCGGGCAACGTGGAGCGGCTGCCGATGTTCCTGGTCTGGCGCGAGCTGCCCGCCGGGGCGGACATCACCGCCGCCACTCCGGTGCTGCGCTGCACCGCCAAGGACCAGCCAACACCGCCGGCCCAGGCCCCCGCCCGCGTGGACAACATCTCGGCCTGCGGCGTGCGCCTGCTCGTGCACAATGCCCTCATGAGCCGTCAGCTGCCGCGCCAGGAGGCCGGTGAAACCTTCACCTTCTACTTCAAGGCCGTGACCGAGGAGGAGAGCAAGGGTTTCCTGGCGCAGGCTGTGTTGCGCAACGTCTTCAGCGATCCGCAGGATGGCGTGACCGCCCTGGGGTTCGAGTTCGCCGCCGAGGGACGGCTGAACAAGGAACGCAAGCTCGTGTGGACGCCGCTCGCCAACAATGAGCTTCCCGGCCTGCCCCCCTTCGTCTTCAAGTGGAACCTGCTCGACTTCTACCGCGACAAGCGCGTGGAATGACACGCGGACTCAGCGGCCAGACCGCCTCGTGAGGCTGCGGCCATCGCTGGCCATGGTGCGCCCCCGACGGGAACCGCCCTTTCAGCGCTGGCGATGAGCGATCGAGGCATTGCGCACTTCGCATCGTCCCGGCCCGACGAAGACCAACAGCCGGTGGCTCCGTCGTCCCAGAAGGCCCCCCGACCATTTTCCTCCACCACTTCGCGACGCCCCACGTTTCCTCGCGCGATACGCGTGCGGATCGGCACGCGGCCTCAGCAGCGGGCCACCACGACGGCTAGGCCGCCCTCGGCCGTCTCCTTGTACTTGCAGTTCATGTCCCGCCCGGTGACGAGCATGGTCTCGATGGCTTGGTCAAGCCCCACCTTGTACTTGGTCGGGGCCACGTCCGAGGCGATGACGAAGGCCGTGTAGGCCTTGACCACGCTCATGGCGTTGCGTTCGATGCAAGGAATCTGCACATAGCCGCCCACGGGGTCGCAGGTGAGGCCAAGATGCTGCTCCAGCGCGGTCTCGGCCGCGTTCTCCGTCACCTCCACGGGGCTGCCCGCCGCGTGGGCCACCATGGCCGCCGCCATGGCCGCCGCGACGCCGATCTCGGCCTGACAACCGCCCTCGGCTCCGGCGATGGTGGCGTTGTGCTTGGCCAGGAAGCCGACCGCCGCCGCCGCGAGCAGCCCGTCGCGCACGCCCTGCTCCGGCAGACCCAACCGTGTGCGCATGACGCGCGCGATGGCCGGAATGATGCCGGCCGAGCCGCAGGTGGGCGCGGTGACGATGATGTGCCCCGCCGCGTTCTCCTCGGCAGCGGCGAAGGCGTAGGCGCACATGAGGCCGATGCCGCTCTCGTGCGTCGGCTGGCACAGGGACTGCGCGCGTTCGAGAAGATGCCGCGCCTTGCGTTGCAGACCGATGGGACCGGGCAGCGCCCCCTCCACCGCCAGCCCCGCGCTCACGGACTCGTCCATGACGCGCAGAATGGTATCCACGCCCGCATAGATTTCCGCCTCGTCCGCCCCGGTTATGGCCGTCTCGTTCTCCAACACTATGCGGTGCAGCGGCAGGCCGGTCCTGGCAGCCAGCGCCCGCAGTTCACGCATGGTGGCGTAGGGGTGGACCGGCGCGCCACGCGTGGGCGTGGGTTGGTCCCTGGTCTGGATGAACCCGCCGCCCAGGGAGGCGTACTCGCGTTCGAGCACGGGTTCGCCGCCATCGCTGGCCAGCAGCCGCATGATGAGGGTATTCGGACAGGCGTAGGAATGCACCACGGCGTCGAAAAACACGTTGCGCGCGCTCACAGGCAGGCGCAACGCACCAAGGTCCACATGGCGCTCGGCGAAGGGATCGCGGCCGAGGTCCTCCAGAAATTCCGGCGGACAATCCTCGGGCGCGCGGCCAAGCAGCCCGGCCAGCACGGTGCGCACGGTGCCATGCCCCCGGCCCGTGGCGGAGAGACTGCCGAACAGCCGCACCTCGACGCCGGCCACGCGGGCGAGCGCATCGGACGGAAGCCCGCGCGCGACGCGCAGGAAGTCGCCCGCCGCCAGCATGGGGCCTATGGTGTGCGAGCTGGACGGCCCGGGGCCAATCTTGAACAAATCGAAAACGCTCAGATCGATGGCGGACATGGGGGATTCCTTCCGGTTGCAACGCCGGCCGGCGGCGACGATTCGCCACGGCGCGCGGTCAGCCATGGACACTACGCGAACCGGGCCGTTTTCCGCAATATCATTAAACGTGGCGAAACGGGAAAGTGACGCGGAAACGCATCTCCACAGGAGACGGAACCAGTCGGACGGCAAGGGAATCACGCGCTCAGTCCATAAGGGAATCCCGGCAATGCAGCGTAAGGGACTGGCGGCGTATCTTCCGCAGCACCGCCCCGCCCGGAGAGCGGAAAGAATGGACGGCTGCGCCGTTAATGGAATCCGCCCAGTGGCCAGGGACGGCGCGGCGCTGTTCACGAAGAAGGAGCGGCAGAGTTTGAAACGGAGGCAAGAGGAAAAGCGCCTCCCTTTCCGGCAAAAGGACACAGGCCAGGGCCACATTTCCCCATTCCTCCGCACTCCGGGACACAAAAAAAGGGGTTACGACAGATGCCGTAACCCCTGGATTTCTGGCGGAGAGGGAGGGATTTGAACCCTCGATAGGCTTTTAAGGCCTATACCCGCTTAGCAGGCGAGCGCCTTCGGCCGACTCGGCCACCTCTCCAAATGGTCGCGCCAAGCAGGCGCGGTCGAATCCCTTACCCTCCCGCGCCGCGAAATGTCAAGGCGCAAAGGGTGAATCGCACGATTCTTTGCCGTCGGCCTCAACCTTTCTTCTTGCGCGCGCCGGCGGTCTTGGCGCCCTTGGCCGTTTTGGCCGAGGCCGAGGCCCGGCCGGATTTCGTGGACTTGCCGGGCTTGAAGCCCGTCTCCATCTCACGGCGCGAGCGGCCCAGGCGCGGGGCGCGATTGGTCAGCGGACGCCCCGGCTCCTTCTTCTCGTGGCTGGAACGGAACACCGCCGACAGCGGGGCCTTCTTGATGCCGAGCAGCTTGCGCAGCTGGCCTTCCAGGTACTTGCCGTAGGCCGAGGTCACGAGCTCGGCGTCATTGACGAAGAACACGAACATGGGTGGGTCCTCGTCCGCCTGGGTGAGATAGTAGAATTTGGCGCGCCGGCGCTTGATGACCGGCGGCTGATGCTTGGTGGTGGCCTCGGCCATGGCCCTGTTGAGCTGGCCCGTGCCGATGCGGATGATGCACTCGCGGTGAATGTCCTCGGCCAGCGGCAGGATCTTGTCCACGCCCGCCCCGGTGAGGGCCGAGACGTGCAGGACGGGCACGTGCGAGCAGATGCACAAGGCATCGGCATAGGCCTCGCGCAGGTCGGCCGCCCGTTCCCGGGGCACCAGATCCATCTTGTTCACCGCCACCATGAAGGGGGTGCGCTGGTCGGAAAGATAGGCGATGAGCCGCTTGTCCTGGTGGCTCAGCCCCTGCTCGGCGTCGAGGACGAGGATGGTCACGTCCGCACGCTTGCTGGCGGCCAACGCCCGGAACACGCTCAGCTTCTCCAGATGGTCGGTGATGACGGAACGCCGACGCACACCGGCCGTGTCCACGAAAACGTAGCGCCGTCCGTTCTTTTCAAAGGCCACGTCCACGCTGTCGCGCGTGGTGCCGGCCACGGCGCTGACGATCTGCTGCGTTTTGCCGACGAGGGCGTTGACCAGCGAGGATTTGCCGGCGTTGGGCCGGCCGAGCATGCACAGTTTGAGGCCGTGCTCCGGGCCGTACACCGGCTCGGGCTTGAGGAACGGCGCGGCCATTTCCGCCGCGCGCTCGCGCAGATCGGCCAGGCCGAAGCCGTGGGCGGCGGAAACGGAGGTCATGTCGAAGCCCAGCTCGTGGAACTCGGCCGTGGCCTTGGCCTCCAGCTCCGGGCCGTCCACCTTGTTCACGACGAGGAGCACCGGTTTGCCCGCCGCGCGCACCTTTTCGCTCACGGCGCGGTCCAGCACGGTGAGCCCCTCACGGCCATCGACCACGAAGAGCACCACGTCGGCCTCGAAGAGCGCCTCGGACGCCTGATCGAACACGAGGCGGTCGATACCGCCGGTGGACGCGGCATCGGCGTCGGGCAACATACCGCCGGTGTCGATGACGGCGGCGCGGTTCTCGCCCTCCAGCATCTCGCCGTACACGCGGTCGCGAGTGACGCCGGCAACGTCATGGGTGATGGACCGGTTCTGCCGGACGAGCCGGTTAAACAGGCTGCTTTTGCCCACGTTGGGGCGGCCGATAAGCGCGATGATGGGCAGCATTGGGCGTTCCACATGCCCGGCCGGAGTCGCCCCCGGCCGGGTCTTGTCTTCTGTTCGGTTACAACAGCGCGTCTATGGCCTCGGCCACGTGCACGCCGGAAAGCAGCATCCCGCCGAAGATGGGGCCCATGCGGTAGGAGCCGAAGGTGGCGTTGGCGGCCATGCCGGCCACCCACACGCCGGGGAACACCTCCTGAGTGTAACGCACTGTGTTGGCCTCGGCAACGTCGGCCCACATGCTCTGCTCGCCCTCGATGACCCCGCTGGGCGTGTTGAGCTTCACGTCATTCTTGCGCACCAGGGTCTTGAGCATCTCCGTGTCGTGCCCGGTGCATTCTATGGCATACCGGCAGTGCAACACAAGCGGGTCCACGTGCAGCCGCGCGATCTCCACGGGGCTGGAGTTCACCACCAGGCCGATGACCCGGCGCACGCCGTCCACCTCGCGCAGAACAACGTCCTCCACGCTGGTGCAATTGAACACGTGCGCGCCGGCCTTGGTGGCCTGATAGGCCAGGGCGGCGGTGGCGGCCACGGAATCGGCCGTGTAGTAGCCGGGCTTGTACTCGCTGACCGCGACGCCGGCCTCCTCAAGAATGCCCTTGGCCTCGTTCTGCACCACGATGGAGGTCCAGGTCATGCCGCCGCCCCACATGCCGCCGCCGATGGACAGCTTGCGTTCGAACAACGCGACATTGCGGCCGGCGCGCGCCAGCCGCCACGCGGCGGTGAGCCCGGAAGGCCCGCCGCCCACGATGGCCACGTCGAGGTCGATGCAGCTTTTGAACTTCTCAAAGAAGCTGCCGGCGATGGCCTCGGTCACGATACGTTCGTCAATGATCATCTCGTCCTCCTGCACTGGTTGGGGTTCGCGCGCGTTAAACCCTCAAACGAAAAGCCGCCCCGACATGGAAGGGACGGCTCCTCGCGCTCGTGCGGCTTCCCTTCGTCGGCATTACCCGAATCAGGTTCCCGGTCGACCCCACAGCAATGCAAGGGGTCCTCTCAGCCCGGTTTTTCCGAGCTCCCGCAGGACGGCTTGTTCCTAAACGGAACTATTTGAAAAGTTTGGCGATGGCCTCCGTGTACGGCGCGGTGAGCACGCCCTTTTCCGTGATGATGCCGCTGATGAGCCTCGCCGGGGTCACGTCGAAGGCGAAGTTGAACACGTCCACGCCATCGGGGGTGATCTGCGTGGTGCCCACGTGGGTAACCTCACGCGCGGGGCGCTCCTCGATGGGGATCAACGAGCCGTCGGCGGTCTCGGGGTCAATGGTGGACACGGGCGCGGCCACATAGAAGGGCACGCCGAACTCGTGGGCCAGAATGGCCACGCCGAAGGTGCCGATCTTGTTCGCGGCGTCGCCGTTGGCGGCGATGCGGTCCGCGCCCACGATGACCTTCTGCACCAGCCCGCGCTGCATGAGCAGGGCGCAGGCGTTGTCGCAAGCGACCTTCACGGGGATGCCGTCGCGGTGCAGCTCGTAGGCCGTGAGGCGCGCGCCTTGCAGAAACGGACGGGTCTCGTCGGCGATGACGGAAACGTGTTTGCCCTGCTCCACCGCCGCGCGGATGGGCGCGAGCGCCGTGCCGTAGCCGGCGGTGGCCAGCGCGCCCGCGTTGCAGTGGGTCAGCACGGTGTCGCCGTCGGCGATGAGCCCGGCCCCGGAAGCGCCAATGGCCCGGCAGGTGGCGAGGTCCTCGGCGTGGACCTGTTTGGCCTTCTCCAGCCAGATTTTGCACAGCCCCTCAAGATCGATGTCCGGCCGGCGCTCCCACACGCCGCGCATGAGCTTGACGGCCCAGCGCAGATTCACGGCCGTGGGCCGCGCGGTGGCTATCTCCTCCAGCTTGGCCGAGAGCGTCTCGCGCCAGGAGTCGACGGCGGGAGCGGCGTGCTGCACCTCGCGCGCGGCCAGGTAGCAGCCGTAGGCCGCGGTGACGCCGATGGCCGGAGCCCCGCGCACCACCATGACCACGAGGGCCTCGCAGACGTCCTTGACGTTCTTGCAGACGAACCACTCCTCGCGGGTGGGCAGATAGCGCTGGTCCAGCAGGATGAGGGCGTCGTGCTCCGGGGAATACTGGATATGATCGGTCATGGTTTGATGTTCCCTTGGCGTGTTATTTAAGTTTTTCCGCAAGGAGCTTGTTCACCACGGCCGGGTTGGCCTGCCCCTTGGTGCGCCGCATGATCTGCCCGACGAAAAAGCCCATGAGCTTGGTCTTGCCGGCCTTGTAGTCGGCGACCTCCTTGGGATTGGCGGCGAGAATCCCGTCGATGTCCTCGGCCAGGGCCGATGTGTCGGAAATCTGCGCCAGTCCCTTGGCGGCCACAACGGCCTCGGGATCGCCGCCGGACTCCAGCAGCTCGGGCAGGATGTCCTTGCCGCTCTTGGCGCTGATCCTGCCCTCCTCGACCATGCGCACGAGGGAGGCCAGCTTCTCCGGGGCCAGTTTGAGGTCCGCCGCGCGGGAGCCGGCGGTGTTGAGCTCGCGCAGCACCTCGGTCATGATCCAGTTGGCGATTTTCTTCGGCTCGGCGGGGTACGCCGCCACGGCCGCCTCATAATAGTCGGCGAGATCGCGCTCGGAGGTCAGCACCTCGGCTGCGTCGTCCGGCAGGCCGTACTGCGTCTTGAAGCGGGCCTCGCGGGCGCGCGGCAGCTCGGGCAACTCGCCCTTCCACTTGGCGATCCAGGCCTCCTCCAGCACCAGCGGCACCAGGTCCGGGCAGGGGAAGTACCGGTAATCGTCGGCCTCCTCCTTGCTGCGCATGGACTGGGTGACGCCCTTGTTCACGTCGTAGAGCCGGGTCTCCTGAACCACCTTGTCGCCGTCCTCGATGACGTCGATCTGGCGTTCGACCTCATACTCGATGGCCTTCTGCACGTGCTTGAAACTGTTGAGATTCTTTAGCTCCGTGCGGGTACCGAAGGCCTCCTGGCCGACCGGACGCACGCTCACGTTGGCGTCGCAGCGAAAACTGCCCTCCTCCATGTTGCCGTCGCAGATGTCCAGGTAGACCAGGATGCTGCGCAAGGCCTTGAGGTAGGCCACGGCCTCCTCGGGGCCGCGCATATCCGGCTCGGAGACGATCTCGATGAGTGGCACGCAGGAGCGGTTCAGGTCCACATAGCTCGCGTTGTCGGCGGCGGAGTGGATGTTCTTGCCCGCGTCCTCCTCCATGTGGATGCGCGTGACGCCGATGCGCCGCGCCGCGCCTCCGGTCACGATGTCCACGTGGCCGTGCTCGCAGATGGGCAGTTCGAACTGGGAGGTCTGGTAGCCCTTGGGCAGATCGGGGTAAAAGTAGTTTTTGCGCGCGAAGACGCTCTTGCGGTTGATCTCGCAGTCTATGGCGAGCCCCATCTTGGCGGCGAACTCCACCACGCGGCGGTTGAGCACGGGCAGAACGCCCGGCATTCCCGTGCACACGGGGCAGGTGTTCTCGTTGGGGGCCACACCGAACCGCGTGGAGCAACCGCAGAAAATCTTGGATTTCGTCTTGAGCTGGGCATGCACCTCAAGCCCGATGACGGTCTCGTACCTCGCTGTCATGGCGGCTTCCCCCCTGCCGCGCCCTTACCGCCCGGCCTTGCGGGAGTAGAGTTCCGGGTTCAGACGCGGATCGTTGTACATCTTGAACTGATAATAGACCTTGGGACGTTTGCCCCCAGCGGCGTACTCGGCCACGAGGTCGTCCACGGAAAGGGCGAGGTCGGCGCGCTGCTCGCCCAGCACGGCGAGCTTGCGGCGGCACTCCTCGACGAACTCCGGCGTCACGCCCATGCGCTCGGCCTGTTCATTCATGTGGAAAATTTTGAGGGCCAGGATGGACCCGCGGTCCAGCGCGACGCCGATGCTCTCCGTATTGTAGCGCGCGCGCTCGCCCGGCCGCTTGGCGGGCAGGATGGGCGAAAGGGCGCGCACCAGGAACATGTCCAGGCGCTCGATCATGTCGTTGCGTTCCTGGTTCAGCTTGTCGATGGCGTATTTGCAGTCGGCGATGAGCTGCGGGCCGGCGTCCTTGCGGCGGGCGCGGTCCTCCACGTGCCACAGGCGGAAGTTGCACCAGTGCTGCCGGGCGATGAGATAGAGAAAGCCGGCGGCGTCATCGGTCTCCTCCGGGGCGGAGGAATCGGTGGCGAAGTCGGGGTCCTGCCGGTGCCACGCGGCCACGGCGTTTTCCTGGGCGGAGAAGCTCTCGGCGAGCAGGGAACGAATATCATCGAAGGAGAAAGTGCTCATTGTGCTTTCATGAACCCTTGGCCCGCAGCGCCCTGGCCGCCGACCGGATGCGGAGTGGCCGCCCAGCGGTCCGACGGGGGGTGCCCCCGGATTGCTGAAGACGGAAGAAGGGTCTGTAGCCACACAGCCGGGCGGCGTCAATGCTTTCCGCCCGGCGGAGGCCGCCAGCGCCCCCGCCGTCGCGCGGCGATTGCGCGCGCAAGGCCATATAAGATGGATGCGTCGCGCGGGCGCCCCACGCTGCCGGTCGTCGGATTTCCACGAATCCGGGCCGGCCGGCCCACGGTGTGGAACGACGTCCCGGGAGCCGACCGCCCGTCTCCCAGCCTACCCGTCGATGGTGACGTCGGAAAAACGCCCCACGCCATACTCGCGCCGGCGCAGGAACTTGTCCGGCCCGGGGCCGATGATCTGCAACTCCGGCTGGCGTTTCTGCACCGAGAGCGCGATGCGCATCTCCTTGGTGCAGCCTGTGGAATACGTGCTATCCTTGCCGGCCCATACTGGCGGCACCTTCCGGCCCATGAGCTCGAAGCTCTTCTCGATGTCCGCGTCGGACTGGAAGCGCCAAACGTTCAGATAACCGCTCCGCTGCACGTGCTCCCACATGAACATCAGGTCATCGGCGTCCATGCCTTCCTCGAAGTGCTCCCCGGGATTGATGATGAACGTGCCGTCCAGACGCGAACGCAAATGCGCCACAAAGGTGTTCAAAACCTGGATGGCCACCTTCACCTGACCGGGAATGCTGCCCACGATGGCGCTGTAGAACATGACGGTCTTGCCCTCGGCCCGGGCCTGGCGCATCTGGTTGATGATGCCCTCGGCCTTGGCCATGATGGCCTCCTCCGAGAATTTGACCACGCGCTCGGGCTTGGGCTTGAAGTACATGCGGAACTTGCCGTGCACGTCGCTGAAGAACACGAGCACGTCGCGGGTGAAGTCGTGGCTGGTGCCGATGAAGCGCCGGTAGCAGGCCTCGCCCTTGGCCAGCACGAGGTCGCACTCTTTCCAGGCCCGGGCGAAAGTCACGCTCATGCGGTAGGGGTTGAAGCGCTCGCGCGTGCCATCGGAAATAACCACGAGGGCGTGCTCACGCAGGGCCTGCAACAGTTCATTTTTGGTGGCGCGGTCGTTCTGCAGCAGATAAGCGTCCTTGAACTCCTCGGCCAGCACCGGATCGGACTCAACATCCCAGACGGTCGGGCTGTCGAAGTAGAAGCCGTCCTTGAGGGCCAGCACCACGCGGTGGCCCTGGCGCAGCAGCGAGCGCACCACCTGCAGGTCCAGAAGGATGCCGCCGCTGGCCCGGGGCAAATAGAGGATGCGCAGGGGACCGCGCTCCGGCCGGAAAACGTTGCGCAGGGGCGAGAAGTCCACATTCTCCAGACGTTCGCGCATGGCGTCGGCGTCCAGCCCCCCGGTGGGCGCGTCCGAGGTCCAGAACGGCTTGTGTGTGGAGAAGAACAACAACCGCTCCATCTCCAGCAGATCGAGTTCGAAGCGCAGTTGGGCGATGCTCCGGCAGGCCAGGTTGTCCTCCGGGCAGACGTTGATCAGCCGGTTGAAGAAGGAGCTGCGCAGAAAGGCGCTGGCGCGACGGTTCATCTCGCGTTTGATCTCGCGAAAGGGGTCGGTGATGCCGCTGAGCGCGAGGAAAATCGTCAACATGCGCTTGAGCAGCCGCGAGGGGATGAGGATGGGCGTGGCGAGGACCGTGCGGAACTTGTGCCGGCACAATAAAAGGATGCGCCGGCGCAAGGCGCTTCTGGGCATCGCGTCGCGCACGGTGCGCACCAGCAGCCGCCACTGGGCCAGATACTCGCGGCGCAGGTCCTCGCTCAGGTGCGACTTGAGCAGAAAGTGCAGCATCCAGTCACCACAGGGGGCGTAGAAGCTATCCTCCTCCAACGCCACGATGAAGCGGATCTGCTCCGGCGTGGCGTTCTCCGGATCGATGGAATGCTCCAGGCTGTTCTCCGTCATGAAGTGCAGCAACAGCGCGTCCAACGCGGGGTCCTTGCCGTAGCGGACATCACGGGCGGTATCGAAGGCGAAGTCGTACATGGGGGGGTCACCTCTGCGTAAAAAATCCCTTGCTGGCCAGCTTGGCGAAGTAGGACTCCCCGCCGGTGCGCGCGAGCAGCAAATCGGATTCGGCGCGGCGCACGCGCACCACATCGCCCCGGCGCAGGGCGAAGGAACGCTGACCGTCCACGGTCAGGCGCACCTCGCCGCGCTGCTCCTGCACGGTCACCTCCACAGGTTTGTCGCAGGGCAGCACCATCGGACTGAAGGTATTCAGAAAAGGGCACACGGGCGTAAGGCAGATGGCGAGCAGGTCCGGATGCACCAGCGGCCCGCCGGCGGAGAAGCCGTAGGCCGTGGAGCCGGTGGGAGTGCTGACGATGAGCCCGTCCGCGCGCAGGGAACCGACGTCCACGCCTCCACGGGCCACACCCAGGCGGATGAGCCGGGCCATGTCACCCCGGCCCACAACGACATCGTTCACCGCCACGCCGGAGCACTCGTCCCGGCCGTCACGCAGTGCCTCGTACCCCAGGCACACCCGGCGGGAAACGACATAATCCCCGAGCAACAGCGCTTCCAGACGCACGGGCCAGTCGCCGGCGTCCTCGGCCAGAAAGCCCACGCTGCCGAGATTGAGGCCGAAAATCGGCAGCCCGAGCCCCAGGCAGGCCCGAGACACGCCGATGAACGTGCCGTCGCCGCCGAGAACGAGCACCATGTCGAAGGGACGGCCTTCCGGCGCGGGACAGGCGTGCAGCCCGCCGCCCACGTTGTGCTCGCACAAAACGCCGATAGCCCCGCGCTCCGCCAGCCAGGCCGCTATCATCCGACCAAGGGCCATGGCCTGTCCGTCGCCGGTGCGCAGCATCAGCAAAAAAGATCGACTTCCCTCTCGCATCGGGGGACACTAGACAAATCCGAGGAAACATTCAACATGACGCCAACACGGGAAAAATACGCAGCTTTACGCTTTTTCCACCGTGGCTCTAAAGTTCTTCACTACGAATGCCGATATACAAGTCAAGCGAGAGGTATGTGGAATGAGCGCTCAACCGGCAAATATTCGTCTCATGCTGCGAACCTACGGGAAGCAGCTGACGAACGCCAAGAGGCTTGCCAGGTTCAAGCGCGCCCTCACCCTCTCGTCTGGACAGGATTTCGTGAGCGTCTCGCGCGAGGCCCGGCGCAAGGAGCTGGTGGAACGCATCGCTCAGGAGGTCATTGAAAATCTGCTCGTAAACGGGCATGACAACCCCGTGGTCGGCCGCGTTCTCACCGCGCTGGAGGCGGACCTGGGCGAGCAAGTGCTGTTCGACTATCCCCTGGACGGCGGCGAAGTGCAGATTTTACGACAGACGCCGCAAGGGCCCATGGATGTCGACCCGGAGGAAAAGACGCGCATAATGCGCCGCCTCTGGGAGATCACCATGGAGAAGGTTGACGAGACCATGCTGTAGACCCTCAATAAAAGGAGGGGGTTTGTATGGAAATCAAGAAGCTGTACGGCGATATGAACGCGTACTCCCCGCAGTCGCTGCAGGAGTCCCAGCGTGTGCAACAGGATCAGAGTTCCCAGAGCGCGGGAAACGCCGCCAAGGCCGGCGACACCATCGCGCTCTCCCCGGAGGCCAGGCTCCTGGCCACCACCGTGAACGCGGCGGGCAGCGCGTCCGACACACGCACCGAAAAGGTCCGCTCGCTCAAGGAGCAGGTGCAGGCCGGGACCTATAAGCCGGACATCCGCAAGGCCGCGACCAACCTGCTGCGCGACGAGATCAGTTTGAATAGCTGATTCCCGGCCTTCCGCCGGCCACGAGACAAATAAAAAGCCCCCTTCCGCCGAACGGTTGGGGGCTTTCGCATGGCCGGGAAATGGGAGTCAGGAGCGTTCCTCTCCCGAGGGGTCGGGGACGGCCGAAGCCGTCGGGGCCGGGTCGCCCACCAGCCGGTAGTGCGTGGGGGCCTTGGCGTCCACTTGCGGTGCCTGGAGCCCAATACGCGCCTTGGAATTCAGAACGATGGGGCCGGCAAGATTCAGAGTGGTTTCCTCCGGCCGGTTGCTCGGAATGGTCACGGTGACGAGCACGGCGATTTGGCGCATGTTCTCCACGCGCAGAATCTTCCGCTCGGCCTGCTCCAGCTTCACGTTATACTCGGGGTAGAACGGAAAGGGATCGGCCACGAGCAGCCCCAGCCCTGGGTCCGTCACGCACTGCAGCAGCAAAAACGGCGAGTTCTCCCGCACGGGGATGAGCACGAATTCGCGCTTGTCGTCCAGGCCGATGAGCCCGTGGGGGAAGTAGAGGATGGAATCCCGCACAACTTCCCGCTCGCCGAGTTTGGTCTGAATCAGGATTTTTTGGGTTCTTCCTGCCATAATGATGCCGCCGCGAGCAGATCCTGCCCGCTCGCCTGGAGAGCCAGGCTGTTCTGTTCCTTGATCTTGAGATACACCTCTTCCCGGTACACCGTCATATCCTCGGGCAGCTCCAGGCCAAGCTTGATCTGCTTGCCCTGGATGCTGAGCACCTTGAGTTTGATGGTGTCCCCCAGATACAGGCTCTCTCCGGGCCGCCTTGTGAGGATGAGCATAGTTCCCCGACTGTTCGCCTTGTCGTTTTCTCGTCACTCGCCGCGCGAATCCGCGCCGACATTTCATTGGTAGCCCATGCCCGAGGCGCATGTCCAGCCGTAAACGCGAACGCGCACGTTCCAATACGCCTAAAGGTAGTCCATCAGGCTGTGGGAAATGACCATGGACGAGGACTTGAGCACGGCCTGATAGGCCGTTTCCATCTGCGAAAGCTGGGTGAGAAGCTTGGTCAGGTCCACGTCCTCCACGGAGCTGAGCTGCGTGGTCACGCTGTCGGTCAAATTGGTCAGGATGGTCTGGCTGGTGGAGACGCGGTTCTCTCGCCCGCCAACGCTGGCCAGCGCGGTGGTGATCTGGGTCTGCGCCGCCTTCAGGCTGTCCAGACACTGGGACACGCCGGTCTGATTGTTGGTTTCCAGAAAGGCGACGAGATTGCCCACCGTCTCGAAAAGATTCTTGGTCGTGGCGCTGCTGTTGCTCGCGTACGTCAGCGAGGAGTCGCTGAACACCGTGGAGGTGTTGCTGCTGCTCACACCGAGACGAGAGCCGCCGTTGGCCAGCACCGCGCTGGGACTTTGATACAGGCCGCCAAATATGTCTTTGCCCACATCATTCACCTGCACGCTCTCGCTGGAGCTGATCTGCAGATCCACACCGGCCGTGTCCGGCTGGATGACGAACTGCGTTCCGGCGTGCAGCACGTTGGAGCCGTTGGAGGCGAGCGTGAGCAGCCCGCCGGTGCCGATATCCAACACGGCGTTGGAGGCGGTGGAGTCGGAGTCGACGGAATTTCCCGTGACCCAGGTGACACCATTGTCCAAGCTGTACGAATAGTCGATCTGACCGTTCATGGTCGTCGTGTTGTCGATGCGCACGATGGCGTTGCCTGAGAACGCTCCACGGGCGGAGGCGCTGATGGTGCTTGTCCCGTTGCCCATGGCGCTCACCATGGTGGCGTCGGAGTCGGCGTCGTCGCCCTGGTAGATAGCGCTTGGCCGGATCCACATCCAGGTGCCGTCGTTGTAGGAGGAATTGCTGGCGGCGGAAATGTTGACCTGGCTGTTGTGGCTGAAGCTGAGGGAGGTGCCGCTCTTTGGCATGTTGACGGTGATCTTGCCGGAGGGATCCGTGGTGATGGAGCCGTCGAGATAGGTGGTGCCGCCATCAAGGCTGTAGAGCACGTCGCAGTTGCTGAGCATGGCCACGCCGTCGCCGGAGATATTGCTGTTCACCAACTTCACAAGAACCGTGGTGTCGCTGCCACCGGTGATGCTGAAGGCGTTGCTGGAAGCGAGCGAGGTGCTATTGGTGGTCATCCACAGGCACTGGGAAAAGGCGTCCTCATCGGTATCCTGACCGGCGTAGAGGCTCTGGCTTTGATACTTGGTGTTGGCCAGGGCCAGAAGCTGCTGGTAGATTTGCCGGGCCTGATAGGAAATCTGCGTGCGGTTGGCCGCGGTCATGGTGCCGGTGGCGCCCTGCTCCGCCAGGGACTTCAGGCTGGTGATGAGCGTGGAGACCTCGGTCAGCGTGCTGTCCGAGGAGGAAAGCCAGCTCTGGGCTGTGCTGGCGTTTTCTGTATACTGATCATAAGAATTAAGGGTGGTGTTCAAATTCAAAACGGTGGCCGCACCGGTGGGGTCGTCGGAAGGCTTGTTGATGCGCTTTTCCGACGACGCCTGCTCATTGAGTTCCGTCAACTTGGAAAGCGTGCTATTGATGTAGTTGACAGACTGCGTGTAGAGCATCTTGGTGGAAACGCGGATCATGGCCCCCTCCTTCCTCTTAGGACTTGAGCGAAAGCACGGTCTCGAACAGCTCGTCGGCGGTGGTGATGAGCTTGGCCGCCGCGGTGTACGCGTGCTGATACTTGATGAGATTGGTCATTTCCTCGTCCAGGTTCACGCCGGAGACGGCCTGCTGCTGGTCGTCCAGATCCGAGGCCAGGGTGTTCGTGTACGTGTACTGGTAGTCGGCCTGGGACGTGTCCGCGCCAACCTTGCTCACCAGCCCGGAATAGTAGCCGCTGAGGCTCTGGCTGACGGTGCCATTGCGCAACGTGGAGATGGAGACCTTCGTGTCCACCAGCTCGCCGATGGCCGTAGTGGTCGTGCTATCGCCCGTGTTGGCCTGTCCCGCCGCGTCCACGTGCCCCGCGCATAAGTTGTCCACGTTCGTCGTTATCCTGCTGTTCACGGCGATGTCGCTGGCGTCCGTGCCGGTGAAGTACGTATTCAGCCCAAGGGCCGCGTACAGTCCGGTCGTGTCCGTGCCCATGTTGAACGAGTAGCCGTCCTTGGCGCTGATTTGCAGCTTGTGGTTGACGATGGTGGCGTTGAGATACGTGCCAAAGGTGTTGTTCACCGCGTCGCACACGTCCTCGAGGCTGTCCGCGGCGGGATTGAAATTGGCGTTGGAGCCGAAGTTCAGCGCCGCGCCGGACACCAGCAGCCCCGTGCTGGTGTTGTAGATGTACATCATGGAACTGCCCGAGGTGAGCCTGCCACCGAAGGCCAGCCCGGCGCTGTTGCTGCCAAGGGCCATGTTGTCGTGCGTCACGCTGTAGGAGCCGTCCACCTCTGTGAGGTTCGTCAATCCTGTGCCCTGGCTGTGCAGACTGTTCACCTCCCAGATGAGAGAGTTGGACATGGCGTCCAGCCGCTCCTCGTACGCGCCGAGGTAGTCGTTCTTGTAGCTCAGCAGCGCGGAGAGCGTGCCGCCCGTGAGCCGCGAGGTGTCTTGCGTGCCCGAGGCGTCCGTGTACGGGGTGATGTTCTCCTTGGTGGAGGTGTTGGAGTTCCAGTACAGCGCCTTCATGGGCGTGATGGTGAAGGTGTCGCCCTCGGAAAGGGAAGTCGTGGGCGTGGCGGAGTCGTCCGAATCCGTGCCAAACCAGATGGACAGCTCGCCGACGTTGGTCGAGGTGTCCTTGGTGCGAGCGGAATAATGCAACTCGTTGCCACTGGCGTCAGTGAGCCAGGTCTTGCCGCCGTCCACGCTGACGCGGAACTGCGCGGCGCCCGCACCGCTGGTGACGGCACCGCCCTGCACCACCTGCAAGGTGTACTGCTGGGTGTCACTGCCGCCGAAATAGATCTGCCCGTCGAAGGACGAACCGACGGTGAGGGCCTCCGTGGCCTCGGGGGAGTCGTAGGAAAGGCTGAAGTACTCCGAACCGGAGACGAGCGTCTGCCCCGCCCCGGTGGTGAGACTGATGCTGCCGTCGCTGTTGTCAATATAATTGATATTTACGTAGCTGGACAGCGTGCGCACGAGCGCGGAACGGGTGTCCTGCAGGCTGCTCGTGTCCGCGCTGGTGGAGGAGATCTGCTTGTTCAGCGCGGCGATCTGCTTGAGGGTAGAGTTGACCTCGGTCACCTGCTGCTGGATGGCCGTATCCGCCTGCTGGGACTGGGTGTTCAGATCGGAATACATGTTGTTCAACGTGGAGACCAGCGTCTGGCTGTCGGTCAACACGGTATTGCGGCTGCTGGCGCTGCTGGTGGACTGGGTCAGGTCCGTCCACGCACCGAAGAAGCTGGAAAGAGTGTTGGAAAGACCGTAGCCCGACGACTCGTTGAACAGGCTCTCGGTGCTGGAAAGGTTGGTGTAAAGGTTGTCCCAGCGGTCGCGCAGGGAGGCCTGATCGTAGTACTGGTTCTCGATGAACTGGCTGTAGGAGCGCTGGATGCTCTCCGCCAAGACGCCGGTGCCGAGGGAGCCCCCATCGACGCCAACGGTGTACGACTCGGCGAAGTTGACGGTGCGTCGGCTGTACCCATCGGTATCGACGTTGGCGACATTCTCGCTGGTGACCGAGATGGCCGTTTGGGACGCGAGCAAGGCCAGCTTGCCCGTGTCCATTATCGAGGTGAGGCCGGACATCTACAGCCTCCCGTTGAACACGCTGGCCTGGGATTGTGGGGTGTGGGCGTAGCGTCCGCGACGCGAATACATGTCCGAGCGGCCGGGGTCCACGGCCTGGTGCAGTTGCTTGAGCAGCCGCATGCTCTGGTCGTAGAGTCCCATGGCCAGCTGACGGTTCTTGTCCGCCTGGATGGCGCAGCTCTGCTCCCGGCGGTCCAGCTCACGCAAAAAGGCGGCGAGATTGGCGGCGGACTCGGCGGGCAAAACGCCCACGATCTCGCGCACGCGCCTCATGCCGGGAAAGGCCGCCTCGATCATGGCCCGCAGCGACCTACGCTCCATGCCGATCTGACGCATCAGCTCCTGAATGGAGAACTCCAGCGCGCTGACGTCCTGCGGCTTGCGGTCGCGGAGATCGGCAAATTCTTCTTCCAACAGCGAGGCGAGGAGTTCCAGCGCATGAATCTGCCGGGATAAATTTTCCTCAAAGTATCTAGTCATCGCGATACCCTCACGCTGCTGCGTCGTTTTGTCCAAGCGACTTTACAATAATTCCAGTATGATGGCTACACTTCCCCGGTGGTGGAGCAGACCGACGCCGGCTCCGTCCTACCCGATGGTTGCAAGTTTGTGGCCAGTGGTCCGACGTTCGTCGTCCTTCTGATTCGCGTTGTTGCGATAGGCGGCGGCGGCCTGCATGGTTTCAGCCGCCACGCGGCGGCGGGCCAGCTGATCGGGATGCACGCCATCGACGCGCAGCTTATGGTCGTAGTCCTCCAGAATCCGTTGGGCGAGGGCGTCCACCTGGGGCATGACGTCGCCGGCGACCGAGGCCGGCGGGCTGGGAGCCTTGGCATGCCGGGAATGGCCGGAAGCCGCGATGCCGGTGCTGGTCCGGGGCGAGGTAAGGGTCGGCGTGGCCGATGGCGCCATGCCGGCGGTCGCCCGGGGTGATGTAAGGGTCGGCGTGGCCGAGGGCGCCATGCCGACGGTCGCTCCGGCCGCCCCCGTGGCCCCCGCCGTCTGGTAGTGGGCCGGGTTCAGCGCATGCAGAAGGGCACGATCGAGCTTGCCCTCGGGCTTTTGCTGCTGGTTGACGCTCGTGGGATCGATGGCGCCAGTGCGCCCCCGGTGATGAGGCTGATGACCAGTCTGCGTCCTGGCGGCCGCGTCCGCCTGGGCCTTGGCCGCAGCGGGGGTGTTCAGACCGGACTGGCCGGTCACCTTGGTGGTGTTCTTTATTTTGCCCTTCAGCTGCTCGTACATCATGTCGCCCAAGCCGATGCCGCCGTCGCTGGCCAGCTTCTCCGCGAAATCGCGGTCGAACATGGACTGGTACATTTCCTCCTGCTGGGAGTGCAGCGGGCCATTCTTGGGCACGGTGGCGCGCATCTGCTGCCACAACTTGCTGATGAACACGGCCTCGAAGTCGTTGCAGGCCTTGCGCAGACGCTGCTGGGCGTTCTGCCCGGGCGTGAGCGAATTCTTAAGGTGGTTCACCTGGAGCTGCAGGTTCTGCAGCTCCTTTTCCTGGGACTTGCTCACGGCCAACGCCGCGCTCTGGGTTCCGTCGCCGACCATGATTAGATGACCTCCAGGTCCGCATGCAGCGAACCAGCGCTCTTGAGCGTGCGCAGAATGGAAATGAGGTCGCGCGGGGTGGCCCCGATGGAGTTCAGCCCGTCCACGAGCTCCTGCAGGGTCGCACCCTCCATGAGAACGAGGCGGTTGTTCTGCTCCTTCACCTTCACGTTGGTCTGCGGAGTGACCGTGGTCTGCCCCTGGGCGAGGGGTCCGGGCTGGCTGACCTGCGGGTTCTCGGCCACGACGATCTGCAGGTTGCCATGGGCCACGGCCACCTTGGTCAGCCGCACGCTGCCGCCCAGGACAACGGTGCCGGTCTTCTCGTCCACAACCACGCGCGCCCGCGAGTCGGGCGAGATGTCCAGATTCTCCAGCGAGGCCATGAGCGGCACGAGGTTGTTCTGGAACTTCGGAGGAATGGACATCTGAATGGTCGAGGCGTCCGCGGCCTTGGCGTAGTGTCCGCCCAGGGCGTTGTTGATGCGCTTGACCACCTGCATGGCCGTGCCGAAGTCCGGCGTGCCGGAAAGGTTGATGGTCATGCCGGCCTGCTGGTTGAACTGGAAGGGCACCTCGCGCTCGATGATGGCGCCGTTCGGAATGCGCGCCACTGTGGTGATGTTCTTCTGCGTGGTGGCGGCCTGGCCCTCCGCCGAATAGCCGCCGAGGGTCATGGACCCCTGGGCCACGGCGTACACGCGGCCGTCCAGACCACGCAGGGGGGTGAGCAGCAGCACACCGCCGAGCAGGCTCTTGGCGTCGCCCATGGAGGAGACCGTGACGTCGATGTTGGAGCCCGGCCGCGCGGAGGACGGCATCTTGGCCGTCACCATGACGGCGGCGGTGTTCTTGGGCTTGAGATTGGCGGGATTCACGGACACGCCCATCTTTTCCAACATGTTCGCCAGGGAGCGGATGGTGAATTCCGAGTTCGAGTTGCCGTCGCCCGTGCCGGAGAGACCGACCACAAGGCCGTACCCCACGAGGTCGTTATTGCGCAGGCCGGAGAAGCTGGCGATGTCCTTCAGGCGCACGGCCCCCGCGGGCGAGGCCCCGGCCAGCAGGAACAAGGCCAGGCTCAACAGGAACACGCACAGGTTGCGCAGCCGCTCGCCCCTGCTGGGCGGATTGATGGTTCTCACGTACATTTGAGGGCCTCCATTATCGCGCTAGAACGGCCAGATATGGTCGATGAGCCGCGACAGCCAGCCGCTGTGCTGCTTGTCCGAAAGGGTTCCCTGGCCGTAGACCTCGATGCGCGCATCGGCCAGCGCGGTGGAGGGCACCGAATTTTTGGAGTCGATGTCGCGCTGGCGCACCAATCCGCGCACCACGAGGATCTGCGTTTCGTCGTTGATGCGGATTTGCCGCGCACCCTCCACCTGCATGACCTTGCCCGGCAGAATGCGGATGACCCGGGTGGCCACGGTGGCGGTAAGGTGCGACTCGGCCTTGGTATCCCCCGTGGCGGTCAGAGAACTGTCACTGGTGGTGGCCAAGCCGTTGTTGAGGCCGAGGGCACCGGGCACCACGCCGCTGGCGGTTTTGTAAAGCCCGCCGGGCTTGGTGGTGATGGTGTAGGTGTTGGCGTTGGTCTTGGAGGCGGTTGTGTTGTTCTTGTGTTCGCCGGTGGTCACCTCGGTGACGGTGACCATGACGATGTCGCCCACCTTGTTGGCGCGGTTGTCGTCGAAGAGGAAATCCGACTGGCCGGCCTCGTAGAGCGAGGCGGGATTGTTCACGGGCTCGGGCTCGATGTTGTTCACGGGCGTGAGCGAAACGTCCGGCATGGGCCGGTGTTCCGGCGCGCAGCCGCCCAGGGTTGCGGTGAGGACGAGCAGTGCCGCGATTCGTTTGTTCATGGTCGGTTCCCCCGCTGTTCGGTCACCGCGCTACCTGACCAGTACGGTCTGGGAGTCCTGCACGGTGGCCGTGATCTTTCTCTTGCTTTGCAAATTGCGGACCTGGATTCTCTGCCCCACGCCGCCGTCGGTAAGCGCCTCGACCTTCACTTGCAGGCGCAGGTTCTCGCCCACGAAGATGAGGTTCACTTTGTCGCCCTTGGCGATGACGGGCACGGGCTCGATATCCGAGAGCCGGATGACCTGGTTGGCCCCCACGCCCTTGGTCATGCGCCAGGGGCCGCCCGTGCCGTCCCAGGCATCTGAAAAGTAGGCCAGGTTGCGCCGCTTGAATTCGATGCAGCTCGGATCGAGTTGCTCCAGCCGGTTGAACGGCCGCGTGGGCACGGGCAGCGCCTTCCACACGTTGACGAAAGCCGAGGCCGCATACCGGCGCGCGGCGCGCCCATCCGACCCCTTGGCTTCGAAAATCAGGTTCACGCGGCCGGGCTTGAGCTGGCCGGAGTAGCGGATGTTCAGCTGGTCGTGGTCGCCGGGCAGAAAAATGTAATCCGGCTCATGCACGTCCTTGAGTTCGATCTCGCCGTTGAAGGCCTGACCACGCTCCGTCAAAAAATCGACGATACGCTGATTGAGCTCCATGCCCTCGATGACCTTTCCACCGCGCTGCACAACAATCTGCTGGGGCAGCGAACACGCTCCGGCGATATCCTCCGCGTAATGCTGGAGCATTTCGGACAACCGCTCGTGAGAGAGAGCGACCTGGCGGCCCGGGTGGTCCGGCGAGGGCCACAAAGGCCGGGCGGCCAGCGTCTTCCAGGTCGCGGCGGGCAAATCGCCCCGCGGCGCGGCGATGTCACCGAGCAGGACCTTGGGACCATGCGCGCAGGCCACGCCACGAATCTGCAACCACCATCCCTGGTGCATTTCCAGCGCACGGGCCGGGACAGCCAGCGCCAGCACGCCCACGATGGCGGCGAGAACGACCGGCGCAACCACGCGCCAAGCGCTAATCCCGTTTTTTCCAACCATCGCCGAACGCCCCTCCTACCTCTTCACGTTGATGGCCGTCTGCAGCAACGAATCCGAGGTGGTCATGGACTTGGAATTCACCTCGTAGGCGCGCTGACCGATGATGAGCCCCACCATTTCGTCCACCATTTCGACGTTGGAGGTTTCCAGGTAGCCCTGGGCCAGGGTGCCGAAGTTGGTGTCGCCGGGGGTGCCCTCGGTGGGCGCTCCACTGCCGTCTGTCTCTACATAGAGGTTACGGCCGGTGGCCTTCAGGCCCGCCGGATTCACGAAATTATAGATGGTCAGATCCGCCCCGGCGATTTCCTTGCCGTTGGCGTCCAGGGCGGAGATGCGCCCCTTTTCGGAGATGGTCAGGGTGCTGGTGTCCGTGGGCACGGTGAATTCCGGCTGCAGGGGATAACCGTTGGCGTTGACGATGCGGCCGTTGTTGTCCAGCTTGAAGTTGCCGGCGCGGGTGTAGACGTCGTTGCCGTTCTGATCGAGCTTGAAGAAGCCCTGCCCCTCGATGGCGACGTCCAACGTGTTGCCGGTGTTGGAGAAGCTGCCTTGGGTGAAGAACTTGTGCACGGTGACGGGCCGCACGCCCATGCCGACCTGATAGCCGGTGGGCAGGCGGTTTCCTCCCTCATTGAGGGTGCCGGCCACCGTCTGGGTCTGATACATCAGATCCTCGAACTCGGCGCGGCTTTTCTTGAAGGCCGTGGTGTTCACGTTGGCCAGGTTGTTCGAGATAACGTCGATGTTGGTCTGCTGGGCGACCATGCCTGTGGCGGCGGTCCAAAGTGAGCGCATCATGGGATTTCGTTCCTCCTAGCGGTGCGTCCGGCCTAGCTGACCTGGCCGACCTTGTTGATGACGAGCGACTCCATTCCGTCGGTCGTGGTCATTATTTTCTGGCCAATTTCGAAGGCGCGCTGGGCCTCCATCATGTTCACCATCTCGCTCACGACCTCCACGTTGGACTTTTCCAGCACCCCCTGCTCCACCTTGGCCCCGTCCGCGGGGATCTCCGTGGCGCGGCTGCCCTGGCGGATGCGATAGGTGTTGTTGCCGGCGTGCTGCAGGGACTTGGGATCCGAGACATCCACCAGATCGAGGTTGGCCAGGGCCTGCCCGTCGGCGCTGATGCTGCCGGTGGAGTCCACCTGCACGCTCTTGGCCGTGTCCGGAATGACGATGGCGTCCCCCCCGCCGAGCACCTCGTATCCCTGCTCCGTGACGAGGGTGCCGTCGGCCGCGCGGCGGAAACTGCCGTTGCGCGTCAGAAGATCACCGTCCGGCGTGCGGACTTTGAAGTACCCCTTGCCGGAAATCGCCAGGTCCAGCTGGTTGCCGGTAAACTGGGAGGGCCCCTGGCTTTGGTCGCAGTACTGACCGCTCAGGCGCGGACGGGCCTGCACGTAGGCCTTGGGCCAAGTTTCCTCGGCGCGAAGGTACTGGCGGTCGTCCGTCAAATAATCGGTGGCGAAACGCTGGAAGGTGTCCTGAAAGGCGTAAGCCTGCTTCTTGAACCCCGTCGTGTTCACGTTCGCGAGATTATTGGCTATGGTGTCGAGCCGAACCTCGTTCGACATGGCGCCGAAGAGCGCGCTGTACATACTTTCGCGCATGGAATCCTCCTGGTCTGCGGCGATATATGCAAACTTCGGGCCACGGATTTATCGTCAAAACAGGCGGAACGTGTCGCGGCAACGATGGATTCGTCTTGCAAAAGAAAGGTTTTTCGTTGACAAGGAACATAGGCCCGACTAGATAGGCCGTGCGGGCGGGTGTAGCTCAATGGTAGAGTACGAGCTTCCCAAGCTCGGTGTTGCGGGTTCGATCCCCGTCACCCGCTCCAAGGCCTCAAGGATTCGACCGCCTGTACCTCGCCGGTTCCCGAGACATGGTGGGCCTTTTGGTCCACTTTTTTTATTTATAAGGAACCGTAGCAACGACAGTTTAAACATGACGCGCAACTCCCTGCTCCAACAAATCGCCGAAATCGTCGGCCCGGCTTTGACTCCCCTGGGGGTGACCCTGTGGGGCGTGGAGCTGGCCTCGGCCGGCAGCCGCATGGTGGTGCGCGTATATATCGACGCCGAGGACGGCGGCGTGAGCATCGACGAATGCGCGCGGGTGAGCCGGGCGCTGGGCGCGGTGTTCGAAGCCGAGAATGCAATTCCCGGCGCATACGTGTTGGAAGTCTCCTCGCCGGGTCTGGAGCGTCGTTTTTTCTCCGCCGCGCAAATGGCCGCCTATGTGGGCCGCGTGGTGGACGTGAAGCTCCTCGAGCCCCAGGAGGGCCGCCGGCATCTGCGCGGCGTGCTCGTCGCGGTGGAAGGTGGGGAGATTCGCATGGACGAGGACGGCGCGGTGACGCGGGTGGTCTTCGACCATGTGAAAAACGCGCGCCTCGTGCATGAATTTCCCGAGGTGGGCCGGAGCGCGAAGTAGCGCGCCGCCCTCCCGGGCACATGTTTTTTGGGATCGGGCCGGAAAATCGGCCCCGCTGGTTGGCCGCACGCGCGGCGACACACGCCGGAGATACCCGGCAGGACGCGGAATCTCGCCCCGGAATCACGCCTCGCGGCGCCGGCGGCACCGGAGGGAGCGCCATGAGTTCGGAACTGAAGAAGGCAATAGACCAGATCAGCAAGGATCGCGGCATCGACCGCGACCTGCTCATCGACACCCTCGAGGAGGCCGTGCGCTCGTCCGTGGCCCGCAAATACGGCGAGCAGATGGACATCGAGGTGAATTTCAACGAGGAGCTGGGCGAAATCCAGGTCTATCAGTTCAAGGTCGTCGTCAGTGAGATCAACGACCCCGTGAGCGAAATCACCCTGGAGGAGGCCCGCGAGCACGATCCCAACATCCAGCTCGACGACGAGATGGGTTTCAAGGTCAACATCGAGGACCTGGGCCGCATCGCCGCGCAAAGCGCCAAGCAGGTCATCATCCAGCGCATGCGCGACGCCGAGCAGGAGATCATCTACGAGGAGTATCGCGACCGCAAGGGCGAGATCGTTTCCGGCATCGTGCAGCGGCGCGACCGCACCGGCTGGATCATCAATCTCGGCCGCACGGAGGCCCTGCTGCCCAAGGAGGAGCAGATCCCCCGCGAGCGCTACAAGCGCGGCGACCGCATCCAGGCCTACCTCATCGAGGTCCAGAAGGAGTCGCGCGGCCCGCAGATCATGGTCTCGCGCTCGCACCCGGACTACATGGGCGCGCTCTTCGCCCGCGAGGTGCCCGAGGTCTACGACGGCACCGTCAAGATCATGGGCGTCGCCCGCGATCCCGGCCTGCGCGCCAAGGTGGCCGTTACCAGCCGCGACCGCGATGTGGATCCCGTGGGCGCTTGCGTGGGCATCCGAGGCTCACGCATCCAGAACATCGTGCAGGAACTGAAGGGCGAACGCATCGACATTGTGGTCTGGAGCCCGGACATCGCCGTCTACGCCCAGAACGCCCTGTCCCCCGCCGTCATCAGCCGCATCATGGTGGACGACGACGAAAAGACCCTGGAAGTCGTTGTGCCCGACGATCAGCTCACGCTGGCCATCGGCCGCAAGGGGCAGAACGTCAAGCTGGCCGCCCACCTGCTGGGTTGGAAGATCGATATCTTCACCGAGAGCCGCTACGGCGAAATCAACGCGGACAAGAAGGGCATGGACCAGCTGGCCAGCGTGGCCGAGATCGGCATGGACGCCTTCGCCGCCGCCGGATTTGAAACCACAACGCAGCTGGTCACGGCCCCGGACGAGGAACTGCTCAAGATCGAGGGCATGACCCCCGAACGCGTGCGCGACATGCGCGCGGCCATCAACATTCTCGGCCTCGCGCCCGTGGCCGAGGCGGAACCGGGCGAACCCGATCAGACAGCCGCCGCGCCCGCAGAGGGCGGCGACGACAAGCCCGAGGAGCCGGCGGCCGAGTGATGCCCGCCGGAGACGAGGTCATGGGGCCGGTCCGCATGTGCTGCATTTGCCGCCGGCGGCTGCCCAAGGCCGAGCTGCTGCGCCACGTGCGCGGCGAAAGCAGAACGGGGCTCACGCCCGATCCGCGAGGAACGATGCCGGGCAGGGGACTTTACGTGTGCGGACAGGCCAAATGCCGCGAGAGATTTCTCCGCTGTGGGGACAGGCGGAAGAAGCGCTAACAAGGGGAAGGTGAATGGTGACAAAGCTCAAGGTGAAGGACCTGGCGGCCGAACTTGGCGTCGGCCACAAGGAGATCCTGCAGCAGCTGCGGGACATGGACATCCAGGTCAAAAGCTTCATGAGCACGCTGGAGGACGACGAGGTCGATCGCGTGCGGCAGGCGCTGCGCGGCTCGCAGACCGAGGTGGTGCGCCGCGAGGTGCAGCCCGGCGTCATCGTGCGCAGAAGGACCAGACACGGCGAGGAATCCGCCTCGAAGCCCGCGGTCCAGACCGAGCCCGAGGCGTCCGCGTCCCAGGCCGAAACGGACAAAACCGCCGGGGAATCCGTCGCGGCCGCAGCGCGGCCCGAACCGGAGGCCGAGTCCAAACCCGTCGCCGAGTCCGCCGCAAAGGTGGTCGCCCGTCCCGTCGAGCAGCCCGCGCGCATCATCCGCCGCGAGCAGGCCGAGCCGGAAAAGGCCGAACCAGCTGTGAAGAAAACCGTCGCCGAACCGACGGCAACCGAAGTCAAACCCGCCGTTCTTGCCGAGCCCGAAAAGCCCGTCGCCCCCGCCGAGCCCGAAAAGCCTGGCGAACGAGACGTCGAGCCGGAGAGCAAAACGGCGGCCATGCCCACCGCGCGCATCATCCATGAACCGGTGACGCCCGAAGCGAAAATACCCGCCGAGGCGAGCGCGCCGGCCGAAAAGGCCGAGCCCAAACCCGAGGCCACGTCCGAGGAGAAATCCGCTCCCGTCGCCGAGGCTAAACCCGAGGAGAAGTCCGCCCCCACCGCCGAGGCCAAGCCGGAACAGGAAGGCAAGCCCGCGGCTGAGGCCGAATCCCCCCACACCGAGAAGCCTGAGCAGCCCCGCGAGGAGCGTCATCAGCGCAAGCCCCGCCGTGAGGTCATCATGCCTTCCGTGCCGCAGGTACGCATCATTTCCCGCCCCGAGCCGGGCAGCGTTCCCCCCTCCTCCTCCCGCCGGCCCGAATTCTCCGCCGGCAACGAGGGCGGCGGGGCCCGTCCCTACACCCCCCGCCCGGGCGGACCGCGTCCGTACGCCCCACGCCCCGGCGGCCAGCGTCCCGAAGGCCCGCGCGACAACCGCGATGGCGCCCGTCCTCCACGGCGTGATGGCGCCGGTTATCCCCCACGCCCCGGCACCCCCGCGGCCGTCCCGTCCCGCGATGGCGCTGAAGAGCGCCGCCGCAAGGAGCGCCGCGTGGTGGAGTTCCCCAGCGGAGGAACAAGCAGCGAGGAGGAACGCCGCAAGGCAGGCTCCTCGTCCCCCAAGAAGCGTCCGAGCTTCACGCCCGCGCCAGTCGTCTCCGAGGACGGTGACGCGCCCATGCGTCTGAAGAGCTCGCGCCACAAGAAGCGCCGCAACATGCCCGAGCAGCGTGAGGAGCCCAAGATCGTCGGAAAGCGCAAGATCCGCATCGACGAGACCATCCGCCTCTCCGATCTCGCGCATCAGATGGGCGTCAAGGCGCAGGCGATCATCAAAATGCTCTTCGGCATGGGCATGATGGCCACCATCAACCAGGCCCTCGACCTCGACACCGCCACGCTGGTGGCCTCCGAGTTCGGGCACGAGGTGGAGAACGTCTCCTTCGATGAGCAGGAATTCCTGGAGACCAGCGCTCCCGACAAGCCCGAGGATCTGAAGCCCCGGCCGCCCGTGGTCACCATCATGGGCCACGTCGACCACGGCAAAACCTCTCTGCTCGACGCCATCCGCAAGACGAGCATCGCCTCGGGCGAGGCGGGCGGTATCACGCAGCACATCGGCGCGTACCACGTGAGCACGAGCAAGGGCGAGGTCGTGTTCCTCGACACGCCCGGCCATGAGGCCTTCACGGCCATGCGCGCCCGCGGTGCCCAGGTCACGGACATCGTCGTCCTGGTCGTCGCCGCCGATGATGGCGTCATGGATCAGACCCGCGAGGCCATCAACCATTCCAAGGCCGCCGGCGTGCCCATCGTCGTGGCCGTGAACAAGATCGACAAGGAGGGGGCCGACCCCGACCGCGTGAAGCGCGAGCTCGCCGAATACGACCTCGTGCCCGAGGAATGGGGTGGCACCACCATCTTCGCCAACGTTTCCGCCAAGCAGCGCATCGGCCTGGACGAACTGCTGGAGATGATTCTCCTGCAGGCCGAGGTGCTGGAGCTCAAGGCCAACCCGAACAAGCCCGCCAAGGGCCACATCGTCGAGGCCAAGCTGGACAAGGGCCGCGGTCCGCTGGGCACCGTGCTCATCCAGGAAGGCACGCTCAAAAACGGCGACGCCTTCGTCTGCGGCACCGTGCACGGCAAGGTGCGCGCCATGTTCAACGATCAGGGCAAAAAGATCAAACAGGCCGGGCCAGCCATTCCGGTGGAAATCCAGGGCTTCAACGTCGTGCCCGAGGCCGGCGACGAATTCGTCGTCGTGGCCGACGACAAGGTCGCCCGCCGCATCGCCGACTCCCGCGCGGCCAAGCAGCGCGAGAAGGACATGGTGGGCAAGACCAAGCTCACCCTGGAGAGCTTCCTCCAGTCCCGCCCGGACGATGAGGCCAAGATGCTCAACCTCGTGCTCAAGGCCGACGTGCAGGGCTCGCTCGAGGCCATTACCGAGGCTGTGACCAAGCTCTCCACCGACGAGGTCAAGATCCAGGTGGTGCATGGCGCCACCGGCGGCCTTACCGAGAGCGACGTGCTGCTGGCCAACGCCTCCGACGCCATCATCATCGGCTTCAACGTGCGTCCCACCGCCAAGGTCAAGGACCTGGCCGATTCCGAGCACATGGAGATCCGCTTCTACGACATCATCTACAAGCTCGTGGGCGAAATCAAAGACGCCATGGGCGGCATGCTCACCCCGGACATCCAGGAGGTCTACCTGGGCCAGGCCGAGGTGCGCAACACCTTCAGCGTGCCCAAGATTGGCACCGTGGCCGGCTGCGGCGTGGTGGATGGCAAGCTCACCCGCCAGGCCAAGGTGCGACTGCTGCGCGACGGCGTGGTCATCTACACCGGCCAGCTCGCCTCGCTCAAGCGCTTCAAGGACGACGCCAAGGAAGTGCAGAAGGGCTACGAATGCGGCGTCGGTCTCGAAAACTTCAACGACATCAAGATCGGCGACGTCATCGAGGCCTTTGAAACCAAGGAAGTCGCCCGTACCATCGACTAAAATGGGATGGCCGGAGGCGCGCGAGCGCTTCCGGCCCCCCCATTGCCAACGCCAGGATGTGCGCTTAAATGATCGTGGGCGTTTTGACGTTGGAGTTCCGCCTGCACGGTAACAATTCGCTCAAGGGCAAACGGCAGGTGGCCCAAAGCCTTAAGCAAAAACTCCGCAATACCTTCAACGTCGCGGTGAGCGAGGTTGAGGCCCAGGACTCGCACCAACGGCTGGTGCTTGCGGTGGTGACGGTTTCCGGCGAGACCACGAAGGTGGAAAGCCGCTTGTCCAAGGCCCTGGCGATGGTGGAAGCCATTTCCCCGGCCGAGCTTGTGCGCGCCGACACGGAACTGTTCGGCGGCGATGGAGATTTCTAGATGAAGTCCTCCGGTTCTCGGCGGGGCATCTGCCTGGGCGATCAGATCATGCAGGAACTCGCGATGATGCTGCTGCGCGAGGTGGCCGATCCGCGCCTGGAGCTGGTGAGTCTCACCAGCTGCAGGCTCAACGCGGACATGAGCATCGCGCTCGTCACCTTCACCGTCGGCGGCGGCGAGGAGCGCCGGAAGGAAGCCTTGGAGGCCTTGAACAAGGCCAATGGGTTCCTGCGTTCCGGCTTGGGCAAGCGCCTCAAGATGCGCCTGTTGCCCGAACTTCGCTTCGCCCACGACGATTTCCTCGAGGACATGGTATATGCCAAGCCCGGTCGCGCAGATAGCTGATCTCATCCGCCGCACGGACCATTTCATGGTGGCGGCGCACGCCAATCCCGACGGCGACGCCATCGGTTCCACCGTGGCTCTGGGGCACATTCTGGCCGCGTTGGGCAAGGACTTCTGCCTGTACAACGTGAGCGGACTGCCCCGTCAGTTCGACTGGCTGCACCTGCCCGCGCCCTTCCACGACTGTCTGTGCGGGGCCGAGGCCAACTGGATATTCGTGCTCGACTGCGGCTCCCCCAACCGCGTGGGGCCGGAGCTGCACCGGATCATGGATTCGCGCCCCATGGCCAACGTGGACCATCACCTGGGCAATCCGAATTTCGGCCAGTTCAACTGGGTGGACGAGTCCTACCCGGCCGTGGCGGCCATGATCGCCGAACTGGCCGACGAACTCGGCGTGCCCCTCACCGGCTCGCTGGCAGAGGCCGTGTATCTGGGCATCGCCACGGACACCGGCTTCTTCACCTTCGACAACACCACCCCCGAGGTCATGGAGCTCGCGGCCAGACTCATCCGCCAGGGCCTGCAACCCGGCGCGGTGATCGCGAAGATCCGCAATCAATGGACGGTGAACCGCTTCCGCCTGTGGGCCGTGAGCTTCGCCACCCTGGAGATGTTCTACGATGGCCGCGTGGCCGTGGCCCACGTGACGCGCGAGATGATGACCAAAACGGGTACGGATACGCCTGACTGCGAGGAGATCGTCAATTTCCTCCGCAGGCTGCGCGGCGTACGCACAGCGGTGATCCTGCGCGAGGAGCCCGACGGCGCGTTCAAATTCAGTCTGCGATCCACTGGCGTGGACAACGTGCAGAAGGTCGCCGCGCGCTTCGATGGCGGCGGCCACCGCAACGCCGCCGGCGGAACCATCGCCGACACGCTCGACGCCGCCAGAAAACGCCTCCTCGCTGCCCTTGGCGAAGAGCTGGGACTGGTGTAGAAGGCATGGGAAGACGACGCAAACGCTCCGCCTCGCAGCTGGACGGCCTGCTTGTGCTGCGTAAGCCGAGCGGCCCAACCAGCGCGGGATGTTTGAACAGCATCAAGCACGGCCTGGGGCAGGGCAGAATCGGGCACGCCGGCACGCTGGACCCGCTGGCCGAGGGGGTGCTGCTGGTGCTGCTGGGACAGGGCACCAAAATCGCCGGGTATTTGACGAACGGCGTGAAGATGTATAGCGGCATGCTCAAGCTGGGCGTCGCCACCGATACCTACGACATGCAGGGCGCGGTGACGGCGGAAAAGTCCATCGACAATATTTCGCAAGACGATGTGCGGGCGGCCATTCTGAGCTGGAAAGACCTCACGGAACAGGAGGTGCCCGCATATTCCGCGGCCAAGCACGAGGGTACCCCCCTCTACGAACTCGCCCGAAAGGGCGAGGCGGTGCCGGTCAAGGAGAAACGGATAGAGGTGTATGAGGTCGAACCGCTGGAGATAGAGCTTCCCTTCGCTCGGTTCAGGGTGCGTTGCCTGGCAGGCACGTACATTCGATCCCTGGTCCACAGCTTGGGGATTCGGCTCGGGTGCGGAGCGGCGCTCGCGCAGCTCACGCGGGAGGCGTGCGAGCCATATGGGCTCGACGCCGCTTTCAGCCTGGACGAGGTTCTTGGCGAGCCGGAGCGCTTCGCCGAGCGGGTCATCCCGCTTGCGCGCGCGCTCCCGCATTGGTGCAGCATCACCCTTTCCCCCGCCCTGTCGGCCCTGGTGAAAAACGGGACTTGGCTACCGGCGGACGGAACGGCGGGCGCACTCACGGGGCAACCCGGCGAACGCGTCATGCTGATCGAGGAAGGGGATGAACCCGTGGCCATTGCGGAGGCGACGAACAAGGACGGCGCCCTGCGCTGGAGCATCCTGCGCGGACTGTGGCGTGACGACGCCCCCGCCACCTGAACGGGAAGCTCGCAGCACAACCGTCCGGCACCCAACCACCCGGCCGGACAAGGAGGATGACGCTGTGGCTATGACGCCTGAAAGCAAGACCAAGATTATCGAGGAGTACAAGCGCCACGAGGGCGACACCGGTTCCCCGGAGGTCCAGATCGCGCTGTTGACCGAGCGCATCAGCTACCTGACTGAGCACTTCAAGGTGCATAAGAAGGACTTCCACTCCAAGACCGGCCTGCTCAAGCTGGTCGGCCAGCGCCGCAAGCTCCTCAACTACCTGAAGAACAAGGATATCCAGCGCTATCGCGAACTCATCGATCGCCTGGGTCTCCGCAAGTAGGGACGCAACCGGGCGGGCGGGGACGAAATCGCCTCCGTCCGCCCGGAATTCGCTTTTCACACTGGACCACGCGCCACACGGCTCCAACCCCCCTTTAGTTGGCTGCGGTAAGCGTTCTTGCGGCGACATCACCGCAAGAGCTCTTTCCCAAGCCGGCTAAAATCTCGGGCGGGAGACGGCGCAGGGTCCGTAACCCATTTGGAGGGCTTCATGCTCGTACCGTTCGAAACCACACGCCTTTCCGCCAACGTCGGCGGGCTCGACATCAGCTTCGAGCACGGCAAGATGGCCAAACAGGCCAGCGGCGCCGTTCTGCTCCAGGCCGGCGGAACCGTCATCCACGTCGCCACCGTCAACCAGCCCCTGGAGGTCGAGCGCGGCTTCTTCCCGCTCACCGTCAATTACCAGGAGATGTCCTACGCCGCCGGCCGCATTCCCGGCAGCTACTTCCGCCGCGAGATCGGCCGTCCCAGCGAGCGCGAGACCCTCGTCTCCCGCCTCATCGACCGGCCCATCCGTCCCATGTTCAAGAAGGGCTTCCGCGACGAGGTGCAGGTCGTGGCCGCCGTTCTCTCCGCCGATGACCACACCAACCCGGACGTTCTGGCCATCACCGCCGCCTCGGCCGCGCTGCATGTTTCGGCCATGCCCTTCGGCGGCCCCATCGCCGGCGCGCGCGTGGGCTACATCGACGGCAAATTCGTGCTGTTCCCCACTTACAAGCAGTGCGACAACGAGACCAGCCTGAACCTCATCTTCGCCGCCACCCGCTCGGCCATCGTCATGGTCGAGGGCGGCGCCAACTTCGTCTCCGAGGATCTCGTGGTCGAGGCGCTGGAGTGGGGCCACAAGCAGATCACCCCGCTGTTCGACATGCAGGACGAGCTGCGCGAGAAGGTGGGCAAGCCCAAGATCGAGGTCACCCCGCCCCACGCCGATGAGAAAATCGCCGCCTACGTCGAGGAGATCGCCACCCCGGGCCTGAAGGCCGCCTGCGAGATCACCGCGAAGATGGCCCGCCGCGACGCCAAGGACGCCGCCAAGTCCAAGGCGCTCGAAAGCGTGGCCGAGAAGTTCCCCGAGGTCGAGGACGCCGTGAAGCAGGCCTCCCTCGCCCTGGCCGACCTGGACAAACACATCGTGCGTCAGCGCGTGCATGACCAGGGCATCCGCCTGGACGGCCGCGACACCACCACAGTCCGCCCGCTGTCCATTCAGACCGGCGTGCTGCCCATGACCCACGGCTCCGCCCTGTTCCGCCGCGGCGAGACCTGCGCCATGTGCGTGGCCACCCTCGGCAGCTCGCGCGACGAGCAGCGCATCGAGACCCTGGTGGGCGAGAACACCAAGCGCTTCATGCTGCACTACAACTTCCCGCCCTATTGCGTGGGCGAAGTGCGGCCCATGCGCGGCCCCAGCCGCCGCGACATCGGCCACGGAGCGCTCGCCGAGCGCTCCATCACCCCGGTGCTGCCCAACCCGGACGACTTCCCGTTCACCCTGCGCGTGGTCTCCGAGATCATGGACTCCAACGGGTCCAGCTCCATGGCCACAGTGTGCGGCTCCTGCCTGGCCCTCATGGACGCCGGCGTGCCCATCAAGGAGCCCGTGGCCGGCATCGCCATGGGCCTGATGAAGGAAGGCGACGACTACATCGTCCTCACCGACATTCTCGGCGACGAGGACGCCCTGGGCGACATGGACTTCAAGGTGGCCGGCAGCGCCAATGGCATCACCGGCATCCAGATGGACATCAAGATCGCCTCGGGCATTCCCTACGACGTGCTGCGCCGCGCCCTCTCCCAGAGCCACGACGCCCGCATGCACATCCTCAACCACATGAACATGTGCCTCGCCGCGCCCCGGCCGCAGCTCTCCGCCCTGGCCCCGCAGATGGAGACCGTGTTCATCAACCCCGAGAAGATCCGCTCCGTCATCGGACCCGGCGGCAAGAACATCAAGGCCATCACCGCCGAGACCCAGGCCGACATCGACATCGAGGACTCCGGCAAGGTGGCCATCTTCGCCCCCAACTCCGAGAGCCTGCAGAAGGCCAAGGCCATGGTCCTGTACTACGACCAGACCCCGGAGCCGGGCCGCAACTACCTCGGCACGGTCAAGAAGATCCTCGAGGTCGGCGCGCTGGTGGAGATTCTGCCCGGCGCCGAAGGCATGCTGCACGTCTCCCAGCTCGACGTGGAGCGCGTGGAGCGTGTGGAGGATCTGCTGCAGCTGGGTCAGGAAGTGTGGGTGAAGGTTATCGAGCTGGAGCCGGGCGGACGCATCCGCCTGTCGCGCAAGGCTTGGCTCATGGAGCAGGCCGGCCAGGAAATCAACCTGGACGACTTCCGCCGTCCCGCCCCGCGCGAGGGTCGTGGCGACCGTGGAGATCGTGGCGATCGTGGCGGCCGTGGCGGCTACGGTGGAGATCGCGGTCGGCGCTAGGACCCGCCTGTAACGGTATCATCGCCCCCGGCGTCCGGCCTCACCGGACGTTCGGGGGCGTTTTCTTTGCCACGGGAACGGGAGCGTCGTCCTTCTCGACGTAGGGCTGCATTTCCCAGGGGAAAGCCTGGCTGGCGCGCTCCAAGGCGAAGGCCTCCACCTCGCTCTGCCAGCGGGCGAAGGATTCGAGCAACCGCTCGGCCAGGGGCGTGAGTTCATGCCCGCGCCGTCCGTCGCCTTTGACGAGCAACGGCTGGCCCAGAACCTCCTCGGTACTTTTGATGCGGCCCCAGGCCGCGCGGTAGCTCATGCCCAGGGCCTTGGCCGCCCGGTTCAGCGAGCCCAGCAGCCGCACGAGTTCCAGCAGCTGCGCGCGTCCCCTGCCGAAAAGCATCCGGCCGTCGTCCTCCAGCCACAGGTGCGTGCGCAGCATGGTCCGCGCTGATTCGCTGTTTTTTTTCGATGAATGGCCCAATGTTCCTCCCGCCGACGCGGCCGCGCCGTATTCATCCAGAGTGGCAGATGCCTGACGCGGCGTAAAGAAAATCCGCTCCGCCCCCTTGGCAGCGCGGAAATCGTGCCTACCTTCCACAACCTGCGCGTGCACCGCGCCCCGGAAACCCCATGCCGTCACTCTCCTCCTCATCACAAGCCCGCGTCATCTGGAACCTCTCCTGGCCCCAGGTGCTGATGATGCTATTCAATTTCCTCATCGGCTTCGTGGATGTGTGGGTGGCCGGGCAGATCGACTCCCGCGTGCAGGCGGCGCTGGGCATCATCACGCAGTCGCTGTTCCTGTTCCTCGTTATCGCCACGGCCGTGGCCGGCGGCGCGGTGGCCGCCATCAGCCAGTCCATGGGCGCGGGCAGGATCCTGCGCGCCGAACGCTACACCGGATTGTGTCTGCTCATCGCCGCGGCCTCGGGTGTGGTCTTTCTGGCAATCGGCCTGCCCCTGCGCGACGTTTTCGTCTGGGCGTTGCAGGTGCCGGACGACATCGTGCCGTTGACGCGCTATGTGCTCCAGGTCTTTCTCTACACCCTGCCGCCCTACTACATGCTCATCATGCAGAACGCGGTGTTCCGCGCCCGGCAGCAGGTCATGGTGCCGCTGTACACCATGATCGTCGTGACCATAGTCAACACCATCGGCGACATCGGCTTCGGCCTGGGGCGCTTCGGCCTGCCGAACCTCGGCGTCAGCGGCGTGGTCTGGGCCACGTTCTCGTCCATCACCTTCGGCGCAGCCTTCGGGCTCCTCGTTCTGCGGCGCGATGGCACCCTGCGCCGGCGCATCTTCGCCCCCTGGCGCTGGGTTCGTCGGGCCTTTCCGTATCTCTTCAAGGTTGCCATGCCCGCTGGTATCATGCAGATAGTGTGGCATTCCGGCTACCTGGTGCTCTTCGCCATCACGGCGAGTCTACCGGAAAACAGCGTCAACGCCCTGGCCGGCATGGCCGCCGGCGCGCGGGTGGAATCGCTGCTGTTCCTGCCTGGTTTCGCCTTCAGCCTCACGGCCAGCATCATGATCGGCCATCTGCTCGGCGCGAACGAACCCGAGGAGGCCCGGCGCACCGGCCTGCGCATCCTCGGCATCAGCATGATCGCCATCGGCCTGCTGGCCGCCTGCGTCTGGCCGTTCCTGCACGACATCGCCGGATTCATCGCCCCCAAACCGGAGGTGCAGGCAGAGGCTGAAAACTACCTCGTGTACAACGTGCTGGCCATTCCCTTCACCCTCACGTCCATGATCCTGGCCGGCGCGCTCTCCGGGGCCGGGGCCACCATCTACAACCTCGTGGGCATGGGCCTGGGCACCTGGCTGGTGCGCCTGCCGCTGGCCTATTTCCTCGGTCATGTCGTCATGCGCAACGCCACGGGCGTGTGGATCTCCATGCTGGCCTCCCAGGCTTGCCAGGCGACCATTCTTTTCTACATATTCACACGACGCGACTGGCAACGCTTCGCCATGTCCAAACCACGGAACGGGACACACCGATGAGCACAGACACCTTCGAGAACATCTGCCTCAAACACCGTGACGCCTACAAGGCCGCACTGGCCGCCTGCCCGGAGGTCACCTCCGACTACTCCTTCGCCAACATCTACGGCTGGGCCCCGCACTACGGCCTCAGGTGGCGCTTCGACGACCTCGGGCTGGTGTGGCTGCGTCAGACAAAGGGCCGCGACGTATGCTGGGCCCCCGTGGGCGACTGGAACAAGATCGACTGGGCGACGCTCCCCTGTCTGGCCGGCCCCATGCGCTTCATCCGCGTGCCCGAGACCCTGCTGAACATCTGGAAGCCAGTCTTCGGCGACCGGCTCACCGCCACGGAGGACCGCGACGACTTCGACTACGTCTACTCCGTGCCCGAACTCGTGGAGCTCAAGGGCAACAAGTTCCACAAGAAAAAGAACCTGCTGCACCAGTTCGAGAAAAGCTACATCTACGAGTACACCCCCATGCAGGCCGACTGCGTGGAGGAGGTGCTGGACATGCAGGCCGAATGGCACGGCTGGCAGGAGCATCCCTCCGAGGCCCTCGCCGCCGAGAACGAGGCCATCAGCCGCGTGCTCAAGGTCTTCGACAGCCTGGGCAGCCTGCTCGGCGGCACCGTGCGCATCGATGGCAAGGTCGTCGCCTACACCGTGGGCGAGTGCCTGGACAAGGAGACCCTGCTCATCCACTTCGAAAAGGGCGATACGCGCTACAAGGGCATCTACCAGGCCATCAACAACTGCTTCCTCACCGAGCAGGACGACCGCTTCGCCTTCGTCAACCGCGAACAGGATCTCGGCGACGAGGGCCTGCGCAAAGCCAAGATGTCCTACAACCCCGTCAAGTTCATGCAAAAGTACATCGTCGAGCTGGCCTAGGGACGGGGAGGAGAAAAGATGCCTCCGGCGGCCAAAGGGCGCGAGGCCCTTTGGAATCCCCTTTTGTCCGGCAACGCTCCCGGTATCCTCCGCTTGCACCGGAGGCGAAGCCCCATGGGC
>JAIMKR010000003.1:52555-282229 GCA_020692325.1 Desulfocurvus sp.
AGGGGGCCATGCGCCCCCTGGACTCCGGAGGCGTTCCCCGCTCCCGCCGCCACGACATCAAGCCATCATCATGACCGCCGCCAGATTGTCCACACGCCCGCGCCTGCTCGTCCTCGGCCTGGACGGCCTGCCGTTCTCCCTGGCCCGATCGCTGGCCCCACGCCTGCCGAACCTGGCGAGGCTCATGCCGCACGCCCACGCCATCGAGGCGGAGCTGCCGGAGCTTTCACCGGTGAACTGGACGAGCTTCTTCACCGCGCGCGGACCGGGCGACCACGGCGTGCATGGATTCACGATCCTCGATCCGGCGACCTACACGTTGCGCATCGCCAACTTTGGCGACGTGCGCGTCCCGACGATCTTCGACCGGCTGGGGGCGGCGGGGCTGGTGTCGCGCGTGGTGAACCTGCCGAACATGGCGCCGGCGAAACCGCTGCGCGGGATGCTCATTGGCGGTTTCGTGGCGGAGAGCCTGACGCGGGCGGTGTATCCGCCGTTTCTGCTGGGGCCACTCAACGCGGCGGGGTACCGCGTGGAGGGCGACACAACGCGCGGGGCGAACGAGCCGGAGTATCTGCTGGATCAGCTGCGCGCCTCGCTGGCAGGCCGCCGGGCGGCGCTGAACCTGCTCTGGCCGGATCTGGCCTGGGATCTGTTCGTGTTCGTGCTGACCGAGACGGACCGGTTGTTCCATTTTCTTTATCCGGCGGTGGAGGACGAAAATCACGCGCTGCATGACGCGTGCATGGCGTTGTTCACCGAATGGGACGCGCTGCTCGGCGAAATCCTGGACCGCTACGACGCCCTGCCGGAGCCCAAGGGACTCGTGGCGCTGGCCGACCACGGTTTTTGCGCGCTCAAGACCGAGGCGGATTTGAACCGCGTGCTGGCGGGGGCCGGTTTCCTGCGTCTGGCGCGCCCCCCGCGCGACGAGTGGGACGCCGGATGCATCGGCCCGCTGACACGGGCCTTCGCCATGGACCCCGGACGCATCGTACTGCACCGGACAGGCGTTTTCGCGCGCGGGTGCGTACGCCCGGCGGACGAGGCCGCGTTGCTGGCCGACCTGCGCGCGCTGCTGCTGGAATTGCGCTACGAGGGCGCGCCCGTCATGGAACGCGTTCTGAACGGCCGGGAGTTTTACGGAACCGACGCCGCGCCGGACCTCATCTGCGTGCCGAGGCATGGGATCGACCTTAAGGCGCGCTTTGACCGCACGGCCATATTCGGGCATTTTGGGCGCTTCGGCATGCATACGCCGGACAATGCGTTCTTCGCGGCGGACATGACGGCCGCCGGAACGAACATGCCGAAAACGGCGGACGCCGCCCGCGTGCGCGACGTTGGCGGTTTGGTTTTGCTCTATTTCGGCCTGGACGATGCGCAGCGGCGCGCCGGGCTCATTCTATGAAGGGGACGGACGAAACATGGGCATAGATTTCGAGCGCGAGCTGAACCCCGCGCAGCTGGAGGCCGCGCTGCACACGGGCGGTCCGGTGCTGGTCATCGCCGGCGCGGGCAGCGGCAAAACGCGCACCATCGTCTTCCGTCTGGCGCATCTGGTGCAGGAGTATGTCTCGCCAGAGAACATCCTACTCTTGACCTTCACCCGCCGGGCCAGCCAGGAAATGCTGCACCGCGCCGGGATGGTGCTGGGCCGGCCCCTCACGGGGGCCAGCGGTGGCACGTTCCACTCCTTCGCCTACGGCGTGCTGCGCCGCCACGCGCAGGACGCGGGCTACCAGCAGGGGGTGACCTTGCTGGACCGCGCGGATTCCGAGGAGCTGCTCGGCGAGCTGAAGAACCACCTCGACCTGGGCAAGGGCGACCGGGGCTACCCAAAGCGCGCCACCATCGCGGACATCATCACCAAGAGCCGCAACAAGGAGCTGTCCATCGCGGACATTCTGGACCGCGAAGCCTACCATTTGCTCGGCTACCAGGCCGACATCGAGCGCTTGGCCGACGAGTACGCCAAAACCAAGCGCGCTCAGGGGCTGCTGGACTACGACGACCTGCTCTTCGAGCTGGAGCGGCTGCTGGTGGAGCGGCCGGACATCCGCGAATACATGCGCCGCCGGTATCCCTACGTGATGGTGGACGAGTATCAGGACACCAACCTGGTGCAGGCGCGGCTGGTGCATCTGCTGGCGGGCGACGCGGGCAACGTCATGGCCGTGGGCGACGATGCCCAGTCCATCTACGCCTTCCGCGGCGCGGTGGTGGCCAACATCCTCGACTTTCCCCAGACCTTCCCGGGCGCGAAGATCATCCGCCTGGAGCAGAACTATCGCTCCACCCAGCCCATCCTCGACCTGACCAACATCATTCTGGCCGGGGCCAAACAGAAGTTCGAGAAGCACCTGTTCACCGAACGTGAGGGCGGCGCGCGGCCGCGCATCATCCAGACCCTCAGCGATCAGTCCCAGGCCACGCAGGTGGTGGGGCTCATCGCGGACATGGCCTCGCGCCATCCCCTGCACGAAATCGCCGTGCTCTTCCGCGCGGGGTACCAGTCCTACCCCCTGGAGGTGGCGCTGACGCGCTCGGGCATTCCGTATCGCAAGTACGGCGGCGTGCGCTTCCAGGAGGCCGCGCACGTGAAGGACCTGCTAGCCTACCTGCGCCTCGTCGCCAATCCCTCGGACATGCTGGCCTGGCAGCAAGTGCTCGGCTTCCTCAAAGGCGTGGGCGTCAAGACGGCCGGCAAGATCGCCACGGCGCTGCTCGGCGGCGACGCCAAGGCCGTGGACAAATTCCAAAAACGCTTCGCCGACCTCACGGATCTGCTGCGCGAACTGGACGGCCTGCGCCAGATGCGCGAGCGCCCGGCCGCAGCGCTGGACCGCGCCATGGCCCATTACGCGCCCATCATGCAGCGGCTCTACCCGGACGACTACCCCAAGCGTCAGGCCGGACTGGAGCAGCTGGGACAGATTGTGACGAGCTACAAGACCGTGGACGAATTCCTGGCCGATCTCTGCCTGGATGGTTCGCCCGAGGAGGACGAGCGCACGGAGAACGCCGTGGTGCTTTCCACCGTGCATTCGGCCAAGGGGCTCGAATGGCGGGCGGTCATCATCATCGATCTGGTGGAGGAGCGCTTTCCCAGCAAGAAGGCCATGCAGCGGCAGGATGACATGGAAGAGGAGCGCCGGCTCATGTACGTGGCCTGCACTCGCGCCAAGGACGAGCTGGCGCTCATCGTGCCGGGCTCGGTGTTCAACCGCTTCAACAACTGCCGCGAGCCGGCCGCGCCCAGCCCCTTCGTCACCGAGCTTTCCGACGCCGTGGCGGACCGCTATGTGGAGACCTTCACCGGCGGGCTGCGCCGCAAGAACGAGCAGGTGCAGCCAGGAGCCATGACGCGAGAGGACGGCTACCTGGCGCCGGTGATCTGCCCGGAGCCCCCGACCCGCCCGGCCTATGGCGAAGGTCCCAGGCCCATCTCCGCGACCGACGCCCCGCGCGCACGCCACGCCGCCGCACCGCCGCCCAAGTCCGCCATGGACACGGCGGGCAGCCGCTTCGGCCTGTGCGAGCACAAAATCTTCGGCCAGGGCAAGATCGTGGCCGAGATTCCGCCGGACAAGTACCGCGTGAACTTTCCCGGCTTCGGCCTCAAGGTCATCGTGAAGGATTATGTGAAGCTGCTGTAGCCGCCCGGCCGACTCCACCGCGCAGCTCCCTCGACGGGCCGCCGCGCGCCCCGAACACAGGAGGAACGATGGACAGCCGCGCCAACACCAACCTCACGGCGGATCTGCTTTCGCCCGACGTGATTCTTTGCTGCGGTGAGGATGAGGCCGCCCTGTTGCACACCATTCCCCCACGATTTTCCAGCCCGGCCCAACGGAAACTGGCTTTCCGTTTTTACCGATTCTGGAAATTCGCCGACCACACGCTCATTCTTTCGGGAATCGGCACCGGCTGCCTGGAGCCGCTGCTGTACGAGCTTTTCTCCTTCAACATCGTGCGCCGGATCATTCTCATCGGCACGGCCGGCAGAATAAACGGCGCGACAGCCGCCCAAATCGGCAAGGTCTACGCCATCGGCGAGGCGTCCCTCGCCTGTACCGGCCTCGACGCCATCGCGCGCGAGGGGACCTTCACGCCGACGCTGCGGGCCGCCCCGGAGCTGCCCACGGTGACCATTGTTTCCACGGACCTGTACTATGGGTTCTCCAACACAGCCGATCCGCGTTACACCGCGCACTTCTCGCCCGGCGCGTCGCTCTGGGAACGGACGCGGGGCCGGGATCTCGTGGACATGGAGGTGGGGCAGTTCTACGCGCTCTGCAGCTACCTCGATTCCACGACAAACCATGTGGAATATCTCGCGATCAAGGGACCGGCAAACAAAATGGGCTCACCTCAGGGGCAGAACCAAAACACCAGCCAGGTGCTCGCCGCCGCCCTCGAAAGCGCCTACGCCATCCTCGGCGTCCGGCCTCGCGAGGTCCGGCCAACGGCCACACCGGGCAATCGCGTGGATGCCGCTCGCAACAGCGACGGATCCTCCGCAGGGTAGACGGCGAACGACGAAAGCCGAAAGGGGCCATCCGATGCGGCCCAGCCCGAACGATCGCCAGAGCCGCGCCAGCGGGCGACGAAGCGGAGACATTATCTGATCACGAGCGACGCGGCCTGCCCCTCAACTCCGGCCGGCCGATCACGCGTGGATGGCCGCAGCCCCGTTTGCCCCGGAGGGAAAACGTCCGCCGGGGTGGTTTTCCGAACCCGATGTCCGGGCATGTCGCCCGGGACACCGAGCCCGGCCGGGACTATTTCCCGGCGTGCCGTCCACTGGCCACGGGATTGTGCAGCGTGCACCAGATGAACCCCTGCACGTCGATGAGGTCGTGCGGGGCCAGCCCGCCGCGCCGCCGCAACACCTCCGATACGTAGCGCACGAATTTCCTGACGCGCGCGTAGCAGCGTGAACTTGGCCGGCTGGAATAGCCGAGCTCGAAAGCATAGGTCTTCGCGGCGTCCTGCACGTAGGAAGGCTTGACGAAGGGGTAGGCCTCCGGCTGGGAGAGAGAGAGGAAATAGGTCGCCGTCGTCCATTTGAGAGCGCCAAGCTCCTCCAGAACCCCGACGAACGTTTCGAAACGCTTGCCGAGCTCCGACTCGCCGTACAACACGTCGAACAGCCCTGTGGCGAAAAGCCGGCGCTGCTCCACGCCCTGCTTCAACCCATCGACCAAAGCCAATTTCTCGTTGGGGAACACGAGGCTCGACTTGCTGAGAATCCGCCGGGCGCGTTCGCACACCTCATCGTGCCCATCGTGCGCGATCAAATCCGAAAGGACTTCCTTCGAGCACGATTCGGCCATCATTTGCGCCGCCGCCACCCGGTGATCGCGCTCGTTCGCCAGATAGCCGGGATCGTCGAACCCCTTGGGGAAATTCACGAGAAAAGCCTGCTCCAGCTGCGCGAAGGCGCAGGCGCCGTGCAGATCCGTCCGAGCGTCCATTCTGGAGAGCAGCGGATGCCGCTCCGGCTCAGGAGCGGGCGACAGGGTCAAACCGGTCATCAGCCGCTCACCGCCAAATTCGAAGAACACTCTGCGCTTGCCGCCCTCGCACACGGCCAGCACCTTGCCAATGCCCCAGTCCGGCAACTTGGCGTTATTCACATAGGATCCCACGGGAAAATCAGATTGTTCCATCATGTCCTCGCAAACCGCATCCGGCGGTCGAAACAGGTCGAAGGAAGCCATGCGTGATCTTTTCGGCGCGCACAGATAAATTTGTCCAATGTCACGGCATGTTACGCCTTCATTCACGACAAGGCAACACCACACGGTCCACGAATCGCCGCCAGGGAACGCACCATCCCGTGAAACCAAGAAAAATACAACTGCCCGGCGGCCCGGACGCGCCCCCGTGACGGCGTCCGGCGGGGAGGGAAAAGAGTGAGAAGGGAAGAGGCGACGACCGCTATGCGCCAGGCTTCGGCCGCGCGTCCGGGCCGTCGTCCAGCTGGGCGGGGGCCAGATGCGCGACGGCGTAATCCCTATATACACCGGATTTGGCGAACAGCTCGAACACATCCGGGTCCACGTGGTGGTCCTTGACCATGCCGTCCAGAATCCGCATGGCCTGCGAGAGCTTCATGGCCTGCTTGTACGGCCGGTCCCTGGCGGTGAGGGCCTCGAAGACGTCGGCCACGGCCAGGATGCGCGCCTGCAGGGAGAGCGCGTCGCCGCCGATGTGGTTTGGGTAGCCCGTGCCGTCCAGTTTCTCGTGGTGCGCGCCGGCGAATTCGGGCACGCGGGAGAGCTTTTTGGGAAACGGCAGGCGCGAGAGCATGTCGATGGTGACCACGATGTGGTTCTCGATGATCCGGCGCTCGGCGTCGGTGAGGGTGCCCTTGCGGATGCACAGGTTGTCCGCCTCGTCGGGTGTGAGCCAGGGGAGCGATTCGCCGCCATCCACGTAGGTGCGCGCGGCGATCTCGCGGATGCGGGCGATACGGTCGTCGGTCATGAACTCGCCGGGGCTGTTGCAGGAAAGCACGAACTCCAGATCGGCGGCGATGGCCTTCCCCTCACGCTCCATCTCGTTGAAAACGGCGCTCGCCACGTCGCGGCCGGCGCCGGTCGCCTTCAGCAGACGCTGGAGCCGGTCCGCCCGCAGGGTCTGCGTGATGAGCGCGAAGCGCGTGCGGACGACCTTGGCGCGGTCGAAGATGGTTTGCAGTTTGGTGGCCTTATCCACCACATGCACAGGCGTGGTGATCTTGCCCACGTCGTGCATCCAGGCGGCGAGCTTGAGTTCCTCCAGCTCATCGTCGGTGAAGCGGATGTCCGCGTAGGGGCCGTCGGACTGGCGATTCACCTCGGTGGCGATGCGCATGGTCAGGTCCACCACGCGGTCGATGTGGCCGCGCGTGTACGGACTCTTTGCGTCGATGGCCGCGGCGATGCTGCGCATGAACGAATACAGCAGGTCGCGCAGGCCATTGATGAGCTGCGTATTGGAGAGGGCCACCGCCGCCTGGCTGGCCAGTGAGCGCACGGACTCCAATCCGATGGGGGAAAAGGGCGCGACCTCGCCGGTCCTCCTGTCCTTGGCGTTGAGCAGCTGCAAAACGCCGATGATGACGCCCTCGTGATTGACCATGGGGATGACGAGCATGGAGCGCGAACGGTAGCCGGTGGAAGCGTCGTACTTGCGGGTGCCGGCGAAATCAAAACCTTGGGCGTCGTACACGTCCCCAATGTTCACCACCTCGCGCGTCAGCGCCACGTGAGAGGAGACGTTGGCGTGGTTTTCCGCGCCGTCCGGCCCATACAGGCGCACGGGCGGCAGGAGTATGGGACGGCCGCTGGTCCCTCCCAGGCGCACGCCCATGGTGTCGTTCTGCATCACGACCCACTCGAGATACGAGCCCCGGTCGTCCACGATGTAGAGCGTACCGGCGTCGGCTCCCGTGATGGAACGGGCGAGGTCCACTATCATTTCAAAAAGCCTGTCGCGGCTCTGCTCGCCGGAAAGCGCCAGACCGATGTCGGTCAAGCGCTCCAGGCATTCGGTGAGTTCGGCCACCCGCGTCCGCAGTGACTCGACGCACTCCCCGTCCTCGTTTTGGGCGCGCCCCGCCGGCGCGGTCCCGCCAGTCGTCTTCTTCGTCGTTCCCACCGCATCCCCGGGCGCTTCGATCATCCCTGTCCTCCAGGTTCCGGTGCGCGGCCGCCCGCCGCTTTCCGATACGTAGCACGGCGTCGCGCCGTGAGGAAAGGGGAAACGCCCATGGTTGCCCGCTGGCGGGGAATGGGTTACAAGGCCAGCCGAATTGTGGTCTTCCCACCTTCAACCAGGAGCATCCGTGCCGGCATCCGCCCATCAGCAGCGCATCCTCTCCGCAGGGTTCGCGGGAACGCTCGTGGCCCTGGCCCTATGGCAGGGCGGCATTTTCGTGCTGCTGGTGCTGCTGTTGGTCTGCGCCCTGGGCCAGTGGGAATTCGCGGCCATGTTCCGGCCCGGACCGGGCCACGCGAACCTGCGCGTCACCGGCATGGTTCTAGGCGCGGGGCTGCTGCTCACCGTGCGCCTTGGCGGCGGGCAATGCGTTGTGTGGACGCTGGCGATCAGCTTCTGGATCCTCGCCCTGCGTTTTCTCTTTCGTTATGGAGCCGACCCGGAGCACGCCGACTTCACCGATGAACTCGTCCTGGTGGCCGGAGTGGGCTACCTGCCGCTCATGCTCCAATTCGCCTTGGCCATGGACACCCGCGAGTTGGTGCTGGTGCTGCTCTCCACCATCGTCTCGGACACGGCCGCCTATTACGCTGGCTCGCTGTTCGGCAAGCGCAGGATCTGGCCGCGGGTGAGCCCGAAGAAATCCTGGGCCGGCAGTGTGGGCGGTTTCGTCGGCTGCACGGCGGCGGTGACGATCTACGGGCTGAACCTGGGCGCGGCCCCCATCGCTGCCTGGATTCTTCTCGGCGCGGTGCTGAACGTGGCCGCGCAAATGGGCGACTTCTTCGAGTCCGCCCTCAAACGCCGACTTTCCATCAAGGATTCCGGCACGATCCTGCCGGGGCATGGCGGCCTGCTCGACCGCATCGACAGCCTGCTGCTCGCCCTGCCCTGCTACGCCCTGTGCCGGCAGCTTTTCGTCTTCTTCAACTGAACGCCGCCATGAAATCCTACATCTCCATCTGGCCGCCGCTGGCCAAACCCACGCCCTTTCCGCGCCGGCTGGCCATTCTCGGCAGCACCGGCTCCATCGGGACGAACGCCCTGCGCGTCGTCGCGGAGCACCGCGACCTGTTCGTGGTGACCGCGCTGACCGCCGGGCGCAATGCGAAGCTGCTCGCCGAACAGGCCGGGCGCTTCCGGCCGGCCGTGCTCGCCGTGCTGGACGACAAGGCCGCCCGCGAGCTGCGACTGGCGCTTCCCGCCGGTTACGCGCCAGAAATCCTCGTGGGACCGCGGGCCTACCAGGACATCGCCGAAAGCGCGGACAACGACCTGCTGCTTTCGGCCATCGTCGGCGCGGCGGGCTTCCCCCCCACGTTGGCGGCGGCGCGCAAGGGCAAACGCATCGCGCTGGCCAACAAGGAAAGCCTGGTCATCGGCGGCGGGCTCATCCGCAAGGCCTGCCGGGAGACCGGGGCCGTCATCCTGCCCGTGGACTCCGAACACAACGCCCTGTTCCAGGCCTTGTGCGGCCATGCGGACCGGGCGGGAGCGGAGGCCGGCGGCGACGAGCTGGCCCGGCTCATCCTCACGGCCTCAGGCGGGCCCTTCCGCGGACGCGACACCGAATTTCTGGCCCGGGTGACGCCCGAGCAGGCGCTGAGCCACCCAACGTGGAGCATGGGCGCGAAGATCTCCATCGACTCCGCGAGCCTGATGAACAAGGGGTTGGAGATCATCGAGGCCTGCCACCTTTACGGCCTGCCGGTCTCCCGCGTGTCCATGCTTGTGCATCCGCAGAGCATCGTGCATTCACTGGTGGAGTACGTGGACGGCTCGCAGCTGGCGCACCTGGGCGTGCCGGACATGCGCATTCCCATCGCGCACTGCCTGTGCTTCCCCCGCCGCGTGCGGCTGAACATGCCCCGGCTCGACTTGGCGCAGGTGGGCCGCCTCACCTTCGAGGCCCCCGACGAGGAACGTTTCCCCTGCCTGCGTCTGGCCAAACAGGCCTTCACCGCGGGCGGCGGCCGCCCGGCCGTGCTCAACGCCGCCAACGAGGCGGCCGTGATGCTTTTTCTGAACAAGCGCATCGCCTTCATGGACATTCCCCGGCTCATCGAGGGGGCGCTTTCGCGGCAACGCTCGCTGCCGGACGATGCCGGCGCGGAGGAGCTGCTGGCTCTGGACGCGGAAACCCGGCGCGCGGTCATTGACTGCGCCGACGCGGGACTTAGCTGAGGCAGACGACGCGCCGCGAGACCGGTGGCGCGCAAGGAGCTGATTCGTGGGTGTCATCGCCGTTGTCATAGTCCTTGGAGGACTGATTTTTTTTCATGAACTCGGGCACTTCCTCGTGGCGAGGATGCTCGGCATCGGAGTCAAGGCCTTCGCGCTGGGCTTCGGGCCGAAAATCTTCAGCTTCCGCGGGGGAAGGACCGAATACCGTTTGTGCGCCATCCCCCTGGGCGGCTACGTCATGCTCGCGGGCGAAGTGGCCGACGACGCCGCGCCCGGCCCCGAGGCCCTCACCGACGGTCCCGACCGCACGGCCGACGGCGAGGTCTTTCCGCGCGAGTTGCTGTTCAACGCCCGGCCGGTGTGGCAGCGCATGTGCGTGGTGGCCGCCGGTCCGCTGTTCAATTTTTTGCTGGCCTGGGGCATCTACTGGGTGCTCTTCGCCAGCCAGGGCCAAATGGGCCTGGCGCCGACCATCGGCCAGGTGCTGCCCGAGAGTCCGGCCGCGGTCGCGGGCGTCAAGGCCGGCGACACGGTGCTCAAGATCAACGGCCGCTCCATCACCTTCTGGGATGAGTTGACCGACCAGGTGCAGGCGTCCAAGGGGCTCCTCGCCCTGGAGGTCCGCCGCGGCGACGCCCACGTGCCCCTGAACGTGACGCCCGAACTGCGCCAGCGCAAAAACATCTTCGGCGAGACCATCACCGCGCCGATGCTCGGCATCGTGGCCGCGCGCGAAATCGTCACCCTGGAGCTCACCCCGGGGGAGAGCTTCAAGCTTTCGGCCAAGGAGACCGGCCGGGCCATCTACAACATGGTCCTCGCGCTCATCAAGATGATCGAGCGTGTGGTGCCGGCGGACTCCATCGGCGGGCCCATCCTCATCGTGCAGCTCATCAACCGCGAGGCGCAGGAAGGCATCGTCGGGGTGCTGGCGCTGGCCGCCGCGCTCTCGGCCAACCTGGGCTTCGTCAACCTGCTGCCCATCCCGGTGCTCGACGGCGGGCACCTGGCATTGTTCACCCTGGAAGGCGTGACGCGCCGCCGCCTGAGCGTGCGCGCCAGCAACGCGGCCATGCGCCTGGGCCTCGCCATACTGGCGGCGCTCATGATCTTCGCCACCTACAATGACCTGCGCCGGCTGTTCAAATAATCCCGCGAACGCGGCGGACGGCGGGCTCATCCTGGCCGTCAACGGCGCGGACGAGCGGTTGCAGATCGCCGTGGGACGCGCCACGGGCGAAGGCCAAAGCGGCGGCGTCTCGCTGCTGGCCGCCGAGGAGTGGACAGTGCCCAGACAGGCCGCCCGCTTCCTCGCCCCGGGCATCGAATGGCTGCTCGCCGGGCTCGGCGCGAAGCCGGCCGATGTCCGCCGCATCGCCTGTGTCACCGGTCCGGGCAGCTTCACCGGCCTGCGCATGTCCCTGGCCTTGGCCGAGGGACTGGCCGCAGGAACCGGGGCGCAGCTCGCCGGCATTGGCCATTTGGAGCTGCTCGCGCACGAAGCCGGGCAGCTCGCGCCCGGCGCGGTGCTGGCGCTGGTCTGGTCGCGCCGCGGGCAGGTGTACGCCCAGGCCTTCGGCGACGGAGGAAAGGCCCTGACCGAACCGTGCGTTGTCCAGCTCGCCGGCATGGTCGCCTTCCTCAAGCCCTTGCCGCGCCCGTTGTTCCTGCTGGGCGGCGGCCTGCGGCGCAACCTTCCCGCGTTCGAGGCCCTCGCGGGGGAGGACGCCGGCCTGCGCCCGCTGCCCTCCCTGTGGGACGCGCCCCGACCGCAGGCGCTGCTCGAACTGGCGGCGTGCGCCGAGTATGGTCCCGGACCGCTCATTCCAGCTTACCTGCGCGCCTCCGACGCCGAGGACAATATTCCCTCCATCGCCGCCGGGCGGGGACTCAGCGAAACCGAGGCCCGGGACATTCTGGCGCGCGGCAGTCTCATGCTGCGCTGAGTCGCCGGCCTCCACCGGGCGTCCCCATCGCGGAACGCGCCCAGCGGTCCCCAAATCCCCCAATATGAAATAGCCTCCACCGTCGCCATGGCGCGACGCCCTTCTCAATCGCGCCCTCACGGCCGAGGACTCCGGACTGCGTCCGCGGACTTCCCTGTGGAATGCACCCCGGCAGCGCCGCTCAAACTGACGACGTGCGCCGAGCACTGTCCCGGGCCGCTGATCCGGGCCTATCCACGCGCCTCCAACGCCGAGGATAAGCATCCCTCCATCGTGGCCCCCGGCCGTGGCACCCTCGGATCCGCGCGCACCACGCGATGAATCCCAAACAGCGAAACCACACGCGCCGGGGCGGGCCATGACGTGCGACGACGCGAGGCCCGACCCGGCGCGAACCGGTCGGAAGGGATGGACGCGAAGCGCCCGGATCAGCTGAGGCGGTTGACGACGCTGGAGATCTGCCGGCCAAGCGGCGTTTGCCGATTGATCTCGCGCTCCACGTTGATGATGCCCTTGAGCACAGTGGAGTGCTTGCGGCCGAGACGCTCGCCGATGGCGGCCAGGGAGAGATCGGTGTGTTTGCGGCAGAGATAGAAGGCGGTGTTGCGGGCGAGAACGGTCTGCTGGCAACGGCTTTTGGAGCGGAGTTCATCCTCGCCGATGCCGTAGGTTTTGCAGATGAAGCCCACAATGCGCTCCACACCCGGCGTGGCGGTCTGATCGGCGTAGTTCTCAAGGACCTGCAAGGCCAGCTCGGGGGTGATGCGCCGCCCCAGCAGCCGGGCCTTCAGCACCAGATTGTTCAGGCAGCTCTCCAGCTGTCGGATGTCCGTGGTGAGCCTTTCGGCCAACAGGTCGGTGACGTCGTCCGGCACCTGCACTTGCAAACTTTTGGCCTTGCTGCGCACAATCTTCTCGCGCGTGGCGAAGTCCGGGGTGTCCATGAGGGCCAGGAAACCGGAGGCGAAGCACGACACCAGCTGCGGGTCCACCTCATTGAGTTCGCGCGGGAGGAAGGAGCTGGTGAGCACCACCTTGCAACCGCGCGACTGCAACGCCTTGAGCGTCAGCAAAAGCTCGTCCTGCAGCTTGCCCTTGCCCTGGAAGAAGTGGATGTCCTCCAGCAAAAGCACATCCACGGACTCGCGGAACTCGGTCTTGAAGCGCGCGGCCTCGCGGGCCTTGATGGCCAGCACGAGGCGGGTGGCGAATTCCTCGGCCGAAAGGCAGGCGATGTTCGGGCGCACGCGGTTGCTGTGCAGCGAGAGCTGCCGGCCGATGGCTTGAAGCAGGTGCGTCTTTCCAAGTCCCGGCCCGGCGGAAAGGAACAGGTGATCCGCCGCGAGCGCATCGTTGCACAACCCCTTGGAGGCCGCGCAGGCCAGCTCGTTGCAGGGGCCGACGACGAAGTCGTCGAAGCTGAAGCGCCAGCGGGTGTTGGCGATCGGTCTGGGCGTGTAGTCCAGCGGCAGGGCCAAGCCCGGCTCCTCGGCGCGCCGCGGACGGACGGCGAGGGGAGCGCGCGCCGCCGGCAGGGCACTCCCAACTCCGGGGACGGCCTGGACGATCGGCGTGTCGTTGTGACGCACGGAGACGGAAAGCTCCATGCGCCGGCCGGTCAATTCCTGGGCGGCGTCGCGCACGATGTCGAGCAGGCGCTCGCGGACCCAGGAGGCGACGAATTCATTGGGAGCAAAAAGCTGAAGTCGGTTTCCCTCGCTATTCGCGGTGAGTGGCTTGATCCAGAGGGTGTAGAGCCCCTGTTCCAGTCGTTTTTCGAGCATGGGAAGCAATTGTGGCCAGAGATCCGCATTCATGCGAGCCGGTCTAACCGCGTCCGTTTCCGGAGACAATGCCGCCTGCCGCCGGAAGCCGAAAGGGGCAGGCGCGCATTCTCTACAATATAACTCTCTGTTTTTATTATATTCATTGTTTTTCGTAAATGGTGTGTCTCAAAAAATGAGAACCCAAAACGATGGAGAAACGGGGCTTCCCAGTCGGTCCACGCGCCTCGCAAACTTTTTGTGAAATACGTTTTCAACATGCCTAACTTCATTTTTCATCATTTTTTAAAAATTTAGACTCATTTTCTTGAGATTGAGTTTTCACGGTAGGAGCACTTCCTGTGAAACAATGCCTTCAGCTGTCCTCCCCGCCCGGAGAGCGCACAGCCCCTTGCCTGCGCGGCATACGCCCCAAACCGGACTGATTGACCATCTCCCCACACCGTATGCGCAATGGAACAATTTTATATAACAAATTAAGCATGTTAAATTTTTAGAGAACGAACACGCCAATAGACTCAATCAAAATTTCAATACGGCATTTAAAGGGCGCGCGGAAAGGAAACGCAGCATCCACGCCGTGTTGGACATGCGAAAACCGATCGAAGGACGTCGGAAACAAGGATGGAATCAATCGATGAGCAACGTGAAGCGGGAAGGACTTTTGGAAACGGCCTTGGGAATGGTGACGGTGAGCAGGCCGTCTGCCAGCGTCGCGCCGATGGCCGCGCCATCGATGCCGGGAGGCAGGGCGAAACGCCGGGCGAAGGTGCCATGGGCGCGCTCCATTATCATATAGGTGGGCTCCTCGCCTCCGTCGCAGTCGGGATTGCGCTCGCCACGAACCACGAGGTCGCCGTCCACGATCTCAACCACCACCCGCTCCGGCCGCACGCCCGGCAGCTCCACCTGGGCGATGACCGCCTGCCGCGTCTCCATGACGTCGGCCCGGGGCGTCCAGACATACCCGGACGCGGGTTCGCCGCACGTGCCGCGCTCATCGTCGAACAAGCGCTCCACCTGCTGCCGGAACTCGTTCATGTCGCGCCACGGATTCCATTTGCCCATGTTCACCTCCGGGTGTTACTTTCCAATTACGGAAAATCCAACCATCTGGCAATCGCCCCTGGATTCGAATTTGTTGCAAATGATTCGCGGATAGGTAGAAGGAAAGTATTGCAAGTCAGCCTTGATCGCAGTATTAGGAATTATTCTTGGTCGGTAATTCAACTTTATGGGGGTGCTATGGACGTACTCATGCTTTCAAGGTTGCAGTTCGCGGCCGCCACGGTTTTCCATTTCCTGTTCGTGCCGCTCACACTCGGGCTCTCCGTGCTCATCGCCTGCATGGAGACTGCGTACGTGCGCACGAACAACCCGGTGTATAAACGCATGGCGCGGTTCTGGGGCAAACTGTTCCTCATCAATTTCACCCTCGGCGTGGTGACGGGCATCACGCTGGAATTCCAGTTCGGCACCAACTGGTCGGGCTATTCCGTGTACATGGGCGACATTTTCGGCTCGCTCTTGGCCATTGAGGCCACGGCGGCCTTCTTCCTCGAATCCACCTTCATCGGCGTGTGGCACTTCGGCTGGGAAAAACTCTCGCCCAAGGCCCACGCGGTGACAGCTTGGCTGGTGTGCCTGGCGAGCAATCTTTCCGCCGTGTGGATCCTCATCGCCAACGGCTTCATGCAGAACCCGCTGGGCTTCGTGGTGCGCAACGGCCGCGCCGAACTGGCCGACTTCATCGCCGTCATCACCAACCCCTGGGCCTGGAACGAATTCGTCCACGTGGTGTCCGGCGCATTCGCGCTGTCCTGCTTCTTCATCGCCGGCATCAGCGCCTGGCACCTCGTCCGCAAGCATGAGGAGGAATTTTTCGGCAAGTCCATGCGGTTGGCCGTTTCCGTGGGCCTTCTGGCCAGCTTCGCCGTGGTCGCGCAGGGGCACCTGCACGGCAACCTGGTGGCCAAGCTGCAGCCGGCCAAGCTGGCGGCCATGGAATCCCACTGGGAGACCATGGGCAACGCCCCCATGTACCTGCTGCAGATTCCCGATGAGAAAAACGAGCGCAACCTGGTGCAGGCCATGCCCGTGCCGGGTCTGCTGAGCTTTCTGGCCTTCAATGATACCAGCGCCCCGGTGAAAGGCCTGAAGGACTTCGCCCCGACCGATCGTCCCCCCGTGGGGCTGACCTTCGTGGCCTTCCGCGTCATGGTGGGCGCGGGCACGCTGATGCTCCTGCTCATGCTGCTGGGCTACATGAAGCGCGCCAAGCTCTCGCAGATGCCGGGCTACCTCAAGATCATGGTCTGGGCCATTCCGCTGCCCTATCTGGCCATGGAGGCAGGCTGGACAGTGGCCGAGGTCGGCCGCCAGCCCTGGATCGTCTATGGCATGATGCGCACCGCCGACGCGGTCTCGCCCATCAGCACAGGTCAGGTGGGCAGCACGCTTGTGGCGATGGTTCTTCTGTACACCCTGCTCGGCGCGGCCGGCGCGTACCTCATGTTCAACACCGCCCGCAAGGGCCCCCAGGACGCGTAAGGTCCGCAACCCGCAATCACGCAAGGAGAACGCAATGCTCGAGACTATCTGGTTCTTGCTTTGGGGTGTGCTCTGGGCCGTCTATTTCGTCCTGGACGGCTACGACCTCGGCATGGGCACGCTGATGCCCTTCCTGGCCAAGGACGAATTCGACAAACGCACCATCTACAACGCTGGCGGCCCGTTCTGGGACGGCAACGAGGTGTGGCTCATCGCCGCCGGCGGCGTGACCTTCGCCGCTTTCCCGCTGGCCTACGCCACCATGTTCAGCGGACTCTACTCCGCCCTCATGCTGCTGCTGTTCACCCTGATCATCCGCGGCGTTTCCTACGAATTCCGCGGCAAGGTGGAGAACGCGAGCTGGCGCAAGCTGTGGGACGTGTGCCACTCCCTGTGCAGCTTCCTGCCCGCGCTGCTGCTCGGCGTGGCCTTCGCCAACCTGTTCTACGGCCTGCCGCTGGATGAGAAGCACGTGAACCAGGGCGGCCTGCTCGACCTGCTCAATCCCTACGGCCTGCTCGGCGGTGTGCTGTTCGTGGTCATGTTCGCCCTGCACGGGGCGCTGTGGCTGGCCATCCGCGCCACCGGCGGATTGAAGGAGCGCGCCGTGGCCACCGCCCGCAAGATGTGGCTGGTCACGCTCGTGGTCGTGCTGGCCTTCCTGGCTTACTCCTTCGTGCATACGCAGCTCTTCGGCAACTACCTGAAGAACCCGTACCTGTTCCTTATCCTCATCGCCGCTGTGGCCGGCCTGCTGGCCTGTCGCGCATTCATCGCCGCCGGCAGCTACTGGAAGGCTTGGGCCGGCTCCGGCGTGTTCATCGGCTGCGCGGCGCTGTTCGGCGTCATCGGCCTGTTCCCGGCCATCCTCATTTCCACGCTGAATCCGGCCTGGAGCCTGACCATCGGCAATGCGTCCAGCTCGCAGCTCACGCTCAAGATCATGCTCGGCGTGGCGCTGGTGTTCGTGCCCATCGTCATTCTCTACCAGGCCTGGGTCTACAAGAACTTCAGCGAGCCCATCAAGGGCGAGGGCGAAATGGAATACTAGAACGCGACGACGTTCGACGAAACGAAGGGCCGCTCCCGAAAGGGGGCGGCCCTTTTTCGCACAAAAAACTCCAGGCGAAGGCAAGCCACGGTCAAGGACGTGGCCCCCCCGAATCGACGTGGGTGCAAGGGCGGAACCGGGAGGCCGCCAGCGCCTTGCGGACAAGGTTCTCGACGGTCAGGCGTCCTTGTGGATGACGTGGTGCTCGTGCGCGGGGTTGGCGGAGAACAGCCGGCGCCGCGCCAGGGAAAGGGTCGCGGCGGCGGCGCACACGACCGCGCCGGTGGTCAGCGCGGCGCGGAAGCCGCTCATGAACGCGGAATCTGGCGCGAGACCGCGGCCGAGGGCGAAGCCCCGGAAGCCCTCGAACATGCTGATGGCCACGGCGATGCCGGTCACCATGCCCACGTTGCGCACCAGGGCGAGGATGCCGCCCACGAGCCCCACCTTATCCTGCGGGGCGCTGGAAAGCACGCTGTTGTTGTTGGGTGACATGAACACGCCCGCGCCCAATCCCAGAATCACCTGCCCGGCGTAGGCGCGCCACAGGGGGGCGGCGCCGCCAAGCAGCGAGAGCCAGAGCAGGCCGCAGCTCATTATTCCAAGCCCGATGGAGGTGAGCGTGGCGAAGTTCACGCGCTCGGAGAGATACCCGCTCACCGGCGCGGAAAAAGCCATGGAGAGCGGCAGCGACGAGAGCACGAGGCCCATGGAGAAAGGCGTCAGCCGCAGCTGGCCCTGCAGATAGAACGGCAGCAGGATCGCGTTGGTGAACATGCCGAGGAAGGACAGAAACGCCACGATGTTGCCGGACAAGAACGGCCAGATGCGGAACAGCGAAAAATCCAGCATGGGATGCTCGCAGCGGCGCTCCCACGCATAGAACGTCGGGAAGGCGAGCGCGGCCGCGCCGATGCCGCACAAAATCGGCGGCGAAGACCAGCCCCAGTCGTGCCCATGGCTCATGGCCAGCAGAAAACCCACCATGCCGCAGGCGAACAGCACCGCCCCGGTCACGTCGAGGGTCTCGTCGCTCAGGCGCTCCTGACGGGGCAGAAAGCGCTGCGCCAACGTGAGACCCAACAGGCCGAGGGGCAGGTTGACGTAGAACACGCTCGGCCAGCCGAAGGCCTGAATGAGAACGCCGCCCAGTCCCGGCCCGGTGAGCGAGCCCAGGCCCACGGTGAGGCCGAGCAGCCCCAGCGCCCGGCCGCGCGTGGAGCCGGGAAAAGCCGCCATGATGATGGCCGGACCATTGGCCATGAGCATGGCCCCGCCCACGCCCTACCCCAGCCGCGCGGTGATGAGCAGCCCAAGGCTGGGGGCAGCGCCGCAGCACAGCGAGGCGGCGGTGAAGAGAAGAAAACCCAGCGAGGTCATGACCCGGCGGCCGTACATGTCGCCCAAACGGCCGAACAGCAGCAGCAGGCAGGAGATGACCAGGAAATACCCGGCCACGATCCACTGCACCTGCGGCAGGCTGGCGCCGAACCCCTGGCCGATGGTCGGCAGGGCCGTGTTCACGATGTTCGCGTCCAGGGTGGACATGAATGTGCCGGAAAGGGCCACGGAAAGCGCGCGCCAGTCACCCGTGGATTGCGTGTCGTCGTTTTTCCGCATCGAGGCTCCGTTCTTTGAGGGAAGCGCCTGAGTATTCCATTTGACTCCGTCAATCAAGCGTTTTAATCTCACGTTTCAGAAGAAGCGTTTGGAACCGGGCGGTTTGGGACACGAACGTCGCGGGAACGGACGCGGGAGGACCGAATGGAGCGTGTGGACACGCGTGACACCAAGAGCCGGCTCATGGAGGCGGCGGGGCGCGTTTTTTCGGAAAAGGGCTTCAAGACCGCCACAGTGCGCGACATCTGCCGGCTGGCCGGAGCCAACGTGGCCGCCGTGCACTATCACTTCGGCGACAAGGCTGGGCTGTACAAGGCGCTTCTCGACGAAGCCTTCGAACTCGGGCTCAAACGCTACCCGCCGGCCATGGGGCTGGCGGACGACGCCCCTGCCGAGAAGCGGCTTTTCGCCTTCGTGCATTCTTTTCTGCTGCGCATGTTGGGCGACGGCCGCGACGCTTGGTGCGGCAAGCTCATGGCCATGGAGCTCAATGAGCCGACGCCGGCCCTCGACCATCTGGTGGAACGCTACATCACGCCCATGTCGCGCCGCCTGCGGCGCATCGCCGCCGACCTGCTGGCCGACGGGACCAAGCCGGACGACGACCGCGCCTTCCTCTGCGCCATGAGCATCGCCGGCCAGTGCCAGCACATCTTCCGCAACCGCGCCGTCATCGACAAGCTCTCGCCCGACTTCAAAACGGACGTGGAGGACGTGGAGTCCCTGGCCCGGCACATCGCCGAGTTCTCGCTCTGCGCGCTGCGGGGCATGTCCCACGCGAAAAGGGGTTATTAACCGTCGATGAAGTCCGACACGAGCTTCATGAGCTTTTCGTACTGGGCGGCGGGGTCGCAGGAGGTCTGCGCCTTCTCGCTGCAACGCAGCAGATAGCGGCGCAGGATCTGCGTGGTGGCCGCGCGCAACGCCGAGCGCACCGCACGCACCTGCACGAGCACGTCCTCGCACTCCTTGCCTTCGTCGATCATGCGCTGAATGCCGCGCACCTGCCCCTCGATGCGCTTCATGCGGGCCAGGACGTCGTGTTTGAGCGCCTCCTGGTCCTTCTTCAACTCCCTGGCCATGACCGCCTCCTGAACTGCTGATGGCCCAGCGACGCCCGTCCGGGCACGCCGCGGCGCGGAATGGCGATGCGCGGGGAAACGCACGCCAGGCGTCCTCTGGCCGAATCGGACCGCCGGCCTTTCGCTACCCGAATTCGCCACTGTAATCAATCCTGAATGGTAGGACTTTCGCGCCCTTCGCGTCGCGTTTGGTCACGATTTATATCAAAAGTGGTTGACCGGATACCTCCCGTGGATTATGCTAGTTATGTTTTTTCAAACATAACCACAACGGGATCCCCCATGAACATCGGCACGCGCAAGTTCGAGGAATTCAAATCCATGGCCGCGGCCTTCCACGGCTACCCGGCCCCGGGGCTGCTCATCGGCGGCTACATGGTCGAGCTGGCGCGTCGGCAGCTGCCGGAAGGCACGCTCTTCGACGCCGTCTCCGAGACCGCGAAATGCCTGCCCGACGCGGTGCAGCTCCTCACTCCCTGCACCTTCGGCAATGGCTGGATGCGCGTGCTCAACCTGGGCAGATACGCCCTCTCGCTTTACGACAAGCACACCGGCGCGGGCGTGCGTGTGTGGATCGACCTGGACCGCCTCGCGCCCTATGGGGAGATCCGCTCCTGGTTCCTCAAGCTCAAGCAGAAGGCCGATCAGAACACCGATCGCCTGTTCCACGAGATCGAGACCGCCGGCGACACGCTGTGCTCCATGGCTCCCGTGCGGGTGGACGATCGTTTCCGTCAGCATCGCAGCATGGGGCGCGTGGGCGTGTGCCCCGTGTGCGGCGAGGCCTACCCGGCGAGTGACGGGGCCATCTGCCGCGGCTGTCAGGGCGAGGCCCCCTACGGCTCGGACGGCAAGGACGGATGCCGGGCATTCGGCCCGATGCGCGAAGCGCCGCGCGAGGAACCGGCCGCGCCGGCCTCCTCCGGCCCACGGCTGGTGGCCGTGCCCGTGACCGAGGCCGTGGGGCGCAAGACCCTGCATGACATGACGCGCATCGTTCCCGGCGAGAGCAAGGGCGTGGAGTTCGCCAGGGGCCACGCCATCACCGGCGGCGACGTGTGCCGCTTGCAGGCCATGGGCCGCGCCCACGTGTACCTGGAGCAGGACACGCCGGACGGTTTCCTCCACGAGGACAAGGCCGCCCTCGGTTTCGCCAGGCTCATGGCTGGCGAGAACATCTCCCACGACGAGAACCCCCACGAGGGCAAGGTGAACTTCCGCGCCACCCAAACCGGCGTGCTCGTGCTGGAGCGCGAACGCCTGGAGGCCTTCAATCTCGTGCCGGACGTCATGGCCGCCTCGCGCCAGCACGGCGTGCTGGTGGAGGAAGGCAAGGAGCTGGCCGGCGCGCGCGCCATTCCGCTCTACCTCAGCGTGCGCAACTACAACAAGGCCGCAACGATACTCGCCGAGGGCCCGCTGTTCTCAATCGCGCCTCTGCGGCCGGCGCGCGTGGGCGTGCTCGTCACCGGCACGGAGGTGTTCCAGGGGCTCATCGATGACAAATTCGCCCCGGTCATCCGCGGCAAGGTGGAGGCGCTGGGCTCCACCGTCATCGCCGAGGACATCGTCCCCGACGATTCCGGGCGCATCGCCGCCAGCGTGGGCAAAATGCTCACCGCCGGGGTCGATCTCGTCATCACCACCGCCGGACTTTCCGTGGATCCCGACGACGTGACGCGCAAGGGCCTGCTCGCGGCGGGGCTGAGCGACATGCTCTACGGCGCGCCCATTCTGCCCGGGGCCATGACATTGCTCGGCAGGCTAGCCAGCCCGGCGGGCAGCGCGCGGGTCATCGGCGTGCCGGCCTGCGCCTTGTTTCACAAGACCACCAGCCTCGACCTGTTGCTGCCGCGGGTGCTGGCTGGAGTCAGCATCACCCGCGCGGATCTGGCGCGCATGGCCGAGGGGGGCTTCTGTCTGAACTGCAAGACCTGCGTGTTCCCCAAGTGCCAGTTCGGCAAATAGACTTCAGCGCGGCTTCCGGGGCGCCCGGAATTCCTGACGCCGCAACCGCTTGACCATACGGGTTAAACTGCGTAGCTTCCAGGCTAGACCGAACCAGGAGGTCCGCCATGCCCGAAAGCGTCCCCCTGCCTGAGAACGAATCCGTTCGCGCGCTCGTGAAGCGCTTCAATTCGCCGGTGAGTATCCACTCCTACGGCGAGGTCTACTCCGACACCACGGAATTCATGAACATCACCTACGGCGACGTCATCGCCGTGGGAGGCCGGCACTTCCTCGTCCTCGGCGACGAACGCGAGCGGCGTTTCGGCATGGAGGACCCGAAGTTCTGGGTCAAGCGCTGCCTGGAGCTGGAAACCGGCGGGTACCGCATCCTCAAGCTGGAGTTTCAGGAAGGCTTCGACCAGCACATCGGTCCGCTGACCATTCCCTGTCGGCGCAGCGCCGCCAAGGAGGCGCGCATCCTGCGACTCGTGGCCGGCGATGGACGCTTCATGCAGGGCGAGTCCTTCCACGACGCGCGCGGCAACGTCGTGCGCGTGCTCCAGCGCGTGGACGGCCGCCGACTGGACCTCAACGTCGAGGACATCCGCGCCAACCACCGCACCTACTTCCACGAAATCTACCCCGACATTCTGGAACGTTTCATCCGCGCCTGCCGCGCCATCCATTTTTTGCATGAGCATGGGGAAACCCACGGCGACATCCGGCGCGACCACCTCTACGAACTGCACGACACGGGCGAATACTGCTGGATCGACTTCGATTACGGCTACGAGGCGACGGAAAATCCCTTCGGCCTGGATCTGTTCGGCCTGGGCAACATCCTGTGCTTCATCACCGGCAAGGGCGTGCACACCACCCAGGACCGCGCCCGCGACGAGGACGGCCCGCTCATCACCGAGGCCGACTGCGCCCTGTTCTTCCGCCACCGCATCGTGAACCTGCGCAAGCTCTTCCCCTACGTGCCGGAGGCGCTCAACCGCGTACTCATGCATTATTCCGCCGAATCCGAAGTCTACTACGAGACCGTGCCCGAACTGCTGGCCGATCTCGAACCCTGCCTGGAAGTCCTGCGCCGCAAGTGACGCCACCAAGGAGGCCGCCATGGATTTCAAAAAGGTCCTCATCTCCGTCGACGCCTCGGCCAACGCCGGACGAGCGGTGGACTACGCCGCAGCCATGCTCGCGGGCGTGACGGACGTGCGTGTCACCCTGCTCTACATCGAGCGCGCACCCGGCCGCGACCGGTTCGAGTCCGAGGAGGCTTGGCTCGGCCAGTGCCAGCTGGACCACGAGCGGGTGTTCGATTTTCTCAAGGAAGCGCGAGGCATGTTGCTCGCAGCAGGTCTGCCCAAGGACGCGGTGACCGAGCGCACCGAACGGTGCAGCACCGAACCGAGCATCGCCCAGACCATTCTCGACATCCAGCAGACGGGCGGCTACGGAACCCTTGTGGTGGGCCGGCGCGGCATCACCAAGGGCGAGGAATTCCTCTTCGGCAGCGTGTCCACCAAGCTCGTTCGCGATGCCCGCAACTGCGCGGTGTGGGTTGTGCAGTAGACGCCTCCTCCCGCCGAAAGGGGCGCCGGGGACATCCGCCACCGTCAAAGCGGACATCCCCGGCGCGGGAGGAGGAAACGGAGACCGTATCAGCCAAGCCGGCTCACGGAACGCACGTGGCCGGGGCACGGTCCCCTGCGATGAGAAGGAAAATCGGTAATTCCAGCGGCCGCCAACTCGGCGCGCACATCCCGCAGCTCCTGGCGCAGTTGCGCCCGCAACGCGCCGATCCGCGCGATCCGCTCCTCGATGCCGTCCTTGTCGACCCCGCGCGCGGCCACCAGAACTCTCAGCTCCGTCGTTGCAGCCCAAACTCCCTCGCGCAACCGGTGCAGCCGCTCGCCATGCATGTCGAAAATCCTCACCGCAGTCTCGCGCTGTTCCAGCGTAAATTCATGCTATTCTGCGACGCCGTCCTCCACGGTCCGGGTGGGATCGTCCGCGACACGTCTCTCGGGCTGTCCCGCCATGGGCGACGAGGCGAACACCAGCATTTCAAGTATCAGCATCAGGCCCAGCGGGCTTTTTCATGACGACGGCCTCCAGACCCGCGGTGATAGGCGACACGCCCCGCACACGGTGCGGCAACAGAGCTTGCATGAAGCGGGCCAGAACAAACATCCTATAATATCGGAATGTTATACATCTTTAGGACGCCACAACATGCAACTATATGCACTTATTTACAAAACAAAGCGCCAAGGGCTGCACAGAAAATCGACACGGCGAGGCAGCGCCCAACCTTCCGACACGGTCTCGTTATAATGCGAGACGGCAAAAGGCATTACCGGCAACGCCATGGGCGAGGAATTTCACAATGACAACCAACTGGACATACGGTTATTCAAATGGTGCAGTGGGTCGGACGCGGGGAGCAATCGCCAAGCGCCCCCGGGCGTCTGGCGACCCGTTGGGGAGCACACGCTATCACGCGGCGATGCTGCGATTTCCAAGCAGAACGTTTTTCCTGCGCGGAGAGCCGGGGGCGCTTTTCCCCCGAACCCGACTTCGTTGACAGGACGTGAAATATACCCTACGATTTTAATTGTACATTTATAAGGTCTACATTGACCGTGTACCAATGCATTTTTCACTTCATCTTGGAGGCGAGACTGAATGCTGTGCTGACTTGAGAGAATTTTGGCGGACGGCCATGAACGACAATGCGCATTAAGGGTTCTGCAATCTTCAGAAAATTGTGAGGAAGCACCGTGGATGCGAATGCCGCTGGCAAAATGAAAGACGGACTGCTTGGTGTCATCTCGGCGCTCCAGGACGGAGAATCGATCCTGCCGCATTTGAACGAACGCACTTACAGCAAGCGGCATATCCTGTTCATGCCGCACCACAACGACAACCTCCTCTTCATCGTCAAAAAAGGACGCCTGCGCGTCTATCTCAGTCTGCACGGCCGTGAGCTTTCCCTCGCCATTCTCGGGCCAGGCGACGTGTACTGCACGCACACACGGGCTTATGTGGAGGCGCTGGAGGACACGTCGATCCTCACCTGCTCCACGGAAACGTTCATCGGCCTCGCGAGCCAGCACCAGCCCATCATCGGCGCGGTCGTCGGATCGCTTGGCGGCCTTATGACCAACGCCATCACCATCATCGAGAACCTGTACTTCAACTGCGCGGACAAACGCGTCGCCTCCTTCTTCTACGAGCAGGCGATGAACCACGGCAAGCAAATGGCCGACGGCATCTACCTGAAAGTCGGTCTGACGGTGGAGAACATCTCGAAAGTCGTGGGCACATGCAGGCAAACGGTCTCCTCGTTCATCTCCCTGATGGAGCGGAACGACATCATGACCAAAGTCGCGCGGGGCGAGTTCATCATCCGCGACATCGACAAACTATACTCCTTCGTCAACGCCTGCTCCGACTGAGCGGCCATGGGCGCCCCCCCGATGATCCCCTCTCGCGGAATCCCCCCCTTCCGCGGCCCACGCCAGCGCCTCGCCACCAGGGCGTCATCTCTCGTCGCAACCGCTGCCAGCCGCCCGTTTTTTCAGCCATGCCGACGAAAATTCAATCTTGTCGCCTTCACGACAGAACAGCCACATCGGGTGGGCTAAAACTGGAGCCGTAAAGGAGACACCTATGCTGACGCACTCCTCGTATACGGCTATGTTCCTCGGCGCAGCACTCGCCCTTGTCGGCGAGACACTCGCGCTGATCTCCCTGAAAAACCTCAGACGGCTCACGGTCTATTCCGCACTTGCTCAGCTGGGCTACGCCCTGGCCGGCGTGGGAGCGGGCGGAGCCGACGGAATGGCCGGGGCCGGTCTGCACCTGCTCTATCAAACGGTGGCGCGGTGTGTTTGGTATTCCAGCCTGCGTCGGCTCGCCATGGAACAGGGTGGATACTCACTCGCCAAGCTCACGGGGGCGGGCGCGCATCGCCCCGGGCAGGCGCTGCTGCTCGGATTCTCCATGTTCGCCGCCATGGGGCTGACGCCCTTCACCGCCCTCCCCGGCAAGGAAATGGTTCTCGCCGCGCTGGTGCGGGACGGGAACATCCCCGCCGCCCTGATTCTGGCCACGGCCGGCATTCTCGCGACGGTGTACACCGTTCGCGTGGTCCACGCCGTGTGTTTCAGGAAGGCCGAGGGGACGACGACCGAGGGCGCGTTTTTCGCGGGCGTGAACGCGGGCTGGCTGGCGCTGGCCGGAGCGCTCGGCCTGGCGTGTCTATTCCACGGCCCCATCGCCGACGCCGCGCGCGTTCTGCTGGGCGGCAATGCCGAGGGCGAGACCGTGTGGCCGCTCTCCGTCCTGATTCCCTACCTCGGCGCGTTCGCCGTTTTCGTCGTGGGCCGCTTCGCCCCGAAGCTGCGCGGCGTGGCCGCCCTGCTCCTCGCCGCGGCCACGCTCGGCGCGGTTTGGACGCAACCCGCGCTGCCGCCGGCGCAGCAGCTGTTCACCATGCTGTTCGCCCTGGGTTGCGGCGTCATCGTGGTCTACTCCATAGGCTACATCGGCGACCACGAGGGCGCGGACCGCTATTTCCTCTTCCTGTTCCTCATGGTCGCCTCGCTCATCGGTCTGGCCTCGGCGGGCGACAGCGCCTCGTTCTACGCCTGCTTCGAACTCATGACCTTCTCGTCGTACCTGCTCGTGGTGCATAAGCGCAGCGACGAGTCCCTGTCCGCCGGCGCGAAGTACCTGATAATGTGCGTGGGCGGCGCGAACGTCATGCAGGTGGGCCTGCTGGCCCTGGCCGTCGGCGGCGCTCCGGGCGGCCTCGCCAGCCCGGCGGGCATGGCCGCGGCGCTCGCGGCCTACGGTCCGCTGGCCGCCGCCGGGGTGACGCTGATGGTGTTGGCCGGACTGGTGGTGAAGGCGGGCTTCTTCCCCCTGCACTCATGGCTGCCCGCAGCCCACCCGGTAGCGCCCTCGTCCATTTCCGCCCCGCTTTCCGGCCTGCTGACCAAGGCCGGCGTGTTCGGCGTGGCCATGATCGTTGCCGCGCTGGCGGCCGCGCCGCTTTCAAGCGGTCCATTGGCCGGCGGATACGGTCGCACGATCCTGTGGCTGCTCACCGGCATGGCGGGGGTCACCTTCATTCTCGGCGAGGTGATGGCCCTGTTCCAGCAGGACATCAAGCGGATGCTCGCCTACTCCACCCTGGCGCAGATCGGTGAAATCGGCCTGGTGCTGAGTCTGGGCACCTACGCGGCCACCACCGGCGCGCTGGTCCACGTGCTCAACCACGCGGTGATGAAGGACCTGCTCTTCCTGGCCGCAGGCGGCCTCATCATGCGCGCGGGCAGCCAGCGGCTGAGCGACCTCGCCGGCATGGGCAAGGCGCTCCCCTTCGCCGGAACCTGCATGGCCGTCGGCCTGATTTCGATCATGGGCCTGCCGCCAATGGGCGGATTCTTCAGCAAATTCCTGATGCTCAGCGCCGCGCTGGAGGCCGGGCAGCCCTGGATCGCCGCGCTGGTCCTCACCGGCGGGCTCATCAGCTGCGTGTACTACGGCCGGGTCCTCAAGGTGCTGTTCTTCAGCAAGTACGAAGGCGCGCCGGTGGCTTCGCTGCTGTTCTCCATGAACCTCGGCATCGGCGTTCTGGCCGCGCTGACGCTGGGCGCGGGCGTGTTCGCGCCGCAGTGGGCCGCGCTCGTAAAGCCCACGGCCACCTCCATGTTCCCCGCCGGCGGGGTCCTGCCCGACATCACCATCACCTGGTCGCCGGTGGCGCTGCTGCCGCTGGCCGGCGCGGCGCTCGCCGTGCTGCTGCGCCGCAACCTCAAGCTCTGCGGCTCGGCGGCCACGCTAAGCCTGGTGGCGGCGTTCGCCGTGGCGCTGGGCGGGGGCATGTTCCCCACCGATCTGCAACGCTACTTCGCCCTGCTGGTGCTTGGGCTGGGCGTGCTCAATGTGGCCTACTCCACCGGTTACATGGAGCATAGCCACACGGCCTGGCGCTTCTTCGCGGTCTTCCTGACCATGATCTGTGGTCTGATCGGTCTGACCACGGCGAGTTCGCTCGTCTCCTTCTTCTGCTTCTGGGAGATCATGAGCAGCTGGCCGCTGTTCTTCGCCATCATCCACGAGGAGAGCCCCTCGGCCCTCAGGGAAGGCACCAAGTACTTCCTGTTCAACATCGCCGGAGCCTCGTTCCTGTTCTTCGGCGTGCTGCTGCTGGGCCGGGCTTCGGGCGGCTACGGGTTCGACACCGTCGCACGGACCGTGGCCTCCACGCCCACCGGGGTGTGGCTGCCGGGACTGTGCCTGATGGGTGTGGGCATGTTGATGAAGGCGGCCATGCTGCCGGTGCGCATCGACTGGCAGATGCACCCGGCCACCGCCCCCACACCGGTCAGCGGCTACATCTCCGCCATGCTGCTCAAGAGCGGGCCATTCGGCATCATGCTGCTGCGTTTCGTGCTGGCCCAGGGTGTGACGGGCGACGCGGCCCACGCCCTCGACATGGCCATGTACGCCGGGGCCTGGATCGCCGGCATCACCATCCTCTACGCCGGCGTGCAGGCGCTGCTGCAAACGGGCATCAAGGAAATGCTCATCTACTCCACCGTCAGCCAGCTGGGCTACATCGTGCTGGGCATCTGCCTGGGCACGTCGCTGGGCGTGACCGGCGGCCTGATGCATCTGTTCAACCACATGCTCTTCAAGGACCTGGCGTTCCTGTGCGCCGGCGCGCTCATGTTCGCCAGCCACGCCCACAATCTGGAGGAGCTGGGCGGCATGGGGCGCAAGATGCCGGTGACGTTCCTCTGTTTCGCGGCGGCGCTGTTCTCCGCCGCCGGAATGCCGCCATTCAACGGCTTCAACTCCAAGCTCGTCATCTACTACGCGCTCATCGAACATGGAGAGTTCGCCCTGGCCATCATCGCCATCCTGACGAGCGTCATCACCATGGCGTACTTCCTCAAGTTCATGCATGGCGCCTTCTTCGGCCAACTCACGCCCGCCGCCGAACGCGCCGTCGAAGTCGGCCCCATCATGCGCACGCCGCTGGTCGTTCTGGCCTCGTTGTGCGTGATCACCGGCATGTTCCCCGGCCTGACGCTGGTGCCCATCGCCACGCTCGAAGCAGGCCTGGGGCTAACGCCGCCGGTGGTCGGCCTGACCGGCATAACCTCCGGCTTCGGCGCGTTCGACATGACCCTGCTGGGCGTGATGCTGGTCGTTGTGGGCGTGGTCGTCTGGTTCGGCGTTTCCCGGCTCACCGCGCCGCACATCCGGCGCACGGCCATCCACACCTGCGGTGAAACCAGTCTGGATCAGCATCTGGCGCACGTGACCGCCGGCGACCTCTACGCGGCGCCGATCCAGCTGTTGGCGAACATGACCAAGGGGTATCTCTCGCTCAAGCATCTTGGAGGCGATCATGAGTAGCATTCTGGAAGCGGCCTTCGCCACCGTCGTCTTCCCGGGCGGGCTGTTCGCCCTGGCCCTGGGGCTGTTCCTCAAGGGCATGGACCGCAAGGTCCTGGCGCGGCTGCAACGGCGCGTGGGACCGCCCATCTATCAGCCGGTCATCGACATCGCCAAGCTGCTGACCAAGGAGACGCTCATTCCAACCACGGCCAACGAGCTGGCCTTCCGGCTCGCTCCGGTGCTGGGGCTCACGGGCATGCTCGTCGCCGCGGCGCTGATGCCCGTGGCCGGCGTGTGGAACGGCGTGACCGGCCTGAGCGATCTGCTGGTGCTCTTGTACCTGCTGCCCATTCCGGCCATGGGGCTGATGCTCGCCGGCGGAGCCTCCAGCTCGCCCTACGGATCGCTGGGGTACAGCCGCGAAATGGCCGTCATGTTCGCCTATGAGATGCCGCTGATCGCCTCGTTCCTGGCGGTGGCCGTGCGCACGGGCGGCGCGGCGGGCCCCATGCTGTCGCTCAGCGGCATCATGGCCTACCAGATCCACCACGGGGCCCTGCTGTTGGATCCGGTGATGCTGCCCGCCGTGGCGGCGCTGATCGTCTTCATCCCCGGCACCATGGGCAGCGGCCTGTTCGACATCGCCGAGGCCGAGTCCGAAATCCTCGAAGGACCTTTGCTGGAGTACTCCGGGCCACTGCTGGCCGTGTTCCAGCTGATGAGCGCGGTGAAGCTGGTGGTGGTGCTGGAGCTGGTCGTGGCGCTGTTGTGTCCCAACCCCATTCCCGGCGGCGTGCCGGCGAATCTCGTATGGCATGTCGGCAAGTGCCTGTTGCTGCTTCTGGTCTCCGTCACCTGCTTCCGCGCGGCTACGGGCCGGCTGCGGGTGGACCAGGGCTTTGCCTTCTTTCTGAAGTTCACCTCGCCGTTGGCCCTCGTCAGCCTCTGTCTGGCGATAACCCTGCGCTAAAGGACGTGTGATGCTCAATCTCATCAATAAGCTCGCCGGGCGTTCGCCGTGGATCTACAGGATCAACGCGGGCTCGTGCAACGGCTGCGATGTGGAGATGGCCACGGCGGCGCTCATTCCCCGTTACGACGTGGAGCGCCTGGGCTGCAAGTATTGCGGCAGCCCGCGCCACGCGGATGTGGTGCTTATCTCCGGGCCGCTCACCCTGCGCGTGCGCGACAAGGTGCTGCGCGTCTACGACGAAATCCCGCACCCCAAGGTCACGGTGGCCGTCGGCGTGTGTCCGGTTTCCGGCGGATGCTTTCGCGACGGGTACTCCGTCGGCGCGAACATCGACCACTACATTCCATTGGACGTCATCGTTCCCGGCTGCCCGCCCAGGCCGCAGGCCATCATCGAGGGCGTGCTGAAGGCCGTGGGCGTCTGGCGCGCCCGGCTTGAGGAGGGCCTATGCTCCCATTCCTGAAGATCATGTTCCGCAACCTGCTGCGCGGCCCCTCGACGGAGCCCTTTCCCCTCGGGCCGGCGCGCACACACAAGAACTTTCGCGGCTGCGCGAAGTTCGAGCCGGAGAAGTGCATTCTGTGCGGCATTTGCCGCCATGTCTGCGCCCCCGGGGCCATTCAGCTCCGGCCCAGCGAGGACGGATCGGGAATGGAGTACGTGCTGTGGCACAACTCCTGCGTCTTCTGCGGCATGTGCGCCCATTACTGCCCCACCGGCGCGCTGACCATGACCGACAACTGGCACCTCGTGCATCTGGGTGCGGAGAAGTTTTCCAACTGCATTGATGAATTCGTGCCCTACGACGAGTGCCCGGAATGCGGGGCCAAGATCCAGCCGCGGCCCCAGGCCATCATCGACAAGATCGGCTACAGGCATCCCAACCGCTTCCTGCTTTGCCCCAAGTGCAAGCGTGAAAGCATCGCCAGACACGCGGCCAAGGTTCACAACAAGACGGAGCAGGCACACCCATGAACGAGAAACTGAAGGACATTCAGAGTGACGCCGAGAACGCCATCGCCCAGGCGCTGGGCGGAGAGTTCATCAGCTGGACCGCCGACTCCTACGGCAACGAGTATGGCTGGCTGCGGTTGCGCGCCCCCGAGGACATGGCCAAGCTCGCACCCGTGCTCGTGGGATTAGACGCGCGGCTCATGACCATCACCGCCTATCGCATCGACAAGTTCGCCCGCATCGAGGGGCGCGAAATCGCCTACCACTTCGACCTCGACGGGCTGGCCCTCACCGCCACCATCGCCCTCACGGAGACCCCGCCGCAGATCCCGTCCATAACCCGCTGGTTCGCCAACGCGGACTGGCACGAGCGCGAGTTCTCCGAATTGTACGGCATCACGATCTCGGACCATCCCAATCCGCGCCGCCTGTTCCTCGACAACGAACTCGACGCCGGCGTTCTCGACAGGCTGGTGCCGCTTTCCACACTCATGAACGGCGCTTCGACGAACACGCTGTGGGAGAAGGTCTTCGCCGGCAAGCAAATGCCCGACTGGGCCAAGGAGAAGGACAGATGACCACGGCCAACACCACCAATACCTACACGCTCCCCGTCGGGCCGCTGCACGTGGCTCTGGAGGAGCCCATGTACTTCGACATCCAGGTGGAGGGCGAGACCGTGCGCGGCGTGCAGCTGACGGCCGGTCACGTGCACCGCGGCATGGAGGCCCTGGCCATGCAGCGCAACTACCTGCAGAACGTCACCCTGACCGAGCGCGTCTGCTCGCTGTGCTCCAACAGCCACCCGGCCACCTACTGCATGGCCGTGGAGGCGCTGAGCGGCTTGACCATACCCGAGCGCGCCAAGTACCTGCGCGTCATCGCCGACGAGGTGAAGCGCATCGCCTCGCACCTGTTCAACGTTGGCATCATGGCCCACCTCACGGGCTTCGATTCCCTGTTCATGCACGCCATGGAGGTCCGCGAGATCATGCAGGACGCCAAGGAGGGCGTGTACGGCAACCGCATGAACCTCGGTCAGTGCGTCATCGGCGGCTGCCGGCGGGACATAGACGAGGAGACCGCCGCTTTTTTGCGCGGCCAGCTGGAACAGCTCAAGCCCCAGCTCGATGAGCTGTACGGAGTCTTTGAGCGCGACCCGCTCATCCGCAAGCGCACCCGGGGCATCGGCCTGCTGCCCCTGGCCGAGGCCAAGCGCCTCGCCGTGGTCGGCCCCGTGGCCCGGGCCTCCGGCGTGGCGTACGACGTGCGCCGCAAGGCGCCCTACGCGGCCTACCCGGAACTCGACTTCGAGGTGCAGTCCGACACCAAGGGCGACGTGCATTCGCGCGCGCTGCTGCGCCTGCGCGAAGCCGTCGAGTCGGTCAAGCTCATCGAGCAGTGCCTGCGCAAAATGCCCAGCGGCCCCGTCTGCACCGAGGGAATGCCCGCGGTTCCGCGTGGCGAATCCGTGGCTCGCAGCGAGGCGCCGCGCGGCGAGGTGTTCTACTACCTGCGCTCCGACGGCACGGACACGCCCCAGCGGCTCAAGTGGCGCGTGCCCACCTATATGAACTGGGAAGCCCTGCAGGTGATGCTGGCCAACTGCCAGGTGGCCGACATCGCCCTCATAGTGAACAGCATCGACCCATGTATTTCCTGCACCGAAAGGTAGTTGCACTGGTGATTCAAACATTGAAGGCCGCTTGCGCGGCCTTTTTTATGCAAATCTTTGAAAATGTCGTCACGAAGACAGTCTTCGCCCGGGCCTCGGCTATGATCATCTCAACACGATGGCTTATACTCCACCTGGAGACTAGCATGCATGAGTCGTCAATGGCAATGAGTATTCTCGACATCGTCGCCGAGGAGACGAGAAAGGCTCACGCGGGAGCCGTACACCAGGTCGTGCTGTGTGTCGGCGAGCTAGCCGGGATAGAACCCGTCACCCTCACAGCCTGCTTCGACATGCTGTCGGAGGGCACGCGGGCGGACGGGGCGAAGCTGGTCATCAAGCGCATCCCCGCCACCGGAAAATGTGAAACCTGCGGCGCCGTGGTGCGCCGGGACGGAGGATTCCTGCTGCGCTGCCCAACGTGCGCAGCCGGTTCCGTGAAGCTGATAACCGGACGCGAACTGTACGTGGAAAGCATCGAGGTCGAACAAACACAGCGGGGCGAAGATCATGTCGAATCTACCCAATAAGCGCGTCATCTACGCCGACCCGGACAAGTGCATCGGCTGCAAGAAGTGCGAAATGGCCTGCATCAGCGCCCACATCCACATGTCGTTCAAGGAGGCCAAGAAGCTCGGAATCCCCGTGATTCCCCGCATCAAGGTCGTCAAGATCGACAACATCAAGTTCCCCATCCAGTGTCACCACTGCGAGGACGCCCCCTGCGCCAACGCCTGCCCCTTCGGGGCGATTCAGCGCGTCGACGGCGTGGTGCGCGTCAACGAGCAACTGTGCGTCGGCTGCAAGATGTGCGTCATGGCCTGCCCCTTCGGGGCCATCGAGGTCGGTGTGGAAGGCGAGCTCTCCTTCACCGGGCGCAAGAACCAGGGATCGGCCAAGAAGTGCGACCTGTGCGAGACCTGGCGCAAGGAAAACGAGAAGGACGTCTGCGCCTGCGTGGAAGCCTGTCCGCAACAGGCGTTGAAGATTCTGGACATGCGATCCTTCATCGACGAGGCCGCGGTGACGGGGGCGACGAAGTTTTTGGCGACCCACCCGCTTCGCGACCAAGCCGGCGGCGAGATCCCCGGCAAGACCCCGAACGTGAATTAGGCCGCGGCGCGCCCCCAGCGCTGAAAATCGCCATCGACAACTCGACCCGACAGAGAGGAAAGACATGGAACTCGCCGTGAAGATCGATGGACCGTATTGCGACCTGGCTCTGCACCCCATTTCGGCCAAATCCGCCGACATCATCCGCAGGTTGGGGCGTAAATTCTACACCAAGAAATATCTTGAATGGTGGCGGCATGGGCGCACCAGCACCTGCGGCGTGAAGTACGGCGACTCCTGTCAGGTCCAGGTCTGCCTCGACGGCGACTGCGTCCCCTTCGATCCCGGCGTCATCGCCGAGTCGGCGGCATTTTTCGCCAAACGCCATTACGTGAACACCAAGGTGCGCTATCTGGCCTTCCTCGGCTACGACGACGAGTACTGCCAAACAACCTGGAGATGGAAGGACATCCTCACCTTCGAACCGGAGAAGCTGGAGTTCATCGTGCACCGCTGGGATCGCGTCCTGGATGTCGAGGACTACCTCATCATCGAGGACATCCGCTACGACGGACAATACGCCGATGAGGAAGGCTGCGGCAAACGCTTCGGCTTCAATCTCGTGGAACCCAAGGTCATCGACCTCGACGAGATCCGCCAGGGATCGGGAATGCCGCCGTACTATGTGGGCGACATCCCGCGCCTTTCCCGCCTCTCTTAGCTCCGCGTCCGCACCCTTCAACGGCGGACTTACCTACCCGCCCGGATTCACGGCATTTCCCCAAGCGCCGCCGAATCCGGGCGGACATTTTTTCGCCGAAACCAAGCCGCCCGCATCGCGTCCACAAAGCGGGCGCACGTCCCCACATGGAGGGCTTCGCGCCGTCAGCGAGACGAAAGAGGCGGCAGGTAAGGGACGCCGCCCGATTCCGAGGACAGCGCGGCGGACGCGGGGGAGTTGCTTGACCTAACCTCCGAGTCGTCGCATGAAGCGGATCGCGTGAAGCCCCGCGCAACGCGCCACGCGGGTTCGGCGGAAGCCCACGGGGGCGAGCGCCCAGCGGGGCCGCGCCTCCCGAGCGCTTCGGGTCCTGCGCCTCGACCGTTCCCGCGTTCATGTCGCGGACGCGTTCCCCCGTGGGGACTTCACGCAGCCTACGGTGAGGAAGGAACGGCCGGCAAGGGGGACGACAATAATTTTCGGACGGTGCGACGGAGTTTGCGGCTGCGGCGCATCCAGGCGAAGGCGAGGAGCGGAATGGAACGATCAGCCGGCGTATACTGGTTCACGGGTCTCTCCGGTTCGGGCAAGACGACGCTGTCCCTGACCGTTGGGGGACGACTGCGCGAGCGCGGCATCGAAACCGTCGTGTTGGACGGCGACGTTCTGCGCAAGGGGCTGTGCGCGGACCTGGGATTCAGTCCCGAGGACCGCACGGAGAACATCCGCCGCGCCCGCGAGGTCGCCGGACTTCTGTCCGCCCAAGGCATCATCTGCCTATGCGCCTTCATTTCGCCATACGAGAAAATGCGCGACCAACTGCGTCGCAGATTGGGCGGGTCCTTTCATCTCATTTTCGTCGATTGCCCCCTGGCGACCTGCCAGGAGCGCGACCCCAAGGGCTACTATGGTTTGGCCCGGCGGGGACGCATCCTCGACTACACGGCGGTGGGAGCGCCCTTCGAGATTCCGAGGGAGCCGGATTTCCGGGTGGCCACCGATGAATCGACCGTTACGGACTGCGCCACGCGAATTCTGCGATATATTTTAGAAGAAATTCACATCGGGTAATGACGGACGGACGGGCGCGCCCCCGCTCACACCACAAAACCGGACGCCCTCTCTCCAATTTTCTTTTTTAGTTTGTCCGCTCTGACAAGGCTGTCCACTCAGGCCCTCCCCACGCCGGGCGTGGAAACACGGCCGGGCCGAACGGCCAGTGGCGTCGTTTCCAGGGGATATGAGCTGTTTTCCCTGGGACGGGGCCACGATTTAACCTGGCCCCGGACGGCGGCCAGGCCGACGCCCCCTTTTCCCCTTCCTCCCCAAACACGCCGGATTCGTCACGAGGACCGGCGGACGCCCTCTTCGCCGCTTGTCAGGTCGGGACTCCCTTCGCCCCCCGGGAGGTGGCGGGGAAAAAGCGCCCACGACGCTGCATCACCCAATCCCCAAACACACCGGCCCCGTCATGAGAACCGGCGGACGCGACAAACCACACGGCATCACAAAGCGCGTGTCCGGCCTCGTGGGGCAACGTTTTCCCCGGCAACGCGGAGCAGGAGATGCGGCGTCGCGCAACGCCCCCGGTGGGGATGCGGGAGAGGGTGGCGCCCCTCCCGCATGAGTTCCGCCTAGGCGATATGCCTGCGCGGACTCTCCGTGTCCACGGTCCTGGCGAGGAGGAAGGGCCTCGCCTGGGCCAGGGTCATGGTGGGATTGACGTGATGCACGCCGAAGGCGCGGCACAGGACGCCGTAAAGGTCGGTGTTCTCGACGAGCCGGTCGAGTCCCTGTTCCTTGGCCCGGTGTCCATAGACGAGCAGGAGCTGATCCTCGGCCGTGTGGTTGCAGGAGGTGAAGCCCACGTTGCCCCGACGCACGGTGGGCGCGCCATGCGGAGGGTACTGGCTGTCGGCCAGAATGCGGCCGATGGTGGCGTCCGGCTGGTAGATGAAGTCGCCGGGGAAGCTGCGATAGCCGGGCCGCATGGCCTGGGCCACCATTTCGGCGTCGGCTGGGCTGATGGGAAAGCCGGACATCTCGGCGAGAATGGTCTGGATGTCGCCCACGCTCCCGCCCTTCATCCGCTTGATGGCGGCCTCGAAAGAGGACGTGCCGGCGCGGTAGGAGCGCAAGGCCATGGTGGCGTCATTGTACTCGGGGCCGGTGCCATTGACGCCCCAGCCGGAGTTGCCGTGGTCCGAGGTGACGATGACCAGCGTGCGCGGATTGGTGCGGAGATAGGCGTTGATGACGCCGAGGGTGTCGTCGAGTTCAATGGTATCCATGATGGCGGACCACGCGTCGTTGGAATGGCTGGCGTGGTCGATGCGCCCGGCCTCCACCTGCAGGAGGAACCCGCCGGGATTTTTGGACAGCCGGCGCAGGGCGGCGGTGGTCATCTCCGGCAGGGAGGGCTGGCCGGAAAGATTGGAGTCGTTCAGCCGGTCCACGTGGTAGGCGAGATGCGAGCCGGAGAACAGCCCGACCAGGGGGGTGACGGCGGCGGGCGCGGCGAGCAGCCCCGCGCGGTCGGTCACGACGTCGCACCCGGCGGCGGCGAGGGCGGCGAGCAGATCCCGGCCGTCCTCGCGGTGTTTGGCTTCGAAGTGTTTCCGGCCGCCGCCAAGCAGCACGTCGGGCTTGAAGGCCAGCATCTCCGCGGCGATGTCGTCCTCCTTGTCGCGGTCGAGCTGGTGGGAGACCCAGGCGGCGGGTGTGGCGTGGGTGACGCGCGTGGTGGTGACGAGACCGCAGGCCACGCCGCGCGGCTTCAGCAGCTCGAAGATCGTCTTGAGGGGGCGGCCGTCCGGCAGGGCCGCGAGCGTGTGATTGACCGTGTGCACGCCGGTGGACCAGGCGGCCGAGGCGGGCGCGGAATCGGTGACGATGCTCGAAAGGCTCGCGGTGGCCATGTAGCCGATGCTGGACTTGGCGTCGCGCAGGCGGGCGTAGAGATTGGAGTCCTTGCGGCCGAAAACGCCGGTGCGGATCTCGTGCATGGCGCGCACCACGCCGGTGGGCATTCCGTCGCCCACAACGAAGATGACGCCCGGTCCCTTGGCGTGATCGAAGGGAGCGTCTTTTCCGCCCGCGTCGCCACGCGCCTCGGGCATCATGCCCGGAAGCATGGCCGCCACCGCGCCCGCACCGAGAAGGCGCAGCATGTCGCGCCGGTTGAGTCCGCCGTTGCGTGAGCCATTGTCCATGGATGCGAACCTCCGTGGTTGCATTGTTTGGGCGCAGGCTAGCGGCGCTGGCGGTCGCTGTGGTGACGCCAGTGTGAAAGATTGGTGGCGGCGACGAAAAGCGGCGGCGAAGGTCTCCCCCCGCCGCCGCGCATGACGTGCCGATCGAAACGCCCGGCTAGCCGCCGGTCTTCATCTTGTCGATGAGCGCGCGCAGGGCCTGGGCCTGCCCGGCGAGGTCGGTCACGGCCTGGCTGGACTGGCGCATGGCGTCCGCGGTCTCGGAGCTGATGCGGTTGATCTCGTTCACGGAACGGTTGATCTCCTCGCTCGTGGCGGACTGCTGCTCGCTCGCCGTGGCGATGCTGCGCACCTGGTCGGCGGCGGTGTCCACGAGGGCGACGATCTCGCCCAACGCCTCGCCGGACTGGTTGGCCAGACCGGTGGCCTGCTCCACTGTGGCCACGGCGCGGCTCACGTTGTCGAGGTTCTTGCGGGTGCCGTTCTGAATGCCGCTGATGGCCGAACCGACCTCCTTGGTGGCGGTCATGGTCTTCTCGGCGAGCTTGCGCACCTCGTCGGCCACGACGGCGAAGCCCCGGCCGGCGTCGCCCGCCCTGGCCGCCTCGATGGCGGCGTTGAGGGCGAGCAGGTTCGTCTGATCCGCGATGTCGGAGATGACGTTCATGATCTGCCCGATGTCCTCGGCCTGCTTACCCAGCAGATTCATGTCCTCCTTCATCTCCACGGAAACCTTCTGCATGGAGCCAATGCCCGCCACGACCTTCTCGACGATGCCGCGGCCCTCGTCGGCCTTGTGCTTGGCGGCGGCGGTCGACTCCGCCACGCGGGAGGCGCTGCGCGCCACCTCAAGGACGGTGGAATTCATCTCCTCCATGGCGGTGGCGGTCTCGCTCACGCGGGCGGCCTGTCGCTCCGTGCCCTGGCTGGACTGCTCCACCTGGGCGGAAAGCTCCTCGCTGGCGCTGGAGACGACCTCCACGACCTTTTCGAGCTGATGGGCGGCCTGCATCATGCCCTCCGCCTTGGCGCGCTCGGCCGCGGCGCGGGCCTCGTGGGCCTCGGCCATGGCCTTCTTGGCGTTCTCCGTTTCGCGCTGGGCCTCCTCGCCCTTGGCCTCCGCCTGGGCGATCATGGCCTGCAGATTCGCCACCATGGTCCGCAGGGCCTTGGCCAGGGCGCCAATCTCGTCATCCTGCTGAATGTCGAGCTGCTGGCTGAAATCGCCCTCGGCCACCGAGCCCGCATAGCCGGCGGCGCGACGCAAGGGCTTGGTGAGCGATTCGGCGAAGATCCACAGCAGCGCTATGCCCGCGCAGGCCACCAGCAGCCCCACGCCCACCTGAAGCACGGCGCCCCAGCGCGCCCGGGAGGAGAGATCGCCGTCCAGGGCGATGGCGTCGGCCATCACCACCGAACTGGGCAGGCGAATGAGCACGGACCAGGGCTTGCCCGTGCGGCCAAGCCGCACCGGAGCGAAGGCCATCATGAACTTGCCGCCGTCAGTCTCGCCGGAGAAGGACTTGCCGGCCTGAATATCGCCGAGAACGGCCTGGGCGTCGCCGAGGATGCCGCCCACGGACTGGCCGATGCTCTTGGGATCGGCGCTGTTGGCGACGACGAGTCCCAGGTGGCTGACAATGAGCACCTGCCCCTTGCCGCCATACAGACCGCTGTTCACCTTCACGGCCAGTTCCTGCAGGAAGCCCAGGCGCAGGTCCGTGCCGGAAACGCCAAGGAACTTGCCGTCCTTCTTGATGGGCACCGAAATCGTGGTCAGCCAATCCCGCTGCCCCTGCACGATGTAGGGGAAGGGATCGAGCACGCTCTCCTTGCCGGTCTCGCGCGGGCCGAGGTACCAGCCGCCCTTGCGCACGCCGTTGGCGTGCTTGTCCTGACTTTCATACTCAACCAACGGCTGGCGGGCGATTTTTCCGTTGGGATCGCGATTCCAATAGGGAATGAACCGCCCGCTGGCGTCATATCCGGCCGTGCCGGCGTACTTGGAGTCCGCCCCGTCCACCGCGTTCGGCTCCCAGGCGGAGTACGAACCGAGGTACTCCGGATTGTTCTCCAGATTCGCCAGCAGAATGGCGTCGTAAATCCCGCGCAGGGAGTCCTTGCCGATTTTCCCGCGCAGCACCTCGAAGACCTTGGAGGTGGTGCGCGCCGTGTCCAGGTTGTCCTGCAGGGCGCTGCCCACGGTTCCGGCCTGGCTGGTCGCCAGGACCTCCAGTTGCGATCTCGCCGTCTGGCGCAACAGGGTTCCCACCCGCTCGGAAATGAAGCGCTGAGTGAAGATGCCGGAAATCACGCCATAGGCGACAAGTATCGCCGCCGTCCCCAACAGACAGACGCCAGCCGCGACCGCAATTTTCTGCTTGATCGAATGGAGCTGCATGGTTTCCTCGCTTTGCGCTTATGGTGCCAGAAAGACGTGGGGAACCGCCTTGTGAGTTCTCACCATGACAATCCTGCTGAACACTACGCAATATGTCAAGGTATAATAGGGGATGAGCTGGCAATTCGTCGTTCATATCATCGACTGTAATAGTTAGAATAAAATATCCCGACGGATCTTCCGACGGACGTGACGGAGACGGAGGGATAGCGAGGCGCATACGCAATGGCGGCGTGAGACGCGCGAGGCCGGGGAAGGAGCCATTCTCCATCCCCGGCCTCGGCAAAGGGTATGTTCTTCGAAGAGGAGGCGTTGCGCCCCACGCTGTCCTTATCGGCCGGCCGGACAAGGGCTTTAGGGCGGGGGCCGCCCCACGTTCCGGCGACCCTTCCCACTTGCCTGCCCGGGGCATATCGCGTACATCTCTCCCGTTTCAAGGCACGGTAGAAACCTCTCACCCAGCGGCGGAGAAATGCCCAAGCGCACAGACATCAAAAAGATCATGCTCATCGGCTCCGGCCCGATCGTCATCGGTCAGGCCTGCGAATTCGACTATTCCGGCACCCAGGCCCTCAAGGCCCTCAAAGAGGAAGGGTACGAGGTCGTTCTGGTGAACTCCAACCCAGCCACCATCATGACCGACCCGGAACTGGCCGACCGCACCTACATCGAGCCGATCGAGCCGGGCACCGTGGCCAAGATCATCGAGAAGGAGCGCCCGGACGCGCTGCTGCCCACCCTCGGCGGGCAGACGGCGCTGAACACCGCGCTCTCCATCGCCAAAATGGGCGTGCTGGAAAAATTCGACGTCGAACTCATCGGAGCCTCCGTGCCCGTCATCGAGAAGGCCGAGAGCCGCGAGCTCTTCCGCGCCGCCATGGAGAAGATCGGCCTCAAGGTGCCGAGGAGCGGCATCGCCCACACCATGGAGGACGTGCGCCGCATCGGCACCGAGCTGCCCTTCCCGCTCATCATCCGCCCGGCCTTCACCATGGGCGGCACCGGCGGCGGCGTGGCCTACAATATGGAGGACCTGGAGCAGATTTCCGCCCAGGGACTCGCCGCCAGCATCAAAAGCGAGATCATGATCGAGCAGAGCGTGCTGGGCTGGAAGGAATTCGAGTTGGAGGTGATGCGCGACAAGAAGGACAACTGCGTCATCATCTGCTCCATCGAGAACATGGACGCCATGGGCGTGCACACGGGCGACTCCATCACCGTGGCCCCCAGCCAGACGCTGACCGACGACGAGTACCAGAAGATGCGCGACGTCGCGCTGGCCATCATGCGCGAAATCGGCGTGGAGACCGGCGGATCGAACGTGCAGTTCGCCGTCAATCCGCAAAACGGCGACATGATCGTGGTGGAGATGAATCCCCGCGTGTCGCGCTCCTCCGCGCTGGCCTCCAAGGCCACGGGCTTCCCCATCGCCAAGATCGCCGCCAAGCTCGCCGTGGGCTACACGCTCGACGAGATTCCCAACGACATCACGCGCGAGACCATGGCCAGCTTCGAGCCGTCCATCGACTACTGCGTCATCAAGATTCCGCGCTTCACCTTCGAGAAGTTCCCCGGCAGCGAGGACTACCTCACCACGAGCATGAAAAGCGTGGGCGAGACCATGGCCATCGGCCGCACCTTCAAGGAGGCGCTGCAAAAGGGCCTGCGCTCGCTGGAAGTGGGAGCGCCCGGCCTGGGCAAACATTTCGAGCAGTGCCATCAGGACCACGACGAGCTGCTGCGCCTGATGCGCAAGCCCAACAGCCACCGGCTTTTCGCCGTGCGCAACGCCATGCGCACCGGCTTCACCGACGACGAGATCTACGCGGCCACACACATCGACCCGTGGTTCCTGCGCCAGCTGCGCGATTTGATGGCCCTGGAGGCCGAACTCTCCGCCTTCGGCCACAGCGAACACGTCAGCGCGGACAATCCGGCCCTGCCGCCGCTTTTGAAAAAGGCCAAGCGCTGCGGCTACTCCGACAAGCAGCTCTCCGTGCTGTGGAACACCAGCGAGGACGCCCTGCGCGCCCTGCGCAAAACGCTCGGCGTCACGCCCACGTACTACCAGGTGGATACCTGCGCCGCGGAGTTCGAGGCCTACACCCCCTACTACTACTCCACCTACGAGACCGGCCGCGAGAGCGAAAGCCACGACGTCAAGAAGGTGGTGATCCTGGGCGGCGGTCCCAACCGCATCGGCCAGGGCATCGAGTTCGACTACTGCTGCTGCCACTCCTCGTTCGCGCTCCGGGAAAGGGGCGTCAAATCCATCATGGTCAACTCCAACCCCGAGACCGTGAGCACGGACTACGACACCAGCGACCGGCTGTACTTCGAGCCCGTGACCTACGAGGATGTGCTGAATATAGTGGAGTTCGAGAAGCCGCTCGGGGTCATCGTGCAGTTCGGCGGGCAAACGCCGCTCAACCTCGCCGTGGCGCTGAAGAAGGCCGGTGTGAACCTGTTGGGCACCAGTCCCGAGAGCATCGACCGCGCCGAGGACCGTGAGCTATTCTCCGCGCTCATCCGCAAACTGCATTTGAAGCAGCCCTCCAGCGGCACGGCCATGACGCTCACCCAGGCCAACGAGATAAAGGAAAGCCTGGGCTACCCTCTGGTGCTGCGCCCCTCCTACGTGCTGGGCGGCCGCGGCATGGAGATCGTCTACGACGACGAGCAGTTCGACAACTACTTCCGCAAGGCCGTGGTCATCTCGCCGGAGCACCCCATCCTCATCGACAAGTTCCTGGAGAACGCCATCGAGCTGGATTGCGACGCCCTTTCCGACGGCGAGCAGACCTACATCGGCGGCATCATGGAGCACATCGAGCAGGCCGGCATCCACTCGGGCGACTCCGCCTGCATGTTGCCGCCGCAGACCATCGCCCCGGAGATGGTCACCGAGATCGAGCGCCAGACCAAGGAGCTCGCCCGCGAGCTCGAGGTCATCGGCCTCATGAACATCCAGTACGCCATCAAGGATGGCGAGCTGTACATTCTCGAGGTGAACCCGCGCGCCAGCCGCACGGTGCCCTTCGTCAGCAAGGCCACCGGCGTGCCTCTGGCCAAGCTGGCCACGCGCATAATGCTGGGCGAGAAGCTGCGCGACCTGAAGCCCTGGGACATGCGCAAGAAGGGCCACGTGAGCGTGAAGGAATCGGTGTTCCCCTTCAACCGCTTTCCCGGCGTGGACATTCTGTTGGGACCAGAAATGCGCTCCACCGGCGAGGTCATGGGGCTGGACTCCACCTTCGGCAAGGCGTTCATGAAGGCGCAGCTGGCCGCCGGCCAGCGCCTGCCCACCCAGGGCACGGTGTTCCTCTCCGTCAACGACCGCGACAAGGCGCTCATCACCCCCGTGGCCAAGAACTTCGAGGAACTGGGCTTCCACATCGTGGCTACCGGCGGCACGGCCGACCATCTGCACGCCAAGGGCGTCCACGTGGAGCGCGTGCTCAAGGTCAACGAGGGCCGGCCCAACGTGGTGGACCTCATCAAGAATAAGCAGATCGCCCTGGTGGTGAACACGCCCTCCGGCAAACGGACGGTCAACGACTCCAAGGAGATCCGGCAGACCACGCTCATGTATGGCGTGCCCTACACCACCACGGTTTCGGGCGCGGCGGCCATGGCCCAGGCCATCCGCGAGGAACGCGGCCACGGGCTTGGCGTGCGCTGTCTGCAGGACTATTACGGCGGTTAGCTTCCGGCGCGCCGCGCCAGGGCCGGGCGGTCGGGGGACGGAAGAGCCCCCGGCGCGCGAGGCGTCGTCCCCGGCCTGGACACCAACGCAAGGACACCCCCAATGAAACGCGAGTATTGCGGACTCTTCGGCATTTACGGCCATCCCGAGGCCGCGCGCATGACCTATTTCGGGCTCTACGCCCTGCAGCACCGCGGGCAGGAGTCGGCCGGCATCGTCACCTGGGACGGCGCGGCCATCCGCGAGCACCGGGGCATGGGCCTCGTGCACGACGTGTTCAACGAGCGCCACCTGGGCAAGGAGCTCAAGGGCAACATCGCCCTGGGCCACATCCGCTACTCCACCACCGGTGTCTCGCTCATCCGCAACGCCCAGCCATTTCTGGTCCGCTTCAAAAAATGGCACATCGCCGTCGGACACAACGGCAACCTCGTGAACACGCTGGAGCTCCGCCGCGAGCTGGAGAACGAGGGCTCCATCTTCCAGACCACCATGGACACCGAGATCTTCGTCCACCTCATCGCCAAATATCTCAATGACGGCACCATCGAGGAGGCCATCCAGAAGGCCTGCGCGCGAGTCAAGGGCGCGTACTCGCTGCTCATCATGGCCAACGACAAGCTCATCGCCGTGCGCGACCCCCACGGGGTGCGGCCGCTGGTGCTGGGCCGGCTGAACGACAACTACGTCTTCGCCTCCGAGACCTGCGCCTTCGACCTCATCGAGGCCGAGTACATCCGGCAGGTGGAACCCGGCGAGATGATCGTCATCGAGGGCGGACGGCTCACCAGCCACCGGCTGCTGGAGACCGCGCCCAAGCGCGAGTGCATCTTCGAACTCATCTACTTCGCCCGACCGGACTCCATCGTCTTCGACGAGGGCGTGTACGAGCGGCGCAAGACCATGGGCGCCACCCTGGCCAAGGAGGCCCCGGTGGAGGCGGACTACGTCATGCCCTTCCCCGACTCCGGCAACTACGCGGCCGTGGGCTACTCGCAGGCCTCCGGTCTGCCGCTGGAGCTGGCCATGATCCGCAACCACTACGTGGGACGCACCTTCATCCAGCCCAGTCAGGATATGCGCAACTTCAGCGTGCGGGTGAAGCTGAACCCCGTGCGCAGCATGATCGAGGGCAAGCGCATCGTCATCGTCGAGGACTCCATCGTGCGCGGCACCACCATCCGCACGCGCGTGAAGAAACTGCGGGAACTGGGCGCGCGGGAAATCCACATGCGCGTCTCCTGCCCGGCCATCCGCTTCCCGTGCTTCTACGGCATCGATTTTTCCAGCAAGGGCGAGCTCATCGCGGCCACGACCCCGGTGAACGACATCGCCCGGTTCATCGGGCTGGACAGCCTGCACTTCCTGTCCATCCCCGGCCTGCTCGACTCCGTCACGGAGAAGAACGCCCACTGTCTGGCCTGCTTCGACGGCAACTATCCCATCGAGCCATGCGGCGGCCAGGGCAAGATGTGCCTGGAGAACGAGAGCAAGGTCACCGGCTAGGCGGACGGGCGACAATGCCCACCGCGACACCCCAGGAGGGTTTGCTGTGACGAAGATCGAAGGGGCCGCCCCCAATCCGTGCGGCGGGACGCAGCCGCCCGCCGGGGGCTGGCTGTCCCTGGCCCGCGAGGTGCTCGACATCGAGATCGAGGGCATCGCCGCCGCGCGCGGGCAGCTGAACGGCGGCTTCGAGGAGGCGCTGGCCCTCCTCGCCGGCTGCAAGGGCCGCGTGGTGGTCACGGGCATCGGCAAAAGCGGCTTGGTCGGCCGCAAGATCGCGGCCACGCTTTCCAGCACCGGCACGGCCGCGTTTTTTCTGCATCCTGTGGAGGGAGCGCACGGCGACCTGGGGATGATCCGCCCGGGCGACGTGGTGCTGGCCCTTTCCAACAGCGGCGAGACCGACGAACTGAACAACCTGTTGCCGGCTCTGAAGAGCCTGGGCGCGCGCATCGTGGCCATGACCTCCAGCGCCACGTCCACATTGGGCAGCATGGCCGAGGTGACCATCGAGGTACGCGTCCCGCGCGAGGCTTGCCCGCTCAATCTCGCCCCCACCACCAGCACCACGGCCACGCTGGCCGTTGGCGACGCGCTGGCCGTGTGCCTCATGCGCATCAAGGATTTCGGCAAGGGCGATTTCAAGCGCGTGCACCCCGCCGGGGCGCTGGGCGCGCGGCTCTCCCAGCCCGTTGGCCAGCTCATGCACACGGAGAACCTGCCCACGACCGGACAGGACGCCACCGTGGGCGACGCGCTCGCCGTGCTCAACGCCGGCGGTCTCGGTCTGGCCGCCCTCACCGACGCATCGGGCAGGCTCGCCGGCGTGCTCACCGATGGCGACGTGCGGCGCATGTTGGTGCAGAAGGGCTTCGATCCCAACCGGCGGGTGGCCGAGGTCATGACGCGCGATTCGCTCTCCGTGCCGGCCACCGAGAGCGCGGCGCACGTGCTCGACCTCATGGAGGCGCGGCAGATCACCGTTCTGCCCGTGCTGCGCGGGGACGGCACCCTGGCCGGGCTGGTGCACATGCACGACCTGCTGGGCAAGGGGCACGTGCGTTTCGCGGCGGGATGACGATGCCGGAGACGGACGACGGGAGCGTGTGCGCCCGCTGCGCGCTGCATGGCGGCACCTGCTGCGCGCTGCGCCCGGGCGAGGAGGAGTTGTGCTTTCCCGTCTCCGCCGTCGAGCGCGCGCGCATGGAAGCCGCCGGAGCGCGACTGAAACATTTTACCCGGCAGGAGAACACGCGGGCCTTCGCCGAGAATCTGGCGCGACTGTTTCCCGGCGAGGAGGAGGCGCTGGCGCGGCTCTTTCCACCAGGGGGCGGACACGACCGGCTGACCATTCTGCCCGGCGGGGCCTGCGCGCTGTTGAAAACCGATGGCTGTGCCCTCCCCCGCGAGGCGCGACCGCTGTATTGCCGACTGTTCCCTTTCTGGATTCAGGGAGGGCGGACGCTCTATTTCGAAATGGAATCCTGCCAGGCCCAGCGCGAACGCCGCGGCGGAGCCGGTCTGGGCGGGATTCTCGGCATGACGGGCAAGGACATCCACGGGCTGTACGCCAGCCTGCGCACGGCCTGGGGCCTGCAGGAGAAAAAGTAAATGCCACCACGCAACGCTTCCACACAACCACAAGACAGACGCAATCCCTCCATGAGATGGAAACGACGCTTCAAGCGCAAGTTGTTCTGGATCATCGTGGCCATTCCGGCGGGTGCGGCCCTGTGCGCCTTCCTGGCCTTCTGGTTCTATTCGCGTGATCTGCCCGGCTTCCGCAACATCACGGACTACAAGCCACCACTGGTCACCACCGTGCTCACGCGCGACGGCCACGTGCTCGGCTACTTCTACAAGGAAAAACGCTTTCTTGTGCGGCTACAGGATATGCCGCCCTACCTTCCCAAGGCCTTCCTGGCTGCGGAGGACGCGGGCTTCTACAAACATGACGGCATCGACCCCTGGGCCATCTTCCGCGCCTCGCTCATGAACCTGAAGGCCGGCGGCATCCGGCAGGGCGGCAGCACCATCACCCAGCAGGTGGTCAAACGCCTGCTGCTCTCGCCGGAAAAGAGCTTCGAGCGCAAGATCAAGGAGGCGGTGCTGGCCTACCGGCTGGAGAGCTACCTCACCAAGGATGAGATCCTCACCATCTACCTCAACCAGATCTTCCTGGGCTCCAAGTCCTATGGCGTCGAGGCCGCCGCGCGCGAGTTCTTCGGCAAGCACGTGCAGGATCTGACACTGGCCGAGGCGGCGGTTCTGGCCGGCCTGCCCCAGGCCCCCAGCCGCTACAACCCGCTGGCCGACCCCGTCGCCGCCAAGACCCGGCAGAAGTACGTGCTGGAGCAGATGCTCTCCCAGGGGTGGATCACCCAGGGGCAATATACCGAGGCCATGAACCAGAAGCTGGTCTACAAAAGCATGGAGGACCACTCCTGGAAGGTTGGTGCGTATTATCTGGAGGCCGTGCGCCGCTTCCTCATCGACAAGTTCGGCGAGGACCAGGTGTATCAGGGCGGGCTCACCGTCCAGACGGCCTGCGAACTGCCGCACCAGATCGCCGCGGACAACGCCATGCGCCGCGGCCTGGGCGACATGGCCAAAACCCGCGGCTGGGAAGGCCCCGCCGGGCACATCAACAAGCCCGAGGACTACGCGCGGTTCCTCGACGACACCCGCATCACCGAGGACCTCAAGCCCGGCAGCTGGGTGCGCGCCGTGATCATGGAAACCAGCCGGGAGCGCGCACAGGTGCGCTTCGGCCAATACACGGGTGTGATTCCCGCCAGCACCACCATGTGGTGTCGCAACGGCCGCAAGGACGTCTCCGGCGCGGCCGCGCCCGTGCCCGGCGACATCACGCGCATTCTGCACAAGGGCGACGTGGTCTGGGCCAGCGTGCGCGAGGCGCGCGGCGGCGGCGACTACTCCCTCGCCCTGGAGCGCGATCCCGGCCCCGAGGGCGCGCTCGTGTCCATCAAGCCCGACACCGGCGAGGTGGTGGCCCTGGTGGGCGGCTTCAGCTTCGACAAGAGCCAGTTCAACCGCGCCACCCAGGCCAAACGCCAGCCCGGTTCGTCCTTCAAGCCCATCGTGTACAGCGCGGCGCTGGACAACGGTTTCACGCCCGCCAGCATCGTCATGGACGCGCCCGTCGTCTTCGGCAACGCCGAAACCGGCAACGTCTGGCGGCCGGAAAACTACGAGGACACCTTCTACGGCCCAACCCTGCTCGCCACAGCGCTGGCCAAGTCGCGCAACCTCGTCACCGTCCGCGTGGCGCAGAGGATCGGCGTCAAGAAGGTCATCGAACGCGCACGCGCCCTGGGCATTGATTCCGAGCTGCCGGAGAACCTCTCCATCGCCCTCGGTTCCTCGGCCGTCACGCTCATGAACCTCTGCCAAGCCTACACGGCCTTCCCGCGCGGAGGCTCGTACGTCAAGCCGCGCCTCGTGCTCAGCGTCAAGAGCCCCTGGGGCGAGACCCTGTACAAGTCCGAGCCGCAGGCGGTGGAGGCCATCAGTCCGCAAAACGCCTTCGTCATGACCTCCATGCTCAAGGAGGTCATCAACGTGGGCACGGGCGCCGCGGCCAAGGCGCTCGGCCGTCCGCTGGCCGGCAAGACCGGCACAACCAACAACGAGCAGGACACTTGGTTCATGGGCTTCACCCCGCACCTGCTCACCGGCGTGTACGTGGGGTACGACCAGTTGCAAAGCATGGGACGCGGGGCTTCCGGCGCGCGCACCGCCCTGCCCATCTGGCTGAACTATCGCAAGGCGGTGGAAAGCGAATTCCCGGCCGACGACTTCCAGCCACCCCAGAACGTCGCGTGGGCGCACATTACGGGGCCGGCCGGCGAGGGCTACTTCCTGCCGTTCTACGAGGGCACGCAGCCGGCGCAGACCGACATGAACGCCAACGCCACTGCCAACGCCAACGCCACGGAACCAGGCAACGACGCCGACCTGATGAAACAGGGTCTGTTCTAGACCAAACGATGACCAACAAAACGGCGGGCCGGGAGAGCGAATCTTCCGGCCCGCTTTTTTCGTCCGATGGGCGGAGTTGCCCCGCTACACGGCGCTGGCGACAGGATAACCGTTCTGGCGGAGCCGCACGGTCCGCGACGCGCCGGACAACGACAGGCCCGCCCCTGAAAGGAATCACGCCCAGGGGACACCGATGCGGCCACGCCAATCCCCAAGCGATTCCCTGGCGGAAGCATCCCCGCCCGTCGAGGCGGCCGACGGCCGCAAGACCGCCGGAGACGACACCTTCGGCAATCCCGGAGGGGCTGACGCTTCGATAATAACTTGGGAAGACGAATGAATCCGGCTGTGGCGCGGGCGCAACCTGCCGCGCACTTCGAGGACGCTGGCGGGACCGTGCGCATGACGACCTTCGCCCACACCTTCGACGAATACAAAACGGCGTTCCGCGCGGCGGGGCTGCGCGAAGTCGCCCGGCGCGACTGGAGGCCCGTGGACTTCGGCGATGCCGCCACGCGCAAGATGTGCAAGCGCGGGGCGGAATTTCCGCCGCCACGCGGTACCGGGCGGCTTTGGAAGAGCCGGGATCAGCGGAGGCGGCGCGGCGTGGCGGCAAGCACGCAACAGCCCCCCAGGGCCATGACCGCCGCGATGACGAGGAAGCCCACCGCGTGGCCGCCCGTGGCGTCGCGCACATAGCCCACCAGCGCGGGGCCCACGAAGCCGCCGATGTTGCCGATGGAATTGATGAGCGCCACCCCGCCGGCGGCGGCCGCGCCCGTCAGCCATCCGGTGGGAATGGTCCAGAACGGACCGAGCAGACCCCATAGCCCGATAGTGGCCACGGTGAAGCAGCACAAGCTCCACCACACTCCGCCCACGGGCAAAAGGCTCAGAGCGAAACCGGCGGCGCTGGCGAAAAGCGGCCCCGCCGTGTGCCAGCGGCGCTCGCCCGTGGCGTCGGAATGCCGACCGATGACGATCATGCCGACGGCACCGCCGAGATACGGCACCGCGGTGAGCAGCCCCACCCGCAGCGGTGTGGAATCCTGGCCCAGCACCTCGCCGATGAGCGTGGGCAGCCACATGACCAGCCCGTACATGCCCACGCACAGGGCGAAGTAGGCCGCGCTCAAAAGCCATACCTGCCGGCTGCGCGCCAGCCCGGCGAGAGTGCGCAGCAGCGGGCGTTCCCGCGTGTCGCCCGCCGTGTCGCCCGCCGTGGGCGCGCCGTCAGCGCCGGAGCCGTTCAGCGCCACCGCGAGAGCCTCGCGCTCAGCCGGATCCAGCCAACGGGCGTCGCCGGGACCATTGGGCAGCCAGCGCAGCACGGAGACTCCCAGCAGCACCGCCGGAAGTCCCTCCAGCACGAAGAGCCACTGCCAGCCGGCCAGCCCATGCAGGCCGTGCATGTTCAAAATGAGCCCGGACATGGGCGCTCCAATGACTCCGGCCACGGGCGTGGCGGCCATGAACAGGGCCACGGCCCGGGCGCGGCCCTCCGGCGGATACCACAGGGTCAGGTAATAGATGACCCCTGGAAGGAAACCGGCCTCGGCCACGCCAAGCAGAAAGCGCAGTCCGATGAACGCGCCGGGCGTGCGCACCAGCGCCAGCGCGCAGGCGGCCACCCCCCAGGTGAGCATGATGCGGGCGATCCACAGCCGCGCGCCAACCCGGCGCAGGATGAGATTGCTCGGCACCTCGAAGAGCACGTACCCGGCGAAGAAGATGCCGGCCCCCAGGCCGAACACCGCGCCGGAGAAGCCCAAGTCGGCGGAAAGCCCCTGCGCCGCGAAGGACACGTTGACCCGGTCCAGGTAGGCCACCACGTAGAGCGCGAACAGATAGGGCAGAAGACGCGCGTCCACCTTGCGGCGCAGCGCGTCCTTAGGGACGGGGAAGTGGTTCATGCCCGGCGCAATAGCACAGGCGCGACCGAAGCGGAAGGCGCGGCGGACGGCCCGGCGGGGGATCCCGGGCCGCCCGCCACGCCGGTCTATCGTTGCGTGCGCAGCATGACGGGCGCGGCGTGGTGCTTGTCCACCTTCATGTCCTGCGTGTGGCACATGCGGCAATTGCCGCGCGCGCCCAGGCTGGCGGCCAGCCCCATGTACTGCATGGGCTGGATGTTGTCGCGATTCCTGCCGTAGGCGCTCATCGCCGGGTAGGTGGCGTGCGGCGCGCCGTGGCAGCCGATGCACGGCATCGCGCCCATGGCGTCCTTCTGGCTGCGGTAGAGCTTGGCCGGCCCTTCGCCCCAGTTGTTGAAGGCGATGGAGGTCTTGCGGGCCGGGCGCTTGCCATCCTTGTGGCAGGTGGCGCAATCCGGTTCCTGCAACCAGGGCTTGCGGGCGTTCACGGCCGCCACGCTGGCGACCATGCGCGGCTTCAGGTGGCCAAGCAGCCAGTTGACGCGCTCCTTGCCGGCGGCCAACTCGCCCTTGAGCAGACTGATGGTGTGGTCCTCCAACAGGCCATGACAGCGCGAACAGCCGATCCCACTCTTCTGATGGTTGTCACGCAGGCAGCGGGTCAATCCCGTGGGGCTGTCGGGATGGCAGCGCGAACAGACCTCCTCGCCCCTGCCGGTGAGGTAATTGGCGTGGAAGCCATGGATGGCGGCGGGCAGGTTGAGCCGCTTGGGATCGCCGGCCGCGTTCAGCAGCGTGTCAGGGTGGCAGCTCTGACAGAGCACGGGCTTGCCCACCTGGGCCTGCTCCAGCAATTTGGTGCCGGAGCGCTTGTCATGCACGGCCAGGATGTTGCGCGCCGTCTCGTCGGAGATGCCGCTCACGCCGCCCACGCGCCAGGGACCACCGTGGCAGCTGCGACAGCCCATTTCCGAATCCACGGGCGCCACGAGCTTCGTTCGCGCCAGCACCGCTCCGCCGACCTGCGCCTTGGCCGTGACGGTGACGAGCGGATAGGGATTGAGGCTTCCGTCATCGGAGAACGGCGTCAGCGGCACGCCGGCCACCTCGAACTGGCGACTCTTGTCGTTGAAGGCCATCTGGCCCACTGGTTCCTTGCCCGCAGTGGAGACGTTGGGCGGCAGCTCCTTGCCCACGAGCGTGGGCGCGAACTTCCAGAAATCGACATGTGCGGCGGGATTGCGGAACCCAGGCTCCACGGCGTAGTCCAGCTCCACACCGGCGCTCACCAGCCTCGGCCGGGGGCCGCGCTCAATCAGCACCGCGCCAAAGGCGTTGCCCGGCGGCAAAAACGAAAAGAACCGGTCCGAGTCGGAGATGCACTTCATCCCCAGGGTGTTCCAGGCCAGCAGCACATACTTGTCCTTGGCCGGATCGAATGTCGGCATGTCGAAGGCGATCGGTTTCACCGGCACGGTCACCACGTCGTCGGGCTTGCGGTGGTTAATGACGATGCTCACGTATTCGGCCACGGCGCGTCGCTCGCGCACGCCCCCCTCGAACAGGGGCATGTGCTCGAACAGGCGTCCCTGGCCGGTGAGATAGGCCTCCATGCCCACAGTGGACACGTTGGCCGTGGCCTGCCGGATGTCGTTCTCGCCGCCCACGCTGTGGCAGGAGAGGCACTGCGCCTTGAACAACCTGCCCCCCAGGGCCAACCGCGCCTTGAGAGCCCGGCCGCCCGACCATTTGGTTCCATGCGCCCCGTCTGCGGCCGCTTCGCCCGCGCCCCAGACGAACGAGGCGCAGATCAACATGACCAGCGCCCGAAAAAGGCCCCTCCCGGACATATTCCCCCCCCTTTCAGGAAAGAAACCGGACCGCCGCCACCCACCCCGGGGACGACATGCCAACGGTTCGTGATTCTTTCGACAATACAGGAGGAGCGAATTTCGTCAAGGGGGGAGGGACGGAGAGATCGACTCAAAGCGTGAGCGAGCGACGCAGCAAGGCCCGGCGTCGTTTCCAGTCGGGCATGACGGCCGTGAGCAACGCCTTGAAATCCGCGCCGTGGCCGAAGTACAGCAGGTGACAGAGTTCGTGAGCGGCCACATATTCCACGCAGACCAGCGGCGCGCGCACCAGATGCCGGTTGAGGGTGATGACGCCCGCGCGCGAGCAGGTGCCCCAGCGGCTGGTCATGGCGCGCACCTTCAGGCCCGCCACCCTGGCCGCGCCGTACCCCGCCACGCGCGGCCAAAGCTCGCGCAACACCCGGGCGAACACGGCCCTGGACTGATCCAGGTACCAGGCGTCCAGCGCGCGGCGCACGCGCCCGGGGTCGGCATCGCGCAGACGCACGACGATCGACTCGCCCTCCAGGCGCACCCCGCGCGGACAGCCGGCCTCGGGCGGGCGGATGTCCAACACGTATTCACGTCCCAGCAGCGCGTGTTTTTCGCCCTGAACATACGCCAGCATGCGCACGGGACGCATCCCGGCCAGACGCGCCACATGCCGGGCGATCCATTCCGCCCTGGCCTGCACGCTCCCGCGCACGAAGGCCATGTCCGAACCAATTGGGGCGCGCACGCGCACCACGCCGCCGGGCCGCACGGAAATGCGCAGGCTGGAGAAGCGGTCGAAAGTGAGTTCGGTCACGATGAGGCCGTCCGGCCCCTCCACGACCAGACGTTCGGGACCGGCCGGAGGCGCGGGGGACGCCCGGCTTTTCTTCCCACGAAAGATGCCAAACACCGGCGTCAGCCCTCCCGGCTCCGCGCGTTCCCGGCGCGGTCCTGGCTGAGCAGCACGCCGCCCAGCACCAACGCCGAGGCCGCATACTGGCCAAAGGAGAAGACCTCGCCGAGGGCCAGCCACGCCATGACCACCGTGGCGACGGGAATGAGGTTGATGAAGGCCGAGGCCTGGCTGGCGGGAATACGGCTGAGGCCGTAGTTGTACAGGCTGTAGGCTCCCAGCGTGCTGGCCGCGCCCAGGTAGACGATGGCCAGCGCCGGCACGAGGACGAACTCATGCGGAAGGCTCTGGCCGGGCAGAAACATGAGCGGAAAGAAAAACACGCACCCCAGCAGCGCTTGCGAGGCCGTGAGGAACATGGGCGAGTAGCGCGCGCTGAGTTTTTTGAGCAGCAGGGTGTAGCCCGTGGCGCAGCACATGGCGATGGACTCCAGGAAGTTGCCCAATACCGGCCTGGGCGCGCCCTGCGTCGGCGCGGAAAAGGCCGAGAGCAGCGCGGCGCCGGCGACCGCCACGCCAAATCCGGCCCAGGTCCGCGCCGAGACGCGCTCCTTGAGCCAAAAGTGCGCGCCCACGGCCACCAGAAGCGGCAACATGGCCACGATCATGCCCGCTTGCGCCGCTCCGGTATTTTTGAGGGCCATGGTCTCGAAGACGAAATACAGCCCGGGCTCGCACAGCCCCATGAGCACGATGGGCCGCCAATCGCCCTTGCGGTACGGCTGGCCTCGAAAGCGCGGATAAAACGGCAGAAAGCACACCGAGCCCACCACCATGCGGCCGAAGACCACGAACATGGTGTCGTAGGCGGTGAACGCCAGCTTGAAAGCGATGTACGCGCTGGCCCACAGGATGCTGGCCGCGCAGAGCGCCAGCATGGGCAGAAGCGCCGCGCGCCGCTGTTCCGTCATGCTCCCTCCCCCCGTCCGCCGCCACCCGGCGCACAAGCTCCTCTCGACGAACCATCGTCAATCCGGCATTGGCAAGGATATTCAACCGGTTCTCATCTCGCCGTTGCGCTTTCGCAAAACCAATCCGACCGATTCTGGCCGGGGGAACAACCTTCTATGACTGCGCAGCCAGTCCCCGCGCCAGTTCGTCCACCCGGCGGAAGTATTCCCGCAGACAAAAGCGCTCCACACCGGAGAGCGTGGCGAAGGCGTCGCGGAAGTCGCGCGCGCCGGTGGCGAACAGTCCGTGGCCATAGACGATGGCGGCGGGCCGGCCTCCGTCGGCCGTCAACGCCGGCGGCAGCGTGTGGCACAGACCGTAGCGCCCGGTCCCCACCTCGCCGGGCACGATGGGCACGAATACGCCTAAATCCGTGGTCAGCCCACGCTGCTCGGAACACGCGCGGTGGCACTGGCCCAGCCCGGGGCAGTCCAGCCTGGGACAGTCCATGGACAAAATGACGCAAAACGGCGGGTGCCCATGCAGAATGGTCCGCGCCGGCCCGCCGTCGTAGATCGCCCGGTGCGCCACGAGCTCGCTCGACGCCGTGATGCCCACGGTGGTGGCGTCGTCGAAGCGGCAGGCGTCGATGACGCCGGCGAGTTCGTCCAACGCGCTTCCGGTCTGGCTGACGAGCAGCAGATCGCCCGCGCCGGCGGCCGGTTCCGGCGTGGCGTCGTACACGGCGTCGGCGCTCCATACGTCCACTGCGGGATCGCCGTCGACCGGACCCCGCGCTTCGTCGCCAGCCGGCGGGGAAACGCGGCAGGACACGTTGCCGAAGGTGGAGTCCACCAGCCCCCGCTCCACCACGAGGCGGCCGACCTCGATCATGGCCGCGCGGGCGGCCGCCGCATCGCCGAAAGGCCCGGCCACGAGTTCGGAATCGACCACTGGTCTCGCCGCCGCCTCGGCCTCCACAAGAGCGCGGATGGCGACGAAACGCGCGAGCCGATCGGCCGTCATGACCACTCCGGCGCGCAGGTCGCGCAGGTGGCGCGAGAAGTAGGCCACGAGGCAGGCGAAGGCCATGGAGCTGGCGGTGACGAAGGGTTGCTCCGGGCTCACGGAGCCTGCGGCGGCCATGAGCGCCCGGCCGTTCTCCAGCACGATGCAGCCCTTGCGATGCGCCAGCGCCGCCGCGATGGTCCGGGCGTCCAGCCCGCGCACCACGGGCAGATCGTGCAAAAAGGTGCGCGTTTCGCAGTCGCCTGGCGTGACGATGTCCCGGCCCGCCGCGAGGGCATCCTCGGCCAGGGCGAGCATGGCCGCCCCGCGAGCGCCCACGGGCTCGGCGAGGAGCAGCGCCGCGGCGCCGAGTTCGCGGACGACCGCCCCGGCCACGGATTCGCGCGGGTCCCCCCGACGGCTGAAGCGCACCTCGGCGTTCTGCACGGCGAAAAGGGGTTCGGGCCGGCCATCCGGGCCGGACGCGCACAGCCCGGCGTGGACGAGCTTTTCCGCATAGCGTGTGGCGAGCAGCGCCGTCGGATCGGGAGCGGCCTCGCAATTGGCCACGGGCGCGGCGTTCTCTACCGGTCGGGCCAGCCCCTCAGGCCACGCTAGATCCAGCTCGGCCGCGATCTCCGGCCGAGGCAGGCCGTCCGGCGTCAGGCCACGGATGCGGTAGTAGGCCGCGCGCTCGGCCAAGAAACCGCCGCGTGGCAGAGGCGGGACCGGCAGGTCCGGCGTGGAGCTTCCGGCCTCGGCGAAGAATCGCGGAGGCAGATCGTCGTCCGCCGCCGAAAGCCCCCAGACAGCGTTGAGCAGCCGCTCGCGGTAGTCGATACGCGCCCCGGCGGCCGCGAGGTCCGCGCCCGAGAGGGGCAGGCCCGTGGCAGCGCTCAGCGCCCTGCCGTATTCCTCCAGACCGGCGGCAAGCAGCAACCGGGGGCACAGGCACAAGCTGTCGGCCACGGCGGAGGCGTCCTCGGCGAGCTTGACCACGCGCGCCTTGCCGGCGAAGCCGAAGCGGTCCGTGGGCACGGGCTTGCGCAGCACCTCGTGACTGGTGGGATCGGCGCGCAGGCTGGAACCGCCGTGGGTGGCCACGGCGTAGGCCAGAGCCAGCCCATAGGCCCCGCGCGGATCCATGGCTGGCAGTTCAAGCCCCTTCACCGTCATGGCCAGCTCCGGTCGCCCACGCCCGGCGGCGAAGTGCGCCACGCCAAGCGACAGCTCACGCCCGGCGGCGGCTTCCGGCCCCTGGCCCACGGCCATGCCCAGCAGCAGCGCCAACACGCGCTCGGGATCGAGCGTCTCGCCGGTGATCTCGCGGTGGCAGGCCAGCGCCGAGGCCGCGCTCACGGGATCCATCCCCAGGCAGGCGCAAAAATCGTTGGCGCGCATGACCAGTTCGAGCACGTCGTTGCCGATGAGCGCCGAGAAATGACTCATGGCGTCGAACTCCGGCAGGGGCCGGCCGTCGCCGGACAGGCGCAGGCAGGCCACGGGGCAGGACTCGCAACCGCGCGACAGCGGATGATGCCGGCAGGCGTAGGCGTGGGCGTCGAGACCCGGCGCGGCGGCGAAGCGCGTGCGCGCGAAGTTGTCCGTGGGCGTCATGCCCCGGGCGTCCATGAGGTCGAACAACGCGCCCATGCCAAATCTGGACAAACCGTGCGCGCCCATGAGCGCGGGCGAGGCAGCGATGAGGCGCAGGATGTCCTCCCGCGCGCGGGCCAGGCCCCCGGGGTCGGCCACGGCGACCTCGCCCGAACCACGCACGGCCAGGAACTTCAGATGCTTGAGTCCGAAGGCGCGCCCCATGCCGCAGCGGCCGGCAAGATGGTACAGATCGCAGGTGAGCGTGGCGAAGGCGCAGGCTTGGCCGGATTCGTCGGCGTCCGCAGCCGGGCCGGTCACGGCCAGGGCCCCGTGGGCGTGACGCTGGCGCAACATCGAAAACGCATCCGGCACGGAGAGCCCGGCCAGCTCCCCGGCGGGGACAAGGCGGGCCTCGCCGTCCGCTATCTCGATGCCGCACAGCCGCTCCGCCCGGCCGGTGACCACGAGGGCGTCGAAACCGGCGCGTTTGAGCTCCGCGCCAAGCCGGCCGCCCAGGCTCGCGTCGCCCACCGCGCCGGTGAGAGGCGAACGCGCGGTGATGTGGCAAAAGTCCGTGCCCGGCGCGCCCGTGCCAGTGAGCGGCCCGGCGGCGACAACCACGGGCTGGGCCGGATCGTCCGGCGCGAGGGCTGCGCGTTCGGCGAGCAACCGTCCGCCCAGGCCGCGTCCCCCCAGCCTCAACGGCTCCAGTGCGAGCATCCGCGTCTCCAACGCGCCCGTGGACAGGTCGGCGAAAAGCGCCCTGCCCGTCCAACCATGTGCTTCCGCGTGCGTCATGTCGCCCTCCCCCGCCGCGTTCGCGGCCTTGACCCGGCGAGGGAAACAAGTATGCTGTGCGGCCAGGAATCGCAAGGGTCGGCGGTCATCGTCGGCCACCAGGAGGGAGCGTGTTCGGTCGCGACAAAAAGGGCGGAAAGGAAGAAATCGACGTTTCGCGCCGCCGGCTGCTGTTCGGTTTCATGGACCGTGTGCGCGGCGAGGGCGAACACGCCCCCGTGGCCGCCGCCTCGCAAACCGCGCCGGTGCTGGCCCAGGCCAACGAGGCCTTCGCCACCGGCAACTTCGGGGCGGCCGTGGGCTTCTACCGCGAGTTCCTGGCCGCCGAGAGCGCCAACGCCGAGGCCCGGCAGCGTCTGGGCGAGTGCCTGTACCGACAGGGCCAGTTCATTCAGGCCAAGGTGGAGTTCGAGCGGCTGCTGCAGAAGGACCGCAAGAACAACCGGGCCATCGTGTTCCTCGGCCTCGTGCTGGCTCGCCTGGACCGCGCCCAGAAGGCCGCCGTGGTCTGGAAGCTGCATTTCGATCCCCAGAACGTGACCCTGCAACGCGAGCTGAACCTGCAAATCGCCCTCGTTGAGAGCGCGAGCGAGGACCAGCCGGCCGACGCCGCCACCATGGCCGAGGCCGTGGAGCAGGCGCTCGCCGCGCCGAAGGCGTAGTCACCCTCGCGAGACAGTTTTTCCAGGCGAGGCCTCCCCGCGTGTTCCGACACGGCGATGCAACCAGCCACGACGTACCTGAAGTCCAGGCCCCCGCGCCGACGCCGGCCGGCCCCCCCGTATTTTCAACGCCCCGCAACGGCCGCCCCCCATGGGAACGGCACGCACCGCCCAGCGCAAGCTCCCCCCCAAAAATGGGGACTCCGCTGCCGCCACGCCGGGGGCGTTTTATCTTGCCCGCGTCCTCACAACGGCCGGCTTGCACTCCTCCCTCACCGGGGTGAAACGAGCAATGCGCCCGGCGCGCCGTCCATTCCCGGAGTCCGGGCATCTCCCGCATTTCCGATGCCCCGGCAGCCCAGGGCGGACGGGAGGAACTCCCGTCAGACGGCGTTGCGACGCCCCTGCGTCTCCAATGCGGATGAAAGAGCCAGCGAGTCGCCCCGCTGGCTCCACACACAAACTTCCATCGGAATCACATCACCTTTCTGGCCAACCCGTCAAACGGCCAAAGAGAATGGGACGCGAGCAACGTCTCGCAACCTGAAAGCTGGCTCCATGAATACAGCGTCCACCGGACTCACTCCACGTTACACGACAATACGCCCATCCACCGACCCGGACGGGCAGCGAACAGCGCCGGGCAACGTCACAGCTCGTCGGCGCGGCAGACGCCGGAGGCGCTGCGACGGACCCGCTGGTTGAACAGCGCCCGGACGACGAGCAGCAGCAGCGCGACGGCGCTGGCGGTCTCCACTCCCTGAGGCAACGCCTCGCTCACGGAGCCGATGGCCGCGTGGATATCGATGCCGAAGGCCGTGTAGGCGCGATTGACGAGCAGGCCGAAAGCGATGGAGCACACGGAGATGGCTGCGAGATAGACGCCGGTGAGGGCCGCTCCGAAGGTGCGCGCCATGGCCGTGAGCGTGGTGGCGTTGGTGGCGGGGCCGGTGAGGAGGAACACGAGAGCCGCGCCAGGCGAAAGTCCCTTCAGCAACAGCGACGCGGCCACGGGCGTGGAGCTGGAGGCGCAGACGTACAGCGGCACGCCGAGGGCCAGCATGGCGAGCATGGAGCCCAGCTCGCCGCCGGGAATCTCCGTGAGCAGGCCGGCGGGCAGCAACACGCCGATGACCCCGGCGACCAACACGCCGATGAGCAGCCAGCCGCCCACGTCGGCCAGCATTTCGCCGAAGGCGTCGGCGAAGGCATCGCGCAGGCGCGCGCCCAAGCCCACGGGGGGAGTCTTCCCGTCGTGCCCGCACCCACAGCCGCATCCGCACGCCGGGGCCTGCGCGGGTGTGGGCACGAGTCGCCCGGGCAGAAGATTGGCGGCCAGGCCGGCCACCAGGGCCGTGGTAAAGGCGGCCACCGGCCGCAGCACCGTCATGATGGGGTCGATCATGGCATAGGTGACGGCGATGGAGTCCACCCCGGTTTCGGGCGTGGAGATCATGAAGGCCGTGGTCGCTCCCGGTCCGGCTCCCTTGCGCCGCAACCCCAGCGCGGCCGGCAGCACTCCGCAGGAGCACAGCGGCAACGGCACGCCCAACAGCGCGGCCTTGACCACCGAGAGCGGTCCACGGCCCGCCAAATGCCGCGTCATCCACGCATCGGGCAGCAACCCCTTGATGAGCCCGGCCACAAGGAATCCGAACAGCATGAAGGGCGCGGCCTCCCGCAACACGTTCCAGCTTTCGATAACCAGCCGCTCCAGCAAATCCCAGGACATCGTCCCTCCGCAATCATACAAACGTATGAGCATTTGTTCATATTTCAATTCAAAAAAAACTACCTCTCCAAAACGTGCTCCAGCCCCTGGCCGATGAGGGTGTGCACATGCCCGTCGTCGAGGGTGTAGAACACGTTCTTGCCCTCCTTGCGGGCGCGCACCAGTTTGGCCGTGCGCAAAAGGCGCAGCTGGTGCGACACGGCGGAACCGCTGACGCCGAGCGCGGCCGAGATGTCGCACACGCACAGCTCGCCAAGGGAAAGCGCATGAAGTATGCGCACCCGCGTGCGGTCTCCCAGCAGGCTGAAGAGTTCGGCCAGGCCATCGGCCGCCGCATCGTCCAGCAGGCGTCCGCGCACCCGCTCCACGCGGTCGTCGTGAACGCACGGACGTTCACAGGCGTCGAGTTCTCCCATGTCCTCAAGGGCCCCCGCTTCGGGCGCGGATACATCTGAACGTTTGTTCATGTGTTTCATCTATGCTTCCGACCGAGGGACGTCAAGTCCCGCTACTGCCTGGCCGTGGCCTCGGTGAGAAGCGTGACGTTGCTCTTGGTGAAAAACCCGTCGAAGCCCTGGTACCGGTAGATGTACTCGTTGACGAGCAGCGTCTCCGCCGAGGGACGGCTGAAGGTCTGCTTGAGCCCCTCCCCGGGCGACCCCACGAGGTCGAGCAGGAACCGCATCCCCTGCTGCCGCAGGCCCTCGAAGGTGGCCTCGATGGCCTCGGTGCGGAAGGCGAGGTGGTGGATGCGCCGGCCGTAGTTGCGGATGAACTGCTCGGTGGGCCCCTCCACGCCGGGAACGGCTTCGCCAAGGCCGGAGGTGATGACCATGGCGTAAGGCTCGCCGACCAGACGCGCCACGTTGGTGATGGAGTTGAGGTTGTCCACGTACACGGCCATGGAGAACTCGTAGTCCGTGAGTTCCAGGAACTCCACGATGGCGTCGTCGCGGTCGCGGGCGCGCACGCGCACCGAGGCGTGGTCGAACACGCCGATGTTGCGCAGGTGCGGCCGGTCGGGCTTGGTCAGCGTCCAACCGGCCGGCCGGGCGTCCGCCCCGACGAGGCTCCGGCCCGCCCCCAGCCATTGGACGAAGCCGTAGGACAGGGCGCTGGCGGCCGAGGGAACGGTCTGAATGAACAGGGCGTCGGCCAGGCGCACGGGCGATCCGGTGAGGAAGCGCACGCCGCGCGACTTCTGCATAGCGGCGTAGCGCTCCACGTCGCGGCAGGCGAAGGCCATGGTCTCCACGCGCGTGTGGGGCAGATGCGCGCTCTTTGGGCCTGGCATTTCCCCGGCGAAGGGCGACACCTCCGCCCCGCGCGCCCGAAACACGAAGTCGGCCGAGCCCGGCAGGGTCAGCGAGCAGCCCTCCCCCTGGGCATCGACAAAGGACGCGCCGAACCCATGCCCGGTGGTGTTCAGAAAGTCCGCCGCCGCGCTTTGGAGACGGTCCGACTCCACGCCCACGATCACCGCGACCAGCCCGCCAGTGAGGCCTTCCAGCCCGAGGGAGCGCCGCTGGCGCAGCACCGTGTCCACCCTGACGCGCAGGGCGTCGTCATCGTTGCGAAAGCGCGAGGTCATGCCGTGTTCCTCCTTGCCGTGCGCGGATGGGAAGCGTCCAGGTCATCCTCTCTCTGCCCTGTGGAGGCGCTGGGGTCAAGCCGTCTGCGCATTGACATGGCCCGGGGTTTAACCTAGACAGTACGTAATAGCCGAGTCGATTGCGCAAAACTTTCAGCAATCAAACGAGTTGGCAGCCAATGACTTCGTCATTCCGACATGGGCGCGAGTTCTCCGCCAAGCTCAGGGACCTGTTGCAGCGCTCCAACGCTCTCAGCGCCATGACGCCCGAGCACTGGGACGCCCTGGCCGAATCCTACGGCGATGTCGTGTACTCCGAGGCCATGTACCGGCTGGCCCGATTGGAAATACCCCCGGAAGAGGCCCGTCACAAACTGCTGGGCATCCTCACCCACCAGCGTCAGCTCTCCGGGACACTGGGCCGGAGCGTCAGCCTGCTCACCGCCACCTGTGACTATTTCACCGAGGTGGAGCCCATGATGCACGAACCCGTGCTCGTGGGGGTGCGCCTGTTGCAGCAGAAGGAGGAATACGCCCTGCGCGACGAGCTCACCGGCTTGCTCAACCGCCGCTCCTTCAACCTGGAGCTCCCGCGCGAGATGGAGCGCTTCCAGCGCTTCGGCCAGTGCTTCACCCTGCTCATGCTCGACCTGGATCACTTCAAGGAATTCAACGACTCCTACGGCCATTCCGCCGGCGACCAAGCCCTGCGCGACGTCGCCGCCCTGCTTACCCAGACCGCGCGGCTGTACGACCGCGTCATGCGCTACGGTGGGGAGGAATTCGCCATACTCCTGCCGCAAACCGACGCGGACGAGGGGGGCGCCGTGGCCGAGCGTGTCCGCGCGGCGGTGTCCGGGCACATGGTCATCTACGACGGGCAGGCGCTGGAGCCGGTGACCGTGAGCATCGGCGTGGCCTGCTACCCCGTGGACGGGCTGGAGATGAAGAGCCTGGTGAGCAATGCCGACGGCGCGCTCTACGAGGCCAAGGCCCTGCGCAACACCGTTTGCCGCCACCACGACCCCAAACGCCGGCATCCGCGCTACATTTTGAGCGACCCGCTGCCGCTGACCCTGCACGATCCGCGGGGGGGCGACTTCCCGGCCGACGCGTTGGATGTGAGCTTCGGAGGCCTGTGCTGTCGCTCCAAAACGCCGGTGCGACCGCAAACCAAGGTACGCCTGCTGCTCACCGACGCCGCGCGGCAGGTTCAGCTGCCCCTACTCGCGAAAGTGCGCCGGCTCAGCCATGACGACGACGGAACCTATCATATGGGATTATCCTTCCGGCTGGACAGCCTGGAGGATCAAATGCGCCTCGTGTCCCTGCTCGAAGGGAGCCACAGCCACGCCTCGACCGCAGCGGCGGATGGAGCCACGGCCGAGCCAGCCGGACGCCCGAGCACGCACTGACGCGCCCCGGCGGTCCGGGAATCCGGCTATCGGCGAGCTCTCCGACGGGAGCCCCGGCCAGCCGGCCCTGGCCCCATAAACGACGGATTTCCTCGACGGAACGGCCGAATGACAGCCTCGGCTTTCGGACAGCACGCCAGTGATTCGAAGAGTTCCGCCCAATCCCACCAGCGGATGCCACAGGGGAAATGGCGGCCTCGGCTTTCAGCCGGGTGCGATGATCAATGACCTCGGGGAAAGGCCAAGCCCCAGGCCGGATGGTCCTCAGGCCGGATGCTCCTCAGGTCGAATGCCCCTCAGGCCGGATGCCCCTCAGGCCGGATGGCCCTCAGCCCAGCTCCGCCATCTTGCGCAGCAGATCGTCCTCCAGCAGCTTCTCGCCACGCGCGCGCACCCGCGCCAGGGCCTCGGGCCCCAGCTTGGTCAACAGCTTGTGCGTATTGGCCTCGGCGTTGCCGATGTCCGCGCGTGAACGTTCGGCGAGTTCCCCGCTGCGCCGCTTGTGCCGCACCAGCAAATGTCCCTGGAAGGCCGCGCATCCGCCCGTCAGAACCACCCGCAGGTCGCGTTCCAGATCGTCGTACTGCGTGGGCGAGAAACGGATGTCGAAGCCGCCCACGGCGTCGATGTCCGCCGTGCGCAGCATGTGGCAGCAGCCCGTGACGCTCACGCAGGGCCGCAGGTAGGCGTACCGACCCAGGTCCGGCCCTTGCAGATGCGCACGCGGCAGGACCAACGGCGCGCCGTCCTCCCCGGCGGGCGGCGGCAGCGGGCTCAGATCCACGCTCTGGAGCACGAGGGGATTGGCGTCGTCGGCCACGCGGCAGCCCCACACCGAGGCCTCGGGGCACTCCGTCGCGGCCGCTCCCAGCCGACGCAGCCAGTCTGCCGGCAGGTCCACATCGTCGTCGAGGAACACGACGAACGGAAAACGCCGCACTTCCGGCAGGGAAAGCAGCCAGTCGCGCGCGGCGGGAGCGCCCACGTTCACCGGCAGGCGGAGGACCGTGAGCCGTCCGCCCAGGCGCCCGCCCCAGGCGGCGAGCACGTCCCTGGTGGCGTCGGAGGAGCCGTTGTCCAGCACCCAGATCGGCGCGAGACCGACGTCCGAGGCGGCAAGCGAGGCCAGCGTCTCGTCCAGTTCGCGCGATTTGTTGTACGTGTACAGCAGGATGGCCACGCCCCCCTTGGGGAGCGCGCAGGCCTGCGACAGTCCCGAGGCCAGATCGTACAACCGCAGCCAGTGATTCACGCGCCACGGCTCCGCGCGCAGGCTCCGACGCAGCACCTGCATGGCATCATCCACGCCATGCGTCCGGTCCAGACGCAGCAGGCATTCCGCGCGCAGGTCGGCATCGCCCGCCGTGGAGGCCAACGCCGGGGCCGCGTTCAGACTGGCCAGCGCCGTATGCGCATCGCCCCGGGCGAGGTGGACCCACGCGGCGAAGCGATGGCGTAACTGCGCGAGGGTGCGAGGCCACGCGGATTCGGCCAGGGCCGCATCCACCAGCCCCCATTCGGCGGTTGGCCAAGCGAACTCCCAGGCCTCGCGCTTCCAAAAAAGATTCTTCGGCTCGTCGGCCAAGCCCTGGTGCACCAGGGCCAGCCGCGCCTCGCGCCCGGCGGCGGTGTGCCAGGAATGCTCCGGCGGCGGCGGACGCCAGAAATTCGCCTGCGCGCGCAGGATATTCTCCAGGGGCTGCGGCAAGGCCGGACAGCCCGGAAGGGGGGGGGCGAGCAACATCCCGGCCACGCGCCCATCCAGGGGATCCTCGCACCAGGCGGCCAGCAAAACACCCTGTGCCAGCGACAAAAGCCGCAGCCGAAAGGCCGGGTTCTCCGCCGGGCTCGCGGCCGCGACGAACAGCACGCCGGCCACGGCCAGCAGATGGTCGCGTCCATGCGCGGCGTGCAGCAGCAGGTGGCGGGCGGAAACGGGGATGTCCCGCCAAGGTATGGGGGCATGGGGATCGATGGGGGGAATGCTCGGGCTCATGGCTGCCTCCGGGCGCATCGTGCGCCGGGCTTCATCGACGTATCGACCATGCGTCATTCAAAACACGAAGTGCGGTCCTTGGCAAGCACACGGCGGGGCGCTTCGGGCTTTGCGGCGCAAGACCTCGTCCTCCCGGTTCTCGACAGCGACCGGCGCGTGGGCCGGTTCCCCACGACAGAGGGACCGACAGAGGGAGGCCGATCCCTACTTCATGGGCCGGATGCGCGTCTGTACGCCGGGCACGTCCTTGAGGCGCGAGGCCACGGCGCGCATTACCGTATCCGTGGTGTGGTAGGGATAGAGGATCTTGGGCCGCAGCATGTTGGCAGCGTGGTCCAGCATGTCGATGTCCATGGTGTAGGGCAAATCCACGGGCAGGAACGCCACATCGACGTCCGCCAGGGCCGACATTTCGGGGATGTCCTCCGTGTCGCCGGCGACGTAGAAGCGCGTGGAGCCGAAATGCAGCACATAGCCGTTGCCCACGCCCTTGGGATGGAAGGGATGGCCGGGCGAACGCATGTGCACGATGTTGTAGGCGGGCACGGCGTCCACGCGGAGCTGACCCAGGAACTTGCGGCTGTCGCCGTTGCGCAGGGACACCGCGCCTGGCAGCTTGGCCGCCGCCAGGGCCGAGGCCGCGACCACTGTCTCCGGCTTGCTCACGGCCTTTACGGCGTCAGGGTCGAGATGATCGGGATGCTCGTGGGTCACCAGGACGAGGTCGGCCTTGGGCAGCCTGGTGTAGTCGGCCTGCTCGGAACAGGGGTCGATGTCGATGACCTTGCCGTTCCACTGGAACATGAGGCTGGCGTGGCCGAGGAAGGTCACGGTCACCTTGCCCGCGTCGGTTTTGATGGTGTCCGCGGGCTTTTTCCTGCCGCAGCGGGTCAGCCCCAGGATGAGCAACAGCACGGCCGCCATTCCGACGAGGATAAGGATCTTGCGCATTCCCGCCTCCGGTTGAAAAAAGGGCGGGGGCATACTCCCCCGCCCTTCCGTCCCTAACGTGTCAGGTGCCGGTACTTGATGCGGTGCGGTTGATCCGCAGCCGCTCCGAGCCTGGCCTTCCGGTCGGCCTCGTACTCGCTCCAGTCACCCTCGAAGAAACGCACCTGGCTGTCGCCCTCGAAGGCGAGGATGTGCGTGGCGACGCGGTCGAGGAACCAGCGGTCGTGGCTGACCACCAGGACGCATCCGGCGAAGTTGATGAGCGCGTCCTCGAGGGCGCGCATGGTGTTCACGTCCAGATCGTTGGTCGGCTCGTCGAGGAGCAGCACGTTGGCGCCCTCGCGCAGGAGCGAGGCGAGGTGCACGCGGTTTCTCTCGCCGCCAGAGAGCACGCCGACCTTCTTCTGCTGATCGCTGCCGGTGATGTTGAACTTGCCGATGTAGGCCCGGGCGTTGACCTCGCGGTTGCCCAGCTTGATGACGTCGTGGCCGCCGGAGATGATCTCGAACACGGTTTTGTCCGGGTCCATCTCGCGCGACTGGTCCACATAGGCCAGCTTGACCGTGTCGCCCACGCGGAAGGAACCCTCGTCGGGCGTGTCCTTGCCGGTGATCATGCGGAACAGCGTGGACTTGCCCGCGCCGTTGGGGCCGACGACACCGACGATGGCTCCGGGCGGAATGCGGAACTCCATGCCGTCGACAAGCAGATTGTCGCCAAAGGCCTTTTTGACGTCCTTGGCCTCGATGACCACGTCGCCGAGGCGCGGTCCGGCCGGGATATAGATTTCCAGCTCCGGCGCGAGTTTTTCCGTCTCCTGCCCGAGCAGGTTCTCATAGGCGCTGATGCGCGCCTTGCCCTTGGCATGGCGGCCACGCGGGCTCATGCGGATCCAGTCCAACTCACGCGCGAGCGTCTTCTGGCGCTCGGTCTCGGCCTTTTCCTCCAGAGCCAGACGCTGCCGCTTCTGCTCCAGCCAGCTGGAGTAGTTGCCCTGCCAGGGAATGCCCCGGCCACGGTCCAGTTCCAGAATCCAGCCGGCCACGTTGTCCAGGAAGTAGCGGTCGTGGGTGACGGCGATGACCGTGCCCTCGTACTGATGCAGGTGGTGTTCCAGCCAAGCCACACTCTCGGCGTCCAGGTGGTTGGTGGGCTCATCCAGCAGCAGGATGTCCGGCTTCTGCAGCAACAGCCGGCACAAGGCCACGCGGCGGCGCTCACCGCCGGAGACGACCTTGATGGGCGTGTCGCCCGGTGGGCAGCGCAGGGCGTCCATGGCCATCTCCAGCCGGCTGTCCAGCTCCCAGGCGTCGAGGGCGTCCAGCTTCTCCTGCACGGCCGCCTGACGGTCGATAAGCTTCTGCATCTCATCGTCGCTCATGGGCTCGGCGAACTTCTCGTTGATGCGCTCGAACTCGGCGAGCAGATCGACGGTCTCCTGAGCGGACTCGGCCACAACCTCGCGCACGGTCTTGCTCTCATCGAGCTGGGGCTCCTGCTCCAAGAGGCCGATGGAATAGCCCGGCGTCGGGGCGATCTCGCCCTGGAAGTCGTGGTCCACTCCGGCCAGAATGCGCAGCAGCGAGCTCTTGCCGGCCCCGTTGAGGCCCAGCACGCCGATCTTGGCGCCGTAGAAGTACGAAAGCGAGATGTCCTTGAGGACCTGACGCTTGTCGTAGAACTTGCTCACGCGCATCATGGAGTAGATGATCTTGTACGGTTCGGCCATGCGTCTCCCGTGCTCGCTGATTGGTAAGGGCGTTGCCGCCGGCTATTTTTTGGCCTTCATGGCCTTGGCGAGGGCCAAGCCCAGGCTGCCCATGGACCTCTCCTCGCTCTTGGCGGTGCGGGCCTGCTTGGCGTAGGCCTTCCAGTCGCCATTTTCGCGGCCGGCCTGACCAGCGGTCTCGCGCACCTCCAGCGGCGAAAGGGCGATGCGCCGCTCGCTCGCGCGCAGGTCCTCCACCACGAGGGTCACGGAATCGCCTTTTTTGAGGGCGTCGAACGGCTTGGGATCGACGGCGATGGCCATGCGCGATTTGGGCAGCAGCGCGGTGACGCCGGGCTCCAGGTTCACGAAGATGCCAAAGGTTTCGCGCTTCTCCACCGTGCCGGTCACCTGAGTGCCGGGGGTGTACTTGCCGGCGGCCTCGATCCAGGGATCGCCCTCGGCGTCCTTGAGGGACAGCGAAATGCGCCGCTTGATCGGATCGATGTCCTTGACGACCACGGTGACCATGTCGCCGGGGTTGACGATCTCCGAGGGCTTGTTCACGCGCTTAGTGTAGCTCATCTCGCTGATATGCACGAGACCATCCACGCCGGGCAGCAGCTCCACGAAAGCGCCGAAATCGGCCAAGCGCACCACCTTGCCGGTGACTTTCTCGCCGGCCTTGAGCTTGGCGGGAACCTCCAGCCAAGGGTCGCCCATGGTCTGCTTGCGCGAAAGGGAAATCTTCATCTGCCCGGGCTTCTTGCCGGGCTCCACGCCGAGCACCTTGACGCGGATCTTGTCGCCCACGCTCACGGCCTCGTCCGGCTTGGCCACGCGGGAGTAGCTGATCTCGCTCACGTGGACCATGCCTTCCAGACCCGGGGCGATCTCCACGAAGGCGCCGAAATCGGCGAGGCGCACCACGGTGCCGTCGATCTCGTCGCCAGGGTTGACCTTGGCCAGGAACTCCTCGGTGGCGGCCATGCGCTCACGCTCGAGAAGCGCGCGGCGGGTGACCACGATGTTGCGGCCGCGTTCCTCCAGCTTGCTGATGAGGAAGGGGAGGGTCTGACCGACATACTCCTCCGGATTCTCCACGAAGCGCGCGTCGATCTGGCTCACGGGGCAGAAGGCGCGGCGGCCCATTATCTCGACCGAGAAGCCGCCCTTGCAGGTCTCCTTCACGTGGCCGTCCACGGGCAGACCCACGTCCTTGGCGTTCTGGAGCATCTCCAGCCCGCCGGCGCCGGCCAGCGCACGGGAGAGGATGATCTCGCTGCGGGTCTTGGAGACCACGTAGAGATCCACGGAGTCGCCTTCCTTGTAAGGGAAGTTGCCGTCGGCATCCAGCAGCTCCTTCTTCTCGGCCACGCCATCGACCTTGGTGCCGGTGTCAAGGTAGACGCTGTCCTCGCCCACGCTGATGATGCGGGCGGAAATCTTGTCGCCCACGTTCAAGGGCTCGGCCTGGCCGGCGTAGCTGGCCTCGAAGAGTTCGGCGAAGCTCTGCTCCTGCTCCCCGTTGTTCTGTGCCTGATCCGTCATCTGCTGCTCCTAGTGTTCCGCAAAGATATTTGGACGGCGCACCGCCGCCTGGGGGCTGTATTATCGAAGGGGCCGCGCTTGTCAAACAGAGAGGACCGTTTTCCCGGTCCGGCTTCGATTTTTTCGAGCGATGGCCGGGGCGACGCGAAAAGGGCGTCCAGCAGCAAAAGCGCGGGGAGCCGGGCCATGCACACCCTAACGCAACACGCGCGAATGAGGGATTCCTTCACCCCCGGGGGCATCCTCCGGCTTCATCTTGAACAACACCCCGGATCAGGGGTATACCCCCCGGACAGGCTCGAATCGCCGACGGAGGGGAAAAGCCGCCGCGACCGCGGCGATGGGCGTGATGGACGAAACGCCGGCGGCGGCGCGGAACCGGACCGCCGAGCCCGGCGAAGACCTTCCCGGCGGCCACGCGGACACCCAGGCGCGCCCGCGGACACCGAAAGACCATTCCCCGGCACGCGGACACCACGACGCCGGCATCACAGCGAAAACGCGCGCGGGTTTCCGCGGCCACGCCACCAGAGCGGGCCGGGGCCAGCACACTTGCCAGACGCCTCAAGAAAGGCTAAATGGCACAATTCAACTCCCCCGCGAATAACAGAAGGAACGACATCACCGTGAGCAGGGACCAGCACAAAGTACTCATCGCCAACCGGGGCGAGATCGCCGTGCGCATCATGCAGGCCTGCGCCGATCTCGGCTTGGCTTTCGTGGCCGTGTACACCAAGGAGGACGCCGCCTCGGGCCACGTGACCCTGGCGCGGCAGCTCGGCGGCGAGTCGGCCGTCGTGCGCATCGGCAACTATCTCGACGCGGGCGACATCCTCGCCGCGGCCGACGCCACGGGCGCCACGGCCATCCATCCCGGCTACGGCTTTTTTTCGGAAAACTACCGTTTCGCCCGGCGCGTGTGCGAGCGCTCCCGGCCGATGATCTTCATCGGTCCATCCTGGCGCGTCATCCGCGACCTGGGCGACAAGATCAACACCAAGCGCATCGCGCGCAGCCTCGGCGTGCCCACGGTGCCGGGAAGCGACCGCGCCATCTACGACGAGATGGAGGCCGAGAGCATCGCCCAGCAGCTCTTCGAGTATCAGGAGCGGCAGGGCGTTTCCCGGCCCATGGTGCTGGTCAAGGCCAGCGCCGGCGGCGGCGGCATGGGCATCGACGAAGTGCATAACATGAACCGCTTCCGCCAGACCTATCGCCGCATCCGCAACTACTCGCAGCGCCAGTTCAAGGATCCCGGCATGCTCATCGAGCAGCGCATCTTCGACTACAACCACCTCGAGGTGCAGATCGTCTCCGCCCGCGACGGCGAGAACCCGCTGCACTTCGGCACACGCAACTGCTCCGTGCAGAGCCCCGGCCGGCAAAAGCGCATCGAGGTCGCTCCCGGCTTCTTCCCCGCCGGGCTCTCGTACAAGTTCAACGCCCAAAAGGTGCTCGACGACATCGTGCGCCACTCCCTTTCCATCGCCCGCGAGATCAAGTACGACAACGTCGGCACCTGGGAATGGATCGTGACGCCCAAGGGCGAGCCCTTCCTCATGGAGGTCAACACGCGCATCCAGGTGGAGAACGGCGTTTCCGCCGCCATCTCGCGCATCAAGGGCCAGGACGGCGTGAACCTCATCCGCGAGCAGATCCGCCTCGGCCTGGGCGAGCCCATGGGCTACGGCCAGGACGACATCTCCTTCGATGGCGTGGGCATCGAGTACCGCATCATCGCCGAGGACACGCAGAACCGCTTCGCCCCCTGGACCGGGCTCATCGACAAGATCGCCTGGCGGGAGCGCCCATGGCTCAAGATGCACACCCATGTGCCGCAGGACCGTCCGTACCAGATTCCCACGGAATACGACCCCAACTTGGCTCTGGCCATCGTCTGGGGCAAGGATCTGGAGGAGGCCAAGGCGCGTGGTTGCGAATTCCTCGACACCTTTGAACTCTCCGGCGCGGACGCACAAGGCGTGGCTCTCAAATCCAACATCGCCTATCTGCGCGAAAAAACCGCGGGTCTGCTGGAATTCTAGGCCGGCAGGGACGGTAGCATGGATATAGAAAAAAATCTCGACGCCCTTACCCAGCGCGTGGCCTACGCGCGCGACATCCTCGGCTCACGCGTCAGCGACCGGCTGGAAAACATTAGCGAGGACATCCAGAACCTCGCCAAGGTGGCCGATGGTCTGGACCTGGAGGTGGCGCTGGCCAAGACCGGCGAGATCGCCCGCCGGTTGTCCCTCCTGGAGGCCGACCTGGATCCCCTGCTCACGCCGATGGACAAGGTGCGCATCGTGCGCCATCCGCAGCGCGTGTGCCTGAAGGACATCCTGGAAAACGTCTACGACAACTACACCGAGATCGGCGGCCGCGACGAGGTCTCCATCGATCCCGGAATGCTCATCGCCCGCGCCTACATCACCCGCCGCGTGGGCAAAAAGGTCATGCACCACCCCGTCATGGTGGTGGGCCAGGAGAAGGGCCACGGCCAGGAGTTCCGCAACGGCGGCTCCATCAAGCCCTGGGGCAACGCCAAGGCGCTCAAGTACATGAAGGTCGCCGCGCGGGAGAACATCCCCATCCACGCCTACGTCTCCACCCCCGGCGCCTACCCGATCGAGGACTACCCCGGCGCGGCCCAGCAGATCGCCGAGAACATCTACGAGATGTGCGGCATCGACGTGCCCATCGTCGCCGTGTTCTCCGAGGGCGGCAGCGGCGGCGCCGAGGCCATCGCCATGGCCGACAAGCGCCTCATGTTCTCACACGGCTATTATTCCGTCATCTCCCCCGAGGGCGCGGCCGCCATCGAATGCAAGTTCCACGGCCTCACCCGCGCCACGCCCGAGCTCATCGAGCTGTGCGCCAAGCACCAGCAGATCACCGCGCAGGACAACCTGCGCAACGGCTACATCGACCAGATCATCCAGGAGCCACCGCTGGGGGCGCGCAACGAGCATTTCGACTTCTTCAAGCAGCTGTGCGCCCAGGTCATCCGCGCCACGGACGAGGTCGCCGTGAGCGTGCGCAGCGTGAGCGTGCTGCGCAAGCTGGCCATGCGCGGCGGCAAACAGCGCAAGCGGGTGGGCGAGGACGTCATCGTCCGCTGGGAGCTGGACCCCGCCGAACGCGAGCTGCTGGTATGGAGGCGCTACCAGAAGTACCGCAAGATGTCCCTCGGGGCGTTCATCGACAAGCGCGGCATCTTCGAGCGGCTGGCCGCCAAGTACATGGAGTTCCTGTTCAGCGTCTACTCCACCGTCCGCTTCGAGATTCTCAAGCATTTCCAGAAAAAAATCGTTCGCGTGGCCACGGACTTCACCGATGAGATCCACGTGGTGACGAGCAAGATGGACCGCATGACCTGCCAGGCCATGGAGCTGCTCGGCATCTCCTCCGGCGGCGGCGGCGACGAGTCCTCCCTGACCTGCCTTTCCAAGCCGGAACGCGAGACCCGCGCCTCCAGCGGGCAGAGCTACGTGAGCCCCAAGTCGCTGGAGGACCGCGAGATATCCTGCCCGCACGCCGCCACGCGCGGCTGCATGGACATATGGGCGCGCGACCTCTACGGCGAGTTCGGGGGCGTGTGCCCCAACTGCGGCCATCACTTCCCCATGGAATACCAATGGTACCTGGCCAACGTGTTCGACCGCGGCAGCATCCGCGAGTTCAACCAGTCCATCGCCGCCGGCAACCCCACGAACTTTCCCCACTTCGACGAGCGCATCCAGCAGGCCAAGGAAAAGACGCACCTGCAAAGCTCCTGTGTCACCTTCAACGCCAGCATCATGGGCATTCGCCTCACCTGCGGCATGCTGGTGGCCAACTTCCGCGGCGGCTCCGTCGGCTCCGCCGAGGGCGAGAAGCTCGTCCGCGCCCTCGATCTGGCGCGCAAACGCCATCAGCCCTTCCTGGCCTACATCCATGGCACGGCCGGCATCCGCATCCAGGAGGGCGTCAACGGCCTCATCCAGATGCCGCGCGTGACCATGAGCGTGCGCCGCTACATCGACGAGGGCGGCCTGTACATCGTACTCTACGACACCAACTCCTACGCCGGCCCCGTGGCCAGCTTCCTGGGCTGCTCGCCCTACCAGTACGCCGTGCGCAGCTCGCGCATCGGCTTCGCCGGCCCGGGCGTCATCCGCGAAACCACGGGCATGGACATTCCGCCCAACTACCACAGCGCCCACAAGGCCCTCTCGCACGGGCACATCCAGGACATCTGGGACCGCCGCGACGTGCGCGCCAATCTGCATCAGGCCTTCCTCACCATGGGCGGCCGCAACCTGTACTACCGCTAACCATTCGCGATCACTCAACGAAAACGCCCGGAGGGAGAACATCCCCCCGGGCGTTTTCGCTTTCCCCGATCCCGGCAATTTCTTTCGCGTTCGTCACCCGTCCGTCACACGTCCGTTTCGGCCGTGGCCTAGGCTTCCGCCCCGTCAGCACAACGCAACACATCGTCAAACGAGGCCAAGTCATGCTCAAAACGGTTCTCAAGCGCCTGCGCGCGGGCACCCTGCACAGCGCATTCCCCGACCCAGCCCTGACCACGCCGCCGCCCAGCCGCCTGCGCGAACTGGTGCGCAACGGCCAGGACTTCGACATCCTGCTCATCAACGTACGCGACTTCGCCCTGCTGCGCGAACTCTACGGTCGTGAGCTGTCCCAGGAGATCGAGAACCGCCTGACGAACGTCCTGCGCGAGGCGGTGAACGAACGCCTGCACCTCATCCCCACGTGCATGCCGCTGGAGCCCGGCGAATACCTGCTGTGCTGGCCCAGCCGCGGCGGAGACCCGCGCTCCCAGCACGACACGGCCTATGAGATCAAGCTGCTGGCCCAACGCGAGGCCAACGCCCACCTCCTGCGCTGGGCCGGCCGGGAGCTGGACCTGGGGTTCGGCTGCGCCAGGCACGAGGGGACGAAGGCCAAAGACGCGCCCACTCGCGAGGCCCGGCTCTTCCAGGCCGTGAGCGAGGCCCGGCTGCGCGCCAAGATGCGCCTGGACCTGAGCCAGCTTTCCCTCTCCTCGGAATTCAACACCATTCTCCTGGAGAAAAACGTCCGCGCCGTCTACCAGCCCATCGCCGACTTCACCACCGGAACCATCATGGCCTGGGAGGCCCTCACCCGCGGACCGGAGGACAGCGCCTTCCAGTCGCCCTCCGTGCTCTTCGACTTCGCCGAGCAGAGCGGCAAGCTCTTCGCCCTGGAGCGCCTGTGCCGCGAAAAGGCGCTGCACGGTCTGGGCGCCATGGGGCAAGGACAAAAGCTCTTCCTGAACATCCATCCCAAGACCATGGCCGACCCGGAGTTCACCCACGGCAAAACCCTCGAACTCATCAAGGAGGCCGGCCTGTCGCCCGAGAACGTGGTCTTCGAGATCACCGAGCGCCACAGCATCAACGAGTTCGCCCTGTTCCACCGCACCCTCGACCACTACCGCAGCCAGGGCTATATGGTCGCCGTGGACGACGCCGGCGCGGGCTACTCCGGTCTCACCAGCATCGCGCAGATACGCCCCGAGTACATCAAGATCGACATGTGCCTCATCCAGGGCATCGACAAGGACCCCGTCAAGCGCGCCCTCATCGAGACCCTCGTCACCTTCGCCGACAAGATCGGCACGAAAATCATCGCCGAGGGCATCGAATCGCAGAGTCAGGCCGCCTGCCTCATCGACATCGGCGTGCACTACGGCCAGGGGTTCTACCTCGCCCGGCCGGAGGCCCCCAAGCCCCCCCTCGCCGTGGACACCAGCTACCTGCGCAAACCCCAGCAGGACCAGGGGCGCATCGTCGCCTCCTGCCTCATGCCCGTGGGCAACCTCGTGGAGGCCGTGCGGACCAGCCGGCAGGGCTCCCTCGTGCCCGACGCCCAGCACTATTTCGAATCCAGCCGCCAGCACGCCAGCCTCGTCGTCGTCGGCGAGGACGAAACCCCCGTCGGCCTCATCATGGAATACCAACTCAACCGCCAGCTCTCCGGTCAGTTCGGCGCTGCCCTCTACTCCAAACGCCCCATCGAAGCCATCATGGACCGCCACCCGCTCATCGTCGCCGAGACCACGCCCGTGGAACAGACAGCCAAGGCCGCCATGCAGCGTGAAATCATCAAGGCCTACGACGACATCATCATCACCCGGCAGGGCAAGGTGCTCGGCATCGTCACCGTGCAGCGCCTGCTGGACACCCTGGCCCACATGCAGGTGGAAATGGCCAAGGGCACCAATCCCCTCACCGGCCTGCCCGGCAACGTCACCCTGGAACGCGAGGTCGAGGCGGGCATCGGCTCCGGCAAGCGCTTCGCCATCGCCTACGCCGACCTCGACAACTTCAAGGTCTACAACGACACCTACGGCTTCAAAAACGGCGACCGCGTCATCAAACTCGCCGCCGGGATACTCGACCACAGCATCCGGCGGCACGGCGACACCAGCTCCAAACTCTTCCACATCGGCGGCGACGACTTCGTCCTCGTCACCAACCCCGACCACGTGGAGCGCATTTGCCGCGCCGCCACCCGCGTCTTCAAGCGGCTCATCCGCACCTGCTACTGTCAAAAGGACCGCGACCAGGGCGAAGTGCTCGCCACCGGCCGCGACGGCGTGGAGCGCCCCTACCCGCTCGTCTCCCTGTCCATCGGCATCCTGGCTATCGGCGGCCCCTGCACCCTCATGGAAATCGGCGAGCGCGCCGCCCACGTCAAGAAATACGCCAAGTCCATGCTTGGCAACGTCTACGTCTGGGACCGGCGGCCGCCCCTGGGCACATCCAAGACGGACGACCTCCCCCCCGCCTGCCCTGGCGACGACATCGTCAAAGCCGGATAGGACGAAACCCGGGAACGCCAGCCATGCCCACGCCCCCCCGAAGGACGCGCGCGGCTCGACGACCGCCGGCGACCAGAGAGCCAGCGGGAGCTCCAGGGGCTCCGCCCCTGGACCCCGCCAGAGGACATTCGTCCTCTGGACTCCTTATGCCGAGGTTGGTCTCCGGGCGCGAACGCTCCCGGAGACCAACCTCGGAAAGGGGCTTCAAGGAAACGGTGAGGGGGAAATTCGGAAACAGGCTCTGGGAATGGCGACGGAGCGCAGACCCGCCCGTGTCACCGATAAAAGCCTTTGGAAGAGGGGAACGGGGGGAGAACCTTTCCAGCGGAAAGGGTTCCCCCCGATTGGTCTCCGCTTTTACGCCGCGGCGATGGCCGGCTGGGTGTAGACGCGGGTGGCGAGTTCGCGGTCGAGCATAAACAGCCCGCCGCCGTCGCCAACGAGTTTGAGCTTGTTGACGGTGTCGCCGAAGTTGGCTTCCTCCTCGACCTGCTCGGTGACGAACCACTGCAGGAAGATGGCGGAGGCGTGGTCGTTCTCCTTCTGCGCCAGGGTGACGAGGTCGTTGATGCGCCCGGTGACCTGATACTCATGGTTCAGGGCGAACTGGAAGGCCTCCAGGGGCGATTTCCAGGTGTTCTCGGGGGCGTCGATGGCCTGCAGGAGAACGCGGGCGCCCTTGGAGTTCACATAGTCGAACATGCGGCGGGCGTGGAACTGCTCCTCCTGAAACTGCACGTCCATCCAGTTGGCGAAGCCCGGCAGCCCGAGATTCATAAAATAGGCGGACAGGGAGAGGTACAGGTAGGCGGAGTAGTATTCCCATTTGATCTGGTCGTTGATGGCCTTTTCCATGGTCTTGCTCAGCATGACGACGCTCCTTTTGGATGTGATGCGGGGGGATCCTACAAGAGCGAGAGATACGCATCGCCGCGCGAAATGTGAAGGGGGCGGCGGAAGGAAAGGCCGGGGAATCAGTGCAGGAGGTTGCTGGAGAAAATCTGCCGGATGCGCTCGGCGAGGTAAGTCATGCGCGCACCGGAAGTGACATTTTTGAGGCCGATGTCCAGGGCTTTTTCCGAGCCGATGAACACGGCGAGTTTGCGCGCGCGGGTGAGGGCCGTGTAAAGCAGATTGCGCATGAGCAGAACGTAGTGCTGGGTCACCACGGGCACGACCACGGCCGGGTACTCGCAGCCCTGGGACTTGTGCACGGAGACGGCGTAGGCCAGGGTCAGGTCTTCCAGCTCGGTGGCGTCGAAGGCCACAAGGTTACCGTCGAAGTCCACGGTCAGCGTCCCCTCCTCGGGATCGACCTCCCGCACCCAGCCGAGGTCGCCGTTGAAGACATCCTTGTCGTAGTTGTTGCGCAGCTGAAGCACGCGGTCGCCGGGGCGGAAGGTGGCGTAGCCGCGCTTGAGTTCCGGCCGGCCGGCGCGGGGATTCAGACGCTCCTGAAGCAGCTGGTTGAGAGCGGTGGTGCCCACCTCGCCCTTGTGCATGGGGGTCAACACCTGCACATCGCGCACGGGATCGAGGCCGTAGCGTTCGGGAATGCGCTCGCACACGGTCTCCAGAATGGCGTGCTGCACGCGCATGGGGTCCTCCTGCGGCACCCAGTAGAAGTCGGCCTCGGGCGGCTCCTTCCCGCTGTTGACGGGGAACTGCCCGGCGTTGAAGCGGTGGGCGTTGACCACGATGGAGCTTTCCTGCGCCTGGCGGAAGATGTGCGTGAGCACCGCCTTGGGCACGCGCCCGCTGTGAAGGAGATCGGCGAGGACGTTGCCCGCGCCCACGCTGGGCAGCTGGTTCACGTCGCCCACCAGAATGAGCCGGCAGGTGACGGGCAGGGCGCGCAGCACGGCGAGGAAGAGCTGGGCGTCCAGCATGGACACCTCGTCGATGAGCAGGACCTCGGCGGTGAGCTTCTGGTCCTCGCAGTGATAGAAGCCGTGCTCCGGCGAGTAGAGCAAAAGGCGGTGCAGAGTCTGGGCCGGCTCGCCCGTGGCGTCGGAGAGGCGCTTGGCGGCGCGTCCGGTGGGGGCGGCCAACTTGACCTTGAGCTTGAGCTGCGAGAGCGCGGCCACGATGGCGCGGGTGATGGTTGTTTTGCCGGTGCCGGGCCCGCCGGTGATGATGAACACCTTGTTCACACAGGCCTGGAACACGGCATCGCGCTGTTCTGACGAAAGGTCGAAGCCCAGCGCCGATTCGATTTTCGGCAGGGCGCGCTTCACCGCCGCGCTGGAGACCGGCGTGGGGTGGCTGATGAGTCCGTAGAGCCGCTGGGCGATCTCGCGTTCGGCGCGGTAGTTGGCCATGAGGAACACCGCGCGTTCCACGTTCAGCTCGGGCAGGTTCTCCATGTGGACGCGCTTCTTGCGTTCGAGGGTCTCCAGCCCCTCCTCCAGCAAGTCGGTGTTGTCCACGCCGATCATGCGCGCGCACTGCTTGAGCAGCGTTTCGGCGGGGCAGAACATGTGGCCGCCGCGCTCGCCCTGCATGATGAGGGCGTAGCCCAACGCCGCCTCGATGCGCTCGGGCGAATCCGGCTCGAAGCCGAGCTTGAGAGCCATGTTGTCCGCGGTGCGGAAGCCGATGCCGCGGATGAGGTAGGCCAGCTCGTAGGGGTTGGCGCGGAGCTTCTCCTCGCTCTGCGCGCCGAAGATCTTGAAGATGCGCGCGGCGTAAGTGGGCGGGACCTCGTGACTGTGCAGGAACACGATGAGGCTTTTGACCTCGCGCTGGGAGCGCCAGGACTCGACCATGCCCTCCAGGCGTTTTTTGGTGATGCCCTTGATCTCGAGCAGACGGTCGGGATCGGTGTCCAGAATGTCCAGCACGGCCACGCCAAAACGCTGCACCAGCGCCTCGGCCGTCTTCTCGCCCACGCCCTTCAGCGAGCTTTTGAGAAAGCGCACCACGCCGTTGACCGTGGCGGGATAGGTCTGCTTGAAATTTTTGGCCTCCAGCTGGCGGCCGAACTTGGGATGCGTCTTCCACTCGCCCTCGATCTCCAGAAATTCGCCGGGGGTGAGCTGGCCCAGACAGCCGACGACGGTGACGACGCCGGGCTCATCCTTGGCGCGCACGCGCACCACCGCGTAGCCGTTGTCTGGATTGTGGTAGACGACGGACTGGACCTCGGCCTTGATGCTGGCGGTCATGAGACGCCTACACCGACTGCCGGTGCATGAGGGACTGGCGCAGAGTCTCGCGATCCATGTACTTCACCTCCGCACCCATGGGGATGCCCTGGGCCAGGCGCGAGACGGACACGCCCGGATACCCCCGCGTCACCATATTCTTGATGTGCGAGGCGGTGTTCTCGGCGTCGAGTGTGGAGCCCAGGGCGAGAATCAGCTCGCGCACCCCGCCCTCGTCCAGGCGGCGGCGCAGCAGCTCGAACTCCAGGGTCTGCGGGTCCACGCCGTCCAGCGGCGACAACAACCCTCCGAGCACCAGGTACAGGCCCCGGTACAGACCCATCTCCTCCAGCGCCAGCAGCGAGTCCCACTCCGAGACCACGCACAGCTGCGCGTGGTCCCGACCGGGATCGGAGCAAATGGGACAGGGGTCGCTCTCGGCCAGGCTGGCGCAACGCGAGCACAGGCACAAACGCTCGCGCAGAGTCAGCACCGAGCGCCCCACGGCCTCGGCCTGTTCACGCGGGAGCTTGAGCAGGGCGAGCGCGGCGCGCAGGGCGCTTTTGGGGCCCAGGCCGGGCAGGCGCGAGAGGTGCTCGGCCACCTCGCGCAAGGGGGCGGGCAGCCGGTCGGCGACCATGAGCTAGAACAGGCCGGGGATCTTGAAGCCCCCGGTGATCTTGCCCATCTCGTCCTCCATGAGAGAGCGCGCCTTTTTGAGGGCGTCGTTGGCGGCGGCCAGCACGAGGTCCTAGGCCATCTCCACGTCGCCGGACTCCAACACGCTTTTGTCGATGGTGACGGCAAGGAGTTCCTGGCTGCCCTTGGCGCGCACGGTGACCATGCCGCCGCCACTGGTGCCTTCCACCTCGCGGTTTTTGAGCTCCTCCTGCAAGTTGGCCATTTTTTTCTGCATCATCTGAGCCTGGCGCAGCATGTCCTGCATTCCGTGCATATGAAATCCTCCGAATTGTCGTCGTTATGTGTGTGGGCGCGAAACCGCGCCGGAAATGACTACCGCCGCGGGACCACCAGGGCCGGGTCGCGGCATTCGAACGTCTCGCGCACGCGCCGCACGAGCGGATGATCCTGCATCTCGCGCTGGAGCGCCCCCTCCGTCTTGAGGGGGGCGTGCTCCGGGCAGACGAAGGCGACGGTCACGTCCGGGCCGAAGTACTCGGCCACGAGCCGGCGCAGGCGGGTGTTGTTGTCGCCCTCCTCCATCATGTGGATATGGGTCTCGTTGTGGCAGGTGAGCACCAGCTCCGCATCGCAGAGTTCCCCTTTGGCCTGCATGAGTCCGGTGACGAAGCCGTTGCCGTTCTGGGCCGTGACGAATTCGACGAAACCCTCCCAGGTGCGCGATCCCGAGGGCCGGGGCCGCCGCTCCGTCACGGAGGCCGGGGAGTCCGGCGCGGCCCCCGACTCGGCGGCCTGCGCATTGACGAAATCGTCAGGCTGACCGTCCGCCGCTGGCGGCATCGGCGCGTCCGCCCCGGCCGGGGTGGCAAAAGACTCGGTCGGCGCGGCGGGCGCATCGTTCCCGGCAGCCATCGGCGCGGACTCATGGGACGCGGCCGGGGCGACAGGCGCGGGCTCGAGGGATGACGCGGAATGCGCCGGCGTGGCGCTCTTGCCGGTCATCGATGAGGCCATGGGCACGCGCTCCGATGACGACGAGCCCGACGGCGCGGATGAAGCGGCCTCCGCCGGTTTGCCGGTGGCGGAAGAATCGCCCGCCGAATGACCGGCAGCCGACTGAACTGCCGTGGAAGCGTCCCTGGCCGGATGGGCCGCGACGGAGGCGTCAACCATCGAGTGGTCGCCGACCGGATGGGCCGCGACGGAGGCGTCACCGGCCGGATGGTCACCGGCCGGATGGTCACCGGCCGAATGGCCCGCCGGCGCGCGCCACGGTGGAGGCGGCGCGGAAGCCGACGACGCGGCGTCGGCGCTCGTGGGAGACTCCGACCCGGCCGACGAGGACGGTGAAACCGACGACGAGGCCGATGGCGCGGCCAAAGCGGCGGACGACGGTGTCGCGTCGCGTGCAGGAAAATGCTGCGGCCGGCCGACATGCGCGGCGGCGGAACGCCCTCCCTGCCCGCTCGCGGGGCCGCCGGGCGTCCCATGTGAAGGGCCGCTCGCGGGACCGCCAGCTGGAGATGGACCACCTCCGCCATTCGCGGAGCCGCCACCGAGCACGGAGAGCGGCAGCAGGTCCGGCAGGCAGGCCAGGTTGAGCAGCAGCAGTTCCAGCGCCTGCGCGGGCTCCAGGCTCTTGATGACGCGTTGCTGGCCGTCCAGCGTCATCTGCCAGCAGGCGTGGATGTGCGCGGGCGTGAACCGGCCGGACCAGTCGAGCCACAGCCGGACCTCCTCCTCGGGCAGGCCCAGTTCCGAGGCCATGGCCTCGCCGCCCTGGCGCAGCAGGAACATGTTGCGCCAGCAGCCGGACAATTCGCGCAGGAAGAAGCCCAGGTCGAGCCCCTGGTCCAGCACCTGCCGCAGGGTGCGCGTCAAAAGCGGCAGGTCGCGGCCGGCGATGGCCTCCATGAGCGCGAGGAAAACCTCCTGACCGGCCAAGCCCAGGCAGGCGCGCACCTCGCTCTCCACAAGGCTGCCCGCGCTGTAGGCCAGCGCCTGGCCCAGCAGCGAGATGCTGTCGCGCACGCTGCCCGCGCCGCGCCGGGCGATGATGCGCACCGCGCCGGGCTCGTACTCCACGTTCTCGGCCTTGAGGATCTTTTCCAGATGCGCGGCCAGCTCCGCCTGCGGCAGCATCTTGAACACGTAGTGCTGGCAGCGCGAAAGGATGGTGGCCGGAAACTTGTGCGCCTCGGTGGACGCCAGGATGAACGTGACGCGCGCGGGCGGCTCCTCCAGCGTCTTCAGCAGGGCGTTGAAGGCCGCCGTGGAGAGCATGTGCGCCTCGTCGATGATGAAGACCTTGTAACGGCCCTCCAGCGGGGCGTACCCCACATCCTCCTTGAGGGAGCGAACGTCGTTCACGCCGCCGTGGCTGGCGGCGTCGATCTCCACGATGTCCACGGCGTTGCCGGCGTTGGCCTGCCGGCACAGGCGGCACTCGTTGCAGGGTTCGGCCGTGGGGGCCTTCTCGCAATTGAGCGCCTTGGCGAAAATACGGGCGATGGTGGTTTTGCCCACCCCGCGCGTGCCGCTGAACATGTACGCGGGCGCGATCTTGCCCGTGGCCGCCGCGCGGGAGAGAATGGACTTCACCGCGTCCTGGCCGGCGACATCGGCGAAGCGGCGGGGCCGGTATTTTGCGGTGAGGCTCGACATGGGGCGGTGTCCTTTTTGCGTCTCGTTTCCGGCAGGGGAGCTCGCGGTGCGGGCCCCCCGACCGGGTATACGGCTAAATCGAATACTCGTGCAGCCAGGCGGCGTAGTCCGGGTTCCCGCCCGTGGCGATGCGGAAGAACTCCTTCTGCAGCAGCTGGGTGATGGGGCCGGCGTGCCCCTCGCCGATGGTGCGGTGGTCCACCTCGCGGATGGGCGTGATCTCGGCGGCGGTGCCGCTGAAGAAGGCCTCGTCGGCCACGTAGAGTTCGTCGCGGGTGAAGAGCTGTTCCTGCACCTCGTAACCCAGCTCGCGGGCCATGGTCATTATGCTGTCGCGGGTGATGCCGGCCAGCACGCTGGTGAGCGGCGTGGTCTTGATGACGTCGTTCTTGACGATGAAGATGTTCTCGCCGGAGGCCTCGGAGACGAAGCCCTGGGTGTCGAGCATGAGGGCCTCGTCGTAACCGTCGGCCACGGCCTCGGTCTTGGCCAGCACGGAGTTGACGTAATTGCCGCAGGCCTTGGCCTTGGTCATCATGGTGTTGACGTGCATGCGGCAGAAGCTGCTGGTCTTGACGCGGATGCCCTTCTGCAGCGCCTCCTCCCCCAGGTACGCGCCCCAGGGCCAGGCGGCAATGGCCAGCCGGATGGGGTTCGAGCCCGGGTTCACGCCCATGGCCCCCGCGCCCACGAACACGAGCGGGCGAATGTACCCGGCCTTCATCTTGTTGGCCGTCAACGTATCCACCACGGCCTGGATCATCTCTTCGAGGCCGAAGGGGATCGTCAATCCCAGAATGTGCGCGGAGTCCATGAGGCGCTTCATGTGCTCGCGCAGACGGAAAACGGCGCTGCGGCCGCCGACGCACTCGTAGGCGCGGATGCCCTCGAAGACGCCGCAGCCGTAATGAAGCGTGTGGGTCAGAACGTGCACGTTGGCCTCGTCCCAGGGAACGAGCTTGCCGTCGAACCAGATCTTTTCCGCTTTCTGCACCATGTCGGGTCTCCCTTGCTCGGCTTGGCGATGTGGCGGTTCCATGGGCACGCCTGCGCGGCGACCCGGGAACTCGCGAAGTCTGCAACGCTAAAAAAAACGCCGGGCGAGGTCAAGGCCGACGCTGCGCGGCGCTGGACATGCCCCGGCGGCATAAGTACCATTCGCCATGCCGGAAAAGTCCCGCCCCACACTCCTCGTCGCCGCCGACGTTTTCGGCGCGACCGACGATATGCGCCGCTTCACGGCATCCCTCACGGCCGACGCCATGGTGGTCTCCCCGCACGCGGCAGGCCGCGTCTTCGACGACGAGACGCAGGGCTACGCGGCCTTCATCGGAAGCGGCGGCGTGGCGGCCTACGCCGAACGCCTCGCCCGAACCCTGGCGGCGCGCCCCGCCTTCGATCTGGCTGTGGGCTTCAGCGCCGGAGCCAGCGCCCTGTGGCTCTGCCTGGGCGATCCCGATCTCCGCCCACGCATCGCCACGCCCAAACGCGCCGCGCTCTATTACGGCTCGCGCATCCGCGACGCGGCGCACCTGCGTCCATGCGTGGCGACGCGTCTGGTCTTCGCCGAGCGCGAGGCCAGCTTCGACCCAGTGCCGCTGGCCGCCACGCTGCGCGCGGCCGGTCTCGACGCCACGGTGATCGACGGCAGCGCCCACGGGTTCATGAATCCCCTGTCGCCCGGATACGACGCGCGGCTTTGCGCCCGGGAGACGGCGCGCCTCGCCGCCCTCCTCGCCTAACGTCTTTTCCCCGGCTTGAACGAGGAAGCGCCCGCATCGCCGGAATTCACCCCGAACCACGCCCGCGGGGGCAGGGTTCCGCCCCGACGACAACCTCGCCAAGTGCTCGCCCCTTCCGCCGTCCGCATGAAAAAAGGGACCGGCGCGCGGCCAGCCCCCTTTTCTGCGATGCCCGGCGTTCGCCAGGATTACTTGTGCTTTTTCTTGGCCGGGGCGACATCCAAACCCGGGCCCAGCAGCGAACCATCGCCTTCGGAATGCCCGCCGGGATTCACCGCATCCGGGTTCGCCGGAGCCTGGGCCTGCTTGGCGTTTTTGACCGCCTCGGGCGGCTTTCCGCCGGCCTTCGCCTCGACCTTCGCGGCCTTGGGCTTCGGCTTCGGCTTGGGTTTGGGCTTCGGCTTGGGCTTGTGCACCACACTGGCGCTGGCGAGAATCCTGCCCTGCTCCGGGTGCTGACCCAGCCACTCCACCTTGCCGGTGGTCAGGTTGTAGATGCCACCGATGAGCAGCACACGACCGTCCTTCACCGCGTCGCGCACTTCCGAACTCTTACGTATGATGTTCTCCATGACAAGCCAGACGTTGGCCTTGATCGCCTTGCTCAGGATGTCGCCGCTGCCGGCGGTGGGAGTCCAGGCCTTGGCCTTGGCCACGGCCGGACGGATCTGATTGATCAGGGCCGGAAGGTTGCCGTGGACGTGGGCGTTCTCCACAGCGGCGGTCACCGCGCCGCAGCCGGTGTGTCCAAGCACGAGCACGACCGGCGTGCCCAGATGGCCGACGCCGTATTCAATGGTGGCCAGCTCGTCCGGCCCGGCCACATTGCCAGCCGTGCGCACCACGAAAAGATCACCCACCCCCTGGTCGAAAAGCATCTCCACGGGCACGCGGGAATCAGAACAGCCCAGCACCGTGGCGAAGGGATGCTGCCCGTTTTTCGCGGTATCTGCGCGGCGATCCGCGCCCTGGTGCGCGCGTTTGGCGTCACCGGAGGCATAGCGTTCGTTGCCGGCTTTGAGCAGCCGCAGGGCGTCGTCCGCGGCGATGGGGCCGGGAGGGAGTTCCAGAACGGCCGGCTCCGGTTTGGCCGCCGGAGGCTCGGACGCCTCGGCGACGGTCTCGCCCTCTCCGCCCTCCGGCTCCGTCGCGTTCGCGGCGGCGGGTTCGGCCGTGGCCGCGGCGACGGAGGAAGCGGACTTCGCGTCCTGCCCGCCAACGGTCGGCGCGCACGCGCACAGCCAGAACAACATGGTGGCTATGGCCAGAAATCTTTTCATGGGTCCCCCCCACTTGTTACGGCCGACGACCGCGAAGGAAAAGGCCATCAGCCTGCGGGAATAGCAAAAGTCCGCCGCGCGGGCAAGCCACGCGCCTTTTTCACGTTTAAAATTCCATCCACGTAGAATAATAGAATATTAAAATATTGGTCAAATCTAAAGTACTATCAGTTTTTGTCCGATAAAACTTACGTAGTGGACGAATCCCCCCCCACGAGGATGAAGGCCCTAACAACGAGGTAGACATCATGAACGTCAACCCCTCGGACACGGATGTCAGGCAGGGGTATGCCCTGGCCGAAAATGTGACGACGACCGGCAACGACGCGGTCGCGCAGTCGCAGCAAGCCACGGCGCCGACAGACGCCACAACAGTGGGAACCACGGGACGAACGGACGCGCCCCCGGCGGAAGAACAAACCGACAAGCGCTCCAAGGCCGCGCAAAACGCCGCGGACAAGACCGCGGCCCGCGAAGCCGCAGCCAGATTGGACGAGCAGTTTCAGAACAAGGCCACCGGCCTCAAGATACGCGTGCTCGACGATTCCGCGCACACGATCCAGGTGGAGGTTGTGGATACCAAGAGCAACAAGGTGCTGCGACAAATTCCGCAGGACGAGATGCTCAAGATCTCCGCCTCCATGCGAAAGATGACCGGCGTTCTGGTGAACAAGCCCGCCTGATCCTTTCCCCAAGGATCACGGCCAAGAGGCACCCCTCCGCCTTCCCCCGCTTGCGGGGGGGCCTTTTGTGTCGTCCGCCTTTTCCCTTTTCGGCGCGCCCGCCAGGCGGGCGCGCCGACACGGTCAAATCGCCCGGCGGGTGGAGGTTGCGACGCGGCTTGACTTCCGGGCCGCGATGTTCCAATCTCCCTCGTTCATAGAACCCGATTCCCGGGGGCTTTTTTGCGCCCTCGGCCCAGCAGATCACGCCTCGCGCGGAGGAACGAACACCCCATGAGCGACTACAAGCATACCCTCAAGCTGCCGAAGACCGGCTTTCCCATGAAGGCCAACCTGAAGCAGAAAGAGCCTGATACCCTGAAATTCTGGGAAGAGACCCACGCCTACGAGGCCATGGTCCAGGCCAACGAGGGAAATCCCACCTACGTGCTGCACGACGGCCCGCCCTACGCCAACGGCCACATTCACATGGGCACGGCCATGAACAAGACGCTGAAGGACATCATCGTCAAATCGCGCAACATGGCCGGCAAGCAGGCGCAGTACGTGCCCGGCTGGGACTGCCACGGCCTGCCCATCGAGCACAAGGTGGAGACGGAGCTCAAACAGAAAAAGAAGGAGCTGCCCACCAACGTGGTGCGCAGGCTGTGCCGCGAATACGCCCTCAAGTTTCTGAACATCCAGCGCGCCGAATTCAAGCGCCTGGGCGTGCTCGGCACCTGGGACAATCCCTACCGCACCCTGAACCCGGAATACGAGGCCGCCACCGCGCGCGAGCTGGGCCGCTTCATGGAGAAGGGCTCGGTCATCCGCGGCAAGAAGCCCATTTACTGGTGCTGCTCCTGCCATACGGCGCTGGCCGAGGCCGAGGTCGAATACGCCGACCACTCCTCGCCCTCCGTCTACGTGCGCTTCCCCCTCGCGGACAAGCGCGTGCAGGGGCTTTTGCCCGCCGGGACCAAGTGGGATCCGGCCAAGACCTTCGTGGCCATCTGGACCACCACCCCCTGGACCCTGCCGGACAACATGGCCGTGTGCCTGCACCCGGATTTCGACTACGTCTTCGCCGAGACCGGCGGCTGCCTGTACCTGCTGGCCGAGCGTTTGCTCGCCCCCTGCGCCGAGATCTTCGGCTGGGACGCCCCCAAGGTGGTCGCCCGGCTCACCGGCGCGCAGCTGGAGGGGCTGGAGGCCACGCACCCGTTCTACAAGCGCAAATCGCCCCTCATCCTGGGCGGCCACGTGACGCTGGACGCCGGCACCGGCTGCGTCCACACCGCCCCGGGCCACGGCCGCGAGGACTACGACATGGGCGTCAAGTACGGCCTGGAGGTTTACTCCCCGCTCAACGACGCCGGGTGCTTCCTGCCCGACGTGGAGTTCTTCGCCGGCATGAACGTCTTCGAGGCCAACCCCAAGGTCATCGAGAAGCTCAAACAGGTGGGCAACCTGCTCGCCAGCGAGAAGATCAGCCACTCCTACCCGCACTGCTGGCGCTGCAAACAGCCTGTCATCTTCCGCGCCACCACGCAGTGGTTCATCGGCATGGAGCAGAACGACCTGCGCAAGAAGGCGCTCTCCGCCGTGCACAACGACGTGCGCTGGATTCCCTCCTGGGGCGAGGAGCGCATCGGCAACATGATCGAGAACCGCCCCGACTGGTGCATCTCGCGCCAGCGCACCTGGGGCGTGCCCATCGTGGCCCTCATCTGCGAGGACTGCGACACCGCCTATTTCGAGCCCTCATGGGTATTCGACATCGTGGATCGCTTCGCCAAGCATCCCAACGGCTGCGACTACTGGTTCGAGGCTCCGCTGGAGGAGATCGTGCCCAAGGGGCTCAAATGTCCCAAGTGCGGCCGCGAGCACTGGCGCCGCGAGACCGACATCCTCGACGTGTGGTTCGACTCCGGCACGAGCTTCGCCGCCGTGCTGGAGCAGCGCCCGGAGCTGTCCTTCCCCGCCGACCTGTACATGGAGGGATCGGACCAGCACCGCGGCTGGTTCCACAGCTCGCTGCTCGCCGCCATCGGCACGCGCGGCCGCGCGCCCTACCGCACCGTGCTCACCCACGGCTACGTGGTGGACGGCGAGGGCCGCAAGATGAGCAAGTCCATCGGCAACGTCATCGCCCCGCAGGAGATCATCGACAAGTACGGCGCGGAGATTCTGCGCATGTGGGTCAGCGCGGTGAACTACCAGGAGGACGTGCGCATCTCCGACGAGATCCTCAACCGCTTGGTGGACGCCTACCGCCGCATCCGCAACACGGTGCGCTTCCTGCTGGGCAATCTGAACGGCTTCGATCCCGCGAAGGACGCGGTGGCCCCCACGGACATGCTGCCGCTGGACCGCTGCGCGCTGGATCTCTTCGAGCGCCGGCACAAGACCATCGCCCAGGCCTACGAGGACTTCGAGTTCCACAAGGTCTACCACACCTTGCACAACCTGTGCACGGTGGACCTCTCGGCCTTCTATCTCGACATCATCAAGGACCGGCTGTACGTGTGCGCCGGGCTGGAGCGCAAGAGCGCCCAGACCGTGCTGTGGCGCGCGCTGCTGGTGCTGCTGCACGACATGGCCCCCATTCTCTCCTTCACGGCGGAGGAGGCTTGGCGCAACCTGCCCGAGGACTCGCGCCCGGGCGGGAACACCGTGTTCACCATGCGCCTGCCGGCAGCCGCCCCGGCCATTTCCGACGCCGGACGGCAGGCCTTCGAGACCATGCTCGCCGTGCGCGGCGAGGTGACCCGCGCCATCGAGCCCATGCGCAAGGCCGGCTCCATCGGCCATTCACTGGAAACCTTCGTCACCCTGTACGTCGAGGGCGACGTGGCCGCCGCCATCGAGGCCGCCGGCTTCGACCTGCGCGAGTTCCTCATCGTCTCCAAGACGGAGGTGAAGCCGCTGGCCGAAGCGCCCGCCGACGCCTTCACGCCCGAGGAGCTCTCTGGACTCAAAGTCGGCGTGACGCGCGCTCCGGGAGATAAATGCCAGCGCTGCTGGCGCTACGACGAACATCTCGGCGAGGACGCGGCGCACCCGGACATCTGCCCGCGCTGCGCCAAGGTCGTACGGGAGCTGTAGAACGTGGATACCCGTTTGCGGACTGCGGCGACCCTCGCCGCCTGCGTCATCGTGCCGGACCAGATCGTCAAGGCGGTCATCCAGCGCAAGTACGAACTCTGGGCCACGGACCCGATCATCCCCGGGGCCTTCAACCTGGTGCACGTGCGCAACATGGGCGTTGCCTTTGGCTTTCTGAACAACCCGGACAGCACCTGGCAAATCTGGTTCTTCGCCATGGTGACACTGTTCGCGGTGGGATTCATCTACTATCTGCTGACCACCGCGGACAAGGGCGACCGCTTCTTCATCTGGGGTCTGGGGCTGGTTCTGAGCGGTGCGCTGGGCAATCTCATCGACCGCATGCGCTTCGGCTTCGTGGTGGACTTTCTGGACTTCTACGTCGGCCCCCACCACTGGCCGGCATTCAACATCGCGGACATCGCCATCACCTGTGGAGCGTTTCTCATTCTCATCTCCATGTACACAAAGAACCGGCGCGAAAAACGCGCCGACAAACGCCCGGCTTAAGGAGGGCGCATGTTCGGGATTCCGCACCTCGCCCTCTCGCAGTGGGCGCTGATACTGGGTATCGTCGGCGTGTTCGTCGCCGTGAGCATCTACGCCATCTGGGACGCCTTCCACCGCGACTTCGGCTCTAACAACGCCAAGCTGGGGTGGATCGAATTCGCTGTGCTGGTTCCCTTTTTGGGGGGACTGGCGTATCTGATTTTCGGCAGAAAAAGGGGGAGGAAAATCTGATGAAGCCGTCCAAGAGCCGCAATATCGTCCTGGCCCTCTCGCTGGCGGCCCTTCTCTCGGGCTGCGCCACCAAATCCGATATGGAGACGCTGCAGAATCAGGCCTACCGCGACCGGCAGGAAAACCGCCGCACGGTGGAGAAGCTGCAGGACCAGCTGGCCCAGGCCCAGGAGAATCTGCGCACCGAGATCCAGCAAAGCACCTCGCCCGTGCAGGCCAAACAGGCCAACACCTGGGCGGAGCTTGAGTCCGTGCGTAGCCAGGTGGCCCAGCTGCAAAACAAGATAGACACGCTGACCATGCGTTTCAACGCCATGACCAACGCCACCGAGGGCGGCCCCAACCTGGTCGATGTGGCCGGCGACATGCAGAACATCAAGACCGCCCTGCACAGCCAGTTCGGCATGAACATCGAGAGCGCCGGCGGCGCTTCCACCAGGGCCGTCGCGCCCACCACCACGGACGAGTCCACGCCGGGCAAGGCCGCGCCCACGGCCAAGGGCAAGGCCACCACGGACACGGCCGAGGCCCTGCTCGCCCACGCCGACCAGGCCTTCAAGGCCCACAAGTTCGATGAGGCGCGCCAGGATTACTCCGAGTTCGCCACCACCTTCAAGAAGCATCCGCAGCGCTCCTCCGCCATCTACTGGGTGGGCGAGTGCTCCTACAACATGAAGGACTATGGCAAGGCCGTGCTGGCCTATCAGGAAGTCATCGAGAAGTACCCGCGCAGCCCCAAGTACCGCTCGGCGGTGCTTAAGCAGGGCATGGCCTTCTATCAGATCGGCAAGGACAAGGCCGGCCGCGCCGTGCTGCAGGACCTCGTCGACCGCTTCCCCAAGTCGCCGGAGGCCACCGTCGCGAAGAAGTACATGAAGGAGCACAAGTAGCCCCGGCCGCGCCGGGTCAAGCCCAGAGGCCTTAGTATGACGGACGAAGTTCCCGGATTCCGCAAGATCATCTATCTCTCCTTCCCGCCGGAGACCTGCGGCCGGCCGGTGGTGTGCAACCTGGCCATGCTGCACAACCTGAGTTTCAACATCCTCAAGGCGGACATCAGCCCCCGCCACGAGGGTTCGCTGACGCTGGAGGTTTCCGGCCGCGAGGACGACTACCGCAAGGGCCTGTCGTACCTCAAGGAGAACGGCGTCAAGATCACCCCCGCCTCGCAAAAGGTTTTCCGCGACGAGGATTTGTGCATGCACTGTGGTGTATGCACCTCGCTTTGCCGCACCAAGGCCTTGTCCGTGGACATGGCCACGCGGCGGGTGGTTTTCGACGTGGAGCGCTGCTCGGCCTGCGGCATGTGCACGCGCGTGTGCCCCGTGCATGCCATGATTGTGGATATGGACGACGCCGACGAGTTGAACTGACCGGAGGAGGACGCCGTGCCCGAGGAGAACGAACTGCCGCGTGAGCTCATGCGCCGCGTGGCCGACAAGCTGACGGACGACCTGCGCGAAACCCTTTCCGCAGCGGTGGAGCGGGAAATTTCCAAGACGCTCTCCAGCGCGCTGCTCGAGGGTGAATTCTACCGTCGCGTGAACGAGGACCTGCAAAAGGGCTTCAAGGAAATCTATCAGGAGATCAAGACCGCCAAGGGCGGCGCCGTCCCCCTCGCCCCCACGGCCGAGGACCCCAACGAACTCTTCAGCCGCGCCTCCAACCAGCTCGACGCCATTATGCAGACCACCGAGAGCGCCACGGTCAAGATCATCGACACCATCGAGAAGCTGCAAAACCTTTCGGACACGTTGGGCGGCATCGTCAAATCCTTCGAGAAGGGCGGTGTATCCAAGGCCGAGCGCGAAACCCTGGCCGAGATCAACAGCTCCCTCAGCCAGGACCTCATGAGCATCATGACGACCTTGAGCTTCCAGGACCTCACGGGCCAGCGCATCAAAATCATCATCGAGACCATCAAGAAGATCGAGAAGATCGTGCTCGACGTGTACATGACCACGGGACTCATGATAAAGGCCCGCAGCGAGGCCCCGGCCGAGGACGCCAATTTCACCCAGTTGCAGGCCAAGGCCAAGGACCAGCTCTCCACGCTCAAGGGACCGCAGATGGAGACGGATCAGGGATCCGTGGACGATCTGCTCTCCAGCCTGGGGCTTTGAGAGCCGGGTCTTCTTGACAGCACCCCGCCAAAAAGGTAGCTATGCTCCCCCTACGGGCAATTAGCTCAGTTGGATAGAGCGTTGGCCTCCGGAGCCAAAGGTCGGGCGTTCGAGCCGCCCATTGCCCACCATTTGATATTCCTTGGGATTTTGTTCAAAATCCCTTCGCCTCCAAAGGTTCATGGATAAGCTATGGATAAGTTCCTTGCGAAAGGAGCTTATCCGGCTTATCCGCGAACCATGGGCAGGGGCAGAAATTTCATAAAGACACGCTACCGGGGCGTTTACTACCGCGAGAGCTCCGCGCGCAGCGTGGGCGGCCGAGCCGATCGCTGCTTCGTCGTCTGGCTGACCGACGACGAGGGCAAGGGGCATTGGCACACCGTGGGATGGGCCAGCGACGGCGTCACCGAGCGCATCGCCCAAACCAGACGGCAGGAACTTATCCAGGATAAGTTCGTCGCCCACGAACGCGCCCAAGCCGCCCACGTGACCATTGCCGGCGCTGTCGATGCCTACGCGATCTGGGCGCGGGCCGAGAGCAAGTCCATCGACACCGAGCTGTCCCGCTACAGGAAGCACCTGGAAAGCCCTCTGGGGGCCCTGGACGTCGAAATGATCACGGGAACGATGCTCACCGGCCTGAAGGCCGACCTGCTCACCAAACTCGCTCCTGAATCCGTCCACCATTGTTTCGCCTTCCTGCGCCGCGCCGTCAATTACGCCATCGCCGAGGGACTCCACACCGGCAGGAACCCTTTCGCCTCGGATCACAGGGGAACATTCACCATGCCCAAGGTGCAGAACGCCTGCGAGCGCTTTCTCACCCCCGACGAGGCCAGACGCCTGCTCGACGAGCTGCGCCTGCGCTCTCCCCAGCTGCACGACATGAGCCTGCTGTCCCTCAAAACCGGGTTGCGCGCCGCCGAAATCTTCACCATCCGCGGCCAGGACGTGAAGAATGAGGCCGGTGAGATCTGCGTTCGGGCCAAGGGCGGCGAGCGCCAGCGCGTCCACGCCCCGCCCGAGATCATCGACATGCTGCTGGCCTACAGACGGCTGCCCGGTGAATTCGTCTTCCAGTCCACCACGGGCGGTCCCATCAAGTGGGGCGTGTCCGACGCCTTCGGCCGCGCCGTGGACAAGCTCGGGCTGAACGAGGGCATCACGGACCGCCGGAACCAGGTCTGGTTCCACACGTGGCGGCACACCTTCGCTTCGTGGCTCGCGCAGAGCGGCAAGGTGACGCTCCTTGAGCTCAAGGAACTCATGCGCCACAAGCGCATCGAAATGACGGAACGTTACGCGCATCTCATCCCCGGGCATCAAACCCGCTCGTTGCCGATTATTGACGAGACCCTGCGCCAGGGACTGCCACCTTCCGACGGGGAAGCACGGTGATCGACCGCAGGTACTCCTCAACGCCCGCACGCGGGTAGAACACCGTCTTGCCCGGCTTCGCCCAGGAAGGACCGATGCCCTTCTTGCGCCAGTCGCCAAGGGTGGCGACGGGCACGCCGAGCAGCGCCGAGACCTCTTTCGTCGTCAACGCCAGCCGCTCGCCGGGAAAGTGAACCACCTGAACCTGTCCGTCGCGGACGGCTTCCGCCAGAACGATGGGCACCAGCTCGCGCACGAGCGCCGCCAACGACTCCGTCAAATTGTCATAGGCCATGTTCTCCTCCCTCTTTGCTACGCAAATGACGAAAACCCCAGGACGAAGGACGGCATGGCCGCCCTCCTCTGCTATTCCTCCCGCCCTCCGTTGAGGGTAGGAATGAGTTCAGGATGCGTGCGGAACACGATGAGCCCGATCTCGGCCGACGCGCGGATGAAGCGCGACTGCTGCCCCCGGGAGGTCAGCAGCACGCGGCCGGCCATGGACTCATCCACCCAGACCGTGACGTGGTGCTTCTGCGCGCCGCGCAGATCGAAACGCCGCATCAGCTCCGGGCACTCGCCAAACACGCCCAGCCCCAGCTTGAGGCTGGCGCGCAGCAGGCTGCTCATGTCGCAGCCGCCGGCGAAATGCCGCAGGTCCTCGTACAGACTGTTGTTGACGTAGAACGACAGGCTCGCCTCGCGCGGGCTCCGGCGGCGGGCGAACAGCACCTCCCCCGCCACGGATTCCGGCCGCCGCGAACGCGCCAGCAAATCCCGCAACCAGCCCATGGTCGCCCCCTCCCTTAGCGCCGGAACGCGGCCGCGAAGAATTCCTCGTGCAGGCCGCGCCTGGGTTTGCGGCCCGGCTTCTGGTCCACGCCGGGCGGCAGCAGCGCCGCGGGAACGCCCAGCGCCAGCAGCTGCTTTTTGCGGATGGTCGGCATGGTTGCACCGTCGCACAGGCGCGCCACGGAGACGCCGGAGAGGCCGAGCGTGCCGCCCATGTGGCGGAATGAGCAGTGGTTCCGCTCCAACCACAAACGCAGCAGTTCTTGCCTCGTGGGTTCAAATGGGGTAGCACTCAACGTTGATTCCATATGTCGATTCCCTTGGTCTTTTTTGTTCCGTGCGACCTCATTTAATCGGCATATCCGAAATTTGCCAACGGTATTACGAAATATTTTTAGGATAAACGGGCGATGAACACCCTTGCGTCTCGACTAAAATCTGCGATCTCAACGCTTAAAGTCAGCAAGGGTGACTTTGCTCTTGAGGGCGGTGTCCGCGCAGCAACGCTCACCGGGTACCTCAAGGGTGAGACGCTTCCTAATCAGGAAACGTTGGCTAGATGGGTAAAAAAGTATTGTATTTCTGCCGATTGGCTGTTGACCGGTGACGGAGAGATGCTGGCCGACCACCAGAATCCACCGCTGCAACACCCCCTTGCCCAGCGCGTGAACCAAGTGGCCCTGCTCATGAGTGAATCCGGTGTGGATGAACTAGAACTGCTGCGCGCGGTGCGCGCAATGGTTGATGGCGAGATAGACAAGCTCGCCCAAAGGCGGGGAGGTAATGGAGCCTCCACGCCGCCTGGCGGTGCCTGCCGGGCGGAGGAAGAAAGCTCGCCGGCCTCCGCCACGAGGATGGCGGCGGGCGACGATTCCGAGTGATCCTCGGCGGGAAGGCTTTCAAAAAATAAAGGGGCTGCAAATGCTCGCCCGGACTTCACACACCACTCTCGCAGCGCTGCTGCTCTGCCTTCTGCCACTGGTCATTCCCAATACGCAGTCTTAGGTTTGCTAATGACAACAGGAGTAATCATGGAATATTGTTGCAAGCCTGACTTCTATAGTGCACACAAGCGGCACAACACCGATGCCGATATGCTTTTCAAGGAACATAGCCTTGCAAATGCCGATCAGCTTTACGGAATTTCAGCAGAGTGTGGACTAAAAACACTGATGTCAAAATGGGGAATGCCTCACGACGAAAACGGAAATCCCCGAAAAAAAGACAGATTACATATTGATCAAATATGGGAAAGGTATGAGACCTATAGAGCAGGGAAGATTAGTTCGGATTACGGGTTATCTTCAGGTAATCCGTTCTCGGATTGGGATGTAAGCCAACGATATGAAGATGACGCAAAGATTACAATCAATGTAGTTCAAGAACATAAAAATGCGGCAAAGGAAGTGTGTTCTTTAGTTCAGAAAGCAACTCTGGATGGTATACTATAATGAAAACCTTTGATGAAATTATCCCTACCCTTAAAAATATTTTTATTAAACACCCAGTAGATTTTGAAATTTATGTAAACCGTGATCTTAATGGACGCGTTAGGTTGGTGATTGATGATAAATACAATAACGACAATGAGATTAACAGTTGTCTAAGTGAAATTGCTATTGACATTAATAACGAGCTTGAAGGGCATGCTTTTCCTCCTCTCCAGGGAGTTCTTTATGAACATGATGTGAACCATCTTTTTAAAAATGAACTTTCATCATCTCTTGATGCCACTTTACCAAAAATCAGAATTGTTGATCGATTGGTAACAGCGTCTGGATGGACAAGATGTACCCCAGCTTCCCCCAACAGCTCTGCGATGAGACTTGCCTTTTATTCGATTAAAGGCGGAGTTGGAAGATCAACCGCATTGGCTATTACGGCGAGAGAACTCGCAGAGTCAGGAAAACGTGTTCTAGTGATAGATCTTGATCTTGAGTCCCCTGGCCTTTCGTGCTCGTTGTTGCCGTCTGATCGATACACTCGCTACGGTATCGTCGATTGGCTGGTGGAAGATCTTATAGGAAACGGCAATGCAGTAATTGCTTCTTTGCACGCTCTCAGCCCAATTTCACACGATGGAGAAGTTTTTATTGTACCAGCCTATGGATCGTCTAAGGAATACATCGAAAAGCTTGGCCGCGCATGGATGCCCAAATTAGATTCTAATGGGATAAATGAAAAGTGGCAATTTCGATTAGCACGTTTTTTGTCAAGCATCGAAGATGAGCTCAAACCAGATATTGTTTTGCTAGACTGTCGTGCTGGAATTACAGAGACAGCGTCAGCAGTTCTGACAGGACTGAACATTTCGCTTGCTCTTCTCTTTGCGATTGATACTGAACAAACGTGGGCAGGTTACCGTACGCTATTTGATTATTGGCAAAGGACTGCCACATTAGGTAAGATCAGAGATAAACTTCAGATAGTTGGGGCAATGATCCCTGAAGACAATACAGTTGACTACACGAGGACTCTGCGTGAACATTCCTGGAACGTTTTTTTGAATCATATATACGATGACCTACCTGCGGGGAATGATGGAATTGATGCTGGAGATAGTTATGATCTGTCAGATGAATCCGGCCCCCATTATCCGTGGCCGATTATGTGGAATCGTAGCTTTCAATCCCTTTACAAGCTGGAGGGATGCATAACTTCTCTCGATCAGAATCGGATTACTAGTTGTTTTGGCGAATTTACTAAAAGAATTGTTGAATATATAGGCTAGAGGTTCTTATGAACAATTTGGAAAACGTAAAGTCCCTGCGACAGGCAATAGCATCAGCTCTTCCTTTTGAAACCTCAAACTTCGGTCACCCCCCAAAAGCGGGGGAAGTTTTCATTCCGATGTCTCATACCAAGGCTTTAAAGTTAGAAGCGAGCCTTGTCGTTGGTGCTCGTGGTGTTGGGAAAAGTTTTTGGTGTTCCGCCCTATACGATGATAGTATCCGCAAACTATTATCTTCTTATATTTCAGGAATTGAATCAAGTAAGGTTTTTATTGGATACTGTGAACGACCTGATATCAATAATTTTCCAGACAAAGCAACTATTGCTTCTTTGCTTTATCAGCATGCGAAGCCTCTTCATATCTGGCGCGGAATCATTCTAAGGTTTATTGCAAACATTGTTAATCTTCCTGTTCCTACATCAAAGTGGATTGAAACAATAAACTGGGTTAAAAACTCTCCGGAGCAATGTGCACAGGGATTAGAAAAATTAGATGGTTTGTTGCATAATAAAAATTTACACTATTTATTTTTATTTGATTCGCTAGACCGCTGTAGTGACGATTGGCATATAACAGACACCCTTGTTTCTGGATTATTGCAGCTTGCTTTAGATTTTAAATCTTTTCGCCATATTCATGTAAAAGTTTTTTTACGAGAAGACCAATTCGTTGAGAGAGCTGTCTTAAATTTTCCAGATGCCTCTAAGCTTAATGCGACTCGCGTTGAATTAACTTGGTTTCTCCATGATCTTCACGGTTTGCTTTGGCAATATCTGATTAATGCTTCAGGCGATTATGGGCAAACATTCCGCAATATTATCACGGATGTCGCGCATGAAAAAATCAAAGAATCTTCAAAGGATGTATGGATTCTTCTAATGCTCTTAAGACGTTCTGAGGAAGCTCAACGCGCATTATTCACTCAACTTGCAGGTAAATGGATGGGGCGTGATCACCGACGCGGCGTTCCGTACCACTGGGCCGTTGGACATCTCGCAGATGGCAGAGGAAGAACTTCTCCTCGTTCTTTTCTAGCCGCAATTCGCGCCGCAGCCGAGGATAGCAGTGAGCGTTACGATGACCAACCTATCCCCCTACATTTCGAAAGCATTAAGCGAGGAGTTCAAAAAGCTTCGCAAATCCGTGTAAATGAATTAGCAGAGGATTACCCATGGATTCGCACCTATATGTCTCCGCTACAAGGTCTAACTGTCCCTTGTGTTTTTCCAGATATCAAGTCGCGCTGGGACGAATCCGAAGCATTTAAGAAAAACCCCTCGGGCACTTCGGGGTTGCCACCGGAGCATTTGAAGGACGGTCCTGACGGTTTACGTCTTGATTTTGAATCGTTAGGAATTTTTGAAATGATGCGAGATAAACGCGTTAATATTCCTGACCTTTACCGGGTTGGTTTCGGGCTTGGCAGACGTGGTGGTGTAAAACCATTAATGCGCGAATAGTTTTATCCGGCTAGATTTCAAAATATTAGTCAGTATTCTGCTGTGATGGCATCCGCCCAGGACATTTTTTGTATTTTGGAAATGGGGTTTGCCTCCGCGTTTACTACGATCGGAAAAGTCTACTGAGTGTAAACCAATGACGTTACTGTGTCGGAGGCCCTCCCGCTTTCTGGACAGGCGATAGCGATCGTGTCACGACCTTTCGACCGCCGAATTGTTTTTCCAAGAAGGTAGAAGCACGCTTGAAGCCAGAACTGAGATCAGCCGACGCTGACACCCTTGGGGCGCTTGCCCCAGACCAGCACCGCAAGGCCAACCTGGGCCAGTACATGACCTCGCAATCCATTGCGGACTTCATGGCCTCGCTCTTTCCCCCAAGCGCTGTAGACACCTGCCGCCTGCTTGATGCCGGCGCGGGCCGTGGCGCGTTGTCATGCGCCTTTCTGGAACGCTGGGAACGACGGGACGGTCTCACCTTCAACGCCATCGACCTCGAGGCCTTCGAGTTCGACCCGCGGATGCGGTCCGCCCTTCAGCCGACTTTGGCCGCGCACGCCGCGCACGGGCAATTCCGCTTCCAGATCCTGGACGGCGATTTTGTGTTGCGCGCCGCGCAGCGCTGCGCCGTCGCACCTGATGCACTTCAATGGCTCGAGGTTCCTGGGCCCCTATGAGAGGCCCAAAACGCCCGAGGCGTAAAAAAGACTCAAAGACAACGGCCGGGGCGGTGACGCTCCGGCCGTTTTTTTGTTGGAGAAGCCCGGACGAGGCCGCCGCTGGGATTCTGTTCACAGGAGCGGCGAGATGCGGTAGGTGTTGATGAAGACGACGTGGCCGGGGTGATGGACGAACTTGGGACAAGACCTTTCCCCGACAGCCTTCCCCCAGGGCGGCCAGAGGGAAAAGCCCGTGAGCAGTACGCGAAATTCTGGCGGGCAATGGTATAGTGGGGCACAACCCGTAGCGGACGCATATGCAGTGGCATACTGAAAGGCGGCACCTTTTGTTGCTTGCCGTGGGTGTTCTTGTCGCGGCGCTTTTGGCCTTGGCGTGGAATTATGCCGCGCGAAAAATCCGTCCCCCCAAAAGCGAGAAAGACGGCTATCCCGTTGTTCTCGCGTTCACCAAGCCGGATATGGTCGAGGGCGCGACCTATAGCTATCACCTTCTGAAAATCACGGCGTTGGAAAACGGCCGGCGCAACCTAGAAATTGAGCTAAGCAAGCCGATCTCGGAGCAGGGGCTCAAAACGCTTGCCCTGCGCCTTAAAAAGATGGACAGGGGCCAGTCTCCGCACCTTTTTATCGGGTATTATCTCCCGCAGATGAAGCACAACGGAAGCTACTGGGCGACGACAAATTTTGCGCCGGAGTTGACCGTCCACATCCTGGGGCCAAAGCCAGGCACGACCAGAGGCGCGCCGAGCAAACCATGAAATGACGACGGCCGGGGCGGTGACGCTCCGGCCGTTTTGTGTAGACTCTGGCGCTCAAGGGCCGGAGTTCCTCCCCTGCTCACTGTACAAGGAGCAAAGTCCTATGCAAGGAATTCGCATAAAACTCCGCTCAATTCGTCTGCACAATAAAAGAGTTAAGCTTTGTCGAACTGCTATAAATGTGGCGAAAGCCATCTGTTGGGCTCTAACCTTTTCATAACGCCAAAGTACTTGGCACCAAGCGTCTAAAATTTAACTAAATATCCAATAAGAAGTACAGGGCCGGTAAAATTGAAAATTCAAAATTTCAAAGATATCGTGGATAATACACCAATATGTATTAAAGATTGCCAAGGTGACCTTTGCAAACTATATGCTTACGTTGGAATAACATTCCAAAGCAGCTATCATGCAAAGAGTATTACCGAAGCTCTTCATAAAAAAATAAATCTTGCCTTCACTACAGGGCATCAAAAAGTACGTCAGAATTGCAAAAGAATGATCACCGATCTAATCCGCGAATATGTAATATATGACAAGCCATTAAGTCCATACTTTGAGATTCTTTCATGCCTTTGTGATGCGCTGAGATCAGAGACATCAAATATAGGAGTGGACATTATTGGCGACTGGAAGACAGCAATAAAATCGGCACGCGACGAAGTAGAATTCACAAATGTATGGGAAATTGGACTTAAAAACCTGGCACAGACACGTGACTTTAATGTCGCACAAGCAGCGCGTTCACTTAAAGAAGATGGTTTTACTGTTCTTCTCACTCCAGGAGAAATTGCCTTAGACGAATATTCCGAAAAAAAATAATGAAAAAGATAGATCAGCTCATGGCAAATATCAGAGGAGTTAACTTTTTACAAGTATATTTCAAGATGCTATCGTCAAAAATATACAGCAAAAATCTTCAACGGTATCTTCTCGTCCCGCATGCCTCCCTAGGAACAACTAACGTCTCTCCACAGATTCCGTGGGGTTATCTTTTGCAACTAGCAGTAAAACATATCCCTGGACGAAAGCCCTTCAAGAATACTGAAGAAAATTTTCACAGACTATTTACGTTGGCAAAAAACTATGCTGCTATCATTGATGTACAGCAATATACTCCATTAGCTTTCTTGCATTATGGAGCAAAAGAAATTCTCCATTACCTGCAAGAATGTGCAATTTATGATACGATATTTCGTTTTCCTCAGATGCGTCCAAGCGATGCAGTACATTTGTGTTCTGGACTTTTCAATTTTCTTGACTTGAATAAAATAAGGGTAGGCGGGTGGAGTTTTGCTCAACTCATTAAGATGGTAGCTGCTTTATTCTATTCTACCCCCGACATTCGAGGGCCAGTCACCGTCAGTAAAAATGTTTTTTATCAGGCCTTGGTTGGTATTCCTCATAGTACGATTGATTATATGTTGGATAAACTATTAAGCCATAAAAGGAACAAAGCGAATAAGGATTTTTTGACCCCTTACACTGCCAATAGCATTGATTTTCAATTCGCGCCATTGCTTCAAACAAACTCGAATACATTTATAATGATTGATCGATCTGTTTGTGCTCCAGCGTGCATAGAGGCATTACTGACAGCAGCACGATGTATAGACAAACAACTCGACAACAAAATGGGGAAACAGGCAGAAAATTTTTTAAAGTCCGAATTCGCTCATAAAGGAATTGACGTCCATTGTGGTAATTACAAAACGGATGGGAAAGACGGCGAATGTGATTTAGTTTTAGAAACACAAGACACAATTTTTTTCCTTGAACTTAAGAAGAAACCGTTAACCCGCGCTGCTCGTGGCGGACTGGACTCCAAACTTCTACTTGATTTAGGAAGCAGTCTTCTCGCTGCTTTGGTGCAGGCAGGAGAGCATGAACGCCGGTTACGCAAGGCTGTTTTTTTGCGACTTAATGACAATGGAAATTTTTACACTTTAGAGCACAGAGGGCGTGCTATTGAAAAAATTGCTTTAAGCATGTTGGAATATGAACGCTTTCAAGATCGTCTTTTTGTTCAGCGTTTTCTGGAGAGTACTGTTGGAGCTCGTTATACCCTCAACGACGAAAAATCCGCTGACTTAAAAAAATTCTCCGTTTTGAATAAAAATTTACAAAAAATTGTTATACAATACAAAGAGCTTCCCCAGGCTAAGACACCAAACAAATTCTTTAACTGTTGGTTTTTAAGCCTACCCCAGTTACTTGTTTTGCTTAGCAATTGTTCAAATGCTAAAGATTTTCAAACTGCCATTATGAGCACAAAGTGTGTAACATTTGGCACTTCTGACTTTTACTATGAGTACGCTAGGTCACTAGAATTATCTAAGAATCAAAAAGTCTCTTCCACAAGCTAGTTCTGCCTACCCTAGCGCCCGCTGGACGAGATAGCTGGAGCGGCTCATGCGATGCTCGCGCGCGGCCTCGTCGATGCGCCGCAGATCGGACTCGCGCAAGGTGAGATTGCTGCGCAGGCCCTGTTCTCATCGGGCGTGGCGACGGGCACCCACGATGAACGCCACGGCCCCGCGCGCCAGTTCGTGCACCATGTCCGCCCCCTCACTCCAAGCAGCTCTTCCGGGCAGTCCCTCGCCCGCAGCCACTCGCGGCGCTCCGGCGTCAGCTCCTCGGTGCGGCTCAACAGCAGCTTGCCGGGATAGGTGGGATGCACGCCCATGTCCCGGGCCAGGGCGGCCAGGGATGCGTAGCCCCGCCGGCGCAGCCACAATTTGAGGCGCGCGCGGCGGGGCAGACAGGCGTCGTCGAAGGGAAGTTCGCCCTGCACCGGTCCTACTCCCGCAGGCGCTCGCGCATCCGGTCATGCACGCGGTTCACGAATGCGTTGCGCCGCTCGGTCAGGGCGTCCAACCGCTGGCGCTTCTCCCCGGCGTCCAGGGACGGATCATCCGTGATCCGCCGGTTCGCCTTGGCGAACGCCGCCAGCCGCCGCTCCACCCGGGCGGCCACGCCATGCAGCCCCAGCACCCCGCGTTTCTCCTCGATGATCTCTTGCGCGCGGTCCCGGTCGCCCGTGCGGCGCAACTCCATGACGGTGTTATACGTGGTCTCCACGTCGCGCAGCCTGTCGTACAGTTCCGCGCCCTGCCGGGTGTTCCTGGGCGGGCCGTCGCGGTAAAAGCTCCGCAGCACGGGCCAGTCCGAAAGACGCGGCGCGGGCTGCTCCGGCGCGTCCGTGGCCGCGCGCACGGCCAGATCCGTGGCGGCCAGCACGTACATGCCCAGCGTGCCGAAGAAGGCATTGACGAGGTGCTCCAGGCGCTTGGGGCTCACGTCCGCCGCGCGGCCGATGGCCGAGACCGTGGCCCCGGTCCATGGATCGCGCTGCTCGCCGGGTTCCAGGCGTTCCAGCCGGCGGCTCACGATGGGCCGGTCGGTGAAGAAGCTCCGGTTGGCGTATTCCTCCACCCACGGCCCGGCGCACTGCGGAAAGCCGACGTTGAAGGTCTGCGTGAGCATGTAGCCCATGCGCTGGGCGAAGAGCTCGCCTGTGGCCTCGTCATCCACGAACAGCTGCGTCAGCCGCTCCGGCACGGTGCCGAAGAGCGCCCCCACCTCGAAGGGCTTGAGCAGCCGGTAATGCCCGCCGCCCACGAAGAAGTGGTAGTAGTTGTCGCGGTCGAACTCCTCCAGTTCCTCGTATTCCGGCTCGCGCCGGTTGGCCAGGAACAGCGCGACCGAGGCCAGCGCCACACCACCGCGCCCTTGACGAGGAAGGCCCGGCGGTCGGCCTTGTAGCCCTTGTACAGCCGGTGCAGGCCGGTGAGCCGCGCGCCGAAGAACGGCACCGTCTCGCAGAGGAAGCGGATGGCCGGCCAGTCACCGCGCTTGGAATAGTCCATGATGTTCTTGGCCGTGTAGGCGGCGGCGAGGTGCGAGGCCCCGCGCCCGCGCATCCGCGCGTAGATCTCCGCGCGCGTGGCGTTCTCCCCGGCCTGGCCCTTCTCCTCCCACCAGCGCCAGCCGCTTTCGAGGAAGCGCCCCAGCTTGCGCGGCGTGTTCAGCACGCCAGCCTGCGCGATGCCGTGCTTGCGCAGCAGCCGGTCAACCAACAGCCGCGCGGCGGCGGGATCGTGCCCCATGGCGTAGCCGCCCTGGAAGCTGGCCCCGGCCGCCAGCATGTGCACGGTGTCCTCGTCCTCGCGCAGGGTCTTGGTGAGCCCGCGCCGGTCGCGATTGCTGTCGCCGTCACCACGCCTGTCCCCCTGACGGACTCCCACGTGAACGTAAACGGCCTGGGCGGTGACATCCAGGCTTTTTTGCGGAGCTCCCAGCGGACCCGAAACTTCCCCTACCCCAGCGCCCGCTGGACGAGGTAGCTGGAGCGGCTCATGCGGTGCTCGCGCGCGGCCTCGTCGATGCGCCGCAGGGCGGACTCGCGCAGGGTGAGGTTGATGCGCATGGTCCGGTCCTCCACGGGCGTGGCGTCGGACGCCACAAAGTAAAGTTCCCCGCTGATGTGATCCACGGGGAGCACGTGTGGCGTCTGCACGAGGGATTTGGTACGCCGGAGCGATGGGGCTGTGCCCAATATAAATTAGTAGGCACGGAATAGGTACGTCGCAAGGTGAGATAAACAGCTGGACGAAGGTTGAGGCGTTGAAGTGCTAGACGGGACATCTTGGAATATTGCATGATTGCTATAGACATGCGACAACAGCTACGGTAAGATTGAGGGATAAGCCCTAATCACCTGTAATTGTAAAAGAGAAGGGAACGAGTCGATGGAGTATGTCGAACGGAATTTGCTCCCCGGGGAAGAGGTTGTTTACCATACCAAACTGCATACCATAATTTTTTTGCGTCCAGTCATATATGCTATGCTTTGTTTTTTGTTCGCGCAGCTCAGCTCGCCAGCTCAAGATAGCGAGACGACAGGTGTCATTGGTGGTTTGCTTGTTATTGTGGTAATAGTGAGCTCCATCAGCAGGTTTCTAAACTTCACTTCCTCTGAATTTGCCGTAACCAATAAGCGTGTACTTCTAAAAATAGGCGTTTTTCGTCGGCACACGCTTGAGCTGCTGCTGACAAAAGTGGAGGGGTTCGGCGTCGATCAAAGCATCTTGGGCCGTATGCTCAACTACGGGACAATCTTTGTTTCCGGCACTGGGGGGACACGTGAATCTTTCAAAACTATTCATGATCCGCTCGAGTTCCGCAAATACGTCCATACGTGCGCAGAAAAATTACAGAAGTAGCCGTATCCCCTCGCGTCATGTTCTCTTGTTCTGTGCTTTCTCCTCTTATTAATAGAGCACGTAACGGGGCGGGCCCCGGTCTTTTGGCGAAGCTCCAGCACGGCCAGCGGCGCGACTCAGCAGTAGCCTGCCGGGATAGGTAGGATGCACACCCATGTCCCGGCCAGGGCGGCCAGGGACGCATAGCCTGCCGGCGGATAGACGCGGAAAAGGCCGACGAGTCGCCCCGCCGGCCGGATGAACACGTTTTGCGGCGGCGCGCCGCCGCATTTCGACCTAGCGCTTCACGTAGGCGTCCAGCGGCTTCACCCGATAGCTATTGACGGGCATGCGGTCGGTGGTGACGTAGCCCGGCTCGGCGTTGATGAGGTCGGGGATGCGGTTGACGATGGTGGCACAGGTCAGCTCCACCGTGGCCGGGCGGTTGATGACCACCTCAGTGTCCGGCTCGCCGCAAAGCGTCCAGTCGTTGCGGTCGAACTCGTCCGGCGCGTAGACCTTGCCGATGCACTCGGACTCCAGGACGATGCCCTCGGCCGTCTGACTAGTGACCACGGCGCTCATGCCCGTGGCGTGCCCGGCCGGAATGGTCATGCCCAGGGTCGAGGACACGAGATCGGTCTTGTGGGTCTGCGGCACGCACTTCTGCACCTGGCTGGTGATGGTGAGACCGAGGCGGCCAGCCAGCCAGCCGTTCACGTTCCACATGTACGAGGGCAGGAACTCGCCCTTGTCGATGAGCTTTTGCCGTTCCGCCGGCGAAATGGCGTCGGCCGCGGCGATCTCCTTCTCGAAGGCGGCGAGGTCCAGCCCCGCGCCATGCACCTTGGCCAGCGCGATGCCGTAATCCTCCACGTTGTAGCTGGAGCTGCCCTTGATCTTCTTGATGGTGTGCATGGCCCCGGCGAGCGTGGCGATGAGGTTGCCCCAGAACACGTCCTGATAACCGGAGCCGCAGATGGTGCAGCCTGTTTTTTTGGCCAGGGCGTCCACCTCGGCGGTGATGGCCGGGGAGGAGTTGCCGGGGAAGATGGCCTCCTCATTGGTGGTGATGGCGTTGACGCCGTTCTTGGCACAAAGCAGCAGCGCCGCCTTGATGTCGCGCATGAGGCTCATGGTGGTGATGATGCACGCGTCGGGCTTGAGCTGACCGAGCACGGCGTCGGCCTTGGCGGCGTCCTGCACATGCACGCCCTTGGGGCCGCAGCCCATGATCTCGCCAATGTCCTTGCCGATGACTTTCGGGTTCATGTCGAAGGCGGCGACGATCTCCGCCCCCTTCTCGAACACATAGCGCATGGTGTACCTGGACATTTTGCCGCAACCATACTGGGCGATCCGCAATGCACGCATCATATCCCTCCGTTGGCAACATGTTGTACAGGAAATCCGAACACCGCCGGGCACAGCCCGCCAACATTTATGTCGTTAATTCCAACATACTGAAATGACAAGCCTCTCTGGTGACCCTCTCGCTGCCGACCTGGGGTATTTGAATTGAATGACGCGGCAAGCTCCATTTTTCCCACCAGGTTACGCAAACAACTTGATTATATTTGTGACAAAAATAATTATGAATCATAATACCACTTCAGGACATCCACCAACGAGAACGATGGCGCGTTCCGTCCCGTCCGCCAACCGTTGAACCATGACGCGAAAGCAGGTATGCGGACAATGCGCGGTCCTCCCGACGATCGCGGCCGCGCCCGCCACTCGAGAAAACGCGGCCGAGCGTCTCATCCAGACCTCCAGCCCCGGCGCGCGCCGCGCGCCCAAGCCCGAAGGAGCACACCATGCGCCGCAGCGACTTCCGCCACGCGTCAGCAGTCCAAACCACGGCGCTGTTTTTCGCCCTGGCCGTTCTCGGCGGCTGCGCCCCGGCGCGGCATGTCCTCACCGTTCCCCCGCGCGAGGCCATGGCAAAACTTTCGCCCGTGCGCGGGCACACGGCCTCCGGCCTCATGACCTTCCGGCCGCAGGGACGGCTGTTGCTCATTCAGGGGGATTTCGCGGGGCTCACGCCCGGAGCGCACGGCCTGCACATCCACGAGGGCGACGATTGCGGGGGACGCGGCGCGCGCGACGCCGGCGGACACTTCAATCCCACGGGTGCGCGCCATGGCAGTCCTGGCGCTCCCTCGCACCACGCCGGCGATCTGCCCATGGTCACTGCCGGGGCTGACGGCACAGCCCACTTCCAGGCCGCCATGGACGGCCTGGACCTTGGCGACGACACGCGCGGAATCATCGGCCACACCGTCATCGTCACCGCCCGGCCGGACAACTTCACCACCCAGCCCGACGGCGGCTCCGGTCCGGCGGTCGCCTGCGGCGTTATCCGCGAACGTTAGCGGCGATTCTAAAGCGCCCCGCCGCGCGCCAGAAGACGATGCACGTCCGTGAGCGGCGGCGCGCCGAACATGCGGGCATACTCCCGGCTGAACTGCGAGGCGCTGGCGTAGCCAACGCGAAAAGCCGCCCCCTCGGCGTCGGCCGCGCCGGCAAGCATGAGCCGCCGGGCTTCCAGCAGACGCAGCCGCTTGACGTAGCGCAACGGGGTTTCGGCCGTTATAGCCTTGAAATGCTCGAAAAACGTGGAGGGACTCATGGACGCCATGCGCGCCATGTCCTCCACGCGCACAGGTCGAGCGATATCGGCCCTGATGGCCCGAATGACCGCGCCGATGCGCCGGGATCGACCACCAGGCAGCGCCGCGCGCGCAACAGCCGCGCCATCCGCTCCGTGCAGGAGACGGTAGCCGATCTCCCGCGCGATGAGCGGGCCGAGTTCCGGAATATCAACCGGCGCGTCCAGCAACGCGGTCAACCGCAAAAGACAGTCGGAGAGGGCCTCATCCACCTCACCCACGAAGAGTCCCCTCGGTTCGCGGCCACACCGGAGGCAGGCGGAACCAGTCCGATCCTCAACGCCATCCAGCAGCTCGTTCACCCGCAGCGCATCCAAATCCAACTGCAGGCATAGATAAGGCTTTTCCGCGCTGGCCACGGTCACCCGGCACACCAGCGGCAGGTCCACCGTGACCACGAGGAAGCGGCCAGCCGCGTAGCGGTAGGACTCCAGGCCAAGCATGGCCAGCTTCTCCCCCTGCGCCACCACGCACAGAGAGGGCTCGTAGGCCACATGGAAAGCCCCCCCAGGGGAGGACTGCCGGAAGAAGCGCAGGCCGGCCATATCCGAATCGCACAACCCCTCGCCCACGCAACGGGCGTCGATGCGACGCGCCAGTTCCCGACAGGAATTCTCGTTCATGCGCCCTCCCCGATTTCCTCGATGCCTACACGCAAGCCGGAGGATCAGGCAAGGGATCCGGAGAAGCGGGTATTCATAACGGTCTCGCGGTGGGGGTATAATGACCGGACCGGCCAAGAAACGCCGGCCGAAACGACAAGGAGAACCGATATGAGCATCACACTCATCACCGGCGGCAGCCGGGGACTCGGCAGAAGCATGGCCCTGGCGCTAGCCGCGCAGGGTACGGATGTCATCATCACCTACGTGGGTCGGCGCGAAGCGGCCGAGGACACCGCAGCATCGGCCGAAGGCCTGGGCCGCAAGGCCGCGGTGCTGCCGCTGGATGTCGCCGACACGGCGAATTTTCCCGCCTTCGTCGATGCCCTGCGCGGGACTCTTGCCGTGAGCTGGGGCGGGGCCAGTCTCGACGCGCTGGTGAACAACGCCGGCATCGGCGTCAGCGCCCCCTTTGAAAAGACCACGGAGGAGCAGTTCGACCGTCTCATGAACATCCATGTGAAAGGCATGTTCTTCCTCACCCAGCATCTGCTGCCGCTGCTGCGCGATGGCGGCTGCATCGTCAACGTGTCCTCGGGGCTGACGCGATTCTGCCTGCCGGGATACGCAGCCTACGCGGCCATGAAGGGCGCGGTTGAGGTGCTGACTCGCTACATGGCCAAAGAACTCGGCGAACGGGGCATCACCGTCAATGCGGTGGCGCCGGGGGCCATAGAGACGGACTTCGACGGCGGCACCGTGCGCGACACCCCGGCCGTCAACGCCTTCATCGCCTCGCGGACGGCCCTTGGCCGCGCGGGCAGGCCCGAGGACATCGGCGGAGCCGTAGCCGCGCTGCTCGCGCCCGGCGCTGGTTGGATCAACGGGCAACGCATCGAGGTCTCCGGCGGGATGTTCCTATAGGGCGTCGGGAACAGCGGACGGGGGAGCTGCCGAGGCTTCCCCGCCGCCGGAGGATTCAGCGACGCGGGAGGACGGCCGGGGTTAGTCGGTCCGGCCGCCAGCCGCCCGGCCCAGGTTCACGTCCACGGCCAGCACGCCGAGCTTCTCCCGCGCATCCGAGAGGATGGGAGTGGAGACGGTGATGCAGTTCTCGCCCGTGGCGCTGGAGACGTAGACCTCGGACACGGCGGTGCCGCCCGTTTCGGCCGGCTGGACGTACCAGGCCCGGCCGGACCAATCGCGACCCACGGTGCTCTTGTCCGCCACGGGACCGGACGGTCCGCGGCCGATATTGGCCACGGGTTGCCGACCGGCGGCGTCGGTGAGGTAGACGAGTTCGAGCGAGGGCTCGCGCAGCACGGCCTCGCGCATGGCGGTCTCCTGCTCCGCGCGACTGAAGGAGCGGATGCGCGGATCGGCCGCGAGACGCTCGGCGATGCCCTGCACGCGACCACCGCCGATGAGCTGGAACACGGCGTTCATGCTTTCCAGCTCCACCACGCGCCCCAGCAGCCCGGCCACCGCGTTCAGGGAGGACTCGGCCCCGTCGTGGCTGCGCTGGCTTATGCCGCGCACCTGCCGCACGATATCCGACATGCGGCTGCTCGTATCGGCCTGGGCGCCGGCCGCGTCGGCGAATTCGCCGATGTGCCGGGCCGTGCCGCCGGCGAGTTCGACGATCTCCGCGAGGCTCGCGCCCGAGCCCTGCGCCAGCTCCACGGCGCGGTTCACGCTGGCCGCGGTCTCCTCCATGTCGCGTCCGGTGCGCTCCACGCCCTGCCGGATGCCCAGCGTGCGCTGGGCCACTTCCTTGGTGGCGGCCATGGTCTTCTCGGCGAGCTTGCGCACCTCGTCGGCCACCACGGCGAAGCCCCGGCCGGCCTCACCGGCCCTGGCGGCCTCGATGGCGGCATTGAGAGCGAGCAGGTTCGTCTGATCGGCGATGTCGCTGATGACGTCCATGATCTTCTCCACCGCGTTGGCCTGGCCGCCCAGCTCGCGCACCACGTCGGCGAGTTCACGGGCCTTGCGCTCCACCTCGCGTATGGCCTCCACGGTCTGGCCCACGGCCTGGGACCCGCCGCTGGCGCGATCCTGCGCGGTGCGCGCCTGCTCCACGGCGGAAGTCGAGCGTTCGAGCATACGGCGCACGGCCTCGTCCAGGCCATCCATGGCCACGCCGGCGTCCCCCATCAGCCTCTGCTGCTCCTCCGCGCCGGAGGCGCTGGATTCGGAAAGGCCGCGCAGCTCCTCGCAGGAGGAGTGGATGCCGGAAATGGCCACGCCCAGCGTGCGTGAGGCGGACAACAACCCCTCGCGCCGGGAGACCTCGGCCCGCTCGCGCGCGAGCACGGTTTCATCGCAGGCGTCGCTGGCGATCCTCGCCTCGTCCTTCACGCGCTGCCGCAGTTCGACCTCGCCCGCGCGCAGCCGCACAACTTCATTAACAATATTGTCTACATAATTCAGAATGCTAACAAAAATGTCCTTATCATTTTCAGCCAAGCTCCGCTGTCCATCAGCGCCGACGACACCAGCGCCAGCAAGTGATGATTTCATTTTACGCATGAAATTTCGCTGCATTACATAGCTACGCAGCAAAAAAATGATTCCAAGAAGAAACGTCGTTCCGATGAGCGGCGCGCCATAATTCAAAGCGATTTTTCCCAAACCCGTTACATTGCCTGCCGTTCCGCCGAGATCCTCCGCCCCCGGAAACGCGAGGAAAAGGATGACCGGAATTACAATAACCATGGATAATACCACAAAATTTAAAATATTCTGCCGAGAATTCATACGGTGCTGCGCTCCTTGACCATAACCTGCGTTTTTGATGCATCCAGCAAGAAGCCGGCCAGCAGGACGCAAAGGGATGTCGGAAAAAGCGTTGCAACCAACGTCCGATTACTGCAAAATCCCGTAGGGACGCGGAGATGCGCCGAATGCACTCCACGCGCCCGCTGCGAGGCGGCATGTCCTACAAAAAAATTCTGAAAGAGCTACGCAAACGCGCCCGCAAGATTATTCTGGGCGTCCTCGCCGCCATTGCGACGCTGCTCGTTCTGTGCGCGCTTCTCGTCGCAGCCCTGCCCTCCCTCCTCTCCTCGGACTTCGTCCGTACGCGCGTGACAGCGCAAATCGCCAAGACCACGGGCAAACCGACGCGCCTGGCCGCCCTGTCCCTCGGCTGGACGGACGGTCTGCGGCTGCGCGGCCTGGTCATCGGTCAGGGTGCGCTGGCCGATCCGGCGTTCCTGCTGCGCCTGGATACACTGCACGTCACCCTCGACCTGCCCGCCGCCCTGCGCGGGAACATCCACGCCGGCATCGCACTGCACGGCCTGCGTCTGCACGCGCCGCCGAGCAAGGAGCCACCCAAGCCCCTGCCCGTTCTGCTGCAAACCATCTTCACCGGCCTGAGCGCCGCGCTCACCCCCATCCCCCTGCCCCTTGACGCCGGCCTGAACGCCGATCTGTCGGACATGGACGTGCGCCTGGAGCCCAGGCCCGGCGAGGGCGGCAAGGCCATTGAACTGCGCGGCGCGAGCCTGCGTCTGACGACCGACGGCATAAAAAGCACGCCCGTGCGCGTGGCCGCCGCCGCCACCCTCTGGGTCGATGGTCGCGCCATGGCCCCCGTGCGCTGCGACGCCGCCCTCTCGCGCCTCGTCGACGCCTCCGGCCGGGTGAATCTCGGCTGGGCCGATCTCTCCGCCAACGCCCGGCTCCCGGGCGCGACGCTCTCCGCCTCCGGCGGGCTGGCCTCCGCGCTCAAGGTCGACCTGCGCGCGGACCTGCCGACCCTCGCCGACACGGTCCGTCCGCTGGCCCAGCTGCCCGGTCTCGACGGCAAGCTCGCAGCCGCCCTCACCCTCACACGCCCGGAGCCGCGCCGGATCAACGCCGGTCTCGTTCTGTTCCTGGACGGCCTGCGCGTCACGCCGACCGGGGAAAAGGACGCCAAACGTCTCGGACCGCTGTCGCTGCGCATGTCGCAGGAGGCGCGGCTGGACCTCGATGGTCATTCAGCGCTGCTGCCCGGCGGCCTGGACCTCGGACGAGGCGGCGAGGCGCGCTGGGAGCTGCGCGTCACCGGCGTCGGGGGGAACAAGCCCACGGCCGTCCTCGCCGTGTCCAACGTGAACCTGCATCTCGGCGCGCTCACGCCCGCGCTCGCGGACGCGCTGCCCAAGGGCCTGCGCCTGGGCTCCGGCGAATTGTCGCTCGCCGGACTCGAGGCCACCACGGACATCGTGGGACCGGACAAACGCCCCGGCGTCGCGGCCAGCGTGCGCGGACTGCATGTGACGCTCGGCGGACTCGCACGCGAGGGCGGCGGCAAGGCCCTCAGTCTGAACCGCACGGAACTGCGCGTGGACGAGGCGTCGGCCACGCTGCCCGGCGGAGCCAAGGGCGCGGAGCCCGTCGGCTCGGCGCGGGCGGTGCTCTCGGCCAAGATTTCCGGCCTGCGCCAAAGCGGCGGAGGACAAACGCTCGCCCTCGGCGAGGCTGGCGTCCCCCGCGTCGAGGCGCGCGCCGACGCCGTCACCCGCGATTCCGCCGCCCTGTTCGGCTTGACCGGGAAAATCATGCTCAAGGCCGAGGCGCGCGCCAGGGGCCTCGAAGTCCGAACGAAGCCGGCCGCCGCGAAAATCGCCGACCTGCGCGCAGCGACGGAACTGCGCGTGGAGCTGCCGCGCGCGAAACGCGCCACGGCGTCGCTCGCGTCCCTGGAGATTTCCTCACCAGCCGTCGGCGTGACGCCTGTGGGTGGGAAGACCATGACCACACCGCTCGACCTGCGCGCCAGCGCCCCATCCATCGTCCTTGGGGCCGACACACTGAAGGGCGGAATTCCCGACGTGCGCGGACTCAACGCGAGTCTGAACCTCGGCCGGGCGCTCGGGACGAAGCTCACCGCCGACGTGAACGCGGCCGCAGTGCGCACCAGCGGCGACGCGCGCATCGACGCGGGCGCGCTCTTCGCCCTGGCCGCGCCGCTGCTCCCGCCAGGAGCCAGGGCCTCCGGCTCCATCGCCGCCGACTGGCGCGTGAACGCGACCATACCGCACACGGCTTCCACGCCCCCCGCCGCGGACATGGCCCAGGCAGCCCGCCAGGCCATGAGCCGGCTCGCCTTCCTGCGCGAGACCGACGCCACGTTGCGCCTGAGCGACCTGAACCTGCGCTGGCCGGGGACGGACGGCGGCGCCCCGCTCGCCCTGCGTGGCCTCTCCACGCCGCGCCCATTTCATTTGCAGACACACAACGGAGCGGAACGAACCAGCCTGACCGGTTCGCTGGCCTTTGGGCCGCTGGACACGCTGCCCGGCGCGGGCCGGACGGGCAAGCCATTGCAGGGGCTCCTGACCCTCAACGCGGCAACCCAGGGCGTGCGCTCCGTGCAGATTTCCGAGGCCCTGCACCTCGACGGCCCGGGGCTGGACCAAAATCTCAGCCTCACGGCGGACAGGCTGGACAAGCTGCTGACGGGCGACGATCCGCTCACGACCGCGCTTTCCGGTGTGGACGCCCACGTGACGTTCAGTCTGGCCGCCGGCGACATCGGAGCCGCGCTGGCCAGCGCGCCGGGCGGCGGGGCGGCGGACGGCCCGCACGGACGGGGCGCGCTGAAAGCCCGGGCCGAAGCGCAACTCGCCGGCGGGCGTTTCCTGAACGTTTCGGCGCGGCTGAACAGCCCTGGTGTGGACTTTTCGCTGGGACCGGATCTGGCCGTCACCGGCCTGACGAGCGACGTGGCCCTGTCCCGCCGCTTCGTTCTGACGCCGGATCTGCGCTGCCCGGGCGAAGCGCCGGCGGTCGAACCCGCGCCGCTCTCCGAGCAGGTCTTCGGCATCCTGTCCGAGGACGCCGGGCAAAACCCCGCCATCGAGGCGCTGGGCTCCGCCAGCCGGACCGGATCCATCGGCGCGCTGCTGCGCCCCGTGGCGCAGGGCCGGGGCGGCGGCTCCATCACCATGAAGCGCCTGCGGGTGAAGGCCGGCGGCCGGCCGCTGGACCTCCACGACATCGCCGTGCGCCTCGACGACAGCGGCGCTGTCCCCGGCGTGCGGTCCTTCCGCGCGGGGTTGCTGGGCGGCGGCGTGCTGGGCCGGGCCATGCTGCGCAAGCAGGCCGGAGGCTACGCCCTGGACGCCGACGTGGCCTTCTCCGGCATCGACCCCGGCAAGATGTTCCCGACCGGCGCGGCCCGCGACACCGGTTCGAGCGCGGAGACATCGGGCCGCGTGCGGGTGTCCGCGCCCATCACGGCCGACGCCGAAACCCTGCTGCGCCGGCTGACCCTGAACGCCGACATCACGCGCATCGGCCCGCGCACGCTGGAGCGCATGCTCTACGCCCTCGATCCGCAGGAACAGAACGAGACCATCGTGCAGCAGCGCCGCCTCCTGGGCATGGGCTACCCGCGCTTCTTGCGCGTGGCGGCGGCATACGGCAATCTGAGTCTTTCCGGCGCGGTGACGGTGAAGGGCTTCGACCTGGACCTGCCGCGCGTGGACCGGCTGGCCATCGCCAACCTGCCCCTCCGCGACAAGCTCGCCGCGCCGCTGGCCCGCGTGCCGGAACTCGTCCGCCTGCTCGACGCGGCGGGCGGCGACCGCATCTGCCGCGATGGGGGGAAGTCCGGCTCGGGAGCGCTGCGCATCGTGCAACAACAGCAAGGAGCATCGCGATGAAACGTCTCGCCGCCGCCGTGTGCTGCCTGGGCCTCGCGCTCACCGGCTGCACCCTGGCCAAGGTCAACGTCAACGTCGCCAGCGAGCGCACCTCGCTGGAGAACCAGATCCTCGGCTCCTACAACTCCCTTTCGCAGGAGACGCTGCTCGTGGCCTCGGTGCGCGGGGTGGACCCCCTCGGGCGCATCCGTACCCCGCCGAAGAAGAGCGGCGAACAGCAGGACGCCGTGACGGCCATGCAGGTCATCTCCTTCCACGCCGACGATGTGGACGCATTCAAACGCCTGGGCTGGGTCGGCGAGGACAACCGGGGCCTGCTCAGCGCCCTCGCCATGGACAAAAACAATGTTCCCGCTGACCTGAAGGACTTCGCCACGCGCTACGGCCGCAAGGAGTTCGACAGCGTGCTCGGCGAGGTCAACGCCGCGCGCGAGGTCGTCATGCGCCGGGCCATCGAGACCAACGCCTCCCTCACCCCGGCCGACATGCCCAGGGTGCGCGCGGTGTTCGCCAAGCTCGCGGCGGACACGGCCCGCCCCGGCGACAAGCTGCAAACCGCGGACGGGCGCTGGACGGTCAAGAAATGAACGCGCGCGCCCTGCGGGAACTCCTGGCCGGACGGACGACAGGGGCGGCGGGGGAAGCGCCCGCGCGATCGGCCACCCCTTTGTCGCTGCTGCCGACGGCCTCGCTGCTGGCCCCCCTGCTGTTTTTCGGCCCTGTTTTCCCGCTCACGCCGGCTCAGGCCATCGAGAACGCCGCGCAGACCGTCGTCGGGAATGACGCGCAAGGCGCGACGCTCCCCCCCGCCGCCACGGCGACGGCCCAAAAGCGCACCGGGAAATCCGCAGCCGCCCCAACCAAGCGGGCCACGCAGACCGAACAACAGGAGCGGGCCGCACGGCAAACGGCCTCGGCCAAGGCTGTCGCGGCGGAGGCGACGCGGGACCAGGCCAAACGCTTCACCCCGCGCCGGCTCGACCTGAACGTCGCCCGGCAGGAGAGCTTCGAAACCGGGGCCGTGCAGCAGGCGGACGTGACGCCGGACGGCAAGTGGCTGGCCTACACGCGTCTTTCCGGCGGCTACGCCGAACTCTGGCTGCGCGGGCTCGACCCCGGCTCGGGGGCGCTGCCCCGGCGGCTCGCCCCGGGCCTCGCCGACCGTCTTTCGCCCGCTCTTTCGCCCGACGGACGGCGCATCGCCTTCGTTGGGCTGGACGATGACGTCAAAGGCGACATCTATCTGCTGGACCTGACCAGACCCGACGCCGCGCCCACGCGCCTCACCGGCCGCGATGCCGAGGACGGCGCGCCCGCGTTCTCGCCCGACGGCGGCACACTGTACTTTCACCAGCGCCTTCCAGGCGAAAACGCCCGGCGCATCGTGGCCGTGGACGTCTCCGGCGCAGCTCCCGCCAGCCTCCATGTTGTTTCCACCGGCGGCGACGCGGCCGAGCCCGCCCTCTCGCCCGACGGCAAGCGTCTGGCCTTCGTCTCCACGCGCGGCGGGCCAAGCGCGGTCTACGTCATGGACCTGCCGTCCGGCGCGCCCCACAAACTCACGGATACGGCCACGGATGCGGCCGGGGCCGAGTCCTCGCCGCGCTTCGGACCGGACGGCCACACGGTATGCTTCACCCTGGCCCCGGCCGCATCGGCGGCCGGCAAAATGCGCTCCGTCATCGCCGCCGCCGACGCCGCCCGCCCCGGCGGTTCCGCCCGGCGGCTCACCTCGGCCCGCGACGCCGACATGGAGCCGGTCATCGCCGGTTCGGGACAGGACGCCCGGCTCTATTTCCTCAGCGCGCCAAACGGCCCGGCCAACCTGTGGTCCCTGCCGACGACGGGCGAGATCCCCGAGCGGCCGGCCCCGGCCCTCGCCAAGCTGGCCGACACCCTGGCCGGGCAGACGCCCGTGGACCGGCAGCTGACCATCCTGGCCTACTCCCGCACGGCCGAGGCGGCCCAAACCGCCAGCGCCGCGGCCATGGCCACGGCCGCGCGCTACGCCGCCGGCCGGCAATACGAGCTTCTCGGTTTGCCGGAGCAGGCGCTGGCCGAGCATCGCGCGGCGGCCGCCCTCGGCGTGGAGCCGCAGGCCGGGTATGCGCGCATCCGCGCCATATTGATCGAGGAGGCCGACGCGCGCGGCAAGGCCGTCAACGACGCCGGCCGGGCCGGAGCGCTGGGGCATGCGCTCTCCGCGCTCTCCACCCTGCGCTCGTCCGGCGCATCGGACGCCTCCGTGCCGGTGCAGACGGGGTTGGAGCGCGCGCGGTTGCTCATGACGCAGGGCGGTGCCGCGTCCATCATGAACGCCATCCGCCTGCTGGATGCTGAGCTTTCCGCGCCCGGGGCCACGCCGGAGCAGGCCGCCGAGGCGCTCTTCCTCAAGGCCGAGGCCTATGACCGCATCGGGCAGCTTCAAGCCGTGCTGCCGCTCTACGCCAAAGTCATCCGCGAGCATCCCGAGGACGGCCGGTGGGCGGACCAAGCCGTGGCGCGCGTACTGGATCAAAGCGTCAGGGACGCCGGCGAAAAGCCGGAGGACCGCGCCCGGGCGCTCATGCTGGTGGCCGAGCATTATCGCGGCGACCTGCCCAAGCTTTCCCTTGGCGCGCAGAACAGACTGGGCGACGTGTATTACGCCGCCGACGAATGGGCCAAGGCCAAGGACGCCTACAGGCAGACCATCGAAGCCGCGCGCGGCAAGGAAAAGGTGGCCACGCAGCTGGCCGCGGCGCGGCTGGCCCTGGCGGAAATTCTGTACAAGGAGGAGCGCTTCCATCAGGCGCTCGACCTCTACGAGACCGAAATGGCCGACCGGCCCTACGAGGACCGGCTGTACCGGCTGGCCAAGGCCGCGCACCTGCGCAAGTCGGTCGCCGCTGGCGACTATCTGCTGCGCATCGGCGAGGTGCCCTCGGCCCGGGCCATCTTCGGCTCGCTGCTGCGCGACGACCCGGACTTCGTGCCCGCGCACCGGGGCATGATCCGCGCCGCCGCCGCGATGGGGACCATTCCGGCCACGCTCGCCGACTACCGGGCCCAGCTGGCGCGCAAGCCGGACGACGCCTCCCTGCTCTACGCCACCGGCCTCACGCTGACCTACGAGGACGGCAAGGGACCGCTGATGGAGGCGCGCGGGCTCATCGAACGGGCCATCGCCAAGGACGGGCAGGTCGAGTATTTCCACCAGACCATCGGCTACATCGATGAGGTCTTGGAGACAGTCCACCACGAATCCGGCAGGCTGGAGGCCGCGCTCACGTCCTACGAGCGCGCGCGCATCCTCGACGCCCGCGACCAGAATCCCGAGAACGCCGCCAACCTCGACCTGAACATCGGCAACGCGCACTTCCTGCTGGGGCAGTACGACGCCGCCTTCGAGGCCTACCAGCGGCGCGCGGCCTCCACGGTCGCCTTCGACAATCCAGAGACCGAGATCGTCTTCTACCAGCGCTACGGGGCCGCGGCCTTCCAGGCACGCGAGCCCAAGACGCCCATCGAGGCGTACGCCAAGGCGCTCGCCCTCGTGGAACAGCGCATGGATCCCAAGTACGCGAGCGAGGTCTTCGGCCGCATGGGCAAGTTCGTGTTCGACCGCGTGCTAACCCCGGCCATGGGCGGCGGGACGAACGCCCAAAACGACGGCGGCGAATCCGGCGGGGGGAACGAACAGAACGGACGCGACGGGCTGGCCGAACAGGCCAAGGTCATCGCCGCGCGGCAGAGCGAACTGAACAACGCGCTTTTCGAGGCGAGCATCAAGCCCGTCGGCGCGCCGCCGGACCCGGCCTGGAAAACCTACAGCGCCACGGTCTCCTCCCTGCTCGCCGAGCAGGAACGCATCGACCACGACCTGCCCCCGCTCATGGGCGCGAACGCGGACGCCTACGGGCAGAACCTCACGGCCATGGCCGCCAACGTGCGGCAGGCCCTCGGCTTTCCCCCGCGCTTCGCCCAACTGCGTGCGGAGCTGAACGACCGGCTCGGTCTGGCCTATCAGGAGGCGGAGCGCTGGCGCGAGGCGCACGACTGCTTCCAGAAGGCCCTGGACCTGAACACGGCGCTGGGACTGACGAAAAACCTCGCGGCCAACCAGCGTTCCGTGGCCCACGCCGCATACATGCAGGCGGGGCTCACCACCGGCGAGGACCGCGACCGCCTGCTCGAGGAGGCCGAGGCGGGTTTCCGCCGCGTGCCGGAGCTGGTGGACAGGTACGGCGTGGCCGACAAGCGCGGAAACACGCGCGGCGGCGGGCTCATCAACCTGTCCTTCGACGTGGCCGTGGACAAGGGCGCGGCCTCGCAGGCGGCATACGGCTTCAGTCCCGCGCAGGAGAAGCGCCTGGCCGAGACGTTTCTTTCACGCATCGCCACCGAACGCGGACGCCCACGCGAGGCGCTTGGGCTCGTCACGCGGCAGTCGGCCAAATTCGAAAAGGGCGACGTGGCCCCGCAGGACGTTTTCGGCGCGGCGCTGCTGCTGCACCGGGCCGGACTGTTGGAGAACGCGCTTGGACGCGACGACGCGGCCTTCGCGCGCTTCGCCCGCTCCGCCGAACTCGCGCTGGAGCTGAATAATCCGGTCAGCGCCGCGCGCAACGTGGAGGACATGGCGCGCACGCTGGCCGTGCGGTCCCCCGCCACCAAGGACTTCGCCGCCAGGGCGGCCGAACTGCGCCACATGGAGGACGCCACCGACCGGGCGCTGCGCCGCGCCGCGCCGGGAGCCGCTAGCTTCGATTTTCCGGCCTTCCAGAACATCATGGCTGCTCACGACATGGCGCTGGCCGACAGCATCGGACGCGACGCCCCCGTGGACGCGACGAAGGCCGCCCTGGCCATGGACGCTCTCTCCCGCGCGGGCCAGCGTGTGGCCGAGGGGCTGCGCTGGTTCACGGAGCACCCGGCGGCGAACCACGGCGCGGCCACACGGCAGGCGCTGGCGCTGAACGCCGCGCTGCGTCTGAACGAGGCGGCGCTCTCCCTGCGCCTGGGCGAGGACGGACGGCGCGCGGAAAGTCTGCGAAGCGCCCTCGACCTCGCGGATCGCGGTCTGCTGCCGGACGTGCGTTGGCGCGCCCTGGCCGGACTGGGCAGCCTGCCCGAGGCGCTGGCCCAGGTGGAGGCGCTGCCGCCCGACGCCATGGGCTGCGGCCCCGGCGAGATCACCGACGCGTTCGCCCCGCTCGTGGCGCGGCTCATGGACGCGGGCAAGGTCGAGGACGCCTTCAACCTGAGCGAGCGTCTGGCCGAGCTGGAACGCGTGGGCCGCATGAGCCGCCTCGGCGCTCCTGAGCCGGCGGGCGCGGAACTGAACCTTTTGCGACGCTCCGGGCTGCGGGTGCTCGCCCTGCGCGATTTGCGGGCCCGGCTGTCCCAGCTGCCGAAGAACGCCGACGACGCGCGTCTGGACCTCACCCGGCGCATCGCCCAGGAGGAGGAGATCCTCAAGGGGGACCTGGGCGCGCGGCGCGAATTTTTACCCGCCGTGGCGCGGCTCGGCGCAAGCGATGCCGAACAGGACTGGCTGCTCATGCTGCACGGCCTTTCGGCGGAGCTCGCCGCCACGGCCGACGCGGCGTCCGCCGCCGGAGACGCGCCGAACGGCGCGGAGCTGCGCCGCCGTCACTCGGAACTGGCGCAACGCCTCGCCGCCCTCAAGGCCGAGGCCGCTCGCACCCTGGGCGGCCAATCAGCCCCCGGCGGCCCCGGGCTGCTGCTGGCCGCGCCCGCTCAGGCCATGGACCTCATGGACGCCCTGCCCAAGGGGACCAGCGCCCTGCGCGTGGTGCTCCTGCCCGGCGGCCGCTGGGCGGGCTTCCGGCTCGACGCCGACGCCATCCACTCCGTGGAGCTGGGACGCGGAACACGTCCGGCCCTGCCCGCGGCCAAGCCCGGCGAAAAGCGACTGCTCCTCGTCGCCGACCCCTCGATTCTCGCCCCGGCGGACCTGCGCGGAGCCGCGGCCATCGGCTTCTCCGGCACGCACATGCGGCGCAGTCTGGCCGCGCGCAAGCCCTTCCGCCGCAACCTCGTATTCGTCTCGGCCGACAAGACGCTCCCCGTGGCGCCGCCGGCCTTCGCCGTGAAAAACGTCGCGCCCGACTCGCCCAAACTGCCGGAGGCCGTGGCCGACGCCCACACCCTCGTCGCCGACGCGCCCGTGCGCACGGCCGAGACCGCTCCCAGCCGGCGCGACGAACCTCCCGCGCGTTTCGTGGTGCTGGCCGCGCCGAATGGCGAGCCGCGCGATCTGGCCGCCCTCGCCGCCAATCTTGAGGACGCCTCCCTGGCAGTGCTGCCGTCGGCGGACGCGGACGACTTGCCGCTCACCGCGCAGCTGCTGTCACTCTACGGCGTGCCCTCCGTGCTCGCCGGACCAGGCGCGGGCGCGTCGAAACCCTTTGTCGAACCTTTCCTCGCGGCCTATGCCGAGGCCCCGGCCTCCGGCGCGCGCGCCACGGCGTTGGCCACCGAAAAGCCCGACGCCGCCCCCTGGCTGCTCATCGGCGATCCCGGTCTGAGCGCCGCCGAGGCCAAGAACTTCGCGGCGGCGCGCTTCGCCATCTACGTGCGCTCGGGCGTGGCGGCCTACAAGGCGGGCCAGGCGGAACAGGCGCTGACCCAGTTCGAAAACGCCCTGCGCGTGGCCCGGGCCGACGCCCCGGGCGGACAGTTCGCCCGGCATCTGCCCGATCTGCTGGCCTACGGCCGCGAGAGCGCCTACGCCGCCGGCCGCTACGACCGGGCGCTGACCTTCGCCGCCGAACTCGCGGCGGACATCGGGAAAAGAAGCCCGGACACGGCGGCCCACGCCGAGGCGCTGCTGCGCCTGGGACTGGTGCAGGCCAGACTGGAGAGATACGCCGAGGCCGTGCCGAACCTGGAGCGCTCGGCCGAGATGCTGGCCAACCTCGAACTCGCGCCCAAGCAAATCGAGGCCCTGTCCAGTCTGGGCGCGGTGCTGGAAAACTCCGTCCAATACGGCAAGGCGCTCGGCAGCTTCGAGGGCGCGGCGAAACTCTCGCAAAAGACCGGCGCGCGCGAGCTGGCCGCCCGGCAGTTCATGAGCATCGGACGCATCCGCGACATGCGGCTGGCCCAGTACGCCACGGCCAAGGCCGCTTACGGACAGGCCCTGCGCATCTACACGGAGCTGAACCGCCCCGCCGAACGCGCCGAGGCGCTGCTGAACATCGGCCGCTGCGACCGCCTGCTGGGCGACTTCCCCGCCGCCGAGGCCAAATACGCCGAGGCGTTGACCCTCGCCGGCAAGAACGCCGAGGGCGAACGCCTGCGCGACCGCATCGTCATCGAGCAGGCCAACGACGCCTGGTTCCAGGCGCGCTACCAGCGGGCCTTCGACCTGACCCGGCAGGTGCTGGGCAGCGCCGAGAAACACGGCTGGGCCCTGGAACAGGAGATCGCCCGCAACACCAACGGGCTGTTGTGGTGGAGCCTGGGCGACCACGAGCGCGCCCTGCGCGAGTTCGACGCGGCCCTGCCGCTGGCCGAGGGATTGCGCATCCGCCAGGACGAGGTGGCCACCACGCTCAACAACCGGGGGCTGGTGCAACGCGACATGGGCAAGGGCGGGGACGCCCTCAAAACGCTGGACAAGGCGTTGGCCATCGACCGCACCCTGGGCTCGCCCTGGGCCATCGCCTACGACCTGCGCAACATCGCCCAGACCCACGCGCGCATGGGCGCGCCGAAAAAGGCCCTGCCCCTGCTGGACGAGGCCCTTTCCATCGTGGCCGCCACGGGCGACCGCGTGAACGAGACCAAGATCCTCCTCGCGCGCGGCGAGGCCGAGCTGACCACGGGCGCCAACACCAAGGCCGGCGCGGACTTCTCCCGCGCGGAGGGACTGGCCCGGCAAATGGACCTGCGCGACGGCCTGTGGCGCGCCCTGCACGGACGGGCCAGATTGTCGCTCGCCGCCGGGCGCAAACCCGAGGCGCGCAAACTTCTGGAGGAGGCGGCGGGCGTCATCGAGGCCATGCGCGCCGAACTCAAGGTCGATCAGCTCAAGGACGGCTTCATCGCCGACAAGACCGTGGTCTACGAGGACCTCGTCACCGTGCAGGCCGACCTGGGCGACACGGCCGAGAGCTTCCGCACCGCGGAAAGATCCCGCGCGCGCAACCTCATCGACCTGCTGGGCAACCGCAAGCGCGATCCCAAACGGCCGGAGGAGCGCGCCATGTACGAACGCATCGACATGCTGCGAGCGCGCATGGGCGAGCAGGAGGCGCTTCTCGCCCACGCCCAGAGCCCGGCCGAGCGAGAGGTGTACGGCCGGGCCGCCAAACAGGCCGCCGACGAATACCGCGACGCCCTGCTCGACCTGCAGGCCAGGCGGCCGGACATCGCCAGCCTCGTCTCCGTGAAACCGCTCTCGCTCTCCGAGACGCAGAAGCTGCTGGAGCCCGGCATGGGCCTGCTCACGTACTACGTGACGGGGAGTGAGGTTTTCTGCTGGGTCGTGACGCCGGACAAGGTGGCGCTTTCGCGCACGCGCATCGGCCGCGGCGCGCTCGACGCGGACATCCTGACCTATCGACGCATGTTGCAGAACCTGGAGCCGGCCGAAACGTATTCCAAGCGCTTGTACGACCTGCTCGTGGCCCCAGCCCTGCCCGCCCTCACCGGCGTCTCCACGCTGGGCGTGGTGCCGCACGGCTCCCTGCACACGCTGTCCTTCGCCACGCTGTTCGACGGCAGCGACTACCTGCTGGACCGCTACCCGCTCTTCGAGCTGCCGAGCGCCAGCGTCTACCGCTTCACGCTGTCCCGCCGCAAGGCAGTGCGCAACACGCGCGTGCTCGCCGTGGGCAACCCGGACCTGCGCGATCCGTCCATGGAGCTGCCCTTCGCCGAACGCGAGGTGGCGGCCATGGCCTGGAACTATCCGGGCATGACCGTGCTGACGCACGAGCGGGCCACCCGGGACTGGATCAGCGCGCACATCGGCGAGTTCGGCGTCATCCACATGGCCGCCCACGGCGAATTCGACCCCGTGAACCCGCTCTTCTCAGCCCTGAAGCTCGCCGGCGACAAGAAGGAAAAGGACGGCGATCTCTCGGCGGCGGAGGTCTTCGACCTGAACATCAACGCCGACCTCATCGTGCTTTCGGCCTGCCAGACGGGCCTGGGCAAGGTCACCGAGGGCGACGAGGTGCAGGGGCTCAACCAGGCCTTCCTATACGCCGGAACCCACGCCCTCGTCTCCAGCCTGTGGCGGGTGAGCGACATCTCCACCGCCATGTTGATGAAGCAGTTCTACCGCGAGTACCAGACCCGGTCCAAGGCCGAAAGCCTGCGCCGGGCCATGCTGCATGTGAAAACGCGCTTCCCGCATCCCGGCTACTGGGGCGCGTTCACCCTCACCGGGGACTACAAGTAGGAGTCCGAGACATGTCCAGAAGAATCGTCCTGCTGGCCGCGCTGCTGCTTATCCTCTCCGCCACGTCCACGCATGCCGAACAGGCCCTGTGGATCGACGCCGATCAAAGCGCCATGCGCGCCTGGCGCTCCGCGCAGTCCGACGTGACCCTGCGCCTGACGCGGGGAACCATGGTGCTGCCGCTGTACGAGCAGCCGCCCTGGACCCGCGTGCGCGAGCCCGGCGGCCAGGAAGGCTGGGTGTACAGGGCCCAGCTGACGGACCGGCCGCCCGCCCCGGCGGTGAACGGCCTGTTCCACCCCGCTCCGGCGAGCATGATCCTGGCCGAGGACGAGGACGCCGAACGTGGCCCGCAGCAGGCCAGCCAGGGCCGCGAGTGGGCCGAACAGGCCCTGCGCTCGGCGCTGGACCTGCACCTGGGACCGGACGATCTGGATGACTTTCTCTCCGACGGAGGCGTGGGCGAATTCGCGCCCGCCGACGAGGACAATCCTACGGCCTCGGGGGAGGCCCTGGCCAAGGCGAGCTTCCCGCGCTTCGCGGCCACGGCTGTGAGCGGCGGCGAGGCGGAGCGGCAGGTGGGGTTGAATCTGGCGGCGCTGGCCCTGCGCCGCGTGGGCCGGCCCGACGGCAACCCGTCGCTCGCCGTGTACGTGAACCTCGTGGGGCTTTCCGTGGCGCGCTTCGCCCCGGGCGACGGCATGGACTTCCACGTGGTGGTGCTGGACCAGCGCCGGCCCCTGGCCTTCGCCCTGCCGGGCGGCGTGGTCATGATCAGCACCGGTCTTCTGGCCGTGCTGGACAACGAGGCGCAGCTGGCCTGCGTCCTCGCGCGTGAGGCCGCCCACGCGGGCCTGGAGCATCTGTGGGCGCGGGCGCTCGCCACCCGTTTTTTGAAGGGCGGCGGCAAGGTGACGCCGGAGGGAGTTGCCGACCCGGCGTTCAACAAGATGCTCGACCAGCTGCTGGACACGCTGGTGCGGACCGGGCTGGACGCCGGGGACGAGGAGCAGGCCGACCTGGCCGCGGTGGAAATGGCCTGGCGCGCGGGCTACGATCCGCGCGAACTCGCCACGGCCATCACGCGCATCGAAGAGGCCAAGCACGCCATGGCCGAACGTGAGGGCTCCATGACCACGGAACGCTGGCCGCAGCCCATGCCGCCGGAAACCGGCCGTGTGGAGCGCCTGCACAATCTCATCGCGACCCTGCCCGGGCGCGGCGAGCTGGCCCTGGGCGCCAAGCGCTACAAGGCCAACCGCTAAGCCTAGGAGACGCGCACCGCCTCGGTGACGGAATCCACCTTGCGGATCTTGTCCAGCACGCCGTAAAGCTGTGTGTGGTTGGTGACCTCCACGGTGAATTCCATCACCGCGTTGCCGTCCACATTGGACTGGAAATTGCCGCTGTCGATGTCCACATCGTCGCTGGTGAGCAGGCTGGTGACCTGGGCCAGCGCGCCCTTGAAGTTGTGGCACACCACGCGGATCTTGGCCGGATAGGGCTTGTCCTCCACGCCATCCCAGGCCACGGAGACGAAGCGCTCGGTCTCCAGCTCCTTTAGGCTGGGGCAGTCGGCCGCGTGGATGGTGACGCCGCGCCCGCGCGACACGTAGCCCACGATGGGTTCGCCCGGCAGCGGGTTGCAGCAGCTGGCGAAGCGCACCAGCACGTCGTCCACACCGGTGATGCGGATGCCCTCGCCCTTCTTGGCCTTGGCGGCCTCGGCCGGGCTGGCCTCGGCGGCGGCCTTGGCGACCCGGGCCTGCTGCTGCTCCTCCAGCAGGGGGGGCTTCTCGCCCGCGTGGAGCATTCCGTAGAGCTTCTGCAGCAGCTTGCGCGGGGTGATGCGCGCATACCCCACCTGGGAGAGCAGCTCGTCCACGCTGGGGAAGGAAAGCTCCTCCGCCAGCTTGATGAGGTAGCCATCCTTGGCGGCCTTGGCCACGTTGATGCCGAGCTTGCGGCCCTCCTTCTCCAGCATCTCCTTGGCCAGGCTTATGCTGCGGGCGCGCTCCTCGGTGCGGATGTACTGCTTGATGCGCGTTCTGGCGCGCGCGGTCTTGATGAACTTGAGCCAGTCGCGGCTGGGGTTGCGGTGGGCATCGGTGATGACCTCCACGCGGTCGCCGTTCTTGAGCGGCGTATCCAGGGTGACGAGCCGGCCGTTGACCTTGGCCCCGGCGCAGTGGTCGCCCACCTTGGAGTGCACGCTGTAGGCGAAGTCCACGGGTGTGGCGCCCTCGGGCAGCTCCTTGATGTCGCCGCGCGGGGTGAAGACGTACACCTCGTCCTGGAACAGGTCGAAACGCAGGCTGGCCATGAACTCGCGCGGGTCCTTCAGGTCGCGCTGCCAGTCCAGTATCTGCCGCAGCCAGGTGAAGCGCTCGGCGTCGCGGCTGTTGCTCTTCCTGCCCTTCTCCTTGTACTGCCAGTGCGCGGCCACGCCGTATTCGGCCACGCGGTGCATCTCCTCGGTGCGGATCTGTATCTCGATGCGCTCCCCGTCGGGTCCGATGACCGTGGAGTGGAGGCTCTGGTACATGTTGGCCTTGGGAATGGAAATGTAGTCCTTGAAGCGCCCGGTCACCGGTTTCCACATGGCGTGCACCAAGCCCAGGACGGCGTAGCAGTCCCGCAGGCTGGTGACGATGACGCGGAAGGCGATGAGGTCGAAGATCTGGTCCAGGCCCAGGTGCTGCTGCTGCATCTTGGCGTAGATGCTGTAGCGGTGCTTGGTGCGTCCGGCCACGCGGGCCTCGATCTTGTTCTCCGCCAGCATCTGCTTGATGAGCCCGACGACCTTCTCGATATAGTCGTTGCCGGAGGTGTGGTGCGCGGCCACGCCCTTGTCGATCTGCTCATACACATCGGGTTTGAGGTACTTGAGGCAGAGGTCATCCAGCTCGCTCTTGGTGCGGTGCAGGCCCAGGCGGTTGGCGAGGGGAGCATAGATATCCAGCGTTTCCTGGCTGATGAGCCGCTGTTTGACCGAGTTCTGGAAGTCCAGGGTGCGCATGTTGTGCAGCCTGTCGGCGAGCTTGACCATGAGCACGCGGATGTCCTCGGCCATGGCCAGGATCATCTTGCGTATGTTCTCGGCCTGGGCGATGGCCTTGGACTCGAACTGGATCTTGCTGATCTTGGTGACGCCGTCGACGATGTCGGCGACCTCCTCCCCGAAGAGCTCCTCGATCTCGTCGATGGTGGCCTTGGTGTCCTCCACGGTGTCGTGCAGCAGGCCGGCGGCCACAGTGGCCTCGTCGAGCTGCATGTCGGCCAGGATCTTGGCCACACTCATGGGGTGCGAGAGATAGGGCTCGCCGGAAAGGCGGGTCTGGCCGGCATGGGCCTCGGCCGCGAAGATGTACGCCTTCTGGATGAGTTCCAGATCGGGCTTCTCGATGTAGCTCGCGACCTTGTCGGTGATCTCGTTGATGCGGATCATTGCTCTGTCAGCTCCGGGCCCTGGTTCGCCTTGGGAATCCACCAGCGGATGAAGTTGTAGTCGATGCCGGCCGGGGCGGGTTCTATGCCCTGGACGCGGGCGTGCACCACAGGCAAGGCCATGGGCACGTACAAGAAGCAGTACGGCTGGTCGCGGTGCAGTATTTCCTGAATGCGGTCGTAGATGGGCTTGCGCGCCTTCTGGTCCAGCAGCCGGCGGCCGCGCTCCAGCAGCTCGTCCAGCTCGGGATTCTTGTAGCCCACGAAGTTGAGCCCCCCCGGCTTGGCCTTGGAGGAGTGCCACACGTCGTAGATGTCCGGGTCCTGGGTGATGGTCCAGCCAAGGAGGAGCGCGTCGAAACGCCCCTTGTCCACGAAGTCCTTGATGAACGCGGCCCACTCCACGGTGCGTATCTCCACCTTGATGCCCAGGTCCTTGAGGCGGCTCTGGATGATGATGGCCGCCTTGATGCGCTGGCTGTTGCCCTGGTTGGTGAGGATGGTGAAGGCGAAGGACCGGCCCGAGGCGTCGGTGAGGGGGCCGTCCTTGGTCTTGCGCGTCCACCCGGCCCGGGCCAGCAGCTTTCGCGCGAGCGCGGGGTCGAACTCGTTGGCGGGGATACTGGCGTCGTAGGGCCAGGTGCCGGGTTTATAGGGCACGCCCGTGGGCAGGCCCAGTCCCAGCAACACACCTCGCACGATCTCGTCCTTGTCGATGGCGTAATTGATGGCCTGGCGCACGCGCACATCGGAAAACAGCGGGCTTTTGAGGTTGTAGGCCAGAAAGGTGTAGCCCGCGGACACGTACTTGAATTTGCGGTAGTTCGCGGCCCAGGCGTCGCCCGTCTGGTACAGGTACTGCTGGGGCGAAAGGCCCATCTCGTCCAGGTTGCCGCTTTTGAGCTCCAGGAACTGCGTGGACTGGTCCGGTATGATGCGCATGACCACCTCGTCGATGTACGGGCGGCCCTCGAAATAGTCCGGGTTGGCCGTGAGCACGAGACGGTCGCCGGCGGTCCACTCCTTGAGCATGTACGGTCCCGCGCCCACGGGGTGGCGCGCGTAGGGCGTGGCGAGCAGATCCTGCCCCTTGAGGATGTGCTCCGGCAGAATGGAGCTGGCCCAGGTGACCAGCGCCCGGGCGAAGGGTTTGTCATAACGCGCCTCGAAGGTGTAGTCGTCGATGCGCTTGAACGACTTCACGGCCAGAAAATCCTCGGCGTAGGCCGTGGGCGTGTTCGGATCGATCATGAGCCGGTAGGTGAACTCCACGTCGCGCGCGGTGAGCGGAACGCCGTCGGTCCAGCGGATGCCGTGGCGCAGGTGGAAACGCAGCAGCCGGCCGCCATCGAGCACCTCGTAGGACTCGGCGGCCCAGGGCACGAGATTGATGTTCTTGTCGTACTTGAGCAGACTCACGTAGAGCAGATCGGCCACCTCGTGGGAGGAGGCGTCGCTGGCCAGCGGCGGAATGAGATTGCTCGGCTCGCCGATGGTTGCCTCGACGAGGCGGCCGCCGTATTGAGGCGCGGTGGGGACCGCGGACGGGGATTTGGCCGACGAGGAACGCGGGGAGTCGGCCGGGCCGCAAGCGGTCAGGAGCAACAGCGTGAAAAAAAACACAAGCAGGGTTGCCCGCCGCATCGAATCCTCTTGCCAAATCTCTCGATTTTGCGCATACGATCAGCGAAGAACGTCTCGCACGTTCACTATGGCCCAGACGCCGGCAAAAGCCAAGCGGGCGTGGACGCCGCATCGGACGTGACTATTTCGCGCCGCTCCTGTAGGATATAGGGGCATGGGCGTGCACCGTGCATCTATCTAGCCAAGATCGCAGGGAGTTTTCAACAAATGCCTCTCGCCGACGAAGAAAAAGTCCGCGCGATACTCACCCGGTTCACCAGGGAGACCATCCCGGACTATATCATAGAGAACACCACCGCCATCCTTGAGGCCGATGGGGTGCAGAAGCTCGACATCCAGCAACGCGACCAGTTTCTGGACGTGGACGGGCAGGTGCAGGGCGACGATTTTCAGATCTACACCTCGGAGCTCAGCGTCAACCTCGCCGACGGCACCATCAATTCCTATTGCAACTGCCCGGAATCGTTCTCCGGCGTGTGCCGTCACGTGGGGGCCACCGCGCTCAAGATGCTCAAGGGCCTGACCAACGACGCCAAGAAGGCCGACCTTCCCCTCCCCCGCACCGACTGGCGACAGACCTTCCGCGCCTTCTTCTCCACCGAACTGGAGCCCGAACCGGGCAAGCACTACCTGGTGTTCCGCTTCTACCCGGAGCCCGGCCGGTTGCAGGTGGCCTTCTCCCGCGCCCGGCAGAACAAGAGCGGCGTCTCCGCCGTGCAGCAGGACATCACCCTCGAACAGATCATCAAGAATCCCGACTGGTGCGAGCTGTCGCCCGGGCTGCCCAAGGTGGCCGGCATGATCGCCTACCACCTGGACTACCAGGGCCACCGCGTGGAGCTGCCGGCCGGCCTGCACTCCTGGTTCTTCCGCGCCATAAAGAACGAGTACTATCTGTACCTGCGCGACACGGAAACCCCCGTGCGCATCGAAAACAAGACCCTGCACCTGAAGCTCTCGCCGCAACTCTCCGAGGACGGCCTGGGCTTCGACCTCCTGCTCGCCCGCGAGGACCGGCCGCCGTTCTCCATCCGCAAGGAGGACGAAATCTATTTTTACGGCCGCATGCCGCTCTGGGTGTTCTGGAAGGGCAACTTTCACCCGGTGCAGACGGGGCTCGACCCCGAGCTCATCCAGGAAATGGTCATGCAAGGTCCCATCGTGCCCCACGCGGACATTTCCGAATTCCTGGACCGCGTATGGACGCGCATCCCCGTCTCCGACCTCTACGGCCAGGAGGACTTCCTGGAACGCATGGGGCCCATCTTCCAGCCGGCGGAGTTCAACCCCAAGCTGTTCCTCGACGAGGAGGGCAGCCTGCTGGTGCTCAAGATCCAGTGCATCTACGAGACCGAGCACGGCGAGGTGACCCTGCCCGGGCCCAACCCGGATCTGCAGACCGGCTCCTACCGCTTCGCCGACAAGAGCTACCTCATCCGCCGCGCGCAGGACGAGGAGGCGGTGCTTTTCGCCGAGCTGCAGCACATGGGCTTCCAGCCGCGCAGCAACCACACATGGTTCATGGAGCAGGAGGCCGCCATCAACTTCCTGCTCGACTACTACCCCATGCTCGTGGAGGGCTACCGCGTCTACGGCGAGCAGAACCTCACGCGCTACAAGGTGCGTCTGTCCAAACCCGTCATCAGCGCCGAGGTCAAAAGCGACGAGAAGAACAAGTGGTTCACCCTCGACCTCACCGTGCAGTACGACGAGCAGAAGGTGCCCATCGAGGACATCTGGAAGGCCTGGATTCAAAAGAAGCGCTACGTGCAGCTGCGCGACGGCTCGTACACCAGCCTGCCCGAGAGCTGGCTCAAGCGCCTGGGGCACAAGCTCAAGGCCCTGGGCTACGATCCCGAGAAGCCGCCGCAGAAGAAGTTCCAGCAGTTCGAGGCCCCGGTGCTGGACAACCTCCTCGACGAGATGCCCGGCGCCCACACCGACGCCTATTTCGTCAAGCTGCGCGACAAGATCAGCAACTTCCAGCAGATCCGCCAGCTGCCGCCGCCGCGCGGCCTCAACGCCACACTGCGGCCGTACCAGGTCATGGGCCTGTCGTACCTCAACTTCCTGCACGAGTACGGCTTCGGCGGCATTCTCGCCGACGAGATGGGCCTGGGCAAAACGGTGCAGACGCTATCCTTCGTGCTCTCGCTCATCGAGCGTGGGGCCTCGGGACCGTGCCTCATCGTGGTGCCCACCAGCGTGCTGCCCAACTGGGAGCGCGAGGCCGAGAAGTTCGTGCCCAGCGTGCGCCGGCTCACCATTTACGGAGCCAAACGCGACGACCTGTTCGCGCACATCAAGGACTCGGACATCATCATCACCACCTACGCCCTGCTCCGCCGCGACCTGGAGGAGCTGACCAAGTACAAGTACATGGTGGTGATTCTCGACGAGGCGCAGAACATCAAGAATCCGAACACGATAACGGCCCGCAGCGTGCGCCGGCTGGAAGCCGACATGCGCCTGTGCCTGTCCGGCACGCCCATCGAGAACAATCTTTTCGAGCTGTGGAGCCTCTTCGAGTTCCTCATGCCCGGCTTCCTCGGCTCGCAGCACGCCTTCCAGCGCGGCATCGTCAAGCCCATCAAGGACGCCGACGAGGAGACGCTCGAATACCTGCGCTCGCGCGTCAAGCCGTTCATTCTGCGGCGCACCAAGAGCGAGGTGGCCAAGGACCTGCCGCCCAAGATCGAGACCACGCACTACTGCGAGCTGGCCGACGAGCAGCGCGACCTCTACGGCGCGCTGGCCGCCAAGCTCAAGGAGCAGGTGCTGAAGGACGTGGACGAGAAGGGGCTGGCCAAGAGCCAGATGTCCATTCTGGACGCCCTGCTCAAGCTGCGGCAGATCTGCTGCCACCCGCGCCTCTTGAAGCTGGACATTCCCGGCATCGACACCAACCTGCCCTCCGGCAAGTTCGACGCCTTCAAGGACCTGGTGACGGACATCGTGGAAGGCGGGCACAAGGTGCTGGTGTTCTCCCAGTTCGTGCAGATGCTGCACATCATCCGCTCCTGGCTGCAAATCCGCGAGGTGCCCTTCGCCTACCTCGACGGGTCGAGCAAGGACCGCTTCGAGCAGGTGGACAGGTTCAACGACTCCCCGGACATCCCGATCTTCCTCATCTCCCTCAAGGCCGGCGGAACGGGCCTGAACTTGACCTCGGCCGACTATGTCATACACTATGACCCGTGGTGGAACCCGGCCGTGGAGAATCAGGCCACGGACCGCACCCACAGAATCGGCCAGAAGCGGCAGGTGTTCGCCTACAAGATGATCTGCCAGAACACGGTGGAGGAAAAGATCCTGAAGCTGCAGGAGATGAAGAAGGACGTCGCCGAGGCCATCATCCCCGGTCAGTCCGCCTTCAAGTCGCTCACGCGCGACGATCTGGAGATGCTCTTCGAGGTCTAGCCCCGTCCACCCTTCGAGGATTCGCACGCCTTGCTGATGAACAAACTGACCTTCATTCTGGTCCGGGTCTTCGACCGCGCCCAGGCATTCACCGAGTCCGAGGGGGCGCACAAGTTCGTGGGCCAGGGCTTGGTGGCGTTCTTCCTGGCCGCGCTCGCACTCATCGAGCTGAACCGGCTGGATCTGCTACTGGCCGCGCTTGGCGAACTGCTTTCGCGCAACAGCTTCGACGCAGTCACCCAGACATTCACCCTCGTGCTGATGCTGGAGGTGGTGGAGCTGGTATTCTCGCTGCCGCGCAGCACCTCGCGCTCCGTGGGCAAGCAGTTCGAGATTCTGGCCCTCATCCTCCTGCGCGACGCGTTCAAGGAACTCACGCACCTGCCCGTGCCCGTCGAGCTGACCGGCCACAGCGACGTGATCGTGAACATCGCGCTGGACGGCGCGGGCGCGCTGACCGTGTTCGTGCTGCTGGGGGCCTACAAGTACGCCCAGCGCTGCGCGCCCCGGCATTGGGCCCCGGCCATCCTGGCCAAGTTCATCACCGCCAAGAAACTTGTGGCCCTGCTGGTGCTTTGCGCCTTCGTCGCCATGGGCGCATATGACGCGCTGCTGCTGCTGCGCGTCGAACCCACCTTCGACATCTTCCACGACTTTTACACGCTGCTCATTTTCACCGACATTCTCATCGTGCTCATCGCCCAGCGCTACATGCCGGAATTCCACGCCATCTTCCGCAATTCCGGGTTCGCGCTGTCCACGTTGTTCATCCGCATGGCCCTCACGGCCCCGACCATGCTCTCGGTTCTTATGGGCGTGGGGGCCATGGTCTTCGCCGTGGGGCTCACCTTCGCCTCCAACCGCTTCTACGCCATCACCCAAACGGGGGGTCCATGCCTTCTGCCCGATTCTCGAAAATAGGCGCCGACGCGAAAAAGCGTCTTTACGGCCCGCGCGGCCTGCTCGTGTGCGGCTACGCCGCAGCCGAACAGCAGCCCTTTCTGGACATGCTCGTCCGTTTCAGTCTGGCGGACATTCCCGTGGTTTTCGCCACCGCTGCGGAAATGGACCACACGGTGGGCGAGGCTCTGACGCTGCCCGCCGGCCACGGCCAGGACGCGGACAGCCCGCTGCCGCGCGCCGTCGTGCTCTCCGGCGTCACGGAAAAGGAACTCTCCACCATCATGGCCGCCTGGAAGCACCTCGGCCTGCCGCGTCAGAACTGGGCCAGCCTCACCCCCACCTCCGAGGGCTGGCCGCTCGTCGACCTGCTGACCGAGCTGGACATGGAGCGCGTCGCCCTCTCCTCCCGCACGAAATAGCCCCTCAGAGACTCCCCGGGCTCCGCCGGATACTCGGGGCGCTGCCCCGAACCCCGCCAACGGGCATCCGCCCTTTGGAATTCCACATTCGTTCGGCTTCCCCGACGCGAAGCCGCCGGAAAAGCCGAACGACCGGTGCGGGTTCGGAATGCGTCGATGCGGGCGAAACGCCGCGCACATGCAAAAGGCCGTTTTCCTTTACGCGGGGGGCCAGGGGACGCGGTTGAACCCCGAAGGGGGGCCGCTGGCCGCCGGAGGCATAACCGCCGCCCCATTCTCAAGACGAAGAGAAAATCCCCGGACGATCAATCGCGAAAGAAATCCGATCGTTGGACAGGAAAGCCCCCAAGCATGGCGCGCCTGCGTTCCGCGAGGAACTGGGCCGGAGGATGGAAGGAGGCGCCCTCCTCCGGTCGGTTCTTCGCCGCCTTTCGGCTAGGCGAAATACGACGACGCGAGCGCCCAGAGCATGCGCGTGGCGACGACGATGAGCAGACAGGCGAAAATCTTCTTGAGCTTGGCCACGGGCATTCCATGAGCGAGCTTCGCGCCCAGCGGCGCGGTGAGAATGCTGGCGCAGACGATGCCGAAGAACGCGGGCAGATAGATGAAACCGAGATATCCGCCGGAGATGCCGGGCAGATTGGCGTGCAGGCCGGTGTAGATGTAGCCGACGGTGCTGGCCAGGGCGATGGGCAGGCCCACAGCGGCGCTGGTGCCGATGCAGTTGAGCATCCCGACGTTGCACCAGGTGAGGAAGGGCACGGTCATGGTGCCGCCGCCGATGCCGACGAGGCTGGACACGCAGCCGATGACGCCGCCGGCGAGGAGCATTCCGCCAGTGCCGGGCACCTCGCGGCTGGCCTTGGGCTTGATGTTCAGCAGCATCTGCGTGGCGACGTAATAGAGAAAGACGACGAAGAAGGCGCTGAGGAAGCGGCTGGACAACAGCGAGGCGACCTTGGAGCCGAGGAAGCTGCCGAGGAGGATGCCGGGGGTGATGGCCCAGAACACCGGCCACATGAGCGACCCGCGTTTGTGGTGGGCGTGCATGGAGGAGATGGAGGTGAAAATGATGGTGGCCAGCGAGGTGCCCAGCGCCAGATGCTGGATGTAATCGGCCGGCTGGCCTTGCGCGGTGAAGGCGATGTTCAGGATGGGCACGATGACGAGCCCGCCGCCGATGCCGAGCAGACCCGCGAGAAGTCCGGCGACGATGCCGGTGCCAATGTACAACAGCCAGGCCGAGAGCATGGAAGGACCTCCGTGTTTGGCCCTGGCCGTCAGAAAAAGACAACGCTGGCGGTGTGCGGGCGGAATGGATGACGTTTTTATGTACGATCGGCGCGGGCGCTTGTAAAGTGTGGTCGAACGGCCCCGCCCTGGGCGCATTGCCACCCTCGCGCGGAACTGCTAGAAGGCGCAACATGTGCGGCATTGCAGGCATTCTGGATAACTCCGGGGCGCGGACGCCCGATGAACTCGCGGCGCTGGCCCGGCGCATGGCCGAGGTGCAGGCGCACCGCGGGCCAGACGGATCGGGCGTGTACGCCGATCCCGAGGGCGGATTGGCGCTGGGGCACCGGCGTCTGGCCGTGCTGGAGCTCGGCGAGGCTGGCGCGCAGCCCATGGCCAGCGCCGACGGACGCTTCGTGCTGACCTACAATGGCGAAATCTACAATCACTTTGAGCTGCGCGGGCAGATCGACGCGGCGCGCGCCTATTCGGGCCGGCCGGCCCTTTCCTGGCGCGGCGGGTCGGACACGGAGACGCTGGTGGAGGCCCTGGCCCTGTGGCGTCCGGCCGAGGCGCTCACCCGCTGCGAAGGCATGTTCGCTCTGGGCGTGTGGGACCGCCGCGAGCGCACGCTGACCCTCGCCCGCGACCGCATGGGCGAGAAACCGCTGTACTACGCCGCGCGTGGCGGACGGCTCTTCTTCGCCTCGGAGCTGGCGGGCCTAACGGCGGCGCTGGACTTCACGCCCGTGGTGGACAGAAGCGCGCTGGCGCTGTTCCTGCGACTTTCCTGCATTCCCGCGCCGCACAGCATTCTTTCCGGCGTGCGCAAGATGCCGCCGGGCCGGCTGCTCACCCTGCGCGCGGACAATGTGACGGATTCGGCGGACCTGCCGGAGCCAGCGGTCTACTGGTCCCTCAGGGACATGGCCGAGGCCGGCCTCGCCGCGCCCTTCGCCGGAAGCGACGACGAAGCCCTGGACGCGCTATTGGAACGCCTGCGCCGCAGCGTGCGCTCGCGGATGCAGGCCGACGTGCCCGTTGGCGCGCTGCTCTCCGGTGGTGTGGACTCATCGCTGGTGACGGCCCTCATGGTCGAGGCGGCGGGCGGCCGCACGGTGCGCGCCTTCACCATCGGCTACGACGACGCGGCCTACGACGAGTCCGCCCTGGCGGCCACGGTGGCCAAACATCTGGGTGCGGAACACGTGGCGCTGACCTTTCGGACCGAGGACGCGCTCCGGCTCGTTCCCGAACTGGGCCGGGCCTCGGGAGAGCCCTTCGCCGACGCGTCCTTCCTGCCCACGCTGCTCGTGTCCAAGCTCACGCGCGGGCACGTCAAAGTCTGCCTGACGGGAGACGGCGGCGACGAACTCTTCGCCGGGTACAACCGGCACGTGCATGGCGCGGCCCTGTGGGCCATGCTCTCCGGCGTGTCGCCGGGACTGCGCGGGACGCTGGCCGGCATGATCACAAGCCTTTCCCCCCGCGCGTGGGACCGCATTCTGCGGGTGCTGCGGCCGATGCTGCCGCGCATCGCCCGGCAACGCCTGCCGGGGGAGAAGCTGCACAAGCTGGCGGCCGCCCTGCCCGCGCGCATCGCCCCAACCTTCTATGCGGCGTTGGTCTCGGCCTGGCCCGATCCCGGCGTGCTCATCCCCGGCGCGGCGGAAGCCGGCTGGGCCCTGCGGCACAAGAGTTCCTGGCCCTCGCCGGATCTCTGCCCGGAGGGAAGCTCCGTCTGGATGCAGTATCTGGACACGGCCTGGTACCTGCCCGGCGACATCCTGACCAAGGTGGACCGGGCCACCATGCACTATGGTCTGGAGTCGCGCGCGCCGTACCTGGACCACCGGGTGGCGGCCTTCGCCTGGAGCCTGCCGGCGAACATGCGCGTGCGCTCCGGCATGGGCAAATGGGCCACACGCATGTTGCTGGACCGCTACATGCCCCACGAACTGTGGGACCGTCCCAAGATGGGCTTCGGCGTGCCCGTCGGCGACTGGCTGCGCGGTCCGCTCAAACCCTGGGCCGAGGCGCTCATCGACCCCGAGCGGTTGGCCTGCGAGGGCTACTTCGAGCCCGAGCCCGTGGCCCGAGCCTGGGCCGAGCACCAGTCCGGCCGCTTCAACCGCCAGTACCGCCTCTGGCCCATCCTGATGTTCCAGGCCTGGCTGGAAAACGCCGGCATTTCGGGATAGACTCGAACGATGCGCATCCTCGTCGTCGCGGGGCACGCCCCCTCCCTGGTGAATTTTCGCGGCCCGCTCCTGGCCGCCCTGGCCGCGCGCGGGCACCACGTGCTGGCGGCCGCCCCACCGGAGCCCGGCGACGGCGAGGCCACCCGCGCGACTCTGCGCCGTCTCGGCGTGGCCGAGCTGCTCCCCTACCCGCTGGATCGTGGCGGCACGAATCCCGTGCGCGACGCGCGCACCATCCTCGCCCTGCGCCGGATGATCATCGACCGCGCGCCCAACCTCGTGCTGCCGTACACCATCAAGCCGGTCATCTACGCCTCGCTGGCGGCGCGCTGGGCGGGTTCGCCGCGCGTGGTCTCGCTGGTCACGGGGCTTGGCTACGCCTTCGGCGGGCTGGACGCCGACGGCGGCATGGACATGCCCGGGCGGCTGCGCACCGTCCCGCGCCGCTGCCTGGCCGGGTTCGTGGTACGGCTGTACGAAAAGGCCCTGGAACGCAACGACGCCGTCATATTCCAGAACCCGGACGACCGCGCCCTGTTCGAGCGCCTGGGCATTCTTGGACATGGACAACGCGTGGCCGTTGTGGGCGGCAGCGGCGTGGACCTGACGCATTTCTCCCCCGTGCCGCCGGCCCGCACGGAGACCGGCGCGCCGGTGTTCCTCTGCGTGGCGCGGCTGCTGTGGGCCAAGGGCGTTGGCGTGTATGTGGAGGCCTGCCGGATGCTCAAACGCCGCCACCCGGAGGTCGTGTGCCGTTTGCTCGGCCAGCCGGACGCCGTGCCCGACGCCGTGCCCGCCGAGGTGCTGCGCCGCTGGCGCGAGGACCGCGTGGTGGAGATCGTCGATTCCGTGGACGACGTGCGCGAACAACTCGCCGCCGCCAGCGTGTTCGTGCTGCCGAGCTTCCGCGAGGGCGCGCCGCGCGCCACCCTGGAGGCCATGGCCATGGCCCGGCCGGTCGTCACCACCGACATGCCCGGCTGCCGGCAGACGGTCGAGGACGGCGTGACCGGATACCTCGTTCCGCCCTTCGAGCCCGGCGAACTCTCCCGCGCCATGGAACGCTTCGTGCTCGATCCCGAATCCATCGCGACCATGGGACAGGCCGCGCGCAGGCTGGCCGAGGAACGCTTCGACGTGGAACGCGTCACCCGGGACATGCTGGCCGTGCTGCCTCTTCCAGAAAACGCGCCATCCGCCGCGTCCCCCATCCCCGCGCCGCCGGACGCCTCCCGGCCGTGAACGCCAAGCGCGCCCTCGACCTGGCCATCGCGCTGCCGGCGGTCATCGTCCTCGCGCCGGTGATGCTCGGCGTGGCGCTCGCCGTGCGCATGATTCTGGGGCCCGGAGTGCTCTTCCGGCAGGTGCGGCCCGGCCTGCGCGGCGCGCCCTTCACCCTCGTCAAATTCCGCACCATGCGCCAGGGCGACGGCCCGGACGCCGAACGCCTCACGCCCTTCGGCCGCTTTCTGCGCGCCACCTCTCTGGACGAGCTGCCCGAACTCCTCAACGTGCTGCGCGGGGAAATGAGCCTCGTGGGCCCGCGCCCGCTGCTCATGGAATACCTCGCGCTGTACACGCCCGAGCAGGCCCGCCGCCACGAGGCGCTCCCCGGCGTCACCGGCTGGGCGCAAGTGAACGGCCGCAACGCCGTCACCTGGGAGGAGCGTCTGGCCATGGACGTGTGGTACGTGGATCATCGCAGCCTGGGACTGGACCTGCGCATCCTGGCGCGCACGTTCGCCGCCGTGCTGCGACGCGAGGGCGTCCACGCCCCGGGCAGCCCCACCATGCCCCGGTTCACCGGCTCCCGTCCCACCGGACAAAACGGACAGGCTGGACAGAACGGGGGAGAGGAAGGCACCGGCCGCGATTGAACACCGCGTGCATCTGCGATTCTGGCAGCCGCGGTACGGACAATCGGCAAAGCCCCCGCGAGGTCAGCACGTCCAGCCCATTCGCACCACGAATAATTTTCCGCTTTCGGCTCTCCTGCTCTGAACCTGGAGGAAGGCGAAGAAATCGGGGGCAGCCTGAAAAGCCACAGGATCGGCACCGGGCCGCACACGGCGCAGTTCGAGCGCGACTTCGTCGCCAACGCGGCCGCGCCCGGCGCGGCGGGCCAGCCTCCAGCACAGCCCGCCCAACATCTGACCATAGCCGTCCTCAACCTCAAGCCCGACGGCGAGGTCATCACCACGCCGCTTACCTTCTGCACCACGGTCAACACCATCCTGCACACGACAGCCGCGCGATCCGCGCGACGCCCACCGTTCCAGCTTTTCCCGACGTTTCCGCGCCGACAAGGCCACCCGGGCGCACCCGCGTCCAAGCGGCCGCATTGGGGCGGATCCGCCCCCCCTGGCCTCCCGCCAGCGTTCAGCGGGACGGGGCGCGCGTCGCGGGGGGGGGCGGGCAACCGGGACAGACCCGCGCGACGCCCCGCATTTCACCGCCCGGGGCGGGCGGCTGGGCAGGTCTCGGTCCTCCTTTTCAGGAAAACGAACGTCGCGTAGGAGCCGGCCACCGCGAACATGAGCGGATAGAAAAAGTCGTGCGGAAAGTGCGTGAACTCGAAGGCGAGGGCGATGGCCGTGAGCGGCATGTTCATCGATGAGGCCAGAAAAGCCCCAGCGCCGATGATGGCGGTGTCAGCCGGATCGATCGCGGGCAGAACCAGATTCCAGACGCTCACGGTGGCGGTCGCCAGCATCGCGCCAAGCGTCATTCCGGGAGTAAGGAGACCGCCCTCCGCGCCACCCCGGAGGCTCGCGGTGATAAAGAGGAATTTCAGGAACAAAAACGTCAGGGCCAGCTCGGGGGTGAGGGAATCAAACAGGCTGAGCTGGATCGGCCCCTTCCCATTGCCCAATAATTGCGGGAACGGGATCGACATCGCGCCCAGCGCCAGGAATTGCAGGAGACAAAACGGCATCAGTCGCCAATCCCTGGGGGCGAACTTACGCGCATGGGCCACACTTTTGGAAAATACGAACGCGGCGCATCCGAAAAGAGGACCAAAGGCGATCGCCCAGGCCATGACCGGAAACGATATCGTCTGCCGCACGAAGACATACTGGGTCGCGTTTCCCAGCCCGATCCAGGCGATGCTGGAGGCGATGCTGGACGCGACCATGGCGGGAAGCAACGCCGAGCACTCGAAGGTGCCCAGCAGCACCTCGAGGGTGAAGAGCGCCCCGCCGATGGGCACGTTGTACACGGCGGCCAATCCGGCCCCGGCGGCGGAGGCGACGACGACCTTCGACTCCTGATTCGTCAGTTTGGCGAACTGGGCGATTTTACGCGCATAGACGGCGGCGATTTCCCGAGGCGCGACTTCCCGGCCCAGCGGAGAACCAAGGGCGACGGTGATGATCTGCAGCAGGGCGTGGCATGTCGTCGCGAAGACCGGCATTTCGTGTTTTTCCGACTTAACCGCGTTCTTGATGGAAACGAGCGGCTTGCAGAAATTGCGGACGAACCACCAGCCCACGCCGGCCACCAGACCGCAAGCGCCAAGCACGAGGACCCTGCGGACGGGACTCGCCGCGCAGACCCCCTGCAGAAAGCTCTTCGCGCCGTGCAGCTGGTACATGTCATATCCAAAGGCCACATGCTGAATCCCGTGGAGGAGCAACGCCAGCCCCATGCCCCCAATCCCCGCGACGACCCCGGTCGCCACGGTCACGAGGGCAAGCGTCACCAAGGACGATCCACCTTCCGATTCCCGAGAATTCCCCCACCTAAACATCAATCGCCGCCTCTCTGTCGTTCGATTCTCTCGGCCGCGTCGCTGGATCCGGCCCGATCGTCAACCACACTCCGCCTCCGCCATCCGTGCGCGCCTAAGGCCCCCCCCCATCACCCAGTGGGGAACAGTTCCCTCGGCGGGCGCGCCGAATGCGCGAAAGGGACTGGGGCTGGCCGCCGCGTCCGATGCGCCGGCCGCAGGGGCGCGCGTCGCGCCCACCCGCCACGGTTCTTGTGACGGCAGGATCCGTTGGCCGGATCGCGTCACCGGCGCAAGCATCCAAACAATTGACAATCTGCCCCCTTCAGCGATTTCCGACTATCGCCAAAATGCCAAAGTATGTCGCGAATGCGACAAAGAAGGAGGAGCATCAACCGCGAGGGAAGGGGGAGGCCCCGAGTGACACGGCCAAGCGTATCCCCATGCCCCCCATTGGCCGGGGACCCGCGTTGGTTTTCCACCGGCCTTGCGGCGGTGAACCCGCGCGAAGGAAGGATTTCCAAGGCGTCAGCCGTGAGACGAGCGATCTCCGCGAATCTTACGACGGCAGCGTCGATGGCGAACGCTCTTTGGTGGAAGCCGGGGCAGCGGCCCGGAGCGGCCCGAGTCCGGCGGTTGTGGGGATGCCTCCGGCGGCCGGGGAGCTGCGCGCTCCCCGAGCCCCCGCGTCACGGGAAAAGCTCGGCGTGGGTATGCGACGCCACGCCATCCCCGAACGACGAATCAGTCGAGGAACACGTCGAGCCCGAGCCCGGCGGCGGTGGCGGCCACGGCACACTGGCGCCCGGGGCCCGTATCGACGTCCAGGGTCGTCCAAAGGCTCCCGGGGGCGACGCCATCAGGCGGGACCGTGAGCCAGTCCGAGGCCGGCGGCCCGGACCGCGTCACGAAACAATCGAGCGGCAGGCTCAACCCCCGTCCCAGGGCCTTGAGCACGGCCTCCTTGCGCGTCCAGCAGCGATAAAAGTCGGCGACGCGCTCTGCGGGCGGCAAGGCGCGGATGGCTGCGGACTCGCACGGGTGCAGTTGGGACGCGAGGTCGAGGATGTCCGGCAGGGGGCGCGACAGTTCAACGTCCACGCCCACGGCGGCCTCGCGGCAAAAGGCGGCGAGGACGATGTCGCCGGAATGCGTGATGGAGAAGTCGATGGCGGGCGCGCCGGAGGGCGACGCCCCGGCGATGCCGGGCTTGCCCCACGGACCGGGGGGAAAATCGCCAAGGGGACAAGCCAACGCCGCGCTCAGAACGCGCCGCGCCAGCGCCCGTCCGACGAGGTGCCGGGCGGCGTCCAGAGCGTGAACGAAGCGATTGGCGCGAGCGATCTCCCCGGCCGTGGCGAAGGGTGTGGCGGCGGCGATCCAGTCGGAGGGATCACCGCCGAGCAGCACGCCGACGCAGACGATGCGTCCATTTTCGACTGGCGGAAGCGGCAGGGGGGAAAAACGGCGCGGCGGGGTCATGCGCGTTCACCCGCGGGTGAGCGTCCGCGCGATGTCCAGTGCGAGGGCCTCCCAATGGTCCTGCAGATAGAAATGCCCACCGGGAAAGGTGCGCAGGCGGAACTCGCCTGTGGTCAACGACTGCCAAAGTCCGGCCCGCTGAGCGGTCATCTCGTCGCCAGCGCCCACGAACACGGTGATGGGCGTGGGCAGCGGCGCGACGGGCTCCGGCCGCCAATTTTCCACGGCGGCGAAGTCCGCCCGCAGGATGGGCTCAATGTAACTGAGAAAACCGTCGTATTCGGTCAGGCACTGTGGCACTCCGCCCAACCCCCCCACACGTTTCCAAAACTCCTGGGACGGCAGCGACGAGAGGGGCGCCAGGCTCTCCCCGTACGTATGCGGCGCCGCGGCAGAGGAGATGAACAGGGCGGCCGGCGCGGGCAGACCGGCGTCGCGGACGAGGGCCGTGCAAAGAAAGGCCAGCAGCGCGCCCATGCTGTGCCCGAACAGCGCATACGGACCGGACTGCGCCGCCGGGGCCACGCGGGCGAACACATCGCGCGCCAGGGCTTGCAAATCCGGCTGAAGCGGCTCGCGGTGCCTGCGTCCCCGTCCGGGCAGCTCCAGAGGATGGAAGTCGATGGGCGCGTCCGTCGACCCGGCCGGGGCTTCGAAAAAAGCGCCGAGCCCGGTGTAATAGGCGGCGCTGCCACCCGCGTGCGGAATGCAAAACAGCGTCACGCGGTCGCGACGCGGCTCGTGATTCATGTTCACACTTCCACCCAGCCGGCGTGGTCGTCGATGTCCTGCAGAATGATGCGCGAGGCCTGCTCCGGGTGGCCGATGCGGGCGTGGATCTGCTTGAGGACGATCTTGCCGTCGATCATGCCGCAGATCTCCAGCTTGCCCACGTCGTGGCCGATGATGTACTTGAAGCGCTTGCCGTAGCCGTTGAGCCGCGCCCGGGCGGCATCCACAATCTCCACGCCCCTTTTGAGGGGAATCTGGAAGTGGTGGCGCACGCGGGCGACGGGCATGCATTGGTACAGATAGTAAGGATTCACGCCAATGGCGAGCAGACCGTTCATCAGATTCACGATGTCGTCGGGCGTGTCGTTCACGCCGCGCAGCAGCACGGCCTGGTTGTTCACGGTGAGGCCGCACATGCGCAGACGGCGCACGGCCTCGGCCGCCACGGGGGTTATCTCGCGCGCGTGGTTGAAATGCGTGGGCACGTACAGCGCCTTGCGCTCGCCGAATTCGCGCAGCAGGCTCATGAGTTCGTCGTCGAACAGGCGCAGGGGATAAGTGACGGGGGTGCGCGTGCCGATGCGCACGAAATCCACGTGGTCGATGGCGGCCAGGCCCTCGAGCATGACGCGCAGGGCGGCGGTGGAGAGCATCATGGGATCGCCGCCGGAAAGGATGACGTTGTTGATTTTGGGATGCGCCTCGATATAGCGCAACGCGCCGGAGAAATCGCGCGGGGCGTGGCCGTTCGGCTTGCCCACGATGCGCCGGCGGAAGCAGTGGCGGCAATGCATGGCGCAGCATTCCGTGACGACGACGAGCGCGCTGTAATCGTACTTGTGCAGCACGCCGTTGCCCATGTCGTGCTTGTCGTCGCCATAGGGATCGTTGGTGGTGGCGCCCATGGCCCCGGCCACCACGAGCTCGTCCACACTGGGAAGGCACATCTTGCGGATTGGGTCGTGGGGGTCGTTCCAGTCGATGAGGCTCAGGTAGTAGCGGGGGATGTTGATGGGGTGCAGCCGCGCGACCTCCCGCAGCTGGGCCTCCTCTTCCGCGTCGAGCCGAATGTAGTCCTTGAGTTGGTCGATGGTGACGACGTTGTTGGCCAGCTCAGTCTTCCAGTCCACCCGCGACCAATCCATCCCGTCGAGCATCGAGACCTCCTCCTTGTGTCTTGCGCCGGCCCTGTGGCGCGTAGCGGCTGTGAAGCGGAAACGTCTCTCCATGGAGCCGACGCGCCCGATGCGCCCGATGCGCCTTGTCCGTTCCGACCGGTCCAGCCTTTCCCGAATCCATTCGATCCGTTCGGCCCGACCCGCGTGTCCCGTGCGCGCGCCCGGCGTGACGGGCGTGACGGATGCCCCTCCGCCGCCCACGCTGCCGCACCGGGAAGGGAGTCTCCTGGCCGCGGGGACGTCATCGTGGGACGTTCCCGATGGCTCGCGGCGGCCGCGTCATGGCTGGAGGCGACGTATCGCCCGTCCGCCAGCTCGCCGCACGAGGGTACCGTTACCCACTTCATCGATTCGATACCCCATGTGCCCTTGAAAGTACAGTCCTGACGACTTGTTATCCTTGCCAAGCATTCGCAAAATACGATATCCCCCACCGTAGGAGGGCTGGCATGGACGTTGAGAACGACACCGGGGCACTGGAAAAAATCCCTTTCAACGTATTTCAAAAGGAGTTGTGGCTCGGCTGTCAAACGTCCCTCACCGACTATGCGGAGACATCCACCCGCGGCGTTTTCCGCGTCGCTGAAAATATCGAACCGGCAATCCTGCGCCAGGCCGTCGGCGTCGTTTTGCGCCACATGCCCATTCTGGGTGCGACACTGGGGATGGACGGGGACGAGCCGTGCTTCGTCGCCGGCGCGCCCCACGACATCGACCTCCGGGCCCTCGATCTGCGCGGCGACGCGGACAGTGAGGAGGCCGCCCGGCGTTTCGCCACGTCCTTCCTGGACGAGCCCGTGGACGAGCGGTTCGTCCGCTACGCGGTTCTGCGCATGGCCGACGACGAATGCGTGTTCCTGTTCAAGTGCTCGCACCTGGCGCTCGACGGACTCGGCTACTTTTTCCACGTGTCCTTCCTCACGGAGGTCTACACCGCGCTGAGGCGCGGCGAAAGCCTCGACCTCGGCGAACCGTGCTCCCTGCGCGAGCAGAACGAATCGGACGCGGCGTACCGGACATCGGCGCGCGCGCAAAAGGATCTGGACTTCTGGCGGGGACATCTGGAACGGCTGCCGGAGCGACGCATCTTCCGCGCCCTGCCCGGCCGGCCGGACGTGCTCGGCAACTCGCGGCACAAGCGGTTCACGCTGTCGGAGGAGACCTCCCTGGAGATCGCGGACATCCTGACCAAACGCGGCGTCGGCCCGGCCGCGTACTTCACCGCCCTGCACGCGCTCATCGTCGCCTACATGTGCGACGAGAAGGGCCTGGTCATCCAGACGCCCATCGCCTTCGGCGAACGCAAGTCCAACCGCAGGCGGCAGGGCGTGCGCATGGCCACGCCGTCGCTGTTTCTGGAGATGCGCCAATACGAAAGTTTCGGGCAATTGCTGGAGGCCATCGGCAAACAGAGCGCGGAGTTCTTCCGCCATGTGCGCACGCCCTTCCAGCTGGCCATGCGCCAACTGCCGGACAAGCACCTGCCGCACATCGCCGACACGTTCATGAACTATCTGCCCGGCCGCCCCCTGGGCACCCCGGAATTCCCCATCGTCTGGATCGACCAAAACCACAGCGAAAAGGAGCCCGTGCTCCTGGGCGCGCTGGTCATGGAGGACTGCCTGACGCGGCGGTACGTCCTGCTGGTGCGCAGCAGCCGCAACCACCTCTCCGAGCGCGACGTGGAACGCTACGTGAAGCGCATCGGGCACCTGACCCATCAACTGGCCGCCGGAGCCGATCTGCCGGATCTGGACTGCATGCTGGACGAGGAGAAGCGCGAACTCGCGGCCTGGGTGCGCGGCGAGAACCGGCCCGACCACGTCGTGGCCTCCATGCCCGCGCTCTTCGACGCGAAGGCGGAGCTTTTCGCGGACCGGATCGCCGTGCGCGACGAGGACGGATTGCGGCTCACCTACGCCGAACTGCGCGCCAACTCGCTGCGCCGCGCCGCCAGGCTTGCGGCGAGGGGAGTCGGCCCTGGCGACGTCGTGGCCGTGCTGGCCCAGCGTACGCCGCACCTGCCGGAAATCGTCCTGGGCATTCAGCGCCTGAGCGCGGTGTATCTGCCCGTGGATCCCAAGGCCCCGGCGGACCGCGTGGACTACATTCTGGCCGACGCCGGGGCGGCCCTGACGCTGGACGCGACCGAGCCCTGCGACGGGGACGCCGCGGTTCCCGACGCCGGAGCCTTCGCCGGGCCGCGGCCGGGCGACGCCGCCTACCTCATCTACACCTCCGGCTCCACGGGCCGGCCCAAGGGCGTGCTCGCGCCGCACGGCGGCTTCGTGAACATGATACAGGGGCAGATCGAGGTCTTCGGCGTGGGGCCGGAGGATCACGTGCTGCAATTCGCGCCGCCGGTCTTCGACGCCTCCCTTTCCGAAATGTTCATGGCCCTTTTCGCCGGGGCGGCCCTGTATCCCGTGCGCGACGAGCTGCGCAACGCCCCCTGGGCCCTCAAAACATACATGGCCGAAAACGGCGTCAGCGTCGTCACCTTTCCGCCGTCATACCTGCGGTTGTTCGACAGGGAGCCATTTCCCGGTTTGCGGGTCCTCATCACCGCCGGCGAGCCGCCCGTGGCCAAGGACGCCCTGCACTACGCGGGCGAGCTGCGCTACTTCAACGCCTATGGCCCCACGGAGACCTGCGTCTGCGCATCCATGAAGCGCGTCGCGCCGGACGAGCCGCTGCCCATCAGCTCCGGCCGGCCCATCCCCAACGCCGCCGCGCGCATCCTCGATTCCGAGGGCCGGGAGCGCCCGGCGGGCATGGTCGGCGAGCTGTGGGTCGGTGGGCCCGGCGTCGCCCTGGGCTACCGCAACAACCCGGAGATGACGGCCCGGCGCTTCCGCCCCCTGCCCGGCGGCGGGGAGCGCGCCTACGCCACCGGCGACCAGGCCCTGTGGTCCGACCAGGGCGAAATCATCCTCGTGGGCCGCGCCGACGATCAGGTCAAAATCCGGGGCAACAGGGTGGAGCTGGGCGAGGTCACCTTCCTGCTGGAACGTTGCGAAAGCGTGCGGCAGGCCGCCGTGCTGGTGACGCGCGACGCGGCGAACCAGCCCGCGCTGGCTGCGTTTCTGCTGCTGCGCCCGGGTGCGACGCTGGATTCAGTGGCGGCATGGAGCCGGACCAACCTGCCCGCGTACATGCTGCCCTCCACGTGGCGCGTGCTTGCGGCCATGCCCGTCACCCGCACAGGCAAAATCGACCGCGAGGCGCTGACGAGACTGGCCGGGAAGCCGGAGCCGTGCGGGAAGGACGCTACCCCGGCCGATCCGCGCCTGCTGGAGCTTTGCGGCCGGGTGCTGGGCCGCGCCTACGATCCATCGGCGAATTTTTTCGACCAGGGCGGCAACAGTCTGCTGGCCATGACCCTGCTGCACGAAATCCGCAAGACCTTCGGCGTGGGCGTGGTCTTCCGCGACTTCGTGACCTGCGAGACCCTGCGAGACCTGCAGACCCTGCTGCGCGGCCACGCGGAGACGTCCACCGCCACCCAATGCGACAAAGCGCCCCTGACGCGCAGCCAGTTCCGCATCTGGGCCTATCAGCAGGCCAACACCGGCGCCATCGATTACAACATGCCCCTGCTGCTGGAGGCGCGAGGCCCCGACGCCGAGGGCTTCGCCACGGCCCTGCGCCGGGCGGTGGAGGAGCAGGAGCTGCTCGCCTGCGTGGTCGCGGGCGACATCGACCGTCCGCGCTTCGTCAAAACCGACGCCGCCGCACTCCACATGCCGGTCTCGCCCGCTCCGAACGAGGCCGCGGCCATGGCCTTCTTCGACTGGCTGATCCACACGCCCTTCGACCTGCGGCGCGAGCGTCCGGTGCGTCTGGCCGAGGTCAGAGTCGGCGAGCGCGTGCTCCTGCTGCTGTTGATCCACCACATCGCCGGCGACGGCGAGACCCTGGACCTGCTGCTCAAAAACGCCCTGGAGATCATGGACGGAGGGAGCCCGGCGGGGGGGACGCTGGCCGCGCAGGCCGGAGCGTGCCGCCGGGAGGCGGAGTATCTCGACTCCGAGGACGGACGGGCGGACGCGGAATACTGGCGCGGGCTCCTCACTCCGCCTATTTCCTCCGTCAACCCGGCCGCGCGCCATGGCGGACGCAAGGGAGCCATGACGGCTCTGCCAGTGCCACCAGCCGCGCTCGCCGGTCTCGACCGCCTGACCAAGGCCTCCGGCGCGACGCCGCCTGCCTGTTTCGCCGCCCTGCTGGCGCGCTTCCTGTGCCGCCGGTACGACCGGGAGGAGATGCTCGTGGGCCTGCCCGTGGGCCTGCGGGAGACCGGCGAGGAGTTCCGCTCCGCCGGATTCTTCGTGAACACCGTGGCGCTGCGCCTGCCGGCGGCGGGCGATGTCGTCGCCACCGCGCGGACGGCCGCGGAGCAGCTGCGCGCGGCCGTGACCCACAGCCGCTATTGCGACATCCCGGCCGTGCCGGACTTTCTGGCCACACATTCCAGCACGGCGCGCATCGGGCGGCCGGGGCTCGCCCTGCGCCGGCTGGCCCCCACGCTGCGGGCGGCCAAGCTCACGGGCAGCCTCACACTGGAGACCGGAGCCGAGCCGTGCCTCACCCTGGAATACGACGCGGGCTTCATCCCCGACGGTTCAGCGTTCCTGAACGAGCTGCTGCGATACATGGAACGCGAGTGCGCCGAAGTGGGAGAGGCCGACGCTGCCAACGCACCGGAGACGATGACCGACGCATCGGAAGACGCGGCCGCGAACCCACGCCCGGAGGAACGGTCCGACACCCCGGAGCGCTCGCTGGCCAGGGCCTGGGAGGAAATCCTGCGCGCGGAGCCGAACGAGGGCGACGATTTTCTGCGCGCCGGCGGCGACTCCATCAAGGCCATTCAGATCACCGGCATCCTGCGCCGCGCGGGCGTCACCGCGCTGACCGCGCCGGACTTTCTACGTACGCCAAGCTACGCGGAGCTGCGCGCCCGGCTGGCCGGCGGCGGCGAGACGACGGACGATGCCGCACCCCACGTGGCCGTGCTCCCCGGACAGGTCGCGCCGCTTTCGCCCATCCAGCACGAGCTGTTGCGCCGGCATCCCGAGCACTGGCGCACGTTCCTCATGCCCCTCGCCCTCAGGCTGGCCAATGACGTCGCGCCGGAAGCCATAGCGGACTGGCTGCGCACCCTGCCGGAACACCACGAGGCGCTCGGCCTCGCTTTTTTCCCGCTGGGCGCGGTCATGCTCGCCCGCCGCAATCCCATCGCGCTGGCACAGCGTGAATTCGCCTCCACCACGCCGGACGCGGACCTGCTGCGCGCCATGGTGCGGGAGATCGCCGCGAAACTGGAGCCGGCGGCTGGCCGGACCCTCGGCGCGGGGTTGGCGCGACGCGGCGGCGAAACCATTCTCGTGCTCGTCGGCCACCACCTCGTGCTCGACGCGGTGTCGCTGGACCTGCTGCGGCGCGACCTGCTGCGCCATTTGCGCCGCGAACGGCCCGGCCGCGAAGCCTGTGGCCCGGCCTCCCTGGCCCTGACGATGCGGCGCCTCGCGGACACTGGCGAATTTCCCACGGCGGACGACGCCCGGTTCTGGGAGGTCGTGCGCCGAACCCCGTCCGGTCCGCTCGCGGCCCTGAACCCGAACGTCGGGGACCGCGCCGCCGAACGGACGGTGGAGCGGGCGCGACTCGCCGGCTTCCGGCCCGATTTCTCGCCCTCCGTGACAGCCGACCTGCTCTGCGCCCTCTGCGCGGCGCTGCACGCCATGGGTCAACGCGAGACCGTGTTCGCCACCCTGGAAAGCCACGGGCGCGACGCCCTGCCGGGCGGCCCGGACCTGAGCGGAAGCCTGGGCTGGTTCACGGCCGTGTGCCCCGCGCCGCTCGCGCCCGCCGCCACCTGCGCCGAGGCCGGCCGGTCCCTGCGCCCATGGCTGCGCCGGGCCTTCACCCCCCGCGACTGCAACGCCTATGGCCTGCTGCGCGTCGCCGACCCCGACCGTTTCGGCTTCGACTCGCAGATCGGCTTCAACTACCTGGGCGAACTCGCCGCCGAGGATGGACGAAACGACGCCGTCACGCCGTTGCCGCCCGTCGGTCCATGGGACGTCCCGGAGCTGCTGCACCCGGACTTCGAGCCGGACAGCCCCCTGGAGCTGGCGGCGTTCTTCGACGCGGTGGGCGAACTGCATCTGCTGGCGTCCTTCAGCCCGGCCAAGCTGCCCGCGCAATGGGCGGCGGGACTGCTGGCCGCCTGGACCGGAGCCCTGCGCACGCTGCCGGCGTACCGGCGGACCAGCGAAACGGACGAAACCGGCGCGTCGGACGACCTCGCCGCCATCCTCGCGGCCTGCGGCTGCGAGGCCGGAGACGTCGAGCGGATCGAGGAGCCCTGGCCGGGACACGAGGCCATGCTCTTCCAGCACCTGCGTTCGGACGACGGCGTGTACACCCAGCAGATCGAATTCGACTTCGAGGGCGACATCGACGATTTCGCGCTCATGCGCGCATGGAACGCGGTGGCAGACCGGCACGAAAGCCTGCGCACACTGTTCCCCATGCCGCACGACGGGGAATTCCACCGCGTGGCGCTGCGCCGGGGCAGAACGGAAGCCGAGTACCACGACCTCTCGCACCTGCCGGCCGACACCGCGCGCGCCGAGGCCGGGGAACTCTGGGACGCGCAACGCGCCAAGCGCTTCGCCCTGGGACGCGGGCCGCTTCTCCGCGCGCAGTTCCTGCGCATGACCCCGCGCACGCTGGCCCTGCGCTGGTGCTTCCACCATCTGCTCATGGACGGCTGGTGCACCGGCGTGCTGCTGGACGAGCTGGCCGCCGCGTACGCCGGACAGCCCCTGCCCGCGCCCTTCCCCCTCGCCCGGTACGAACGCTGGCGCGCCCGCTTCGACGAGGACGCGGCCCTGGACTACTGGACAGGGCTGCTCAAGGGCTTCACGCCCATCACCGGCGTCACGCCCCCCGGGGTGACGCGCGGAACGGAAAACGCAGCCCCGCAAACTTTGGAATTTCAGCTGGACGCTGATCAAAGCGCGGCCCTGGCGGCGGCGGCCACGGCGCATTCGGCCACACTCTCCGTGCTGTCGCAGGCGCTCTGGGCCATGATACTGGGCGCGGAGAACGACACCGCGCGAGACGTGGTCTTCGGCGTGGTCGTCTCCGGCCGGCCGGCGGAGCTGCCGGACGTGGACCGGGCCATCGGCCTGTTCATCCAGACCCTGCCCGTGCGCGCGCGCTGGACGCTGGACGACGGTCTCGGCGACCTGCTGGCCGACCTTCGGGAGCAGAGCCTGGGGCAGATGCGCCATGGCTATCTGCCGCTGGCGCGCATCGGCCGCAACCTGCTGGACCATTTGATGGTCTTCGAGAACTATCCGTTCACCAAACCCTTCGGCGACAGCGGACCGCAGCTGGTCGGCGTACACGGCCACGAGGAGCTGCCCTACCCCCTGGGCGTCACCATCGTCCCCGGCGAACGGCTGCTGACGCGCCTGTTGTACGATCCCGCCGTCATCACGCCCGAGCGCGCGACGGATCTGGGCGACAGGCTGCGCGCGGTCATGCTCGCCGTCGCGGCGCGGCCGGACGTCTCCTGCCGGGAGCTGGAGGCCGTGGCCGCCGCGCACACGCGGTCGCCGGCCATTCGGAAGCCCAGTCCCGCGCCGTCCCCGGAGTCGCCCGCCATCGCCACGACAAGCGGCGCGACCGGCAACGACGACACGGAACGCATCGTGCGCGAGGTCTACGCCACGGTCCTCGGCCAGCCGCTCCCCGCGGCCGACACGGATTTCTTTCTGCTGGGCGGACACAGCCTCTCGGCCATGCGCGTCATGGCGCAGCTGGCCAAGCGCCTGGGCGTGCGGCTCGGCGTTGATGACATACTGAACAACCCCAGCCCGCGCGAACTCGCCGCGCGCATCCACGCCATGAACGCCCCGGCCGCGCGCATCCCACGCGTCGATCCAGGAGGAACGCACCCGCTCTCCCCGGCGCAACGGCGCATCTGGTTCCTGCAACGGCTGCACAACGACGACCGCGTCTACCAGATTCCCTTCGCGGCGCGGCTGCGCGGCCCGATCGACGTGGAGGCGCTGAGCCGCGCCCTGCACCTGCTGGAGACCCGTCACGACGCCCTGAGGCTGCGCGTTTCCGGCACGGCCCCGGAGCAGCGGCTCGCCGAGCCCGGCGGACTCACGCTGGAAATTCACGATGGTCCGTGCCCGGAACTCACGCGCGGCGTACAGCCGATGCCCTTCGGCTTCGACAGGTCGCTGGTCCGCGTGGAGCTGTGCCGGGAGGACGATGAGGATTCCGTCCTGTTCGTCAGCGTCCACCACATCATGTTCGACGGCTGGTCGGCGCAAATATTCCTGCGCGAGCTCAACCAGGCCTACGCGGCGGAATTGCGCGGCGTGGCCCCGGACTGGCCGGCGCTGGAGTTGGACTACCTGAGTTACGCCGAATGGGAGGGACACGCCGGATCGACCGGAGATCAGACCGGCCATCTCGACGAACTCAAGCGCGATCTGCTCCCCCTGCCCGAGCGCCCGCGCCTGCCCCTGGACTTCCCCCGGCCGGCCGGACCGAGCCTCGCCGGCGGGGTGGCCGTGCTGCGGCTGGGGGCCGAACGCGGACGCCGGCTCAAGGAATTCGCCCACCACGCCGGAACGTCGCTGTTTCCGGTGCTGGTGGCCCTGGTGGACGCCTTCCTGCTGCGCCACACAGGACAGACGGACGTCATCGTTGGCAGCCCAACCGCCAACCGCGAGCAATCGCAGACCGAGCAGATGATCGGCCTGTTCGTCAACACCCTGGTCATGCGCGCGCGCATGGACCCCGAACGGGGCTTCGCGGACCTCGTGCGCACGGCGGACGCGGCGCTCACGCGCGCCCTGGCCTCGCAGTCCCTGCCCTTCGAGAAACTGGTGGAGGCGCTCGGCGCGGAACGCGACCTGACGCGCAATCCGCTCTTCGACGTATTCGTCGCCCTGGAGAACGCCGACTGGCTGGACTACGACCGGCCGCCGCTGCACATGCGGCCCATCGGGCTGCCGCACGACCGCAGCAAATTCGACCTGAGTTTCTATTTCCGCGAGATCGAGCCGGACGTGTTCGACCTGCACCTGGAGTACCGCGCGGATCTGTTCCGCGAGGAGACCGCCCACGCCATGTGCGCCCGGATGGCCACGCTGCTCGATGGGGCTCTCGACCGGCCCGACGCCCCGCTCGCCGAGCTGCCCGTCATGCCCGGGGCCGAACTGGCGCTTTTGCGCGGTTACAACGAAACATCCATCCCATTCGACCTGGCGCGCGACGCGGACGCCCGGTTCCGCGCCCAGGCGAACGCGATGCCGGGCGCCCCGGCCATTCTCGATCCCTCGGGCCGGACCGTCGGTTACGCGCGCTTCGACATCCTGGTCTCGGCCATGGCCGCGCGGCTCGCCGGACGCGGCGTCGCGCCGGGGAACAACGTCGTGGTGTGCTTCGAGCGCTCGCTGGACATGATGGTCTGTGTTTTCGCCATCATGCGCCTGGGCGCGGTGTACGCGCCCCTCGCGCCCGACACGCCCGACGAGCGGCTGCGCGCCATTCTGGAGGACCTCGGCGATTGCGTCGTCGTCTGCGCGCCGGGCTTCGCGGCGAAATTCGCCGCCAGCGGCCGTCCGGTCGTCACGGTCGAAAACGCGGACACGGCCACCCCGGCGGAAGCGGTCACGTGGAGCGCCGCCCCCATCGGCCCGGACGCCCTGGCCTACATCATCTTCACTTCCGGCTCCACCGGCCGGCCCAAGGGCGTACGGATCGAGCGGCGCGCGCTGGTCAACCGGCTGGCGTGGATGCAGGAGCTTTTTCCAATCGGCCCGGACGACGTGGTGCTGCAGAAGACCACCACAACCTTCGACGTGTCCATATGGGAACTTTTTTGGTGGTCCTGGACCGGGGCGTCCCTTACGTTGCTGGAGCCGGGCGCGGAGGGCGATCCCGCCCGCATCGTCACGGCCGTGAGCGAACGGCGCGTCACGGTGCTGCACTTCGTGCCCTCCATGCTGCGCGCCTTTCTGGATTATCTGGACGTGTGGCCCGAGGAGGTCCGCAAACTTGGCTCGTTGCGCCACGTGTTCACCAGCGGCGAGGCGCTGCCCCGCGAGCTGGTCGTCCGTTTCAACGCCCTGCTGCGCGCCCGGCTGCACAACCTCTACGGTCCCACCGAGGCCACGGTGGACGTCACCTGGCAGCCCTGCACGCCAACGCCAGCGAATGTCGTGCCCATCGGCCGGCCCGTGGCCAACACCGCGCTGTTCGTGCTCGACGCGCACGGGCATCCGACGCCGCCGGGCGTGGCCGGGGAGCTGTGGATCGCCGGCGCGCAGGTGGCGCGGGGCTACGTGAACCGGCCGGAGCTGACGGCCGAACGCTTCGTCCCGGTCCCGGCCGAATTGGCCGCGTTGACAAATGCGCCCACGGCCGGCCGCATGTACCGCACGGGCGATCTGGGCCGCTGGCTGCCGGACGGAAGCATCGAATATTGGGGCCGCAACGACGACCAGATCAAGGTGCGCGGCCACCGCATCGAGCTGGGCGAGGTGGAGGCGGCGCTCGCACGCTGCTCCGACGTGGCCCAGGCCGTGGCACGCTCCTGCCGCATCGGCGGATTGGAGGCGCTGGAGGCCTTCGTGTTGCCGCGATCCGGGCCGGTTCCCGGCCTGCGCGCCCTGCGCGCGGAACTCGCCGCCATTCTGCCGGACTACATGATCCCGGCGCGGTTCTTCATCGTGGACGAGATGCCGCTGACCCCCTCGGGCAAGGCCGACCGCAAGCGCGTGACGGGAACGCCTCTCGCCGTCGAGAACGGCGCGAAGCCGGCGGGCGGACGGGAGCGCGGACAGGACACCGGCCCGGAGGAGGAGGTGCGCGCCGTGTGGCGGGCCGTGATGCCCGAGGTGGAGGACATCGACCCGGATCTGGGATTTTTCGAGGCCGGTGGCAACTCGCTGCTGCTGGTGCGGCTGCACGCCTTGCTGGAAGAGCGCTGGCCCGGCATGTTCACGCTGGCCGGGCTGTTCTCGGAGAGCAGCATCCGGGCGCAGGCGCGGTTCATCGAGCGGGCGGAGGGGCGTCGTGCCCGGCCCGGAACGGCCGCGTCCGCATCCGAAGGACCGGTGGCCGTCATCGGCATGGCCGTGCGCCTGGGCGACGACGAGGGCGTCGGGGAATTCTGGGCCGACCTGGCCGCCGGGGCGGACAAGAACGTTCCCCTGCCCAAGGCACGCCGACGCGAGGTGCGGCAGATTTTCGAGGCCGCGGGCCACACTTACGACGAATCCCGCCTGCGCGAGGCGGCATATCTCTCCGAGATCTCGGGGTTCGACGCCAAACGCTTCGGCCTCGCCCCCGGGGACGCGGCCCTGCTGGACCCCGCGCAGCGCCTGTTCCTGGAGACCGCCCTGCGCGCCCTGGACGACGCGGGCTACGGCGGCGCGGCCTTGTTGGGGACGAACGTCGGGACCTTCGTGGGCGCGAGCCCATGCCGGCTGTTCCAGGACGCGGCCACCCGCGCCTTCCCGGATCAGGCGGAACGGATCTATCTGCTGAACGTGCCATCCAACGTGGTGGCACGCCTCAGCCACCTCAAGGACTGGCACGGCCCCGCCGCCGCCATCGACACGGCCTGCTCCTCCGCGCTCACGGCGACACACGCGGCCTGCCGCTGCCTGCGCCAGGGCGAATGCGACGTGGCCGTGGTCGGCGCGGCGCACATCATCGACATGCCGGTCAAGGCCGAAGCGGCCTTCGCCATCGAGGCGACGGACGGCCGGACGCGGACCTTCGACGCCGGAGCGGCCGGCGTGGGCGCTGGCGAAGGCGCGGCGGTTTTCGTGCTCAAGCGGCTGAGCGACGCCACGCGCGACCACGACGCCATCCACGCGGTGATCGCGGGCAGCGCCGTCAACCAGGATGGCCGGGCGTCCAGCATGGCCGCGCCCAACCCCAAGGCCCAGGCGGCGGTCATCGCCGCCGCCGCGCGAGACGCCGGCGTCGCCCTGACCGACATGAGCTTCTTCGAAGCCCACGGCACGGCCACGGTCCTGGGCGATCCCGTGGAGATAGAGGGACTGCGCCAGGCCTTCGCGCTCGAAAACGCCGACCAGGGCGCAACCCAGCGCCGCAAGGCCCCCATCGGCTCGGTGAAGGGCAACCTGGGGCACCTCGACGCCGCCGCCGGCGCGGTGGGACTGGCCAAGGCCGTTCTGTGCCTGGAGCACGGCCTCGTGCCGCCGCAGCCGCACTTCACGCGGGCCAATCCGCACATCGACTTCGACGCCGCGCCCGTGCGCGTGGTCCAAACCCTGGAGCCACTGCCTCCGGAGGCCCGACCGTGGCGCTGCGGGGTCAGTTCCTTCGGCCTCAGCGGCGTGAACGCGCACGTCGTGGTGCGGGAGCACGCCCCGGCCACACCGCCGCCGGACGACGGCGCATGGTTCTGCGTGCCCCTTTCCGCGCGCGACGAGGCCGGCCTGGACGAGTGCCGCCACAGCCTGCGCGACACCCTGGCCGCCAACGAATCCTGGCCCCTGCACGCCGTGGCCGCGACACTGACGACCGGCCGCGACGTTCTGGAAGTCCGGGCCGCCATCGTGGCGCACTCGCGCCAGGAGCTGCTGGACGCCCTGCTGGACGGCGAAGGGACGCGCCATACGGCATCGGACCACGCCGAAGGCGCGGATAAGACGCAGGCCGTCCACGCGACACGCGCCGGGGCCGAGGCCGCCGCCCGGGCGTTCCTGGCCGGGGCCGAACTCGTATGGCCGCGGGAACGCCCCGTTTTCCGGCTGCACCTGCCGGCCACGCCCCTGCGCCGCGACACGCTCTGGCCGCGTTTCGCCGAGCGCTATGTCTCCGGTCCCGTCCGCACGCCCGCGGGCGAGGCCCACGAGGTGGCCATCGGCCGGCCGGACTTCTGGCCCGTGGCCGAACACAAGCTCAACGGCGCGCCCACCCTCGTGGGCATGTGCCTGTCGGACCTGATCGGCGCGGTGGCCGGCCCGCCGCCACTGCGCATCGATGACATCCGCTGGCGCAAACCCGTGATACTCGCTCCGGGCAGCCGCGCCACGCTGCTCATGGAGAAACGCGACGGCGCGCGGTCCATCGTGTTGCAGCACTTCGACGGTGGGGCGTGGAGTCCGGCGGCCAGCGCCGTCTTGCGGACGGACGCCCCGGACATGGCCACGCGGCCGGCCCCCCTGGACCTGCCCGCCCTGCGCGCCGCCATGCGCCCCGTCGATCCCGAAAGGGGCCCGGCGGACAGCGGCCCGGTGAGCGTCGGCGGACGTTGGGACTGCCGCGCGGAGCTGCGCGTTGATGACGCCGGAGACAAGCTGCTGGCGCGCATCGTCCTGCCAGCGGAATTCCGGCATGATCTCGACACATTCAAATGGCACCCGGCCATGGCCGACGTGGCCGCGAGCCTGGCCCTGCGCGGGACGGAAGGCTACGTGCCCGCCGGCTGCGGAACGGCGCGGCTGTTCCGGCCGCTGCCCGCGTCCTTCAACGCCCTGGCGACCGTCACACGACGGGAGCCGGGGCTCATCACGGCGCGCTGCGTCATGGCCGACCCGGCCGGCAACGTGCTGGCCGAGCTGAACGACCTGACGTTCCTGGCCCTGCGCCCGACCACCTCCGACAAGCATCCCGAAACGCCATCCGAAGCGTCATCCGAAACGAGTGCGCCCAGGCTGTATGGTCTGAAATGGGAACCACTCGACCGGTCCAAGGCCACCGCCGAACGCGCCGGGACGATCCTGCTGCTGGGCCGGAGCGACGGCGCGATCCACAACGTCCTCGCGCCACGCGCGCGCCTTTCCCGCGCACTGCCGGCGGACGAGCCCGGACGGCGCGAACTGGCCGGGGAAATCGCCCGCGCCGGCATCGACCACATCGTGTACCTGCCCGCGCCCGGCGACGCCCCGTGGAGCCTCTGCGACCTGCTCCGCGAGCTGTGCCGGACCGCCTCGCGCCGGCGTCTGCGCGTCACGGCCGTCATCGACGGCGGGCCGGAGCAGGCGCTGACACTGGGCCCGCTGCTGTGCCTGCCGCAGGAGGAGCCCCTCGTTTCCTGCGCCTGCGCGCTCATCGAGGCGGACGCGCCGAAGGCGGCGGAAACGCTCGCTGCCACCCTCGGCCACATCGACGGCCAATACCGCGTGGACGCCGACGGGACACCGCGTGCGCCCAGGTTCGTTCCCCTGACGGACGCGACGGCCGGGGTCGCCGCAACGCTTCCACAGGACGGCTGCGTGGTCATCACCGGCGGACTGGGCGGCATGGGCCGCACCCTGGCGCGGCGGATCGCCGCCGAAACGGGCGCGCGGCCCGTCCTGCTGCATCGCGGCGCGGGGACGCCGGTGGACATCCCCTTCGCCTGCCGCCGCTGCGATGTGACCGACGCGGGGCAAGTGGCCCGGACTCTCGCGGACATCCGCCGCGAGATGGGGCCGATCCAGGGCGTCATCCACTGCGCGGGCGTGGCGGGCGATGGTTATCTGGCCGGTAAGAGCCGGGAGGTCTACGAGGCCGTGTTGGCCCCCAAGGTGGCTGGCACGCGCAATCTGCACGAGGCGACCCTCGACGACGACCTGCGCTTCTTCGCGCTGGCGTCCTCGCGCACGGCGCTCACCGGGGCCCCGGGCCAAAGCGACTACACGGCGGCCAACGCCTTCCTGAACGCCTTCGCCCGGCGTCGCCACGAAATGGGCCTGCCCGCCACGGCCATCTGTTGGAACACCTAGAGCAAGGTGGGCATGGCGGCGCGCCGGAACGTGGATGGCGGCCCGTTCGCGCTGGACCCGGACAGGGCCTTCGACGTGCTGCGCGCGGCCATTTTCTGCGGCGACGCCGCGCCCGTGGTGGTCATGAACGGCGAGGACGCGGCGAGCCGCCCGCTGGCCACGTTCCACACGCCGGAAGCCGCTCCGGCGGGCGAGACGACGAAAGAAACGCCAGAAAGACCAGCGGCGTTTTCCGCAGCCGCCACCGAGGCAGAATTGCTGGATATTTTCCGCGACTGCCTGGGCTACGACCGGGAGCTGACGCGCGGGGACGACTTCTTCGAGCTCGGCGGCGACTCCATCGCGGCCACGCGCGTGACGGCGCGCATCGACAAGGAGCTGGGAATCAGGGTCGGCGTGCTGGATCTGCTGGAGAGCGACACATTGGGCGGATTCATGGACAAGGTCCTCGCCGATGGCGGCCCAAATGACGAAGGGGCGGCCACGGATCTGCCGCCGGCCCCGGAACGCGACGCCTACCCCGTGGGCCGCGAGCAGCTCTCCATCCTCTACGCGGACATGATCGGCGAGGGCGGACTCGGCTTCAATCTGCCGGCGTTTTTGCTGCTCCCGCGCGATCTGGACCGGACGCGGCTGGAGGAGGCCATCACCGTCCTCATCCAACGGCACGACGTGCTGCGGACCTCGTTTCGCGACTTCGACGCGCCGCATCCGAACATGGTCGTCCATCCCTTCGAGGGCTTCACCCTTAAGACGCGGCGCATCCCCGACCTCTCGGCCAAGGACGCCCTCATCACGCCCTTCGACCTGCGGCGGGGGCCGTCCTCGCGTTTCCTGCTGCTCGTCACGGACGCGGGCGAGAACGTCCTGTATCTGGACATCCACCACGCCCTGGCCGACGGCCGGACCATCTCGCTGTTCAACGCCGAGCTGTACGCGCTGTACCACGGGCTGGCCCTGCCCCCCGTCTCCGCGCAGATGAAGGACTTCGCCTGGTGGCAGTTCACGCGCGATAACGAGGCCGACCGGGCCTACTGGCTGGCGCGCTTTCCCGGGGAGCCGCCGACGCTCGACCTTCCCGCGGATTACGACCGGCCGCCGGCGCTCACGGGCCGGGGCGGCATGTACGAGTTCGAGCTGCCGGCCGACCTCGTGGCCGGAGTGAAGGCCCTGGCGCGGCGCGAGGGCGTCACCAACTACCACGTGACCCTGGCGGCCTGGAGCCTGCTCGTCCACGCCAGCACCGGCGCGAAGGACTTCGTCATCGCCGTCTCCGTGGACAGCCGGGGCGGGCATTTGAACACGGCGGGAATGCTGGCCTCGCTACTGCCCCTGCGGTTCGCCGTGGACGACGCGGCGAGCCCGCGCGCCCTGCTGCGGCACGTCCGCGACGTGAGCAACGAGGCGCTGCGCCACGGCGGCTACATCCTGCACGACCTGCTGGCCGACCTGAAGCCGACGGCGCGCCTGGACCGCTCGCCCCTGTCCGAGGTCATCCTCTCCTACATGAACTTCGAGTTCGCCTCGGGCGAGGCCCGGTTGTTCGAGCCCCTGCACTTCGGTAAACAAGCCAGCAAGACCGACCTGTCCATCTTCGCCAGCGACACGGGCCAGTCCATCGGCTTCGCGCTGGAATACTACGCCGACCTGTTCAGCGAGGCCGACGTGGCGCGCATGGCCCGGGACTTCACGCGCATCCTCGAACTGCTGACCTCCGGCGGGGCGGAGGCCCCCGTGCCGTTCGTCCGCACGCCCCCCGCCCGGCGCGACATCGGCTCGGCCCGGCGCGAGACCGGACGCGCTTTGAGCGAGGGTCTGCGCCGCGTGGCCCGGGACAAGGGCGCGAGCGAGGCGGCGGCGGCGCTGGCCACCTTCGCCGCGCTTTTCGCCCGCCTCACCAGCCGCCGGGAGTTCGCGATGGACGTTCCGGGGCGCGGGCGGGTGCGCTTCGCCGTGGATGAGGACACGGAGTTCGACGACCTGCTGCGCCGCACCGACGCGGAGCTGACCCGAGCCGGACGGGAAGCGCTGAACGACGGAGGGATCCACTTTGGCGGATCGCTCACCGGCGACGCCCAGCCCGACGCGCCCCGCCCACGCGCGGCGTTCTCCTTCTCCGGACCGGACGACGCGCCGGAGCCCGACGCCGCCCGCCTCGACGCCACGCACGACCTGATCTGCCGCGTGCGCGACGACGGCGACGCCCTGCTTCTGCGCCTGGATCACGACCGCGCCGTCCTCGACGCGCCCGACGCAACCAAGTGGCTCGGCCACTATCAATTGTTTCTGGAAGAAATCGCCAAAGGAAGCGACCGATGAAACTGTCCGATCTCACCCTCGACGCCCAGCTGACGCCATCGCCCGAACCAGTGGCGCAGCGCGCCGACGCCACGGTCGAGGAGCTGCTGCGCGCCGTCGTGGCGCGCGATCCCGAAGCCGTGGCCCTCACCGACGACACGACGTCGCTCACCTTCGCCCAGCTGGACGAATTCTCCACCACGGTGGCGCGGTTCATCCAGGCCGCCGGTCCCGGCGGGGAAGCGGCCGTGGGCGTGCTGTGCCGCCGGGGCGCGCCGTATCTCGCCGCCGCCATCGGCGCGCTGCGGGCCGGCGCGATCTATCTGCCCGTGGAGCTGGAGCTCTCGCCCGCGCGGCAGGAGATCATGCTCCGGCCGGCCCGGCTGCTCGTCACGGACCGCCACGGCCTGCGCGCGGCCGAGTTCTTCCGCTACCGCAACCCGGGCATCGGGCGCATCCTGTGCATCGACGCCCCGGATGGCGACGCGCCGCTGGAGAAATGCGGCGAGCTGTCCAGCACCGGGCATTGGGAAAAGACGACCCAGGCCGGAAGCGACCAGGGCTGGCGCGACTGGTTCTACGGCGCGCCGCTTCCCGCCTCGACGCTGGAGGAGCTGGCCGAAAGCGTTCTGGCGACCACGGGGCTGCGCGCCATGCCGCGCCGGCGCGTGCTCGACGTGGGCGGCGGATCCGGCGCGGTGGCGCGGGCGCTGGCCGGGGAGGCCGAACATTACACCCTAGTGGACTTGGCGCGCAACGAACTGAGCCGCGCGGAGAGTCTGCCCTCGGCGGGCGGGGTGACGACGCACCAGATGGAGGCCGTGGACATCGGCTACCTCGACGCCGGCGAATCCGACCTTGTCGTGCTCAACGGCGTGGTGGAGAATTTTCCGGGCTACAACTATCTGCGGCGCGTTCTGGACCACGCCGTGGCGCTGCTCGCGGAAGGCGGCGCGGTGTTCATCGGGGCCGTGCCCGATCTGGACGAGCGCGAGACCCTGCGCGGGGCGCTGACTGCGCACGCCCGCGAAAGCGGCGACGCGGGCGGCCTGCTGCGTCTGGACGCCGGCGAGGAGCTGTTCGTTCCCCGGCGCTTCTTCACGGAATGGGCGGCGGAGCGCGGCGGCGACGTACGCATCGACTTCTCCCGCCCGAAGGTCGCGGAACGCGGCCTCGCCGGATTCCACCTCGACGTGGTCATCCGCAAATCGGAGCGGAAGGGGCCGCCGGCCGCGCGGGCGCGCCTGGGCATGGACGAGGCGCGGCGACTGCCCGCCTTCACGCCGCCGGACATCGCGCCGGAGCGGACCGCGTACATCGTCTACACCAGCGGCTCCACGGGCGCGCCCAAGGGCGTGGTGGTGGAGCACCGCAACCTGCTGCACATTCTGCGCGCGCTGGGCGGCTTCTCCAAGGGCTGCCGGAGCGTCGGCCTCGTGGCCCCGCTGTCCTTCGACGCCTCCATCCAGCAGCTGGCCGTCTCGATCTTCCAGGGCAAGCCGCTGCACGTCATGTCCGACGAGGCGCGCAAAAGCCCGGCGGTCTTCCGCGAGTGCGTGCGCCGGCGCGGCGTCGACCTGTGCGACATGACCCCGGCGTTCTTCAACGTGCTGGCCGACCATCTTCACGAGCACAGGCTGTCCCTGCCCGTGGCCCGGCTGCTGCTGGCGGGCGAGGTGCTCCGGCCGGACGCCATCCGCAAGTTCTACGCCGTGCCCGGCAACGAGTCCGTGGTGCTGTTCAACGTGTACGGCCCCACGGAATGCACGGTGGACTCAACATCCTTCCGCATCGATTTCGCCAATCACGCGGACTTCTCCGCCTACCCCATCGGCGCGCCGCTGACCGGCGTGGAGGTGAGCGTCCGCAGCGCGGACGGCCACGCCCTGCCCGATGGCGAAACCGGCGAATTGTGGATCACCGGCGACGGCGTCTCGCGCGGCTATCTCAACGGGGAGTGCCCCGGCGCGTTCGTGACGCTGGAGGGCCGGCCCGCCTATCGCACTGGCGACCACGGCTGCTGGCGCGACGGTCTGTTGCGCTACGCCGGCCGCAAGGACCAGCAAGTCAAGATCCGCGGCAACCGCGTGGAGATCGGCGAGGTGGAGAACGCCATCGCCGGCTTCCCGGGAGTCCGGCAGGTGGCGGTGGTGGCGGACACCTTCCGCGCCGAGGAGGGCACGAGCCTGGCCGCCTACGTCGTCGGCGAGGCGGACGCGGACCAACTGCGCGTCCATCTGGAGCGTGGACTGCCCCAATACTGCGTGCCCGCGTATTTCGTGCCCATGGTGGAGCTGCCGTTCTCCATCAACCGCAAGGTGGACCGCAAGGCCCTGCCCTCGCCGCTGGCCGACAAGCGCGCCACGGGCGGCCGCAAACCGACCGGGGAGGTGGAGGAGAAGCTCGCGGCCATCTGGCGGCGTCTGCTGGGCTTCACGGTGGAGGACGCGGAGGCGAGCTTCTTCCGCCTTGGCGGCAACAGCATCATGGCCATCCGGCTCGTGGCCGGCATCGAAAAGGAACTGGGCGCGCACGTGGCCGTGGGCGAACTGTTCACCAACCCGAGCATCGAGAAGCTGGCCCGGATCGTGGCCGGCAAAACGGACGAGCAAAAGAGCCCGGTCATCGAGCTGTGCCGCCGCGAGGGCGCGCCCGCCCTCTTCCTGTTCCATCCCGTGGGTGGCAGCGTGTTCTGCTACTCCGACCTGGCCGAGAGCCTGGGGGGCCGGCTGACGGTGTACGCGGTGGAGGCGGCGGGCTTCCGTAAGGAGCGCACCAGGCTGAACACCGAGCTCGGCCGCGTGGAGGACCTGGCCGAATATTACCTGGGCGAAATCCTCAAAACCCGCACGCGGGACATCATCTTCGGCGGCTGGAGCTTCGGCGGGCTGCTGGCCTACGAGGCCGCCTGCCGGTACGCGGCCCTGATCGGAAAGCCGCGCGGCGTGGTCATTCTGGACTCCGTGGCCGACAACCGCAACGCCAAGCGGATGGCGGGGCTGGACGAGATTGGCCTGCTCAAGAGCATACTGGGCGATATTTTCGACGAGGAGGTGCTGCGCCCGCTGCCGCGCGAGCGGAAACTGTCCTATCTCATCGAGCGCGGCGAGAGCGCCGGCATGTTGCCCTCGGGATTCAGTCCCGCGCAGATGGACAATCTGGTGCGGACGTACCAGAGCAATGCGCTCGCAGCCGCGCGCTACGACACCCCCACACAGTCCGACCTGAGCATCCTGCTGGTGCGGGCGCTGGATTTCACGGGCAATCCGCAGATCGTCCCCGACGACGAATATCAGGGATGGAGCCGATTCCTCAAAAAAGAGAACATCACCATCAAATGGACGGAGGGGACCCATCAAAGCATGCTTTCCCCCGGTCTGGCCGGCAATATCGCCAATTTGATACTGGAATATTTTCAAAACAGGTAGCCCCGCCGCACGCGTCGCGTTGACGCTGGATGTTGATTCGCATAGGTTGGGCGAACTTTATGAAATTCCGCGGACACGCGGCGGGGGTCCACGCCGCCGGGCGTTTCGCGACAAGTGCGGGGCAAGCCATGATTCTGCAGGATTCCCGTTTTCTCAACCTGCTGCGCCGGCAGGCCGGCCCCGAAGGCAGAAAGCTCGCGCTCGCCTGCCTGGGCGCGGGCGTCACCCAGGGGCTCACGGTCTTCAGCGTGCTCTCGGGCATCGACGAACTCTCCGGCGACGGCGTGGAATTCCACACCTTCCTGCTCTTTCTGCTGTGCCTGTACGCCTTCTACCGGTTGTTCCACTACATCACGGAGCGTGCGGCCACGCTGGCTCTGAGCGGTGTCATGGACATGCGCATCCGCCTGGCCGCCAAGCTGCGCGGCGTGCCCATGGAGCACTTCGGCCGCATGCGCGCCGAGCGCATCCAGACCCTGCTGCTCGATGGGCAGGAGATGGTGGTGGAGGCCGCGCGGATGCTCATGGCCGCCGTGGCCAACTCCATCATGATGGTGGTGGCCGTGGGGCGCATGTTCGTCACCACCTTTTCCGGGGCCTGCGTCGTGCTGCTCATCATGGCCGCGGGCCTGGCCATTTTTTTGTGGATCGTGCACAGCGTCAACGACCTCATGCAGCCCGCCCGGCGGGCCGAGATGGACTTCTCCGCGGACCTGGGCGACCTGCAGGGGGGCTTCCAGCACCTCAAGCTGCACCTGGGCAAGACGGTCGACCTGTTCCAGCGCTGGCTGCTGCCGGGGCTGAAGCGCGCCTTCGAAGCCCGCAACGCCACGGAAAAGCGCCACGCCCTGGGCATCTCGTTCTTCGCGGTGTTCACCCTGCTCACCCTGGGGGTGATGCTGTTCTGCATGCCGCGTCTGCTCTCGCTGGACGCCAAGTCCGTCACCACGCTGCTGGTGCTGGTCATGTTCTGTCTGAGCCCCATGATGAGTCTGGTGAGCTTCATGCCCATGATGGGCAAGGTGGAGGTGGGGCTGGGCGACCTGGAGGCCCTGGAGCGCGAGCTGGACGAGGCCATGGAGCCCTGCGAGGCCGGGCGCGTGGCCGCTCAGTGGGATGCGCCGGATCTCACTCCGCCCCCCTTCGAAAGTCTCCGCCTGCGCGACGCGCGCTTCGAATACCACGACGAATCCGGGGGGCCGGTCTTTTCCATCACGGTGTCGGAATTCGAACTCAAACGCGGCGAAATCGTGTTCCTGTGCGGCGGCAACGGCGCGGGGAAAACCACCTTCATGCGGATGCTGTGCGGCCTGTACGCCGCCCAATCCGGCGAGTTCACGGTCAACGGCGCGCCCCTGGCGGACTTCGGTCTGGAAGCCTACCGCAACCTGTTCTCCATCGTCCCCTCGGACTTCCACCTGTTCCGCCGCGCGCTGGGCCTGCGTGGCTCCCCTGAGCGCGCCAGCGAATTGCTCGGCCTCATGCGGCTCACGGGCAAGGTGGAGATACTGGCAGACGGCTCCTTCTCCACGCGCAACCTCTCCGCCGGGCAGCGCAAGCGCTTGGCGCTGGCCTGCGCCCTGCTGGAGGACCGGAGCGTCTGCCTGTTCGACGAGGTCGCCGCGGACTTCGACCCCGAATTCCGGCGCTACTTCTACGAGGAAATGCTGCCCATGCTGCGCGATCAGGGCAAGACCATCCTCGCCGTCTCGCACGACGACCGGTACTTCGCCTGCGCCGACAGGGTACTGCACATGGCCGACGGGACCTTCACCCCCGTGGGTTCCAACGCCTGAACCGAAAGGATTTCCCCACCCCCCTGGGACCCCAAAATAACGTGCACCGACGCGCGTCAAAAGCGCATCAGGAGGGATGACATGCTCAATGTGAAACGGCGCCTTCCGTTATATCTTTGCCTCATTCTGCTGGTGTGCGCGCAAACGGCTTTCGCGGCCGCCGCCGAATCCCCGGGCGGCTCGGGGGCCGACGCCGGCAAGCTCGCCCGCCAGATGGACGAGATCCTGCATCGGACGAACACCCCGGGCATGGTGGTGGCGGTGCTCTCGCCGGACATGGCGCGGCCGCTGGTGGTGGCGCGCGGCCTGGCCGACGTGGAGAACGCAGCCCCCCTGCGGCCGGACGCCATCTTCCGCTACGGCTCCGTGACCAAGGTGTTCACCGCCCTGCGCATTGAACACTGCATCCGGGCGGGCAAGCTTTCGCCGGACACGAACGTCCGCCACTACTTTCCCAAGCTCGGGGGCAACGCGCCCATCACCGTGCGCCAACTGCTGACGCACACCTCCGGCCTGCCGGAGCTGCTGGCCCAACCGGAGGTGCTGGCCAACCCGGCCAAGCGCTGGACAAAGGCCGAAATGCTCGGCGCCATCAACGGCAAGCCGCCGCTCTTCGCGCCGGGGACGAAACAGCGCTACAACAACACCGGCTACTTCCTTCTTGGTCTGCTGCTGGACAAGCTCGACGCGACGGAGGAGGTCTGGCTGGCGCGTGAGCGCGAGGCGCTGAACATGCCCTCCCTGCGCATCGCCGACGACGAGGCCGTTGTGCCGCGCATGGCCCAGGGTTACTCGCTCGGTGCGAACAAGGAACTGCGCCGGCCCATGCTCTTCAGCACCTCGCTGGCCTATGGCGCGGGCGACTTGGAGGGCGACGCGGCCGATCTGCTGCAACTGACGCGGCTGCTCGGCCAGAGCGGTCTGCGGCCGGAAAATCCGGAACCGCTGCGCCTGCCCGACGGATCCGCCGCGGTGAAGCAGAAAAACGCCGCCGGCCAGCATTATGGTTGGAGCCTGCTGGGCTCGGTGAGCCTGTTCGACCTGGGCGGTGGCCGCGCCTATGTGGGCAAGTCGGGGTTGTTCCCCGGCTACACCGCACAATATTTTTACGACCCGCAAACGAAGACCTCCGTGGTGCTGCTGATAAATCAGGAGAAAGCCAGTGATGAGATCATCAAACTCGGCTTCCACCTACTGGACGAACGACGGGCGGCCGCGACCGGCCGGTGAGGGCGCTGGAGCGCTTGACGCCGCGACGTTAAGCACGTAACCAAATGGATATTGCGGTATTAACAGTCGATTATATTTTCTGAAAATCGCAGTCCATAATCCTTGAGGAGGGACAATGAACGCCATCGAAGAAACCGCCCAGGACACTCAGGCCGGCAATTCCACGGCTCCCGAGCAAAGCGTGCCCGTCATTCCCAAGGCCGAGATTGACGCGATCATCCGCAAGCGGGTCTATGGCGCCATGGCCCTCGGATTGGCCCCCGTGGCCGTGCTCGATCTCGTCGGTCTGTTCGGCATTGAGGTCGAGCTGGTCAACGCCCTGGCCGAGAAATACGGCGTGCCTTTCAGTAAGAACAGGGCCAAGAGCCTCATCGGCTCGCTTCTGGGCAGCGCCCTGCCCGTTGCCGTGGCCCCGGCCGTCTTCAGCCTGCTCAAGGCCATTCCCCTCATCGGCATGACGGCCGGCGCGGCCACCATGACCATCATGGGCGGCGCCTCCACCTACGCCATCGGACGCGTGTTCAACCGCCACTTCGCCTCCGGCGGCACCATGCTCGACATGGAGACGGGCAAGTTCAAGGAGAGCTTCCGCACCCACTACAACGAGGGCAAGGAATACGTGAAGAACCTGCGCAAGAAGAAGCCCGCCGACGGTGAGACCGCTGAGGGCGAGGCAGCCGAGCCGGCGCAGGAATCCGCCGCCAGCGCCAACTAGCGGCAGGACGTCGCGCGTCGGGGCCGCTTTCTTGTTCGGGGACTTCCTTTCCGCTTCGTCGCGGCGCGGCAGGGCGGCACGTTTGTGCGGCCTGCTGCTCGGCCTGTGCTTGGCGGTCACGCTCTGCACGGCTGACGCCGGCGCATGGTCCTGGCCTTGGGAAAAGCGGCGGGCGCCGATGACCCCGCACATCGACGACGCGCTGAGAAGCTACTCGCAAGCGGGCAGGGTCACGCCGTCACGCCTGGGCGCGGAGGACTTCCGCGAAGTCGTGCGCAAACGGGTGCAGTGCTACGAGCAGATCACCACGCCGCTGGAGCGCAAGAAGCCCTGCAACATCACCTATGTGGAGTCGATCATTCACACCGCGCGGAAGCATATCCGTTCCGTGCCGGAGATGGGCCTGTTCGTCCGACACGTACAGTACTGCCCCATCATGTACAACATGTGCATCGGCGACATGAACCAACGGGACTACTGCGTGGACTACGAACGCCGGTGTATCGACATGACCCTGGACAAATATTGGAGAGGGGCGCCTGAAAATGTCTCCCACGACTGAGCCGCAGCCGGCCGCCACTTGGCGCAAACGCGTCGAGGGGTGGATCACCGCCAGACGCACCGGCCTTCTCGCCTATGTTCTCGGCCTGACGATACTCGTCGTGCTGCTCTGGCCCTATATCGTCGTCACCGTCCACTCCGGCGAGATCGGCGTGAAATACTCGCCGCTGTTCGGCGGCACGGTGATGGGCAAGACGTACTCCGAAGGCATGCACCTGCTCTTCCCCTGGGACACGATGTACATCTACGACACGCGCCTGCAGCATGAGGACATTGACATCGCCGTGCTCAGCCGCGGCGGCCTTTCCGTGGACATGAAGGTCTCCGTCTTCTTCGCGCCCATCGCCGAGCGTGTGGCCGAGCTGCACCACGACCTCGGCCCCGACTACAAGAAAATGCTCATACGACCCATCATGTCCTCGGCCATCCGCAACACCGTGGGCGGCTACTGGCCCGAGGATCTGTACACCACAGCCCCCCTCAAGCTTCAGGACGAGCTCATGGTCCAGGCCGTGGAGCAGATGGCCCGCAAGCCCGTCATCATCGACAGCATAGTGGTGCGGGGCATGTCCCTGCCGGACAAGGTGAACCAGGCCATCGACCTCAAATTCTCCGCCGAACAGGAGTACCTGCGCTATAAGTACGTGCTGCTCAAGGCCGGTGAGCAGATGAAGGAAAGCTACATCCGCGCCGAAAGCATCAGGATGTTCCAGGACATCGTCAATGGCGGCATGACCGACGCCTACCTCCGCTGGGCCGGCATCGAGGCCACCAAGGAGTTGGCCGCCTCGTCCAATGCCAAGTTCGTCATCATGGGCGGGCGCGACGGCCTGCCGGTGATACTGAACATGGACTCCCAGACCGGAGGCAGGGGCGGGAAAAGGCAAGGCGCGGCGCAGGGCGATCTCAAGATGTTCTCCAGCCACGACTTCAGCAAGCCCGTTCCCAAGGACAAGGACGGTCTGCCCGACTGGCAGCACCTGAAGGGCCGCTACGACGACCTTCAGAGCGCCATCAAGAAATTCACAAGGTTCGGGAAGGACGCTCAGAACGTGGATACCGGCGAAAGCAGGGCCCAGCAGGAACAGGAGGCGCAATGAACCCCATAATCTTTCTCATCGCCATTTTCTGCAGCCTTCTGATCGGCTTCTTCGGCCGTCGCAAGAAGCTTGGCTTCTGGGGATTCTTCTTCGCCAGCATGTTGCTGACCCCTGTCTTCGGGCTGCTGCTGCTCGTCATAGCGGCCCCGGCCAAGCAACCGGCCCAGCACCCCTCCACGCCTGCGGGGCAAGCCCCGGGCGGTCAGCCCAGCGAAACGCACAGCTAACCCCGCGCCCGCTCCTCAACGGAACGGAACACGCCGGCGAGCCGCCGCGTCAGCGGCTCTTGCGCACGTCCTCAAGACTGCGGTCGTGGGAAACGATGACGTCCGCGCTCACGAGCACGTCGGGGGGCAGATCGCGCCCCATCATCCGAGCCGCCTTGAAATTGAGGGAAAGTCCCAGCAGGGGGTTGGGCGCACAGTATAGCCTGCGCGCCCCGTCCTGAGTCTACGCCTGCGATCCGGCCGTCTACATCGCCCGCGCCGTCGAGTCCATGCCCCCTTTCCGAGCCGGCCGCAGGCCATTCGGCCGCACATCCATCTGAGCCAGCGCGAACCAGCCGAGCCGTGAGACAGGCCATCCAAAGCTGCGGCCCGGGGGCGGTCAGACCAACAAAACGCACAACTGACCCCGCGCCCGCGCCTCAACGGAACGGAACACGCCCGGCGAGCCGCCGCGTCAGCGGCTCTTGCGCACGTCCTCAAGACTGCGGTCGTGGGAAACGATGACGTCCGCGCTCACGAGCACGTCGGGGGGCAGATCGCGCCCCATCATCCGTGCCGTTTTGAGATTGAGGGAAAGCCCCAGGGCGTTGGGCACCACCATCCCGAGCCTGCGCGGCGAAACGCCCTGGAAGATACTGATGAGCTGCGCCGCGTGGAACCGGCCAAGCGGCTTCAATTCGAAGTCGTACGCGCCCATGAGCGCGCCCAGCTGCACCATCGGCATGCCCGTGCGGGCGAATGTGGCCACCCGGTGCTCCCGCAGATAATTCAACAGCGGACGCGGGTCGCTCAGCGTCCAATCGAAACACGGAATGTCCGGCAAGTACACCGCGTCCACCCCGTTGCTGATCAGCCACTCCAACCCCGCCTTGCATTCGCGCATGCTCGCGCCGCCCGGTAAGTGCGGGAACTCCACCAGGCGCGCGCCCTTCTCGCGCACCACATCACGCGCATCGTCGAGATTCGTATAGGTGCGCCCGGCCGCGGTGTCCTCGTACAAAACGCCAAGCCTACGGAATCCAACCACGGCATGGAACAGGCGCAGCATGTTCAACCCCTGGTTGGGCGCGATGGCCGTGGTCAGATTGTCCACGCCCGAGTCGGTCTCGCTCTTCACCACGCCCGCGCCGACTGGGTCGGACAGCGTCATGGCCACGATGGGATGACGGCCGTTGTTGTGGGCCAGGAGCGCCTGGGCGGCATCCGTGCCCATGGCGATGATCAGATCGATATCCTTGCGCGCCATGAGGTCCGCGGCCATGCGGTATGTGCCGGCCTTGCCCATGGCCGTCCACGAGCTGATCTCATGCGCGTTCGGCGGGAACACCACCCGATCGCCCCAGCCCTTTTCGGCCAGCCCCGCCTGCAGGGCCTTGAGCATCTTGTCATGCACCCAGTTGGTCCCGGCCTCCAGCACGGCCACGCGATACACCTTGGACTGAACCTCATGGGGCTTCCGGGCATGAGACTTGCGGCCGGCCGCCAAAGACGACGACGCCATCGCCAGCAGCATGACGCAGCCAAGCGCCACCACGAGAAACCGCTTCCCTTTGCCCATGCTCGCCCTCCGCACGGCCGCTTTCGAACACAGCACCGCTTTTGCGTGTCCTATCAGCTTTATTGAACTTCCGCCATAGCCGGGCATCGCGCCTCCGCGCATCGCCTGGAAGACAAACCACAAAAGGCGAATCGGGGGGAAACCTTTCCGCTGGAAAGGTTCTCCCCCCGTCCCCCCTTCCAAAGGCTTTTACCGGTGACACGGACAGCCCCCCGCTCCATCGCCTTACGAACAGCGTGGACGATGGGCTTACAGGCTTTCCCTCCGACAAAATGGCATCCATCCCCCCACCGCCAGCGCCACTCCATTGGGACTCGGCAGGGGTTCGGGGCAATGCCCCGATCGCCCAACACCTTGAAACAGTGCTGCCGGCTTCAGGCTGCCATGTTCGCTTCAGGGTTCAAACGTCCCTGGTTTCACGTAACGGAATCCTTCAACGTGAAGGGACCAGCGCCCTCATCGACGCATTCGCCCACGCACCTGTCGTGGATGTTTTTTCGCCGGCTTCGCGGTGGAAAACATCCACGAATGAGGGATTCCAAAGGGCGTATGTCCTTTGGTGGGGTTCGGGGCAACGCCCCGATATTTTCAGGGACAGCACCCCCCTGAACGGGGGAACCGATTCGATGTCCACGCCCCCCCCGTGGCGGACTCAACGCGGCGGTTCGAGAAATTCCGGCACAAGCCGTCGCAGCAGTTCACGAATGGAGGCGGAATCCTGCCGTTGGGCGGCGGCGGCGATGTCGTCAACGAGGGCGTCGAGTTCGGTGGCGGCGACGGCAGGATCGGACGCGGACGGCTCGCCGAGGATTCTGATCTTGTCATGAGCTGTGCGCAGGACGTTCTCGCCGGCGCAGAGGAGCTCCTCGTGGAGTTTTTCACCAGGGCGGACGCCGGTGAAGGTGATGTCGACATCCACGCCGGGCTCGCGACCGCAGAGGCGGATGAGATCGCGCGCGAGGTCGACGATGCGCACGGGCTCACCCATTTCGAGCAGAAAGATTTCGCCGCCCCGCCCCATGGCGGAGGCCTGCAAAATCAGCTGACAGGCCTCGGCGATGCTCATGAAGTAGCGGGTCATGTCCGGGTGGGTGACAGTGACGGGACCGCCGCGCTCGATCTGCCGACGAAAGAGCGGCACCACGGAACCGGACGAGCCGACGACGTTGCCGAAGCGCACGGCCATGAAGCGCGTGCGGTCGGCCCGTGTGCCGCCGGCCTCTCCGGTGGCGGTCATGCTGGCCATCAGACGCTCGGTAACACGTTTACTCGCGCCCATAATACTGCTGGGCCGCACGGCCTTGTCGGTGGAGACGAGGACGAAGCGGGCGACGCCGTGGCGCGCGGCGGCGCGCATGAGGGTACGCGTGCCGAGGATGTTGTTGGTGACCGCCGCCCAGGGGCAGACCTCCAACATGGGTACATGCTTGTAGGCGGCGGCGTGCAGGACGAGGCTGGGGGCGTGCTCGGTCAGCACGCGCTCCATGAGAGCCTCGTCGGCCACGCTGCCCAGCACGCGGACGATGCGGGGGAAACCACGCTCACCGGCGAGTTCGCCGGCGATGGCGTAGAGATTGAACTCGCAGGCGTCCACGAGGACGAGTCGAGCGGGCGCGAAACGCACGAGCTGGCGGCAGAGTTCGGAGCCGATGGACCCGCCGCAGCCGGTGACGAGCACCACCTTGTCCGTGATGACGGAGGCGAGCCCGGCCTCGTCGAGGGCGATCTCGCCGCGCCCGAGGAGGTCCTGGTAGTCCACGGGGCGGAGTTCCGGCAGGGCCTTGCCGCGCAACTGGCCGGGCAGGATGCGCTGCGGCAGGCCGGAATCTTTGCAGACGAGGACGATGCGGCGCATCTCCTCCGCGCTGGCGTGGCCCACGGCGATGAGGACCTCGGCGACGGCGTTGGCCTGGGCCAGGCGGGGCAGCTCGGCCACGGACCCAAGCACGGGCCGGCCGTGCAGGGTGCGGCCGATCTTGCGCCGGTCGTCGTCGAGGAAGCCGACCACATGCAGGTTGAGCTCCGGCGTGGCGGCGATCTCGCGCAACAGGCGCTCGCCCAGGCCACCCGCACCGATGACGAGCACACGCCGGGGGGGAGCCTTGGGGCGCGGCAGCCGGCCAGGCCAGCGGTCGTGGAACACGCGGATGCCGAGCCGGAGCCCGGCGGTGAAGGCCAGGGTGAGCACGCCATCCATGGTCAGCACGGCGCGGGAGAAGCCGGTGAAGCCGTAGCGGTAGGCCACGAAGGCCACGAGCAACGCCGAGGACAGGGCCACGGCCTCCACAAGCCGGCGCACGTCGAACAGGCTGGTGTAGCGCCACATGCCGCGGTACAGCCCCAGCGCCCAGAACACGCCGAGTTTAAGCGGCAGGTCGTACTTGTACATGGCCGCCATCTGCGCGGCGTAGGGCGGGGGCAGACGGAAGTCGAAACGCAGCAGGTAGGCCAGAGTGAGCGCGGCGGCGAAGCAGACGGTCTCGGCCGCGAGCATGAGGTACAGGTTCCTGTTCTTGAAGTCGCAAAGCATGACGAGGTCCTCGGGCCGCGCGAAACGCGCTATTCGGCGGAGCCGCGCCCGGACGCGCGGACGAGACGGGCCACGCGCGCCACGTCATCGCGGGTCATGGCCGAGCCCGAGGGCAGGCACAGTCCGCGTGCGAAGAGTTCCCCGGCCACCCGCCCACCAAAGACCGGCCGCCCCGCGAAAACCGGCTGCATGTGCATGGGCTTCCACAGCGGGCGCGACTCGATGTTCTCCGCCTCCAGGGCCAACCGCACGTCCTCCGGCGTGGCGCCGAAGGCTTCGGCGTCGATGAGGACCACGGTAAGCCAGCGGTTTGCGCGTCCGGTCGCGACCTCGGGCATGAGCGAAAGGCCCGGCGTCGCGGCGAATTCCTCGGCATACCAGTGGGAAATGAGCCGACGTTTGGCCACGCGGGCCTCCAGCGTCTCCAGCTGGCCCAGACCGATGGCGGCGAGGATGTTGCTCAGGCGATAGTTATAGCCCAGCTCCACGTGCTCGTAATAGGGCGCGGGCTCACGGGCCTGCTGCGAGAGCTTGCGCGCCCGCGCGACGAGGCCCGCGTCCGCCGAGGCCAGCATTCCACCGCCGGAGGTGGTGATGATCTTGTTGCCGTTGAAGGAGAAGATGCTGGCGGCGAGGCCAGGCCAGGAGCCGGCGTGCCTGCCGGGGCCGCCGATCCCGTCGTATCCGTAGCGCGCGCCCACGCTCTCCGCGCAGTCGGCCAAAAGCGGCACACCGAAAGGGGCGCAGACGTCCAGCAGCCGCGCGTAGTCGGCGCACTGGCCATAGAGGTCCGTGGGGATGACTGCTTTGGCCCGCCGGCCCTGCTTGGCGAAAAACTCCAGCGCCTCGCGCAGGCGCTCGGGATCCATGTTCCAGCTCGCGCGGTCGGCGTCGATGAAGGCGAGGTCGGCCCCCAGCTGCGCGGCCGGCGCCACGGAGCCCACGAAGGTCAGCGTGGCGGCGAGAACCAAGTCGCCGGGCCCCACCCCCAGGCAGCGCAGGGCCAAGTGGATGGCCGCCGTGCCGCTGGACACGGCCAGACAATGCGCGATGCCCGTGTGCTCGGCGAAGGCTGCCTCGAAGGCGTCCACCTGCGGGCCAAGGGGCGCGATGTAGTTGCTGGCGAAGGCCTGGGCCACGTGCCCGGCCTCGCGGCCGCTCATGTGCGGCGGCGAGAGGAACAGGCGCGGCGGTTTGTTATCGGCCATGGCGGGAAATCAGGCCAGCGGTCTGGCCGGCACGCCGCCCACGGTGGTGCGTTCGGGCACGTCGGACACGACCGCCGCACCGGCCCCGACCACGCTCCACGCGCCGATGGAGACGCCGGGCGTGGCGCAGGAGCCCACGCCGACGAGCGCGCCCTCGCCCACGGTCACATTGCCGGCCAGATGCGCGCCGGGGGCCATGTGGGCGTGCGCGCCCAGCACGCAGTGGTGATCGATGCTGGAGCAGGTGTTGAGGATGGCGTTCTCGCCGATGTGCGCGCCGGGATTGGCCACGGAGCCGGCGGCCAGCACCGCTCCCGCGCCGACGATGACGTCGGGGGCGAGGACGGCCGTGGGGTGGATGGCGGTGACGAAATGCTCGCGGGCCTTGCAAAGTTCGGCGAAGAGCCGGGCGCGGGTGGCGTTATCGCCCACGCCCAGGGCCACGCAGTCGTGCGGGGTCTCGGCCAGGGCGGCCAAAGGACCCAGCACGTGCAGACCCATGACGCGCGTGCCGCGCAGGGCCGGATCGTCGTCGAGAAAGCCGACGATTTCCATCTCGCGGCCCTTGGTCCACATCTGGAACAGGATGTCCGCGACCACTTGCCCGTGTCCGCTTGCGCCCAAGACCACGATCTGCATCGCCACCCTCCCGCGTCATTCTGATTGGTCCCCCGTGTCCGGCCCACGTTCGGGGGCCGGGGGGAAATCGGCCTCCCGGGAATGGTTCGCTTACGCGTTTGCCGCGTATACCTCGTCGAGGATGGCCTTGCCGCCCGCCGCGAGCACACGCTCTGCCAGGCGCGCGCCGATGTTCCACGCATCGGCGACGGGGCCGGCCTCCTCCAATCGGATAGGGGTTTTGCCGTTCATGCCGGCGACGAAGCCGGTCAGCGTCAGCACGCCGTCAGCCATGCGGCTCCAGGCCGCGATGGGCACCTGACAGCCGCCGTCGAGCCCGGTGAGGAAGCCGCGTTCGGCGGCCACCTGCGCCCCGGTCTCGGGATGGTGCAGAAAAGCGAGCAGTTTGGCCATCTCAGGACGGTCGGTGCGGTATTCGATGCCCAGCGCGCCCTGGGCCACGGCGGGCAGGAAGCGCGGCGGCGCGAGAATTTCCACCTTGGGCGCGGTGAGGCCCAGACGGTTCAAACCGGCGGTGGCCACCACGATGGCGTCGAACTGGCCCTCAAGGAGCTTGCGCACGCGCGTATCCAGGTTGCCGCGCAGGCTCTCGATATCCAGATCGGGCCGCAGGGTTTTGAGTTGGGCCTGCCGGCGCAGGCTGCTGGTGCCCACATGCGCGCCATCGGGCAGGGCGTCCAGGCCGTCGTACTTCACGGAGAGCAGGCTGTCCGTCGGGGCCTCGCGCACGGGGTTCACGCCCACGGTCAGTTGCGGAGGCAGCTGGGTGGGCACGTCCTTCATGCTGTGCACGGCGAGATCGGCGCGGCCGTCCAGCAGCGCCTCCTCGATCTCCTTGACGAACAACCCCTTGCCGCCGACCTTGGCCAGCGGCACGTCGAGAATCTTGTCGCCGGTGGTCTTGATCCTGAGCAGATCGACCTCGAGATCGGCGTATTGGCGGCGCAGCAGCGCGGAAATGTGCTCAGCCTGCCAGAGGGCGAGCTTGCTGCCACGCGTGGCGATGGTGACCTTGCGCATGAGCCCGGACCTAGTGGCAGGAGGAGCAGGAGCCGCCGGAGCAGCCGGCGCAGCCGCCGGAAGGCGCGGCGGCCGGAGCGGCGGAGCCGACGGATTCGCCGACATCGTGACCGCCACCCATCTTGCTGCGGCAGCAACTCATGAGCTTCTCGGTCTTGTCCGACCCGCAATGCGGGCAGGCCACGGCCTCATCCTGTCCCATGACGAGTTCCTCGAACGTTTTTCCACACTTGCGGCATGTATATTCAAAGATGGGCATTGTTCCCTCGCGATGTAAAATTCGGGTCCGTAGCGGCTTGCTACCTAGCGCAAATCGCGCCCGCTGGCAACGCCGCCCGGACCCGGACAGGTTCTACTACTTGCTCTTTCCCGCAGTCTTTCCGGCTTTCGCCAGGGTCTTCGGGGCCTTCGGGGCCTTCGCCGGGGCCTTCGCCCCGTTCGCGGCCAAGGGCGCGGCCGGTTTGGTCTTGGCGCCCACGGACTTCGAAGCCTTGGCGGTCTTCGCGGCGGACTTGCCGGCGGTTTTGGCAGGGGCCTTTCCGCCCGCCGTTTTGGCCGGAGCTTCCGTTCCACTCACGATGGGCCAGACGTCATCCACGCGCTCGATGAAGCGGACCTCGATTTTCTTGAGCAGATCCTCGGGGATGTCCTGCAGGTCCTTCTTGTTCTGCGCGGGGATGAGCACGCGGGTCATGCCCCGGGACACGGCGGCGAGGATCTTCTCCTTGATGCCGCCCACCGGCAGCACGCGGCCGCGCAGGCTGATCTCGCCGGTCATGCAGGTGTCCGCGGGCACGGCCTTGCCGGTCAGCGCGCTGATGAGCGCCGTGACCAGCGTGACGCCGGCCGAGGGGCCGTCCTTGGGCGTGGCCCCGGCGGGCACGTGGATATGGATGTCGCGCTTCTCGTGGAAGTCCGAGGCGATGCCGTACAGCCCCGCCCGGGCTCGCGCCAGCGAGACCGCCGCCTGGGCGCTCTCCTTCATCACGTCGCCCAGCTTGCCGGTCAGCAGCAGCTTGCCGGAGCCGGGCATCGTGGAAACCTCGATGTGCAGAAGCTCGCCGCCAAAAGGCGTCCAGGCCAGCCCGGTGACGACGCCGGGAGGCAGGACGGTTTCCTTTTCGTCGTCCAGGAAGCGCACCACGCCCAGGTACTTGTCCAGGGTCTTGACCGTGACGGCGAAGGGGCCCTTCTCGCCCTCGGCCTTCTTGCGGGCCATTTTGCGGCACACGGTGCCGATCTCCCGCTCCAGGTTGCGCAGGCCGGCCTCGCGCGTGTAGCCGCGCACGATCTGGGCGACCACCGCGTCGGGAATGTCCACCTCGTCGGGCTCCAGGCCGTTGTCCTTGACCTGCCGGGGCAGAACGAAGCGCCGGGCTATTTTGACCTTCTCCTGCTCGGTGTAGCCGGGAATGCGGATGACCTCCATGCGGTCGAGCAACGCATCGGGGATGGTGTCCAGCGTATTCGCGGTGCAGATGAACATGACGTGCGAAAGGTCGAAGGGCACGTTCAGGTAATGGTCGGTGAAGCTGAAGTTCTGCTCCGGGTCCAGCACCTCGAGCAGCGCGGACGACGGATCGCCGCGGAAGTCCGTGCCGAGCTTGTCCACCTCGTCGAGCATGATGACGGGATTTCTCGTGCCGCAGTTTTTGATGCCCTGGATGATGCGCCCGGGCATGGCCCCGATGTACGTGCGCCGGTGGCCGCGAATCTCAGCCTCGTCGCGCATTCCGCCGAGCGAGAGCCTGTGGAACTTGCGGCCCAGGCTGCGGGCGATGGACCGGCCAAGACTGGTCTTGCCCACGCCCGGAGGCCCCACGAAGCACAGGATCGGGCCCTTCATCTTGGCGTTGAGCTGACGCACGGAGAGGTATTCGAGGATGCGCTCCTTGACCTTTTCCAGGTCGAAGTGGTCCTCGTCGAGAATCTCCTTGGCGGCCTTCACGTCGAGGCGGTCCTTGGACTGCTTCTTCCACGGCAGCTCGGTCATCCAGTCGAGGTAGGTGCGGATGACCGTGGCTTCGGAGGAATCGGGATGCATGGACTCCAGGCGGCTCAACTGCTTGAGCGCCTCCTTCTTGACGTCCTTGGGCATTCCGGCCTTCTCGACGGCCTTTTTGAGGTTCTCGATCTCCTCGTCCTCGCTGGCCTCATCGCCCAGCTCGCGTTTGATCGCCTTCATCTGCTCGCGCAGGAAGAATTCGCGCTGGGCCTTGTCCATGCCCTCGCGGGCCATGGTCTGGATCTTGTTCTGCATGGAGGCGACCTCCGCCTCCTTGACCAGCTGGGCGTTGACCAGCCGCAGGCGCTCGACGGAGTCCTCGCTTTCGAGGATCTTCTGGGCGTCCACCACCTTCATGCGCAGGTTGCTGGCGATGAGGTCGGCGAGCCGGCCCGGCTCGCCCACGGAGTTGAGCACGCCCATGATGTCGGACGGGGAAATGCCCCGCAGGGTGAGAATCTTCTCCGAAAGCTCCCGGCTGGAGCGGATCAGCGCCTCCTGCTCGGGGGTGAGTTCCACGGGTTCGGCCTCGGCCACGGGCGTCACCTCGGCCAAGTGGAAGGGATCGTCGGAGACGAAGCGCTTCACCTTGGCGCGGGAAAGGCCCTGCACCAGCACCTTGAGCCGACCGTCGGGCATCTTGAGCATGCGCATGATCATGCCCACGGTGCCCACCTGATACATGTCGTCCGGGCCGGGGTTGTCCACCGCCTCGTCCTTCTGCGAGAGGATGAGGATGTACCGGTCCCCGGAGAGCGCGGCGTCCACAGCCTTCACGCTCTTCTCGCGCCCCACGAACAGGGGCAGAATCATATAATTGAAGACAACGATGTCGCGCACGGGCAGAACCGGCATAACCGACGGGATCTCCGGCCTTTTCTGGGCCTCGTCCCCATCGCCCGAGCCTCCGACGGGGACCCCGCCGGACTCGCCAGCCATAAGTTTTCTGTCGTCCATATGTGTTCCATTGGCCGCCTGGGCCAAGCGCTGCGCAGCCGTCGGCGCGCCCTCGCGCCGGCGCAGGCGGACCGGTTTGGTTAACGCCTTCCGTTTTTTCAACTCCACGTCTCCTTGCCCTTTGGAGTGCACCGGGGACAAGGATGTCCGCACAGTACCGAGTGATTTATTCTAATGCCATATTCCCGCATGGCAAGTGCCGCAATCGGCATTTCCCGTCCGCTCCGGCGCGTCCGGCCTCCGGGACTGCCGTCGCGCAACCTTTGCCGGGCCGTCACGCCGCGGTAACATTTCCGTCTCCCGGCGGCGGTACTGTCGCCGGGCCTGGGATTCCGCGCCGGCCGGCCCCCCGCCGCCCGGCCGCCCCACGCGAAGGAGACGGCATGGACCAACGCAGGATCATGGTGGTGGAGGACCACGTCCAGACCCGGGAGCTGTTGCAGTACAATCTGGAGGCCGCCGGCTACGAAGTTCGCACGGCCGGCGCGGGCGAACAGGGCCTTGAGGTCATGAACCGCTGGCGGCCCGACCTCGTGCTGCTGGACATCATGCTGCCGGAGATCGACGGACTGGAGGTGTGCCGCCGGCTCAAACAGACGCCCTCCCTGCGCGCGGTGCCGGTCATCATGCTCACGGCGCGCGGCGACGAGGTGGACCGCGTGGTGGGCCTGGAGCTGGGGGCCGAGGACTACGTGGTCAAGCCCTTCAGCCCGCGCGAGCTGCTGCTGCGTATAAAAAATGCCCTGCGCCGCGCCGGCGGCGAGCCTGCGGACGTGGAGGAGGTGTGGCGCCACGAGGGGCTGGTGGTGAACTTCGCCGCGCACGAGATGGAGGTGGACGGCGAAATGCACCAGCTCACCGCCACGGAACACCGCCTGCTCAAGGAGTTGGTGCAGGCGCGCGGCCGCGTGCTCTCGCGCGACCGGCTGCTGGACACCGTGTGGAACACGGACTTCGAGGGCGCCTCGCGCACGGTGGACACGCACATGCGCCGCCTGCGCGCCAAGCTCGGCTCCTACGCCGAGTGCATCGAAACCGTGCGCGGCGTGGGCTATCGCTTCCGCGCCTGACCGTTCCGACGCATCCGCGATTTTCCCTTTTTCGCGTCCGGCGCCCCCCGACGACGCCTCACCGCCCGTCCGGACGCGTGCCGGTTCCTCGATCCCGGCGGGCGAGTCTTTCCGACGATTCCATCCGGCGCGGCAGGGGCCGCTCCACCGTCCCCGCTCCCGCCTGTCGCATCCACACTTGTACCACAGAAGTCACGCCCCGGTAACCCGCGTCACGAATCCCCATGCTAGAGCCTCTTCGGAAAACCGAAGGGAACCACAGACAAAAACTCAGGAGGAAGCCATGCAGGGAACTTTGCGCCAGCGGTTGTTGACCGCTCTTGACGGCCTGACCATTCCGACCTGCCCCGACGCCGAGATGGACGACACCCCGCGCCTGGACGCCTGCGCGGACGAGAACGAGTACGCCTCGCGCGTGGTCGAGGTGGGAATGCAGCTGGCCCTGCGCCGCCGCATGGAGGCCCGCCGTCTGGAGATCGAGGAGGCGCTCGCGCGCATGGACATCGGCGCGTACGGCGTCTGCGAGGACTGCGGCGACGAGATTGGCGCGGCCAGGCTCATCGCCAACCCGACAGCCAAGCTGTGCGTGCACTGCCAGGCCGACCGCGAGCGCGCCCATTACCTCCGCTGCGCCTAGGCCAGGGCAACCGCAATGCGGGAGCAAGCAATGACGACCGACGCCTTCTCCATCGACCTGCACGTCCACTCGCGCCACTCCACCCGCCCCTCGCAATGGGTGCTGCAACGCATGGGCTGCCCGGAAAGCTTCACCCAACCCCGGCGGATCTACGACATCGCCCGCGCGCGCGGCATGTCCCTCGTCACCATCACCGACCACAACACCATCGCCGGTTCGCTGGAAATCGCCCACCTGCCCGGAACCTTCGTCAGTGAGGAGATAACCACCTACTTCCCCGAGGACCGCTGCAAGCTCCACGTGCTGGCCTACAACATCACCGAGACCAACCACGCGGACTTCCAGCGCCTGCGCGGAAACGTCCTCGAACTCGTGCCCTACCTGCGCGATCAGGGCATCACGCACGTGCTGGCCCACCCGCTCTTCGCGGTCAACGGCAAGCTCACGCCGGAGCGCTTCGAGCAGGCGCTGCTGCTCTTCAACACGCTCGAGCTCAACGGCTCGCGCGACGCCACCCAGAACAGGACCCTCAAACGCATCGTCGGCGCGCTCACGCCAGCGGTCATGGAGCGGCTGGCCGAGCGCCACGGCATCGCCCCTTACGGGGCAACCCCCTGGAGAAAGGCGCTCACCGCCGGCAGCGACGACCACTCGGCTCTGGGCATCGCGCGGATGCACACGCGCTTCGCCGGCCCGGCCACGGTGGAACGGCTACTCCAGGCCATCCCCGCCGGCGAGGGCGAGATACTGGGCGAGCCGGCCACGCCCTGGAACATGGCCCACAACCTCTGCGGCATCGCCTATCAGTTCTACAAAAGCCGCAGCGGGCGGATGCCCGAGAGCCACGTGTGCGTGCGCTTCGCCGACGCCCTGCTCGACCCGGCGGGCAAACCCCGGCGCGGCGCGCGGGCGCTATTGCACGGCCTGGCCGACCGCGTCCGCCTGGGTCTGTACACGCTGGTGTCGGACAAGAACGCGCCCAGCGCCATGCTCTTGGCCGAGGCCAGCGCCGTCATCCGCGCCGACGCCGACATGATGGATGCGGCCAATGGCCGCGACACCGAGGCCGCGCCCGAGGAAATCTGGCGGCGCTTCGTCTCCCGCGTCACCGACCGGCTGCTCGCCCGCTTCGCCGGACGCACGCTCACCGCCGTTCAGGAGGCGGACATCTTCGGCCTGTTCCACGAGGTGGCCTCGGCCGGGTCCATGTACGCCATGCTCTCGCCCTTCTTCCTCTCCTGCGAGCTCTTCGCCAGCGAGCGCGCCTTCGCCCGGCGCTGCATGACCCGCTTCGGCCTGGAGCCGGAGCGGCCGCGCGGCCTCAAAATAGCGCACTTCACCGACACCTTCGCCGAGGTCAACGGCGTTGCCCACACCATCCAGCAGCAAATCGAGCTGGCCGGCAAGCACGGCAAGGACATGACCGTGGTCACCTGCGCCGAGGGCCTGACCAGGGACGAGATCGGACACGGGGCGGCGCGCTTCGCGCCCGTCGGCTCCTTCAGCCTGCCGGAGTACCCGGAAATCACCCTGCACTACCCGCCCTTCCTCAAAATGCTGTCCTGGTGCGCGGAGCGGGAGTTCGACTGCATCCTCACGGCCACCCCCGGACCGGTGGGGCTGGCCGGGCTGGCCATCGCGCGCATCCTCAAAATCCCCTGCCACGGCACGTACCACACGGCCTTCCCGCAGTACGTGCGCATGTTCACCGAGGACCCGGCCATGGAGGACGCAGCCTGGCGCTACATGCGCTGGTTCTACGGTCAGATGGACGCCATCTACGCGCCCAGCCGCTCCACCGCGCGCGATCTTGCGGAACGCGGCATCGACGCCGACCGCATCGTGGTGCACCCGCGCGGGGTGGACACCGAGCGCTTCCACCCGGAATCGCGCGGCCGCTTCTTCGAGGACATGGGATTGCGGTGCCAGTTCAAGATCCTCTATGTGGGCCGTGTCTCGCGCGAGAAGAGCCTGGACGTGCTGGCCGAGGCCTTCCGCACCATCCACGCCCACCGGCCGGACGCCCGGCTCGTGGTGGTGGGCGACGGCCCGTACATGGAGGAGATGCGCGCGCAGACCGCCGACCTGCCCGTCGTCTACACCGGCTATCTGCGGGGCGAGGACCTGGTGAACGCCTACGCGGGGGCGGACCTGTTCGTCTTCCCCAGTGCCACGGACACCTTCGGCAATGTGGTGCTGGAGGCGCAGGCCAGCGGCCTGCCCGTGGTGGTGACCAGCGCGGGCGGCCCGCGCGAGGCCATGCGACCCGGCCGCACCGGCCTAGTGGTGGAGCCCTACGATCCGCACGCCCTGGCCATGAGCGTGCTCGACCTGATGCTGGACAGGGAGCGTCTGGCGGACATGGCGCGCCTGGCCCGCAAATACGCGGCGCAAATCTCCTTCGACCAGGCCTTCCTCAAAACCTGGGAAATATACGCCGGCATCGTGCGCGGCGGCGGCCGCCCCACGGCCCCCCGGCGCGACGGCCGTCCAGCAACGCCCAGCGCCGCCAACGCGGAGAGGGACGGCACGGGCGGCGTTCCCGGATCATCCCGGGCCAAGGCCGCGTAACCATCCTCAACGCCATCCTCCTCCAGTCCGGGGCCCCCGCGTTCCACCAACCCGAGACGCGGGGGCCCCGCCATTCGCGGTGGCGGCCACGAGGCGCACAAGGCTGGCCCGCCCCCGCGACCGGCGGCGGCAATCAACGCATCAAAGGCTTTGCGGGGACTGCCGCGAGAGCCTGACACGCGGTGGCAAGCCCCACCTCACGGCCTCCAGCCACAGAAAAGCCCCCGCGACCGGACAAGTCGCGGGGGCTTCGCAGAGGCGGGAGGGGAACGCTATTTTCCAGCGGGTCTGGACACGCCGGGCGTGGCCGGCTTGGACGCATGGGGGGCGGCGACGGCTGGAGTCCTGGCCGGCCCGGGCTTCTTTTCCACCGCTTCGGACTTGGCCGCCTCGGCCTTGGACGCCTCTTTGAAGTCGGCTTCAGGCTTGGCGGGGTGCTTCCCGGCGGATTCGCCCTCGGCCTTGCCGCAACAAGGCTTGGCCTCGTCCCTGCGCTGACACGGTTCGGCCTCCGCCTTTCTTCCGCCCACCGGTTCAAACCCGGTGGCGGGCTCGGAAGCCGCTGCGGAGATTTTGAGGCTGTCCGGCTCGTCGAAGGCCTCGGCCGTGCGCCAGCTCACTTCCAGACTGAAGCGCGCCTTGTCCTTCTTCACACGCGCCTCCATCTCCACCTCGGCGGTCTCGGCCGGGTTCAGCGTCAGGCTCTCGCCGTCCTTCTCCACCACGATGACGCCGCTCTTGAAGCCCTCGGCGAGCCGGGCGAGATAATCGGCCACGGCCGCGCTCTCCATGAGCGTCTTCATCTCGATCTTGTCCTTGTCCAGCATGGTGCACCTCCGGGAAATCGTTGTTGGGACGCGATGGTCACGCCAGGGAAAGCAGAATGGGCACGAGGAAGCGGTCGTCGATGTCCGTGCATGGCCCGTAGCCGATGAGCGGGCAGTCGATGACCTCGACCCCGAGGTTGTGGATGCGTGAAAGATCCAGCCCGCCGGGGTAGTCGCCGTGGTCCGTGTCCACGAGGACGAAGTGCAGCACGTCGCACACGGCGATGCCCGGGGCGTCACGCATGAGCGTTCCCGCCAGCCGCTCCACCTGATCGGCCACGGAGAGGCCCAGGCATTCCGGGTCCTCGCCGGTGGAGGGCACGTAGATCTTGGGGCAGACGGCCCGGGCCACGGCCTGGCCCACGCCGCGCGGCAGCAGATTGGCCAGCACGCTCGAATGGAAGCTGCCCATGGGGTAGCAGATGAGCTCCGCCTCCTGGATGAGCGTGCGCATCTTTTCGCGGATGGGCTGCTCCACCGGGCGGCCGGCCGCGTCGGAGAGAAACAGCCGCGCGATGGGCGAGGTCAGTCTCGGCGTCTGCTTGCCGGTGAGGCGGTGCTGGCCCACCACGAGGGTTCCGTCGGCCAGTTCGGCGGCGAGTTGCAGGTTCTTGTTCACCACCGGCCGCACCACCCCACGCACCTGCACCAGGTTGGAGAACATGAAGATCACCGGGTCCAGATGCCGGCGGTTGGCCAGATAGCCCCCGACCAGCACCAGGTTGCCGATGCTCGCGCCCGAGAGGTCGAAGTCGTCGGGCATGTTCTGCTGAAACATGGCCAGGTGGTTGCGCACGATCTTGCGCATGGGGTCCGGGATGCGCGCCACCAGTTCGTGCCGGCCGCGCACCATGAGGTCCAACGCGCGCCGCAGCGGGGTCTGCCCCTCGCCGTCCGCGCCCATGGCGGACGCCATGGGCAGGCGGTGGGCGAACAGGGCGAAAATCTCCGGGTTACCGCGCAGACTCTGGTCGGCCAGCGCCATGAGGCGGTTGCGTATGTCGCCCACGGCCGGCATGTGGAAGGCCCGGCGTATCTCGGCCGAGCTGCCGCCGGAGTCGAAGGGCGTGATGACGTGGATGGAGTTGTGGGTGTAGTTCACCAGCCGGGCGCTGGCGCGTTTGAGCGCCGTGCCGCCGCTGAAGAACAGCAGCTTCGGCCCCAGCTCCGGGCATTTCTCCAGCCGGGCCAGCGCCATGTGGTTCGGTATCTCCACCTCACGGCGGATCCAAGTCTTGGCGGCCATGTCGCGCCCTTCGCCTAGCCGTGCACCAGGTACTCGAGGCAGAAGTCGGCCGCGCGGTCGAAATCCACCCCGCCGCTCACCTCCACCACGTCGCAGCGCGCAAGCGCCGCCGCGTACTCAGAGGGCTCGGGATCGCTCCAGGCGGCGTCGCCGTTCCTCGGCGGGGAGAACACCCCCGCCGCCTTCATGAATGCGGGCAGCAGGTCCGGCCGGTCCGCCGCCTTGACGAAGCGGATGGCCGTCTCGCCGCCGCCGCGCCGCCAGTTGAGCACCACGAGCCCGTGCATGGGGGCCTGGAGCACGAAGCGCCCCGCGCCAAAGCACTTGTCCAGGAACACGTCGTACTTGTGCTCCAACCGCCACAGGTCGTCGGCGTCCAGGTCCAGAAAGCGCCGGCGATCCGCCGGAGGCACCACGCCGGTCAGGTCCGGGTTGTTCAGGGCCGTGCCAGGATTGATGCGCGGCAGCTTGGGCACGCCGGACATTTCCAGGCCGCGGCCGTCCGCCCCCTCGCGCACGAGCAGGCGGTCGTTGCTGACGAACAGCGCGCCCCGGCTCATGACGTGCATGGCCAGCGTGCTCTTGCCCGCGCCGGAAAAGCCGCACATGGCCAGCCCCCGCAGCCTGCCGCCGGCGGGATCGGCCATGAGGTGCGCCACGGCGGCCGCATGCCCCAGCAGACAGCCCTGGCGCAGTTTGAATTCGATGTAGCGGTTGTTTATGAAGTTGACGATCTGGTTGGAGTTGGCCAGGCAGGGGCCGAGCGCCAGGTTGCGCCCGTGGCCGAAGAGAAAGACCATGCCCGTGAGCGTCTTGCGCACCAACCGGCCGCCGGGCACGTCGGCGTACTCCTCCTTCACGCGGGTCTTGCCGGGGTCCGGGGCCTTCACGGTCAGCTCCAGCGGAATGGCCGGGGCCGGTCCCTCGAGCGCGGTGACGATCACGTCCGCCGCGCCGGGCGCGGCCACGAATCCGCCGAAGTAGGCGTCGAGCTCCGTCAATAGCGCGAGAGAGTTGGAGCGCACCCCGATACGGCAGTCGCCCAGGTCCAGAAACAGGGAGTGCGGGGCGGGCTCGTCGCCGCCGAGCATCTCGGCCAGAGCGCCCATGACGTATCCGTGCCGGCTCATGCGCCTATCCTCCTCGCGGCGTATTCCGCGTACAGCTTTGCGGCGTCCACGCCCCGGGCCTCCTGGACGCCCCGGAAGCCACCGAAGGCGGACACCTCGAAAATGCGTGGACCGTCGTCCGTCAGGGCCACGTCCACACAGGTGAAGTCGAGTTTGAACAGATCCTGGGCGCGCCAGGCCAGATCGATGACCTCGGCGGGCGGGTCGAAGGGGGCGTAACGCCCGCCGGAGGCCGTGGTGGTGTTCCACGCGCCGAGTTTGCGGCAGCGGGCGTAGGTGGTCAGATAGTCGCCGCCCATGAACACCACGCCAAGGTCGCGGTCGCCCAGGGCGACGGTCTTCTGCAGATAGAGGAAGCCATGCCCGCGCCGGTATTCCGCGAGCTGGGCGCGCAAATCCGGTCCGGGCCGCAAAAGGCGCATCCCGCGCGCCTTGGTGGAGAACAACGGTTTGGCGATGGCCTCGCCGTAGGACTCCACCGCCGCCACGGCCGCGTCCAGGTCCTCGGTGACGGTGGTGGGCGGCAGGGGCATCCCGCCGAGCACCAGGGTCGTGGTGCAGGACATGCGGTCCAGCAGTCCCATCACCGCGCCGGGACGCGAAAACATGGCCACTCCGCGCGCCTCGATGAAGCGCAGCATCTCCAGCCGGTCCAGCAGACCCGGGGCGTATTCCGGTCCCAGTTTTTTCAGCAGCAGGCCCCGGCACTTCGAGATGTCGCGCCCATCGAACATGGCCCGGCCGGTGTTCAGGTCCAGGCTCAGACGCTCCAGTTCGACAAGCAGGGGCTCGCCGCCGCAGGCCTCGGCCGCGCGCCGGGCCAGCAGCTCGGAGGACCAACCTCCGCGCACGCCCACCACGGCCAGGGCCGGCACGTCGTTCGTCGTATTGCGCATCGTCGCCGCGCCCTATGCGAAGAGGACCTGCTCGGGCAGGCGGAATTCCCGCCAGGGCCGGCCCAGGTGTTCGGCCACGCGCTCCATGAGGTAGTGCGCCCGCTGGCACATGCCGCGCGAGAAGGCCGGGTTGAGTTCGAAACGGGTGGAGGTGAACAGCGAACGCGCCAACGCCAGGGCCATGCGCGCCTCGAAGGTGGCGTCGCCCCTTTCCCGGGCGTAGCCGCGCGCGAAGGCCAGGAATTCGCGCATGATCCACAGGATGCGCTCGCGCAGGTGCGCCTCGAACACCGGCATCCGGTAGTTGGAAACGAGGAACACGCTGACGTCCTGCGCATAGTCGCCCTGGCCGGACCGGTGCACGTCCAGGTAGTGCAGGCGCTGGGTCTGGTGGTTGTACACCAGGTTGTTCACGTTGAAGTCACCGTGAATGAGCACGGAGAACGGCGCGGCCAGACCGGATTCGGCCACGGCGCAGCGTTCGATGAGCGCGCGCGTGGAAGGGACCAATCGGCCGCAAATGTCCTTTTCCTGCCGGACGAAGCCGGGATGAATCTGCAAAACGGCGTCCAGCCGGCCGCGCATCTGGGCGATGAAGTCCGCCGGGACGGGCTCGGCACGCCGTGTGGTCTCCCAAATGTCCCACACGGTCTGGGTCGTGATGAACAGCGCGTTTCGCAGCACGTCCTCGCCGGCGGTGAGCAGCACCTCGTCCAGCGTGCAGCCCGGCAGGTACTCCACCAGCAGCGAGGCCTTGTCTCCCTCCTCGTGGAAGCCGAAAACGCCGGCCACGAGCCCCGGGTACGTTTTGCCCCACAGCTCCAGCCCGGCCTTCTCGGCCACGATCTTGGCGCGCTGGCCCTCCTTGTAGATGCTGCCGAGCGGGTCCACGCCCGGGCAGCCCTCCGGCGCGCCCCCGACCACGTCGCCGCCCGCGCGGGCGACCCGGCCGATGCGGCAGCCGCTGCGCGTGCCCCAGATGGCCTTGAACTCCACGCTGGTGAGCCCGTCGGAAAAACCGGTCTTGGTCAACGTCTGCTGCAGGGCCTCGAACTGCTCGATCTTGATGCGCTCGCCCAGGATGGAGAAGATGAGCGCCTCGCCCACATTCAGCAGCGCGTCGCCGATGCGCTCCAGATAGCGGAAGATGAACAGCGCCGTGATGAGGTTCTGCACGTTTTTGCCCCTGCGCAACTCGCCCATGATGCGGTCGAAGCCGACCTTGTACAGGCGGTCCAGCGCATACTCGGACCGGCACACGGAAAGCGCGCCGGAAATGTCCGCCTGCTGGAAGGTGGGCAAAATGCGCCCCAGGCAGGACTCGATCTCGCGGAACATGTCGCGGTAGGCGTAGCTGGCCAGAAAGGCGTGGTCGGTCAGGTAGTTGGTCTGCTGCACCACGTTGACGCAGAAATCGGCCACGCGCTCCAGGTTCACGCCCATGACCTGGATGGCGCGCACCCTGTTGCCGGCGGTCTTGCCGAACCCGCGGCCGGACTCGGCCTCGTGGAAATGGCCATAGCACTTGTTCTCGATGACCGTTTTGAGGTTGTCGATGTAGTCGTCGCGGCCGACGATGCGGTCGTACAGGCCATGGCTGGGCGAATCGAGGAAGTTCAGCGTGGCGCGCACCTGCCGCTCCACCTCGGCCACCATGAAGGTGAAATTCTCCTCAAGCCCCTCGAATGTCACCATCGCGGCCGCGCCTACGCTTCGACCCTGAGGGTGCGCTCGCCCGCGGCGAGGGGGCTCTTCGCGTCCTTCCAGGCGATCTTGATGGTCATTTTGCTTTCGCCGTCCTTGCGTTTGGCCTTCACGGAGAAATCCATGAGGGTTCCGGGCGTCAGGACTATCTCGTCGGCCTCGCTGCGCAGCGCCACGCTGCCCTTGCCGAAACCCTCGGCGAGGGCCGCCAGAAAATCGCGGATGCGCTTCCCGTCCTGCACGGAATCGAACTCGAACTTGCCGTCGTTGGCCATGGGAATCTCCTTTTCGCCGCGTTCCTCAGGCACCGAGGCGGGCGGCGTATTCGTTGATGACGCGGGCGCGGTCCATGCCGCTGGCGAGCAGCCGCTTGCGGACGGCGATGTCCTCCCAGGCGGGCTGCACGCCGATCTCACGCAGGACCTTGTCCGAGGTCTTGTCCGGGTTGCGCAGCTTTTCGCCCATGTGCGTGTCGTCGCCCATGAAGACGAGCAGCCGGCGGTCGGTCCAGCCCTTGCGGTTCTTGCGGGCCAGCGTGTCGATGAGGAATTCCGTGTAGCGCTGGGACTGCGGGTTCCACACCTCGCAGCCGTCCACGTCGTAGTCGGCCAGCAGAATGGGCCAGAACTGCTCCGGGTGGGGAATGACCACGCCGGCCCCGAAGCCCCGCGCCTCCTCGATGACCTCCGAGGCGCGGTAGAAATACCGCATGGGGAACTGCGCCTTGACGCGCAGTTTGACCGCCTGGGCGAAGGCCTGCACCCGCGCCACCATCCTGTCGCCGTAGCGCGGACGCTGGGCGTCCAGGAAACCACGCACCAGTTTGTTTTTAAGGGTGCTCTGGGGCAGAGCGCCGGCGTGCTCGTCCAGCATGGCCATGAGCTTTTTGGCGTGGATGCGCGCGAAGCGGATGGTCTCCTCCGCCGCGCCGGTCTCGGCGGCCACCCGGGAGAGGCGGGCCTCGTCGCGGCCGGAGAGCACGTCGAGGAAATCGAAGAGCTGGGTGGAGCGATAACGCGCGGTGTGGGCCAGCATGGAGGCGAGCACGCCGGCGCGGTCCAGCCTGTCCGCGCGGAAGTGGATGAGCAGCTGCACCTTCTGGTTGAACCCGCTGGAATAACAATCCACCTCCACGCCGGCGTAGTCGCCGTAGGTGGTGATCTCGTTGTGCTGGGTGGGGATGACGAGCTCCTGGACCCTGCCGGGGAAGGTGGCCTCGATGCGCCTTGCTACGCACTCCATGGGCACGAACTCGGGGTGCCAGTGCACGGCCAGCACGCGCTCCTGCCGGGACAGCACCCGCGCCGGCGTGGCGATGAAATTCCGTTCCGCGTCGGTGAGCGTGGTCTCGGTGATGGCCAGAAACGCGCGCTCGTCCTCCTCCGTGGGCGTCTCGTCCGGGCCGTCGGCCCGGTCCGCCGCGACGCAGGCCTCGCCAGCCTCGCCAGCCTGATCCACGCCAGCGCCGTCCGTTCCGCTTGCGGAAGGCTTCCGCGTCTGCCGCATCGTCATCGGCTACTTGGCCACCACGTGGCAGGTCCGCTTGGCCGAACCGAGCTCGATGAGGGTGTCGGCCAGGGCCGCGCGGTCCTTGACGTCGTAGGCGGTCTTGAAACGGTTGAGCGCGTCCAGATACGGCGCGTAATCATAGTCGCCGCGGTCCGGGTGGTTGCACATGGCGAGCGAATCCTTGAGGAAGGCCTCCATGATCTCCGCCGGCGGCAGGGTCAGCGAGTCGAGCAGGCTGTGCTGCAGGAACTTGAAGCTCATCTTCAGGCGTTTTTTGACGGCCTTGTAGCTGTTGCCCACCGGGCCGAGCACGCCATCGGCCACGGCCGCGCCGGCCAGCCCCACACCCTTGACCTTCAGCTTCATCTCGGCCATGCCGCCCAGCTGCTTGATGGACAGCTCCAGCTTGCTGCACGAGGCCAGATGCGGGGCGAAGGCCTTGAGCGCCTCGGGTTCGACGGCGTGCCGGAAACCGCCGGCCAGGGCCTTGAGCACCTGATCCAATTCGTCGGCCTGCAGAATGATCTCGATCTTCATATCGTCACTCGCCATGGGAAGCTCCTTGCTGATTTTCGTATCCGCACACTCCAGGTACCCGAAGTCGCGGCGCGGCGTGTTACAGGCATGTCACAATGCGGTGAAGGCTCGGTCAAGCTCAGGCGGCCTTGCGGGCGATGATGCGCGCGGCCACGTGCCGGGCCAGGAAACGGCGGGCGTTTTCCGCGCCCATGAACCGGGCGAGGGTGCGCTCGTCGGTGCGCACAAGGTCCACGCAGATGAGGCCGTCCAGGCAGCCGCCGAAGTCCGCGTCCACATTGAAGGCGGCGATGCGTCCGCCGAGCTTGAGGTACTGCCGCAGCAACACCGGCACGCCCCTGCCGCGCTCCACCTCGGCGACAAGATCGTTCAGGTCGCCGGGGTCGCGGAAGGCGATGTCCGGCACGCTCACGTCCAGCCGGGTCAGCTGGCGCTCGCGCGGGGGGCGCGTGGGTTTGACCAGCCGGGCCAGGCCGGCGTCGAAGCTGTGCCGCCGCAGGAACTGCATCATGATCTCCCGCGCCAACGGTGAGTACTCGCCGGAGATGCTCACGCAGCCGAAGAGCACGCGGTAGCGCGGATTGCGCGACACGAACTCGGCCAGCCCCTTCCACAGCAGCAAAAGCGGCTGGTAGGACTTCTGATAGCGCGCGCGCACAAAGGAGCGCCCCAGTTCGAGGGCCGGTCCCAGGCGGTTCCAGAACGCCGGCTTGATGCGGAACTGGCTCGACGTGTACAGCCCGGCCGGGCCGTGCGCGCGGATGACCTCGTCCGTGGGGGCGAAACGGTAGGCCCCGGCCAGTTCCCCGGCCACCTCGTCCCAGAGGATGAGGTGCCGGTAGCGCGCGTCGTACTCGTCGGTGTCCAGCGGACGGCCCGTGCCCTCGCCGACGCTGCGGAAGGTGCTCTCGCGCAGACGCGCCACCTCGTGCAGAATGGCGGGAATTTCGGCGGCCGTGGCCTCGAAGACCATGAAGGGAGCGCCGCGCACGAGAATGCGCTCCGGGGCCAGCGCGGCGATCTCGCGCAGACGCGCCTCGCGCGGGCGCGCCGGGGCCAGCGCGGTCTCCGGCCCGGAGCGCCGGCGCGAGGCGGGAGCCGCGTCGCCGCACCGGTCGGCCCGGCGACGCAGAATGTGGCAACGAAAGCGCAGGTAGGCCGAGGCCTCCTCGTCGCCGCCGAGCCCGGCCAGCTTCTCCGGGGTGATGACCGCGCCGATGGCCAGACGCAGGCGGTGGCCGCACTGGCCGAGATTTTCGCGCGGGATGAGCAGCGTGCGCAGACGAGGATGCACCAGACCGGCGGCCTGGAACAGCGCGCCGTTGCGGCCCCCGAAGAACACCGGCAGCGCGGCGGCGCCGGCCTTGCGCACCAGCCCGGCCACGCCGCGCCGCCAGGGCGGATCGGCCACCATGCGCTTTTTGAGAGCCAGGCTGGAGACCTCGCCCGCCGGAAAGGCCACGATGGCCCCGCCCTTTTTGAGCCAGGCGAAGGCCGCGCGCAGTCCGGCCATGTTGCGCGCCTTGGCCCCGCTGCCGCCAAAGGCGTCGATTCCGATGAGCAGCGGGCGCATTTCGGGAATGGCCGAGAGCAGCTGATTGGCCAGGATTTTCACGTCCGGACGCACGGCGAGCAGCAGCTTGGCCAGCACCAGCCCCTCCACCACGCCGAAGGGATGGTTGGACACGACGACGAGGGGGCCCGCGACCGGGATGTTGGCGAGGTCGACGGCGGGCACGTCGGCCCCCACGCGCAGTTCGGCCAGGGCGCGGTCCAGGAACTCCGCGCCGGGGGGCGTCGCGCCCTGGCCGCCGGCCTCGCGGGCCGGATGATGGGCGCGGGCGTACATGGTGTTCAGCGTCTCCAGGCGCAGCATGCTGGAAAGAGGCTTACGCAGGGCGGTGAGCAGCGCGTTCTTGAAGACGGAATCGGTGATGGGGGGAATGCGGAAGGGACGTTGGTCTTGTTCTTGCCTGGGGTCTGGCATTGCGGCCTCCCTGGCTGCGGGTTGGCGGGGCCGGTGCGGCCATCCGCTCTTGCAGGGAGCCTATGCGCAACGCCTCGCGCATTGGTGTCCGCCATGTGACGGCGCGGTGAATATTATGAGGACGACCCGCCAAATCCTTTTCCGTGCGCAAGGGGGCGATCCGCCATTTACTTTTCCACGCCGGCAAGGCATGCCATCGCCCCGCGGCGCAATTGTCTTGACCTGCCCGGCGCGCCTTTTTAGAAGAAACGGACCCGTTTGGTCCGCACCTCAAAACAAGGAGAACACCATGGCCGTTCATGTGGCCCAACACCCGCTCGTCAAGCACAAACTCGGCCTTCTGCGCAAACACGACATCACCACCAGCCTCTTCCGCAACGTGACGCAGGAAATCGCCCGGCTGCTGACCTACGAGGCCACCAAGGACCTGGAGACCGAGACGAAGACCATCCGCGGCTGGGCCGGCGAGGTGGACATCGAGCGCATCAAGGGCAAGAAGATCACGGTGGTGCCCATTCTGCGCGCGGGTCTGGGCATGATGGACGGCGTGCTGGACATGGTGCCCGGCGCGAAGGTCAGCGTCGTCGGCTTCTACCGCAACGAGGAAACGCTGGAGCCAGTCCAATATTACGTGAAGCTCGCCAAGGACATCAAGTCGCGCATGGCCCTCATCCTCGACCCCATGCTGGCCACGGGCGGCACGCTCATGGCCACCATCGACCTGCTCAAGAAGTCCGGCTGCACGCAAATCCGCGGTCTGTTCCTCGTGGCCGCGCCCGAGGGCATCAAGCGCATCACCGAGGCACACCCCGACGTGGACATCTATTGCGCGGCCGTGGATGAACGCCTGAACGACAAGGGCTACATCCTCCCGGGTCTGGGCGACGCGGGCGACAAGATCTTCGGCACCAAATAGCGGTGGGGGCGAAAGCCCCTCTTTTTTCGCCCGTCGCCAGGCGCGGCCTTCCCCAAGGCCGGGCGCGGGCGTGGTCACGGAACCGGCACGCGGTTCGAGAACCATAACCAAGGGGACCAGTCGATGGCCAGAAGGACCATTCACGTCGAGGAGAAAGTACCCTTTCTGCAGGGTATTCCGCTCAGTCTGCAACATCTTTTCGCCATGTTCGGAGCGTCGGTGCTGGTGCCAACGCTCTTCCACATCGACCCGGCCATCGTGCTCCTGATGAACGGAGTTGGCACGCTGATCTACCTGACGCTGTGCCAGGGCAAGGCCCCGGCCTTCCTCGGCTCCAGCTTCGCCTTCATCTCACCGGTTTTCGTGGTGCTCGGCGCGGACAAGGCCATGTGGGCGGCCAACTACCCCATGGCGCTGGGCGGTTTCATCGCCTCGGGCGTCATCTTCATCTGCATCGCGCTCATCATCTGGCGGTTCGGACCTGGGTGGATCAACTTCGTGCTGCCGCCGGCCACCATGGGGGCCATCGTCGCCCTCATCGGCCTGGAGCTGGCCAGCGTGGCCACCGGCATGGCCGGCCTCACCCCGGACAAGGTCACCGGCGCGTACGACACCAACGCCATCATCGTCTCCATGATCACGCTGCTCACCGTCGCCTTCGGCACTGTGGTGTTCCGCGGCTTCTTCGCCATCATCCCGGTGCTCATCGGCATCCTGGTGGGCTACGGCGTGTCCATGGGCATGGGCATGGTCGACTACGGCATTCTGGAAAAGGCCCCCATTCTGGCCATGCCCACCTTCTACACGCCAGTGTTCAACATCAACGCCATCATCATCATCATCCCGGCGGCGCTGGTGGTCATCAGCGAGCACATCGGCCACCTGGTGGTCACCGGCAACATCGTGGGGCGGCAGCTCACCCGCGATCCCGGTCTGCACCGCTCGCTCATGGGCGACGGCGTGTCCACCGTGCTCTCCGGCTTCATGGGCTCCGTGCCCACCACCACCTACGGCGAGAACATCGGTGTCATGGCCATCACCCGCGTGTACTCGGTGTGGATCATCGGCGGCGCGGCTGTGCTGTCCATCTGCCTGGCCTTCGTGGGCAAGCTCTCGGCCTTCATCCAGTCCATTCCCGCCCCGGTGATGGGCGGCGTGTGCATTCTGCTGTTCGGCGTCATCGCCGCCTCGGGCATCCGCATGCTGGTGGAGACCAAGGTGGACTACTCCAAGCCCGTCAACCTCACCCTCACGGCCATCGTGCTGGTCATCGGCATCAGCGGCACGGCCATCAAGATCGGCGACGTGCAGCTCAAGGGCATGGCGCTGGCCACCGTGGTGGGAATGCTGCTCTCCGTGGCCTTCCGCCTGCTGGAGCACTTCGGCCTGAGCAACGAAGATCAGGCCGAGGAGACCGAGGAAGCCTAGCCGGACGGAGGTCCGCCGAAGCTGCCTCGCCTATGAAAAGGGATGCCCCATCGGGCCGGACATTCGCCGGTGCGTGATCCGCCGGCTCCTGGCCATGGAGGATGAGCTTCGCGGTCTTCGCCGGCGATGCGCGGCGGCCATCGCGCCAGCACATGCGGGAGCGGCCATTTTCGTCGGATCGCCCCCTTCCGCCCGAACGCTCGTCAGCGCACGGCCAGGCGGTCCGCAGTCCGCGCAGCGATGACGCGGCCAGGCGGTTGGCTGATGACGCGGCCATCGCGCCAAGAAAAAGGGACGCGCCCGAGGGTGCGTCCCTTTTTACGCCCGGGCGAAAAGCCCTCGCCGCGCGAAAGGAGCCCCGACCAACGTTTCGGGGCCTGAAATCCGAGTCGAGGCGGATCTAGGCCGCGCCGCCGAGGACGCTGGCCAGACCTATGGCCGCGAGGATGGCCAGGGCGGCCCATAGGGCCGTCTTGACCGCTCCGGCGGCCGCTCCGTCGTACTGGTCGACGGAGAGCTGGCCTTCCGGCGTGAGGAGATACCGCAGGAAACGGCCAATGGCGGTGAGCAGCGCGATCATGACGGGCTCCTTTCTCTGGGGTGCGCGGGCTGGACTGGCGCGACCACGCGTGGCAAAGTCCCCTGCGCGCAATCGCCGTGGGTCCGTCTTAGCGCGCCCGGGCGGATCGGGTCCAATCGCAATGCCTGAAGCGCGGCTTCAGGAATTCTGATGGGCCGGACGCGCGATTCCGTGATAGAAATCCGGCGGGAGGCGGGGCATGGAGCTCTATCAACTACGCACCTTCGTGGCCGTCGCCGAGGAGGGCCACCTCACCCGCGCGGCGGAGCGGCTGTTCATCAGCCAGCCTGCGGTTTCCGCGCACATCAAGGCGCTGGAGGAGGAGCTGGGGCTCGCGCTGTTCACGCGCAGCTCGCGGGGAATGCGGCTCACGCGCGAGGGCGCGGCCCTGCGTCCCCAGGCCGAGGCGGCGCTCAAAAGCGTGGACGAGCTGCGGGCCCAGGCGCGCGCCCTGCGCGAGGACGTCGATGGCGAACTCCACTTGGCGCTGAACACCGATCCCGAACTTTTGCGCGTGCAGCGGCTCATGAATCTGCTGCGCACGGCGCACCCCAAGCTGCAGGTGCACCTGCCGCAAAGCTCCAGCAACATCATCGTGGAGGACGTGCGCGCCGGGCGCGTGGACGGGGGCTTCGCCTTCGTCTCCCTGCCGGAATCCGAATCATGCCTCCCGCACGAGCTGGCCTGCCTGCACCTGAGCGACACGAGCATGCACGTGGTGGCCCCGGCCGCCATGAGCGGCCGGCTGGACGAATGCTCCTGGGCCGACCTGGCGCGCGAGCCCTGGGTCTGGTTCACGGACACGTGCCCCTGCCGGTCCATGCTGGAACACCAGCTCTCGCCGTACACGACGGAGATCAAGAAGGTCGCCGTGACGGACTACGAGGGCACGCTCAAAACGCTGGTGTCCAGCGGGGCGGGACTGGGCCTGATGCATCGCGACGAGGCAGAGGAGCTGGAACGCGAGGGAGCGGTATGCATCTGGCGGCGCGACCAGCTGCCCATCGGCATCTGCTTCCTCTACCGCGCGGACCGCGCGAGCGATCCAGGTATCCGCGCCGTGCGGCAGGCCTTGCGGGAAGTCTGGGAGCTGCCGGACTGCTAACATTTCTCCGACGGGGAAGGCGCGACGCCTTCAACGGGCGTGGCGTTTCCCCCGGAAGCACCAAAATTGCGGCTTCCGCCGCCCCCGGCGGGACCACCGGTTCTTTCAGGGCCCTCGTCGGGGCCGAGGGTGCGCGGGGCGCGGCCGGCGCGCAGCTCGGCGTAGGCCCGCGCCAGCCGGGCCTGCACGGCCTCCCATCCGCCGGGCGAGTGCGGCAGCGGGCAGCCGGTGCAGTCCTTCACCAGCCCGCGCCACGCGGGATTCCCCCCGCAATCCTTGAGGAAATACAATGGGCAGTAGCAGAACAGGCAGTTGAACGTGGCCGGGTCCGCGCCCTTGTGGCAGGGGAAATACTCGCAGGCGGCGTTTTGAACATGCTTGTAATGCGCGCTCATTCGCCCACCCCTTTCTCGGTTCCGGCCGCCGCCAGCGGCTGCACGAACACCGTGCGCCGGCGCGGGCCGTCGAACTCGCACAGATAAATTTTCTGCCACGTGCCAAGCACCAGCCCGCCGCCGCTCACCGGAACCAGCTGCGATGGGCCGACCAGACTCGTCTTGACGTGCGCGTCGCTGTTGCCCTCGACGTGCTGAAAGCCAGCGCGGCCGCCGCTTTTCGGGGCCAGCTCGGCCAAAAGCGCCAGCACGTCGCGCCGCACATCCGGGTCCGCGCCCTCGTTGATGGTGATCCCGGCGGTGGTGTGCGGTGAATAGACGAGGACCGCGCCCTCGGAAAAGCCGGCGACGGCCCGGGCCACCTCGCCGGTGATGTCCACGAACTCCTCGCGCCGATGCGTCTCCACCATGAAGCGCCGCATCACTCCTCCCCTCCCCCGTCTTCCGACGCCGCGCGCCAGCCGTGCGAGAACGCCGGATCATACAAACGCGAATGCGCATCGGACGCGTCGAGCCCCTCGCCCGGCAGCACCAGGAACACGGTCTGCCGGGTGAACCCCTTGCGCCGCGCCGTGGCGGCCAACTCGTCCAGGCGCGCGCGCACCACCTCGCCGCCAGGCCAGCCCACCTTGTGGCCCAACACAACGACGGTCTCCGGCGCGTAACCGCCCGTCAGCAGCCGCTCCTGCACGCCCTCGGGATCGCCGGCGGAGAGCAGCACGGCCATGGCCGCCCCGTGCGCGGCCAGCCGGGACAGTTCCTCGGCCTCCGGTACGGGCGTGCGGCCGCTCATGCGCGTGAGGATGAACGTTTGCGGCCCGCCGGGCACCGTGAAGGAGACCCCGGCGGCTGCGGCGACGGCGAAGGCGCTGGAAACGCCCGGCACCACCTCCCAGGCGATGCCCTCGGCGTCGAGCAGCGCAGCCTGTTCGCGCACCGCGCCATAAATGGAGGGCTCGCCCGTGTGCACGCGCGCGGCCAGGCCGCCGGTGGCGGCGCAGTCGCGCAGCAGCTTGTGGGTCTCCGGCAGGGAGAGCGGCGCGGAATTGATGGCGGGAACGCCCGGGCGCACGCCGTCGAGCACCTCGCGCGGGACCAGCGAGCCGGCGTAGAGCACGAGATCGGCCGACTCGATGAGCCGCCGGCCCTTGACGGTGATGAGCTCGGGGTCGCCCGGGCCAGCGCCGATGAACCAGACCTTGCCCGGGTGGGAATCACTCATGCGGCCTCCTGTGCCATGTAAAAAAAGGGAGGGCGCGCGGCCCTCCCCATGGTGTCATCGCGTGGCGTCGGGAAAGACGCCGGGGGAGTCTACTCGGCCAGCTTGGTGTTGATGGCCTGGCCGACCTTGCGGCCCAGGTCGAAGCAAGCCTGATAGGTCTCGTGGCTGGGCAGATTCTTGACCTTCACGGAAGGCTCGATGATCTCCATGCCCATGCCGGTCAGGTGCTCGGTGAGGATCTTGACGCACTCGCCGCTCCAGCCGAAGGAACCGAAAGCCGCGCCGATCTTGTTCTGCGGGCGCAGGCCCTTCATGTAGGTGAGCACGTCGGCCACCAGCGGCAGGATGCCGTTGTTGTGCGTGGGCGAGCCCACGAGCACGGCCGCGGCGTCGAACACCTCGCGCATGATGGCGCTGTGGTGGTTCTGCTTCACGCTCATGACGCGCACGCTCACGCCCTCCTCGGCCAGACCGTCGCAGATGGCCAGCGCCATTTTCTCGGTGCTGTGCCACATGGTGTCGTAGAAAATGACGGCCTTCTTTTTGGGCTTCTGCAGGGCGTATTCGCGGTAGGTATCCAGCGCGTGGGCCACGGCGTCCTTGCCGCGCCAGATGAGCCCGTGGTCCGGGCAGAGCATGTCGATGTCCAGGCTCATGCCGGCCAGCGCGTCCAGGGTCTTGAGCACCACCGGCGAGTACGGCAGCACGATGTTGGCGTAGTAGTCGCCCAGGGCCGTGTCCAGGGCGTGGGCGTCCACCTCGTCGGCGAAACGCTCGGTGCTGGCCCAATTCTGGCCAAAGGCGTCGGAGGAGAAGGCGATCTTGTCCTCGGGGATGTAGGAGATCATGTTGTCCGGCCAGTGCAGCATCCGCGTCTCGATGAACTGGACGGTGCGCTTGCCGAGGCTGATGGTGGAGCCGGTGGGCACGACCTGCACGGGCCAGTCTTTGGAGCCGTGGAAATAAGTGCGCATGGCCTTCTCGCCCATGGGCGAGCAGAAAATCCTCTCGGGGTGGAAGCGCTCCACGATGCGATCCAGGCAGCCGGAGTGGTCGGGCTCCAGGTGGTTCACCACCATGTAGTCAATGCGGGGCTCGCCCCCGCACGCCTGGGAAATGGAGCACAGGAACTGCTCGTAGAACTCGGCCTTCACAGTGTCGAACAAGGTGAACTTGTCGTCCTTGACGAAGAAGGAGTTGTAGGTGGTGCCGCGGGGGGAAAGGGAATAGCCGTGGAAGTCGCGGCTGTTCCAGTCGACCGCGCCTACCCAATAAATATCTTTCTTGATTTCAACAGGCTTCATTTCGGCCTCCGCATTTTTGTGCGCGAACAGGTGAAAGGGTTGCGCCGGAACCATTTGAGAACCGGCCGCCGCATCGTTGCGCTTTTTTGGAAAAAACACGGGGAGCGGCTCCCTGTCAAGAGAAGCGCGCCGTCCCCCACCGGGCGGGGAGCACGGGCCGCCGCGCGGCGTCGTTCGCCCACGGGATCCCTCGCCACGGCAACGCGCGGGAGGGACATTTCCGACCATCGGGCGGAACGCCATCGTGGGGCTTCCCCCGTCGCCACCGCCTCCCGAACCAATCCGGGGAGAGACGTTCGGCGATTTCTGGGGACGGTCATGGCTCCCTCAAAAAACGGGGAGCGCCCCCGCCAAAGGAAGCGCTCCCACGTCTTGCAAACGGCGAAGGCCAGCTCGGCCTCCCCCGTCGATTCATTATTCCTCGGGGCTGAAGTTCTCTTTGGAGGCGCCGCAAATCGGGCAGGTCCAATCCGCGGGAACGTCCTCCCACTTGGTGCCGGCCTTGACGCCGTTGTCGGGGTCCCCCTCCGCGGGGTCGTACACGTAGCCGCAGATGTTGCACACGTACTTCTGCATCGTCGTTTCTCCTTGGGTGGGTGAAGGGCAGCTCACCTCTTGAGTGGAGCCGGGGCCTGCCAGGGGTCGAAAGCACTTCTTGCCACCGCCGCAAACGGGACATTTCCAGTCGTCGGGCAGGTCCTCGAACTTGGTTCCCGGCGGGATTCTGCCTTTGCGGTCGCCCTTGTCCGGGTTGTAGATGTACCCGCAATTCGTGGTTTGGCACTGGTACATTTCTTCCGGCTGGGCCATGCGATCGCCTCCTCGCCTTTTTATCTTATCCCTTGGCCGCCCACAACCCGTGCAGGTTGCAGTGCTCTCTGGCGGAAACGCTCTTGGCCTCGGTACAGAAGGAAGCCTCCGGCGCGTCGCCGGGTTTCAGGAACTTCACCATGGAAACGCCGTCGGCCACGAGTTCAATCCACTCGATGTAATGCTTGGCCTCCATGGGGTGGGCCACGCTGCCGACCTTGACCTTATAGCCGCCGGCGATCTTCTCGATGACCGGGACATGCTTCTCCTTGGCCGCATCGACGGTATTCTCGGTCAGCAGTTTCATGGGCTGCCCGCAGCAGACGAGCTCGCCGCCGCCGGCCACCATAATGCTGACGATGTTGCCGCAGACATCACACTTGTAGATCTGGCCACGCTCGATGGACATTTTTGCGCCTCCTGATCGTTGCGGTGGTTACCAGTTTTCTTCGAGCAACTCGAAATGCGCCTGGGGATGCGCGCAGGCGGGGCACTTGTTCGGGGCGACCTCACCTTCGTAGATGTAACCACAGTTGCGGCAGCGCCACAAGACCTTCTTGTCCTTCTTGAAGACTTTGCCGGACTCGATGTTGGCGGCCAGGGCCTTGTAGCGCTTCTCGTGGAAGCGCTCGGCCACGGCGATGGACTCGAAGATGACGGCGATTTCGCCAAATCCCTCCTCGCGGGCAATCTTGGCGAACTCGGGGTACATGGTCTCCTGTTCGTAATGCTCGCCGCCGGCGGCCGCTTTCAGATTCTCCACCGTGGAGCCGATGACCCCGGCGGGGAAGCCCGCGGTGATCTCGACCTCGCCGCCCTCCAGCAGCTTGAACAGGCGCTTGGCGTGTTCCTTCTCCTGGTCGGCGGTCTCCTCGAAGATGGCGGAGATCTGCACGTAGCCTTCTTTTTTGGCCGCGGCCGCGAAATAGGTGTAGCGGTTGCGGGCCTGCGACTCTCCGGCGAAAGCGGTAAGGATGTTCTTCTCGGTGCGGGTTCCACGAAGGCTCATGTTCGACTCCTTTGAGGAATGGCCGGCGCTTGCGGCCGGCAGTTGGTTACGATCTCGTCCTACCATATAAGACGCGGAGCGCCAGGAGAAAACTGGCGGCGCCTACATTTTTTTGCGAGCGCACTGGGGGCAGACCCCCACGAACTCCACGTCGCAGCGCAGATCAGTGTAGCCCATGGTCTCCCCGTCGGGCAGCTCCGGGAGGGACAACGGATATTCCACATCCTCCACGCGGCCGCAGACGGAGCAGCGCAGATGCGGATGCGGCACGGGATTGCCGTCGAAACGCTTTTGCGTTCCGGCTCCGCCCAGGCGCAGCACAACTCCCTGATTGCTCAGAAAATCAAGGTTGCGGTACACCGTTCCCAAGCTGATGCGCGGCATGATCTTCCGCACCATCTCGTAGACCTCGTCGGCCGTGGGGTGGGTCTTGACCTTGCAAAGTTCGGTCAGGATGGTTTCGCGCTGCCTCGATAGCCTGACGCCCCGCTTTTCGTTCGTCTCCATGGGTACCTCTCTGCGTTGAGAATAGTTCCTAATAGTGAACGCGACATATGTCAAGCGTTCTTGATGTCGAAGTGAGAACGATTTGCGGTTGCATACTGAAAGGCGGGCCGCTTGCCAAATATACGCAGGCCACAGGCACGCGCCGCTGGGCGAAGCGCAAAAAAAAACCCGCCGAAACGCTGGTTCCGGCGGGGCTTGATGACAGCGCAGGAGCGACCGGCTACTTCTGGTCCTCGTCGCTGCGGAACTTCTCCACCAGCCGGGACAGCTCGCGCGCCATGCCGGCGACCTCGTGGATGCGCTCGTTGGCGGACTGGATGTCCTTGGACATCTGGCTGGAGATGTTGCTGATCTCGCTGACGTTGAGGTTGATCTCCTCGCTGGTGGCGCTCTGCTCCTCGGCCGCAGTGGCGATGGAACGCACCATGTCGGCGATGTGGTCCGAGGCACCGACGATCTGCGTGAGCATTCCACCCGCGCCGCCGGCCAGCTCGGTGGTCGTGTCCACGCGGGTTTTGGCCGCGTCCATTTCGGTCACGGCCTGCTGGGTGCTGGTCTGCACGTTCTGAATCGCGGTCTCGACCTCCTTGGTGGCGCCCATGGTCTTCTCGGCCAGTTTGCGCACCTCATCGGCCACGACGGCGAACCCGCGCCCGGCCTCGCCGGCGCGCGCGGCCTCGATGGCGGCGTTGAGCGCCAGCAGATTCGTCTGATCGGCGATGTCGTTGATGACGCCGATGACCTCGCCGATGCCCTCGGCGCTCTTGGCCAGCTCGCCCAGCGCCCCGGAGAGCTTGGTCGTGGTGTTGGCCACCTCGCCGATCTCGGAGATGGTGCTCTGCACCTTCTCCCCGCCCTCGCGGGCGATGCTGTTGGACTTGCCCGAGGCCTCGGCCGTCTCGCTGGCGTTCCTGGCCACCTCGAGTACCGTGGCGTTCATCTCCTCCATGGCGGTGGCCATGCTCTGCGTGCGGCCGGAGGCGTCATCCATGCCGCGGGTCAGTTCCTCCATCTGGCTGGTCAGGTGGCTCGAGGCTTCCTCCAGGCGCAGGGCCACCTGGGTCACATCGTTGGCCACGGAGAGCAGCGCCTGGCGGTGCGCCTCGATGCGCTGGCGCGACTGCTCCTCGGAGGTCAGATCCACGAGCATGGTGATGGCGCCGACCAGATCGCCCTGGGCGTTTTTAAGGGGCGAGACCTCGGCCTGCAGCGGGAAGCTCAGCCCGTCGGCGCGGGTGAAGGAGAGGTTGTCGCTCACGTTGGAGCAGGTGTCGATGGCCTTCTGGGTGAAGGTCTCTCGTTTCTCGCCATAGAAGACGATGTCCGGGCACTGGCCCAGCACCTCGCTCTCGGCCTTGCCGAGGATTTTGAGCAGCGGGCCGTTGGCGAAGGTGATGACCGAAAGCTCGTTGGTGACGAGCATGGGCACGATGATGCCGTCGAGCAGGCCCTTGTTGTACTCCAGCTGGTCCTTGATGCGCTCGACCATGGCGCCCAGATGTTCGGCCAGCGCGGCCAGCCGGTCCTCGCCCTCCACCTTGAAGGCGGCGTTGAGGTTGCCCTGGAGAACCTCGTCGGCGCTGCGCTCGATGCTGGTGATGCGGGCGATGACCTTGCGCTTGATGAAGTTGAAGATGACGTAGCTGAGCGCCAGCATGCCGGCCAGCGAAAGCAGGGCCGTGAAGAACTGGGTGAGATGCAGGGCCGAGAACTGCTCCGAGAGGTTCTGCCGGGTGACGAGGGCGCCCAGGATGGGCTTGCTCGCGCCGTGGCAGTGGTGGCAGCTGGGCTCGTTGGCGATGGTCTTGACCTCGGTGTAGTAGTTCGTTCCGCCGAAGCTCATCACATCGCCGGCGTCGACGTTCTCCTTGAGGCCCCGGGTGAGCATGGCCTTGAACGCCGGATTCGGCAGAACGGCGGCGAGATCCTTGCGCTCGGTGGAGTTGTCCGTGGCGTAGGTGATGTTGCCACCGTAGTCGACCATATAGATGTTGACGTCCTTGTCCTGCCTGGCCAGATCGGCGAAACGCGCGCGGGTGGCCTCGTTGTCGCCGATGCGCATGGGCTCGTCCACGGCCATGGAGATCATGCGGCTGGAACGCGCGGAACTGTGGCGGACCTCGCCCAGTATGGCCCGCCGCTGCCAGAAGCTGGTGGCCAGGAACAAACACAGGAACACCACGCCGCTGACCGCCAGGGTAAGCACGAGCACCTTTGCGGTGAGGGATTTGCGAATGGAAACGCGAGAGATCGTCATGTCCGGCCTCCTAGTGCGCGCCGCCGAACAGCATGGGCTTGAACCGGAAATTGGCCACACGCTCGGGATTGTGGCAGCGCTCGCAATCCTTGAGCGAAAGCCGGCCGCGCCCCTTGATGAGGGACTTGTTGCCGCCGGAGTCCACATGCGCGGAGCCGGGTCCGTGGCAGACCTCGCACCCGGCGTGGCCAAGCTCGGGCGTTTTCTCGAAGCTGACGAAGCCGCCCGGCTGGCCATACCCGGTGGTGTGGCAGGCATAGCAGCCCTTGAGTTCCTCGGGGGTCAGCTTCCTGGCCATGAGTTTGACGCTGCGGTCGGAATGCGCTTTTTTGGCGTACTTCATGAAGTTCGAGTATTCCTTCTCGTGGCAGCCCTCGCAGGCCGTCGAACCGACGTACTGCGCCCCGGTTTTGACCAAAGGCGCGGCCGCGGCTTTTTTCCCCGCGGCGAAGGCCGGAACGGTGAACAGACAGAGCAGGATCGCCAGCCCCGGCAGAACGGATGCGCATTTTCTCACGATGGGCCTCCCTTGCAAGCGCGCCCAGGCGACAACGTTTGCCGACAATTTCTTGCGTTTTATCCTATCGGCGCAACAGTGTCATTACTTAAGCAAAAGTATACAGAAAACAATCGGCCGCCGCCATGCCACAAGCGCATGGACAGCGACCGATTGTTTCAAACTGAACCGGATGATTACCAGTCGAGGGTGATCTTGAAGGCCCGCGCCAGATCCTCCACGGGAGCGGAGAGCACCTCCGTCCCGGCCATGCCCACGCGCAGATCGCCCTGCGTCACCCGGCCGATGCGGGCGAAGCACTGCCCGGCGAAGAGCGCCTCGAAGGCCGCCGCGTTCTCCGGGGGCACCTCCACCAGCAACCGGCTGGCGGACTCGCTGTACAGAAGTTCCAACGCCGTGGAGCAGCCGCACTGCGGCGCCAACGCCAGATCCACATCGGCCCCGAGCCGGCCGCCGATGCACATCTCGGCCAGCGCCACGCCAAGGCCGCCGTCGGAGCAGTCGTGGCAGGCGACGGCGAGCCTTTTTTGCGTGGCCTGGAAGTAGGCGCGGTAGCGCTCGCGCGCGGGGATCAGCTCCACCTGCGGCACCTCCCCGCCCTTCAGGCCCAGCTCGTCGGCGACCTCTCCCCCGCCCAGCTCCGACCGCGTCAGGCCCAGGACATATACGTAGTCGCCCGCGCGCTTGAAGTCGGAGGTCACGGCCAGCTTCACGTCGGGCATTTTGCCCATGACCGAGAAGAGCACCGTGGGCGGAATGGAGATTTTGACGCCACCGCCCTTGTAGTCGTTCTTCATGGAGTCCTTGCCGGAAACGCAGGGCACGCCGAGCCCCTGGCAGAACTGATCCAGCGCCCGGTTGGCGCGCACCAGCTGGGCCAGCTTGTAGCGGCCGTCCGGGGTGGATTCGCTCTCCACGGGATCGCACCAGCAGAAGTTGTCCGTGCCGGCCATGTAGTCGGGATCGCAGCCCACGGCCACGGCCCCGCGCACGGCCTCGTCGATGGCGCAGGCCATCATCCAGTACGTATCCAGATCGCTGTACTTGGGACAAATACCATGGGAGAGGACCAGTCCCTCGTCGCTCTGGTAGTCCGGACGGATGACCGCGGCGTCGGCCGGGCCGTCACGCTTCACGCCGACCAGCGGTTTGACGACGCTTCTGCCCTGCACCTCGTGGTCGTACTGACGGATGACGTATTCCTTGCTGCAAATGTTCAGCCGGCCCAGCATCCTTGCGAGCAGCCCGGCCTGATCGGCCACGGCGGGCAAAGGCGAGGCTTCCACGCGCGGCTTTTCCCAGCGGGCCGAGAGCGTCATCTGGGGCAGGCCCTCGTGCATGAACTCCATGGGCAGGTGCGTGACGGTCTTGCTCCCGTAACGCACCAGGAAGTAGCCCGAATCGGTGTACGTGCCGAGGGCGGTGGACTCCACGCCCATCTCGCGGGACAGGGCCAGAAACTCGTCCAGTTTTTCCGGCGGCACGGCGCAGGTCATGCGCTCCTGCGCCTCGGAGATGAGGATCTCCCACGGACGCAGGCCATCGTACTTGAGCGGGGCCCTGGAGAGGTCGAGGTCGCAGCCGCCGCTGTCCTGCGCCATCTCGCCCACGGAGGAGGACAGGCCGCCCGCGCCGTTGTCGGTGATGGCGTTGTAGAGCCCGCGGTCGCGCGCGCGCATGAGGAAGTCGTACATCTTGCGCTGGGTGATGGGGTCGCCGATCTGCACGGCCGTGGCGGGGCTGCCTTCGTGCAGTTCCTCGGAGGAGAACGTCGCGCCGTGGATGCCGTCCTTGCCGATGCGCCCGCCGCTCATGACGATGACGTCGCCGGGCTTGGCGCACTTCTCGTAGCTGGGCTTGCCGGCCACGGTGATGGGCATGGTGCCCACGGTGCCGCAGTAGACCAGCGGCTTGCCCAGGTAGCGCTCGTCAAAGACGATGGAGCCGTTGACCGTGGGAATGCCGCTCTTGTTGCCGCCATGTTCCACGCCCTCGCGCACGCCTTCGAGCACGCGCCGCGGGTGCAGCAGCCGGGGCGGCAGCTCGCCCTCCCAGAACGGGGAGGCGAAGCAGAACACGTCGGTGTTGCACAGCAGGTTGGCACCCATGCCGGTGCCCATGGGGTCGCGGTTCACGCCCACGATGCCCGTGAGCGCTCCGCCGTAGGGATCGAGCGCGGAGGGCGAGTTGTGCGTCTCCACCTTGATGCAGACGTCGAGGCGTTCGTTGAAGCGGATGACGCCGGCGTTGTCCTTGAACACGGAAAGGCAGAAGTCGCGCGCGCCCTTGGCCGCGCGAATGCGTTTCGTGCTGTTCTGAATGCAGGTCTTGAACAGGCTGTTCACGGTGGTCCGGCCGCCGGTCTCCGCGTCCTCGTAGTCGATGACGGCCGTGAATATCTTATGCTTGCAGTGTTCGCTCCAGGTTTGGGCCACCACCTCCACCTCGGCGTCCGTGGGGTTTTCGACCAGCTCCGGCGGCAGGCCGGCGGCCTTGCGCGCGGCGCGGACGGCCGGGTCGCGGTAGTGGTCCGCGATGGTCCGCATCTCGACCAGCGAGAGCGCCAGCGTGTTGGCCCGGCTGAAGGCGGTGAGCTCGTCGTCGCTCATGGTGGTGAGCGGCACCACGGCCACGGTGTCGCAGGCCTGGCCGGTGACGCGCGCGGCGCGCGGCGTGAACCCGGGTTCGGTCCTCCACTGCGCGGCGGATTTGTACTCGAAACGCTGAATGAGCTCGTTGGCCAGCAGATCGCGCGCGATGCGCAGAACGGTCTTCTCCTCCAGCGGCGCTCCCGGCGCGGCGTACAGCAGATACTGCGCGCTGGTGTACACGCTCACGTCGGCGGAGGCGTCGAGCCCGAGCACCAGGAGGATGGTCGCGCGCGCGGTCTTGGCCTCGTTATCGGTGACGCCGGGACGAAAGCCCACCTCCAGCACCCAGTCGGGAACGTCGTCCCGCTTCGGGGGGGTCCGCGACACCTCGTGCAGCACGGGATCGTGCAGGGCCCCCGTGTCCATCACCGCGTCGGCCTGCGCGTCGGTCAGCCCCTCCACGGTGTACACGCGCACGGTGCGCACCCCGGCCAGACCAATGCCCAGCTCGTTTTTGATCTTGCGCGCAACGCGCTCGCCGACCACATCGCGTACCTGGGGTTTGAGCCCCACCTCGAAGCGCCGAAGCATAGAAATCTCCTTGCAGAAAGGCCGCATCCGGCCGTTTGTCCCAGCGCGCCGCCGGGCCTTCCCTATTCCATCACCAGGGCGTCGCCCCCGGCGCTCTTGGCCCGATAGGCCAGCCTGTCCGCACGCCCCAGCAGACTCTGCGGGGTGTCCTTTTCGCGCATCAGGGTCGCGCCCACGCTCACGCTCACCATCCCGGCGAACTGCTCGCGCACGTCGTCCAACACGCGCTGGCCGATGGCCGACACCCGCCCCGCGTCCACCTCGGTCACGATGACGGCGAACTCGTCCCCGCCGTAACGACAGGGGAAATCCATGCCCTGGCGCACCACGTGCAGCAACAGGGTTCCCATGCGGCGAAGCACCTGGTCGCCCGCCAGATGCCCCTTCTCGTCGTTCACGTTCTTGAATTTGTCCAGGTCGCAGAACACCAGTCCCATGCCCCGGCCCGTGCGCCTGGCGCGCGTGACCTCGCGCTCCAGGGTGGTGTGGAACTGGTAGTGATTGTACAGGCCGGTCAGGCCGTCGAGCATGGCCCGCACCTTGAGCTTGGCCTCCAGCCGGCGGATGTGCGTGAGATCGCGCCCCACGACGAGACACTCCCGCGGGTTCGCCCCGCCCTGCCCCGGCTGAACGCGGGCCGGGCCGCCCAGCGGCGCGAAGGAGAACTCGAAGGCCAGCTCCTCCCCTCCATCGCGGTGCAGCACGGCCTCCACGTGGTTGGGGCACTCCGCCGTAAGCAGGCAGGGGCTCCAGGCCTCCACACAGCTCTCCGTGGGCTGGAAGGCCGTGAAAAACGGCTTGCCCACAAGCCCCAGATCCTGCCGCGAGCAGAAAGTAACGAGGCTGCGGCCGTCCACGGTGAGCACCAGCTCATGCATGGAGGAGATGAGACGCTCCAGGAAATTCTTGCGGCTGAGCGTGCGCACCTCCACCTCGGAAAGCCCCCGCAAGTCCTCCAAAAGCGCCAGGATGCAGGGCCCCGAGGCGTCCTCCTGCCGATGGGCGGAGAAATAGAACGCGCTGTCGCGCACGGCGCCGTCTGGACCGGGGCCGAGGAGGTAGTCGATCTTGCCGAACTGCGCGCGGGCGGAATCGGCCGCGAAGGCATCGAATTCGGCCACGGTCTCCACCGGCAGACGATTGGCCAAAAGCTCGCCGAAGGCCCGGCCGTTGGCCGATTCGGTCAGGTTCAGATATTCCGCCAGCTTGCCGTTGGCGGCGACCACGTGGCCAGTGCAGTCCAGCCGCGCCACGCCGATGGGGATTTTGTCGAAGGCCAGCGCCTTCTCCTCCAGCACGGCCTGCCGCGCGCAGTAGTGCTCAAACCCCTGGCCGAAGAAGCGCAGGTACAGGCGCAGGTTCTCCAGCTCCTCGGCGGGAAGATTGGCCTCGCCCAGGCGCAGCTCGCCCAGGCGCTGCCCGCCGGACTCGATCTCCAGTCCAGGCGAGCGCAGGGTCCAGGGGATCTTGCCCCAGGGGTGGCGCTCCTCGGAGCGTTCCAGCCGACCGTCGGCCGTCAGCCGGAACAGGCGGAAGGTCTCGCGGTGGGGCGACTTGAGCGCCGCCTCCCAGCTGCGCGCGTCCCAGTTGAGGCGGATGTGCTTGCCCAGTATCTGCGCCACGGAAAGGAGCCCGCCCGTGGCGGTGAGCAGATCCATGCTGAGGAAGCAGTAGCCCTGCATGGCCTTCACCGAATGCTGGTAGTAGGCGCAGTCGGCGTCGCCCTCGCCGATGCCCAGGGCCTGGAGCATGGAGCGGAAGCGCCGCAGGCACTCGGCGCGCAGGCTGTCCACCTCGCGCTCGGTCATGCCGAGCACCGAGCGCAGCAGCCCCTCGAACCGCACCACGTTGTACGGTCCCTCGGCGTGGCCCAACTCCATCTCCGACCATTGCGTGGCCAGCACCACGGCCTGGGTCAGCGGCGGATGTCCCGTCAGGCCGTCCACGTCGTGGTGGAAGCGGATGCTCTCGCACATCTCCAGCGGAATGCCCCAGCGCGCCAGCAACAGCTGTGAGAGCGCGGCGTGGTGCAGCCCCCAGGCCTCGGCCTCGCGCTCCAGCTGGCCGTTGGCCAACACGGTGATGCGGTCGCCCTGGTCCGGCTCGGGCAGCAGGTCCTGGGCGGCGCAGCGCAAAAACAGCAGCGAGACGTCCTTGAGCAGACAGCAGAGGTAGGCCTGATCCGCGCGCTCCGGGCACAACCGCGCGGCGATGAGCTCCGCGGCGATGGAGGACCAGACGATGAGCCGCCAGTCGGGGTAGAAATCGTAATGGCATTCGGGAAAGCCGTTCTCCAGATCCTTGTGCAGGGTCATGGACACGGCCATTTTGAGAATCTCGCGACTGCCCAGCACCAGGGCTGCGCGGTGCAGGTCGGTGACCTTCTGCGGCAGGCCGTAGAAGGCGGAGTTCACGAGGTTGAGCACCGTGGTGGCCAGCGCCGGGTCCAGCCGGATGGTCTCGGCCATGACGGCGAAGTCCGGCTCGGGCTTGAGGGCCTCCTGCATGAGCCGGAGCATGACCGGCGAAAGGGAGATCTTCTGAAGCAGATGTGGCGAATTGAGCAGCAGATTCCCGGGCATGGGCCCCCCGTCATTTCCTTCTCGTGAGAACATACTCCGCCGCCTGAATCAGAACGACGCGCTCCGGCGACTCGGGCAGGGCGGCGAGTTCGCCCAGGGCCCGCTCACCATACTCCCGCGCGGTCTGGCGGGTGCACTCGGCCAAGCCCTTCTCACGAATCATGCCGACTATGCGTCCGGTCTGCTCCTCCGTCAACCGCTTCTCGCGGATGCCGGCCAGGATCTCGTCCGCCTCGGCCCCGGGCAGGGATTCGAGCAGCAGGATGAGCGGCAGTGTCATTTTGCCTTCACGCAGATCGCCGCCGGCGGGTTTGCCCATCTCGCTCTCGGAGACGGTGTAGTCCAGCGCGTCGTCCACCAGCTGGAAGGCGATGCCAAGGTTCAGGCCGTAGCTGCCGGCCAGATCCTCGGCCGCGCGCTCGGGCGTGGCCAACGCCGCGCCGCAACGGCAGGCGGTCTCGATGAGCCGGGCGGTCTTGCCGATGACGATCTCGAGATAGGGGGCGCGGTCGGCGGTGGGGTTGGCCGCGTGCGCGAGTTCGAGAATTTCGCCCCTGGCCGTGGACATGGTGCCGGAGGCCAGCAGCGAGTTCAGGCGGGGAATGTCGTAGTCCGCGCCGAGTTTCGTGGCCAGGGCCAGGAGCACGTCGCCGGCGAGGATGGCCTCGGTGACGCCGAAGGCCACGTGCGCGCTAGTCCGGCCGCGCCGGGTCTCGGCCTGGTCGAGAACGTCGTCGTGCAGCAGCGTTGCCGTGTGCAGCATCTCGATGGCGCAGGCGATGGGCAGCATGCCTTGTCCGTGGCCCATGGCCCGGGCGAACAGGATGGTCAGCATGGGCCGGATGCGCTTGCCGCCGGAGAGCAGCACGTGGCGCGCCACATCGCGCACGAGGCCGTCCAGTTTGTCCGCCTCGGCGGCGAGAAAGGCGTTGATGCCGGGCATTTCCCCGGCGAAATAGGCGCTAAGCTCGTTCATCCCGTCCATCCGCATCCCGGTTGTTGCCTTCCCGCCGGTCCGAGGCCAGGAGCCCCCGCACCGCCGCACCCAGCGCGGCGAGCGCCCCGGGCAGATTCCAGTCCCTTGGCGGCCGCGCGCCGGTCGGGTTGGACACCGCGCGCAGCTCCGCGAAGGGCAGCCTGGCCCGTCTGGCCACATAGGCCATGGCGAAGCCCTCCATATTCTCCAAACAGGGTCCGAAGCGTTCTCGCAGCGCCCCGGCCCTGGCCGCGTCGGCCGTCACGCCGCTCACGGTCAGCGCGCGCGCGCGCGGCTTCTCCGTTGCCGGACCAAGCCCCATGGCGGCGAGCTCCGCCCCGGCGTCCCAGGCCAGGGTATCAAACACCGCGTCCGGCGCGTCCGGCGCCGACCCGTCCAGGCTGAAGCACAGGGCGCGGGCATCGGCCGTCACCGCCCCATGGGCCAGCAGCCCGTACTCCGGCCAAATCTCGCTCTCGACGACCCGCACGCAGCCAACGGGATGCGTTGCCACATCCAGGCTGCCGGCCACGCCCACGTCCAGCACGCCGGCGAGATCGCCCCGAACGGCGAGAACCCGCCCCGTCTCCAAGGCCGCGTTCAGCATCCCCACGCCGGTGACAAGCGCCAGCACGCGGCGGCCGTCGGCCTCTAGCTCCGCCACCTCGCCCTGCCGGGCGGGAGCCGCGTCGCCGAGGACAGCGGCGAGTTCCTGGTGGGTCGCGGCGGCCACGAGCAGCATGGTGGTCGCCCTCCGGTCCCCTACAATCGCCAGAGGGTCACGCCGGCGTCGGCGGCCTCGGCCGGGGTGAAACGTCCCTTCACGTCGATGACCAGCGGCGCGGCCCCGGCGCGGAACAGCCCGCGCAGCTCGTCCAGGCCGAGGGATTCGTACTGCCGGTGCGCCACGGCCAGAATCACGGCGTCCAGGTCGCGCAGATCCTCCTGCGGGCAAAGCTCAATGCCGTACTCGCGCCGGGCCTCGGCGTAGTCGGCCATGGGGTCGTGCACCAGCGCCCTCACGCCGTACTCCTCCAGCTCATGCACCACGTCGATGACCTTGGTGTTACGCAGGTCGGGCACGTTCTCCTTGAAGGTGAAGCCGAACACGCCCACGCGCGCGCCTTTGACCTTGGCGTCGGCGGCGATGAGCTTTTTGACGCAGGTGTCGGCGATGAACTTGCCCATGTCGTCGTTGATGGCGCGGCCGGCCAGGATGACGCGCGGGGAGAAGCCGAGAGCCTGGGCCTTGAAGGTCAGGTAGTACGGGTCCACGCCGATGCAGTGGCCGCCCACCAGACCTGGCCGGAAGTGCAGGAAGTTCCACTTGGTGCCGGCGGCCTGCAACACCTCCAGGGTGTCCACGCCCATGCGGTCGAAAATGACGGCCAGCTCGTTCATGAGGGCGATGTTCAGATCGCGCTGGGTGTTCTCGATGACCTTGGCCGCCTCGGCCACCTTGATGCTGGAGGCGCGGTACACGCCGGCCTTGACCACCGCGCCGTACACGCCGGCCAGCAGGTCGGCCGTCGCGGCGTCCTGCCCGGAGACAACCTTGACGATGGTTTCCAGTTTGTGCTCGCGGTCGCCGGGATTGATGCGCTCCGGAGAGTAGCCGACGAAGAAGCCCTCGCCGCACTTGGTGCCGGAGTGCTCCTCCAGCAGGGGCACGCAGACCTCCTCCGTGAGACCGGGGTAGACAGTGGACTCGTAGGCGACCACCGCGCCGGGAGCGAGGTTGGCGCCGACGGTGCGCGTGGCCCCGATGACGGGGCGCAGGTCCGGGCTTCTGTGCGCGTCGATGGGCGTGGGCACGGCCACGATGATGAAGGCGGCCTCGCGCAGGCGCGTGGGTTCGCAGGTGTAATCGATAACGGCGCTCTTCAGGTTCTCGGGCAGCACCTCGCCGGTGCGGTCGCTTCCGCCCTTCAGCTCATCCACGCGCTTTTGCGAAATATCGAATCCGATGACCGAAAAATGCCGGGACAGGGCCACCGCCAGCGGCAGGCCCACATAGCCCAGGCCGACCACGGCGATCTTGCTCTTGCCGGCCCGCAAATCCTCAATGGTGGTTTTCAAAGCCATGCGTCTTCCGTTCCTCCTGAGCGCGCGGCCGGTGGACAACATGTGTCCGCGCGGATACAAGTGCCGCATGCAGCTCGACTGGTCGTTCTTCTTCGTGGCTCTTGGTCTGGCCTTCCTGTTGGAGGGCCTGCCCTATTTCCTGTTGGCGGACAGGATGCCCGACATCCTGCTCTCCCTGGCCGGCAAAACGCCCCGCGTTCTGCGCGCCCTCGGCCTTTCGGCCATGATTCTGGGCGTGCTGCTGGTGGCCATGGGCCGGTCGTTCTGATCCAACAAAAATCATTCCACTTGTAAAAATTACCCGGGGGGCGCTAGTCCCCGTCCTCTTCTCCGTGCGGGTCCTTGCCGGGATCCTCGCGCGTGAAGCAGCGCAACAGCGACGGCCCGTCGTCCCCGGTGGGGGACACGGGCGCGGAGCCATGCGCGGAGGCGTCGGCCGGCGTTTCGGTCGTGACATCGTCACCGCCCGCCTTTTCCGCCACATGCAGGTACACGATGCCCGAGAGCATGGCAACGTGAAACACGCGGGCGAATCCGGCGTCCAGCAGCTCGCGCGCCAGCCGCCGCTCGTCGGGAAACTCGCGGATGGTGTCGGCCAAGTAGCGATAGGCCGTGCGGTCGCCGGAAATGAGGTGGCCAAAGGCCGGCAGCACCGAGTTGAGATAAAAATTGTACAACCCGCCCCACACCTTGCGGCTGCCGGTGCCGAATTCCAAAATGCAGAAGCGGCCCCCGGGCCTAAGGCAGCGCAGCACCTCGCGATGGGCGGCCATGCGCGGGCGGATGTTGCGGATGCCGAAGGCGATGGTGGCGGCGTCCACGGACTCGTCGGGCAGGGGCAGACGCCGGCCGTCGCCCTGGACGGGCAGAATGCGCGTGGAAAGCTCGGGGGTGATCTTGCGCAGCCCGCGCGAGAGCATGGGCAACGTGTAATCCACGGCCAGCACGCGACAATCCGGATACTGCCGCGTCAGCGCCAGGGAGACGTCCATGGTGCCGGCGGCCAAGTCGAGCACCACGCCACGCCGGCCGGGCCGGGCCGCGCGGGCCAGCCGCCAACGCCAGTAGATGTCCATGCCGAGGCTGAGGGCGTGGTTGAGGAAGTCGTACCAGCGCGCGATGCGGCCGAACATGGCCGCCACCTGCCGGCCGTGGACCTCGTCGCGGCGGCTCTGGCTCTGCTGACTCAGGGGGGAAGTGGGCTGCATGAACTATTCGACCTTGCCGCTGTCCTTGACGCCGGAGACATGCGCGCCGACCGCACCGCCGGACACGGTGGCGAGGATCTCGCCATAAATGTCCGAAAAATGCTCGGCGAAATTGGCGGGGGAGATGCGGCCCACCTCAATGAACTTGACCACGATCTCCTTGGTCACCTGCAAGGCCTGCTTCTCCATCGACTCCATGCGTTCTCCCGCTCTTCCGGGCTGGGCGGCCCGGCTGTGCGACCGGAAAACCCGCCCGGTGGGAAATGATCGCGACCGCACGACGCGGTGGACCCCGGGCGGGAAAGAGGAAAAAACCGGTGAGGTCCCTCCCCCTTTGTTTGATCGGCAACCAGTAGCACGCCGCCCCCCACTTCGTCGAGTGCGGCGACGCGCGCCCGGCGAACCTTGCGCACGGAAGGCCGCCGGGGTATGCAGCATGAGCCGCGCCGCGCGGGCCCATTTAACATTGCGGGAGAAACGATGAACCAGACGACGCGCAAGGCGCTCATGGTGGAGGCCGGGGCCAATCCCCTGGGATCCCTGCACGATCAGCTCTCCCGGCGCTTCGACATGACATTCGCCGTGGGGGCGGAGGAGGCGGTGAAGTCCGTGCGCCAGGCCGGTCCCTTCCCCGTCGTGCTCACGGACTTCACTCTTGGCCGCCGCGACGGCCCGACCCTGCTCGAGGCCATCCGCACCGCCTATCCCTACACCGTGGGCATGCTCATGGCCTCGCACCACGAACTCGACGCCGCGGTGGGCGCGGTCATGGACGGACTGGCCTTCAGCTGCGCCACCAAGCCCGCGCCGCCGGCCTCGCTCGCGCACTGCATCGAGGCGGGTCTGGCCCAGCACGAGCTGCTCACGGCCGAGCAGAGTTTCATCGAGCAGACCATGCACGGGTCCGTGCAGGCGCTGACCGAGGTGCTCAGTCTGGCCAATCCGGCCGCTTTCGGCCGTTGCCTGCGCATTCAGGGGCTGGTGCGACGGCTCTCGCAGGCCATGCTCATTCCCCAGTTTTTCGAGGTGGACATGGCGGCCATGCTCTCGCACATCGGCTGCGTCTCCCTGCCACCGGCCCTGCTGGAGAAGATCCGCGCCGGCAAGGAGCTGACGGGCGAGGAGCGGCGGCTGTTCGAGAGCCACCCCAAGGTCGGGGCGGGGCTGCTCGCGCACATTCCGCGCATGGGGCTGGTGGCGGAAATCATCCGCCTGCAGCACGCGCGCTTCGACGAGAATCCCCCCTTCGGCGCCAGGGTGCTCAAGGTAGTGCTGGATTATGACCTGCTGAGTCACCGGGGACTGCCGGCGGCGGTCATCTTCGCGCGGATGTCCAGCGCGCGCGGCCTGTACGACCCGGCCGTGCTCCAGGCTTTCGAATCGACCATCCCCGTGGACGCGGGCTATGTGCGCCGCCGGGTGACCATGCGCGAGCTCAAGGAGAACATGGTGCTGGAGGAGGACATCGTCTCCACCGACGGCATGCTGCTGCTGGCCAAGGACTCCGAGCTGAACGAGACGGTCATCTACCGCCTCATCGAATCGACCAAATCCTTCGACATCGTGGAGCCCGTGTCGGTGCTGGTTCCAGCGCCCATCGCGTAGTCCCTCCCCGCATCGACGCACGAAAAAAGGGCCGCCCCCAACGGAGTGGCCCTTTCGTTTTCGCTTTGGCGGCGGCTATTCGTCGCGCATGGTGGCGGCCAGATTGGCGATCTCCTCACGAATGACCTTGGCGGCCTCGCGGGGGACGGAGCGGGCGATCTCCGCCGTGATCTCGCGGTCCTGCTGGCCCTGACGGTTCTCGATCTGCGTGAGACGCGCGCCCACGCCGCGCACGGTCATCTCGGCGCTCTCCACACGTGGGGTCAGCGAGTCCACACGGTCCGTGGCGGCCTGCGCCCTGTCCAGGGCGGCCAGCGCCTTGTCCACCGCGCCAAGGGCCTTGTCCATGGCGGCCTGGGACTTGTCGGCCGAGGCCTGGGTGGCCAAAGCCAGCTCCTGCCGCACGGACTCGTTCTGAGCGGTCAGGCTTTCCTCCATGTGGCCGCGCAGGGCGGACAACTCGCCGCGCAGACGCTCGGCCTCGGCCTCGGACGCGCGCAGGCGCTCCTGAATCTCGGCCAGCGTCGTTTCACGCTCGGCCAGCTTGCCCTCCAGACGCACAACGGCCACGCTGTTGCCGGTAAGCTGGGTGGCGAGCAACTCCAGACGCTCGCGCAGTTCGCCGAACTCCTCGATGGAGACGGCCGGCTTCGCGGGCTCGGTCTCCTTCGGCGTCTCGGCCAATTCGGTCTGTTCGGCCTGTTCAGTCAATTCAATGGGCTCGGCCTCCGTGGTGGCGGCGGGAGCCGTCATCGCCGCGAACGCGCCGGTGGCGAGGGCTCCGGCCACGGCCCCGGCCAAGGCGGCGTCAGCCAACCGCGGGGCTGGCCCGGACACGGGTTCCTGGGCGGACACGGGTTCGGAGACAGGCTCCACGGAAGGTTCGGCGGGGACGGCGACGTTGTCCCCGGCGTCGAAGGATTCGAGAAGGTCAGGCATGTCCGGGGCCTCGACCACGGGCTCGGATTCAGAGGCCAGCAGCGGTTCGCTTCCCATGGCCGATTCGGCGAGGGCCGGTTCGGGCTCTATTGTGGGCACAGCCTCGGCCACGGATTCGGGTTCAGCCATGGATGCGACGTCGAACCCGGATTCGGCAACCGGTCTTGCTTCGGGTTCTGGCGCGGCGGCCAAAGATTCAACGGCCACGGAAGGTTCGGCCACAGGTTCGGGCGCAGGCTCAGCCTCGGCCACAAGCTCAGGCTCAGCCTTGGGCTCAGACGTAGGCTCAACCTCGACCACAGCCTCCGGCGCAGGTTCCGCCTCGGGAATCTGATCGAGCAGGGCCTGGGCGTCCAGGGCTGTTTCACCCTGCGGCTCCCCGCCGGCAGCGGGCTCGATGCCCTCCATGAGGCCGCCCATGTCCAGATCCCCACCAAGCAACCGGTCCACGGCGTCCTCGGTGACGGGGGGCGCGGGCGCGGCGTCGTCCAGGGAAAGATTCAGCTCACCGCCCATGTCGGCCTGCTCCTGCTCGGCCACCAAGTCGCGGCCGGGTTCGGGCTCGGAGAAATCGGGCAGCGTGAGATCCAGGATGTCCTCGGCGGCGGCCGACGTCGCGGCAGGCTGCGTCTCAGGCGCGGCGGCCTGTGGCTCCTCCAGCAGATCGGCGAGGCTGAGGTCCAGCGGCTCCTCGTCCGCGTCCTGAGACGGCGCGGGCGAAACAGCCTCGGGCGTCGGCGCGGCGGAAGCGGGAGACGCCGGCGCGGCGGAAACGTCCAAGTCCTCAAGCAGTCCGCCGAAGTCCACGGAATCGTGCGGGACGGAAGCGGCGACGGGCTCAGGCTCGGCAGCGGCCTGCGGTTCCTCCAGCAGATCGTCGAGACCGAGGTCCAACGGCTCCTCGTCCGCGTCCTGAGACGGCGCGGGCGAAACAGCCTCGGGCGTCGGCGCGGCGGAAGCGGGAGACGCCGGCGCGGCGGAAACGTCCAAGTCCTCAAGCAGTCCGCCGAAGTCCACGGAATCGTGCGGGACGGAAGCGGCGACGGGCTCAGGCTCGGCAGCGGCCTGCGGTTCCTCCAGCAGATCGTCGAGACCGAGGTCCAACGGCTCCTCGTCCGCGTCCTGAGACGGCGCGGGCGAAACAGCCTCGGGCGTCGGCGCGGCGGAAGCGGGAGACGCCGGCGCGGCGGAGGCTGCCGGAGCGGCCTTGGTCTCGCCAAAGCCGGAAATGATCTCGTCCAGACCGGAAAGATCAATGGCGCCGTCGTCCGTGCCGCCGCCCTCTGGCGGAGCGAGGTCAAGTTCGCCCCCGGTGTCGAACGCACCGAGATCGAGGATGTCCTCGTCGGCGGCACCAGTGGAATCGGCCATGGCGTCGTCGGACGTGACGGTAGGCACGGCCGAAGCGGTCGCGGCGGGCTCCGTGACGAGATCGTCGAGCTGAAGAACGTCTTCTTCCGGCGCGTCCTGTCCGGCCTCGGGAGCGGCCTTCGGCGGAGTCGAGGCAGGCTTCTCGTCGGAGGAGGCGAGTTCTTCCTCGAACAACGCCTCCAGCTCCTTTTCGAAGTCGCTCTCGGAGGCGTCGGCCTTTTTGCCCTCGTCGGACTTCAAGTCCAGGGCGTCGAGGTCCAGGGCGTCATCGTGAGAAGGGGGAGTCGGCGGCATTGTCTTCTCCTCCAGGAGGAAAAGTTAAAAAGGGGGAAGCCGCTTGCGCAGCTCCCCCCTTCGTGAGCTAAAGACCTGCGACTAGGCGTGGCACTTGTTGCAGGCGGTAGGAGCCTTGGGATTGGCGGCCTTCTTGTGGCAACCGACGCAAGACTTCGGATTGTTGCTGTGGAAAGCGGCGTAGTAGGACTTGGCGCCGGTCTTGGCGGTCATGTCCTCATGGCAACCCTTGCTGTCGCACTTGGCGTACTCGTTGCTGCCGACCTTGTGATGGTGGCACTCGGCGCACTTGGCGGCCGCATGGGACTTGTGGCTGAACTTCGCCGGCTTCTTGGTGGCCTTACCAGCGCTGGGCTGCATGGTGATCGTGCCAGCAGGCGCGGCCTTGCCACCAGCGTACAGGGGCATCGCCAGGGCGAAAGCCAGAGCGGCGACGATCATACTCATGAAAAGAGAACGTTTCATGCTCCTCAATCCTCCTTCTTCACGTACGTGAGAACTCCACATCTTCCTCTAGCCTGTACAGAAACACTCCCCCGTGTACCCGAAGGAGCGCTCCGAGACGAACAGTGACCCAGATACCCCCAAACCGCGCGTTCTGGCAAGGGAGGCCGCGCACTTTTCCGGGATTTTTTTCACGATCCCTGCGAGGTTCCGCCCCATTCCATTGCGTATTTTCCGGCATAGCCGCGAGGGGTGAGCAGACGTCCGCCGGTCAGCCGCGTGGACGAGGCTCCCACCACAAGAATGCTCTGCATATCGGCAAGTTCCGGGTCGAATGTCTCCAATGTGGCCACGACGACCTCCTGACCGGGCCGGAAGGCGCATTTGACCATTCCGACGGGCGTCGTCCCCATTCGGAATTCGCCCAGGGCCTCCAGGGCGCGCGGCAGGTGGTTGGTCCGCCGGCTGGAGCGCGGATTGTACAGCACCACGACGAAATCCGCCGCCGCTGCCGCGATGAGCCGCCGCTCGATGAGGTCCCACGGGGTGAGCAGGTCGGACAGGCTCACCACCGCGAAGTCGTGCATGAGCGGCGCGCCGAGCAGGGCTGCCGCCGCGCACAGGGCGGGAATGCCCGGCACCACGGTCAGCTCCAGCTCGTCGAGCAGCCCGCGCGACTCCATGAGCTCCAGAACCAGCCCGGACATGGCGTACACGCCGGGGTCGCCGCTGCACACCATCGCCGTCTCCACGCCCGAGAGCGCCAGATCGATGGCCGCGCCGCAGCGCTCTATCTCGCCCATCATGCCCGTGGACACGACCTTCTTCCCATCCAGAAGCTCCGGCTCCACCAGGGTGATGTAGCCCTTGTACCCCACCACGGCACCGGCTCGCAGCAGGGCCTGCCGGGCCATGGGCGGCAAGAGCGAGGAATCCCCCGGCCCGAGGCCGACGACGGTGATGCGTTTGTCCACGATGTCTCCCCTTTTCCGTCCGTCAGGCCAGGCGCAGGGCCACGGCGCAGGTGACGCGGCTGGTCTTGGTCTTGCCCACCAGCTGGGCTTCCGCACCGGAAAGCAGCAAGGCCGCGGCCTCGCACACGCTTCCACAGCCGATCCGGCGGCGGACCGTCTCGGACTGCCCGGCGGACGCGACATCCGCCAGAGTCCGCGCGTCGTAGAATACATTTTCCGGGCCAAGGGCGGCCATGGCCTCACAAATGCCCGGATCATCACGCTTTATATCCACTGTGCCCACGGCGGCGACGCTTTGCTCCGCCAGCCCCGCGTGCGCAAGAACAGCGCGAGCGTGCGCAAGAATTTCCCGCGCGGGCACGCCCTTGCGGCAGCCCAGCCCCACGCACAGACAGCGCGGATAGACCCGGAACGTGGCCGGGAACTCCCCGCCCGTGCGCCAGTGGCACCACACGCCCGGCGCGGCCGGATCCCAATCCTCAGGGCGCGTCGCGACGAACAGCCCGCCCGCATCCTCTCCGCCGAGCAGCCGGCCCTCGGGGTCGAACACCTGCACGCCCCTGCCCTCGAGCAGCGCTGCGGAAACGGCCTTGACCGCGCGGGGATTGGCCACGGCCATACCCTTGCGCGCGGCCAGTTCGTCCACGCCGGGCAGGCCGGACACGTCCGTGCCGGTGGTGACGACGGGCAGCGCGCCCGTGAGCCGGGCCAGTTCGCGCGCCAGCTCGTTGGCCCCGCCAGCGTGGCCGGAGACGAGGCTCACGGCGAAACGCGCGGCCAGATCCAGCACGGCCACGGCCGGATCGCACGTCTTGTCCAGCAAGTGCGGGGCCACGGTTCGCACGGCGATGCCCACGGCCCCGAGGAAAACGTGGCGCGCGTAGCGATGAAACGTCGCGGTCATGTGCGCCGCGAGGTCGTCGAAGCCGGCCACGCCATCGCGGCCCGCCGCCAAACGCGCGGGCGCAAACACGTCGGCATCAAGCGACGGCGCGAGTTCGCGGGCGAGATCAAGCCCCCGGGCGGAAAAGACATGCAGCGCGGTCCGGCGCATCATCGCGTTCCCCGGCGCGTTTCCATCGGGTGCATCACTGCGCGGGCGCGGGCTTGTCGGCCCAGACGATGAACACGGGGTTCTGCGCGCGCAGACGGAAGTCCCCGGCGAGCCGGTCGGCCTGGCTCGCCTGCAACTGGGTGACGCCGAAATTCCAGTTGCGGGTCTGGAAGTAGTCCTTCACGCGCATGAGCGTGTCGAGCAGAATGGCGTGCGCGACGACGCGGCCGCCGGGTTTGATCCGGTGGCAGGCCACGGCGAGGTTGCGGGTGTCGCGCCCCAGGCCCCCGCCGATGAATACGCGGTCCGGGTCGGGCAGCTTGGCCAGGGAATCGGGCATTTCGCCCTGCACGGTCTCCACCAGCCAGGCCCCGATGCGCCGTACGTTCTCGCGGATCATGGCCGCGCGCCGTGGTTCGCGCTCGATGGCGAAGACGCGGCCCTCGGCCGCCAGATGCGAGGCCTCGATGGCCACGGAGCCGCAGCCGGCCCCCATGTCCCAGACCACGCTGTCCGGCATGACGCCGAGCATGGCCAGCCCGGCCGCCCGCACGGAAAGTTTGGTGATGAGCCCCTTCTCGTGGAAGTAGTAGTGGTCGGGGATGCCGAGCATAAGGGGGATCTCGGGCGGGGCGGTGCGCTCCACCATCACCAGGTTGAGATCGGAAAACGGCAGGTCCCAGGCCTCCTCCATGCGCATGCGCCGGGCGGTCTCGCCGGGACCACCCAGATTCTCCAGCACGATGAGCTGGGCGTCCACCACGCCGCGTTCGAGCAGAGCCTGGGCGATGGTCGCGGGCGTGTTCTCGGGATCGGTAAACACGGCGATGCGCTCGAAACGCGCCAGCGCCGCGAACAGCGGGGTGAAATCCTTACGGCCGTGCAGCGAGACCACGCGCACGTCGTGCCACGGCAGCCCCATGCGGGCGGCGGCCATCTGCAGGGTGCACAGGTTGGGATGCACCACTACTGCCTCCGCGCCGAGCGCCTCGATGAGCCGCTTGCCCAGGCCGAAGAACAGCGGATCGCCATCGGCCAGCACCACAACAAACCGGCCCGCGGCGCGCTCGCGGCCGATCTCCTCCAGGATGGGACCGAGGGGGCCGGCCACGGCGATGGAGCGCTCCGGCCGGCAAACGCGCGGGGCGGCGTCCAGCAGCCGGCGGCCGGCCACCAGCACCTGGGCGCGGGCGAGCACATCCTCCGCGCCGGCCGGCGGCGTGAGCGCCCCGGGACGCAGCCCCACCACATGAACGGGGTTGTTGGTCTTGTCGAACATCCGTCCCCTTTATCGCGAACTCGGGCCGGGGTGAAGGGGGCAGACCGGTGCGAAAAACGCCGGATCGATCCCATCGGCGAAAAGCGTTTCGCCCCCGGGGCCGAAGACAACGTAGCGCACGTCCACATCGCGCCCGGCCTCCCGCGCGTAGCCCCGCGCCGACTCCCGGGCGCGGTCCGCCAGCAGGGCGCACAGACGCGCGGCGACATCCGCCGGCAGCAGGGCCAGGGCCTGGGCCGCCGTGTTGGCCGCGGCCACCGCCGCCGCGCGGGGTTCGTCCGCCCCGGCCTCGCGGGTGTGGGCGGCCAGCAGGGCGAGGTCCAGCGCGGCTCCGTGAGCGTGGGTGTTGGCCACCCCCTGCCCCTGTTTGGCCAGCTTGCCGAAGAACACCGTCCAGACCACACCCTCGAAGCCCTTGGCTGCGGCGTCGCGCATGGCGTCAGCGAAGAAGTCCGCCGCCTGGACCAGACAGACGTCCGGCACGAATGGATGCGCCTCCTGAAGCAGACGCTCGCTGCGCCGGCCGGTGGAGAGCACGGCCCAGCGGTGTCCGGCGGCGCGGGCCACGTCGAGCCCCCGGCGCACGCATTCGGCCCAGGCCTCGTGACTGTACGGCCGCACCACGCCGCCCGTGCCGAGGATGGAGATGCCGCCCTCGATGCCCAGACGCGGGTTGAGCGTGCGCCGGGCGATGGTCTCGCCCTCCGGGACCTCGATGCGCACCAGGACCACGCCGGTGAAGCCCTCGGGCAGGACCTCCAGCACGGCCGCGCGGATTTGCGCCTCGGGCCCGGGATTGATGGCGGGTTTGCCCACGGCCACGGGCAGACCGGGAAGCGTGACCACGCCCACGCCGCGCCCGCCGCCGATGAGCACGTGCGGTCCCACGCCGGAGAACGCCGGGTCCAGCGTCACCAACGCCTCGACGCGCGCGCCGTCGGTGGCGTCGGGATCGTCGCCGCCATCCTTTATGACCGCCGCGCGCACGCTCAGGCCCTCATCGGCCGCGTGGGCCACGGGCACGGACAATCGTCCCCGGTGTGGCGGCGGCAGCGGAATGTCCACGACCGCCGGACGCGCGCCGGTCAGGGCGAAAAGGGTCGCGGCGCGGGCGGCGGCTGCGGCGGCCGACCCGGTGGTGAAGCCCTCGCGCAAGGGCGTGGGGGAATTGTGGGCGCGATCCCTCATGAACGGACTTCTTTCGACGGCGCCACTGGCGGCAGCCGGTCCGCCAGGACCGGTCCGGCCAGAACGCGGGCGCCCGCCGCGCGGGCCAGATTGCGCAGCATGGCCGGGAACAGCAACCCGTGCGCCGGGTACATGCCCCACCAGTAGGCCAGACCGGCCAGGCCACGCGGCCTGAAGCTGGCCAGGGAGGTCAGCCGCGAGCCGGTCCCGTCTGGTGTCAATCGCAATTCGAGGGTGGCTTCGCCCGGGGCCTTCATCTCGGCCAACAGCAGCAGGCGGCGGTTTGGTTCGGCGTCGAGCACGCGCCAGAAGTCCAACGCGTCGCCCGGCCCCAACCGCTCGGCGTCGCGCCGTCCGCGCGAAAGGCCGGGGCCGCCCACGAGCTTGTCCGCCAGTCCGCGCACCCACCACAGGAAATCGCCCGCGTACCAGCCCGTGCCGCCGCCGATGCGCGCCACGGCCGGCCAGACGGCCTCGGGCGGCGCGTCGAGAATGGCGGCGTAGTCCGCGCCGAAGAGCCGCCCGCCGGCGTAGGGCGCGTCGCCGGGGCGCGTCCACTCGGCCGGGCAGCCCGCGCGCTCGGTCAAAAACGCCGGGGCGCAGCTTCCGCCGGCGTCGTGGCAGCAGCTCGCCACCGCGCCCGCGCGCGTCTCGGCGAGCGCCCGCTCCATGGCCTCGCGACAGGAGAGCAGCTGTTGCGGAACGAGGTCGCGAATGCCCGACTCGCGGCAGACGACCTCGTTTTTCAGCCCCTCGACGAGGGGACGGATGAGGCGCATGGGCACGGGGGTGACGAGGTTGACCCAGTGGGCGCTCAGGGCCGGGCTGAAAAACGGCGCGGGGATGATGACCGGCGGGCGGATTCCGGCCGCCTCCGCGTAGATACGGAAGAGGTCGGCGTAGGTGGTGACGTCCGGTCCGCCGATGTCGAAAGCTCGGCCAGCCGTGGCCGGATTCTCCAGGCAGCCCACGAGATAGCCAAGCACGTTCGATATGGCGATGGGCTGACAGCGCGTGCGCACCCAGCGTGGGGTCAGCATCACCGGCAGGCGCTCGGTCAGGTGGCGAATGATCTCGAAGCTGGCCCCGCCGGATCCGAGGATCACCGCCGCGCGCAGAATCGTGGCCGGGACCGGCCCGGCGGCCAGGATGTCGCCCACTTCCGCGCGCGAACGCAGATGTTCGGAAAGATCGGCCGATTCGACATCGCCCAGACCGCCCAGATAGATGATGCGCGAGACGCCGGCCTCGGCTGCGGCCGCCGCCATGTTGCGCGCGGCCTCGCGGTCGGTGTGGGCGAAGTCCCCGCCCCGGCCCATGGAATGCACGAGGTAGAACGCCACGGAACAACCGCGCATGGCCTCGACGAGGCTCGCGGGGACCGTCACGTCCGCCCGGACGGCGGAAAGGCCAGGATGCCCGCCCCATGGCCGCCCGGCGAGCTTGCGCGGATCGCGCGCGGCGGCGCGCACCTCGCGGCCACGCGCAAGCAGAAGCGGCGCGAGCCTGCCGCCCATGTAGCCGGTGGCCCCGGCTATGAACACCACGCCGGAGGACATGGGCTACTCCTTGCGCTGCCAGCCCAGCCGACGGTAGCAGTCGGCCATGGCGGCGTTGTGCGTGGTCTTGTCGTTATCGCGCCCGACCTTGTCCTCGCAGAAGCGGGTGTCCACCTCGAACTGCATGTCCTCCTTGCGCGGATCGGCGATGCGCGGATGCGTCCAGTCCTTGGACGGCGGCAGGCAGCCGGACAGGCCGGAAAGCCCGCACGACAGCAGCGCAAGCGCCAGAAGGCGGACGCCGAACGACACGGTGGAACGGGCTCGCATGGAAAACACCTCCGGTTGGTCGGAAAGGCCGACGTCGAGGAAGGACGCCAGGCACGGGAGGCGTAACGCCTCCCCACGACCTCAAGATATGCGTCAACAGGACGCACGAGGTCAACCCGCCACGCTCGGGAATCGTGCTCGGCGACGCGCCACGCCTCCACGAGAATGGGCACGTCCCGCGCCGAAACCGCCGCCGCCATGACGAAACGGGACAGCCGACAAACCGTCCCACACAACATTCCTCGCAAATTGACCGGACGCGCCTGCGAACGGCGGCCCGACCAATCCCGATGCACAGGCCGGGCCGCCCCCAGCAGGCGAATACACGTTGCAGCCCCCACAGCAAGAGCGGACGCGGCCGGAGCCCGTTCTCGCCACCTCCTCGTGAGGCATCCGTCGTCCAATGGCGGACCAGCCACTCCCCGCCCTCCGCCACCGGAGGTTCCTTTAGAGATGACGAACCCCCTCCTCCTTTCCGTCGCCGCGCCTTCGGGAACAACGCGGGGGAGCGGCCATGCGCGCCAGCACAAGCCCAACGCGGGGACATGGCGAGCCGGAACGCCCGTTTGATCACGCCACCGCTTGCGCGGAACCCGTCCGTCGCCGACGCGGCGCGGACGCCCTCCCCCGCACGGTCTGGCATAGGGAACGATTTTTCATCCCCCCGACGGACTCTATCGGT
>JAIMKR010000003.1:282261-324402 GCA_020692325.1 Desulfocurvus sp.
ATACTTGACATTGGAATTCAATTTCAATTAGACACACGTCAAACGCGGCTGCGCGACCTCCCGGCGCGCCGCGAAACCGCCGGCCCCCCCAGGCCACAAGGAGATGAATCATGCCCAAACGCGAGCTGTGGGAACTCTCGGACTACGCCTGCCCCATCGTTGGCACCTGCCTCACCTGCGCGGAGCTGCGCAAAATGGCCGGCAGGGTCGGCCTGGAAATTTCCGACAACGCCACCGACTTCGAGCTGCATGGGGCCTTCGTCTCGCTCAGCCGGCAATGCGCGCGCCCGGCCCGGCAGGTGCAGAAGCACCTGGACCGCAAGTTCCGGCGGCAGATCCGGCGCTTCGCCCGCGCGCGCGGCGACGAGGCCGTGTGGAGTCTTTGGACGGAGCTGGCCGACGCCGGCGACATTCCCGGCGCGTTCTGGGCGGTGATGCGCGTATCCGACGCGAGTACGGGACTGCTCGCCCAAGTCTACGGCGAGGTGCACATGCTCTCGCACCTTGTGGGGGCCAGCACCCGCGCCGACCTGCGCCGGCTGTCCGAGGTGGAGTCGCGCACGCAAAGGCTGGAGGCGGCGCTGGCCGAACGCAAGCTGGTGCTGCGGCAGGCCGTGGCCGTGTGGAAACGCCGCTGCATGGAGCTGGAGCGCGACCTCGCGGGCGAACGCGCCCGGCGCGAACGCGCCGAACACGAACGCGTGAGCCTGCGCGAGCTGGTGGAAAGCCGCAGCCTGGTCGAGATGGAACGCGACCGCGCGGTCCTAGCCGGACAGCTGGAGCGGATGCAGGACCGCGCTGTGGAGGCCGAGGCGCAAAGCCGCCGACAGGCCGCCATCATCGAGGACAGTTACCGCGAGGAGTCCACACTACGCGCGGCCCTGGCCGAACGCGAACGCGAGGTGGCCGCCCTGGAGCTGGCGGCCATGGCCGGTCTGCGGCCGCAGACGCCCTGCGGCGGCGCGTGCGACGATCCCTTGGCGTGCCCCTGTCCGCACCTGCGCGGCAAGTGCGTGCTCTACGTGGGGGGGCGCAGCGGCCTCAAAAGCGAATACCGCCTCCTGGGCCAGCGCTTCGGTTGCGAACTGCTGCACCACGACGGAGGCCTGGAACAGTCGCCCCAGCGCCTGCGTCAGATGCTCGCGCGCGCGGACGCGGTGGTCTGCCCCGTGGACTGCGTGAGCCACGACGCCTGCGCGCGGGTCAAACGCCTGTGCCGGGGCGCCATGAAGCCCGTGCTTTTCGCCCGCAGCTCCGGGCTGTCCAGCCTGGCGGCCTCCCTGACCGAGCTGGACCGCTCCTGCCAGTAACGCGGACGGACGGAGGTTTCCAGCGCGCGGCCTACAACTCCGCCGCCGGGGCAACTCGGGCGAAGGCCATGCCCAGCGCGGCCAGAAACACGGCCTGCACGTCCACGGCGGCCACACGCCTGCCGCCGAACGAAAGCGCGCGCGTGGCGCAGGCGTCCGCGGCGAGCGAGCAGTCGAAACCACGGTCGAAGGCGGCGCGAACGCTGGTGTCCACGCACATGTGGGTCATCATGCCGCAGAAGGTCAACCGCCGCGCGCCCAGGTCCTCCAGCCGGTCCGCCAGCCCGGTCTCGCGGAAGGCGTTGGGGTACAGCTTGGTCAACACGGTCTCGTTCGGCAGAGGCGAGACGAGCGTGCGGATCTGCGCGCCGGACGTGCCGGGCAAAAAGAACGTCGCGGCCGCCCCCACGTTCTCGTGCCGCACATGCACCACGGGCCGCCCGGCCCTGCGGAAGCGCCCGACGAGTTCAGAGGCGACGCGTTCGGCCGCCGTCGCCCCCTCCAGCTCCATGGCTCCGCCGGGGAAGTAGTCGTTTTGAATGTCGATGACGATGAGTGCGTCGTCCATGCGGCCCTCCGGTCAGAAAATGAGCACCTGCCAGCCCTTGAGCTGGTAGGCGGCGATGCCGGGGTGGCCGTTCATGTCGTTTAGCAGCGGCAGACCCGCCGCCTTCACCGCGTCCAATGCCCCGAGTTTGGTGGAACAGGCCAGACACGCGCCAAACATCAGTCCCCTGGTCCGGCATTTTTCATACAGCGGATGCAGCGGGCTGCCCGGATCCATCAGTTTGGCCACAAGCGTCGTGGCCCCTCCCTCCAGGACGACGCCGCTCTCGATGCCCTTGTCCGAAAGGTCCAGGGCGTTGAGCAGCACGTGAATGAAGCACATGGGGTCGTCGCGAAAGGCGAAGAGCACGGTCTTCTGCATGTTGGCTCGGCTCCTTTGCCCACCGGCCGGACGCGGTACGAACCGCCGGGCGGGCTTTTGGCTGCGGCGAGCATAGCCCGGCGGGCGCGCCGGGGCAAGACGCCGGACGCGGTGGAAAACGCTTGCATCCCCCTTCGCGGCCGGCGATTTCCTGATGCCCCGCGCCGGAACCTCCCCCTCCCGCGCTGTGGATAGACGCAGGCCAGGGCGACGCGCGCCTCCCAAGCCAAAGGAATCGCACCGCGGCATGGACGACCAACCGGGGATCAGCACCGGTCGCGACGAATCGGCCGCCAGCGCGCGCGAACCGGCCTGGGTACGGCCAAGTGCGCGATCCGACAGCGACATTTTCGCGCTTCACAGGCGCGGCGTTTTGAGGTAGTTGGACAGGTTCCGTTGTTTGAGAAATCCGGCCCGGCAGCTCAAGCGACCGCGCGCCGCCAGAGAGAGAGGTTCATCCATGCCCCTGTGCACCATAGAGGAAGCCATCGAAGACATCCGGCAGGGCCGGATGGTCATCATGGTGGACGACGAGGACCGCGAGAACGAGGGTGATCTCGTCGTCGCCGCCGAAAAGATCACCCCGGAACTCATCAATTTCATGGCCAAGTTCGGCCGCGGGCTCATTTGTCTGCCCATGGCCCCGGAGATGATCGACCGCCTCGAGCTGCCGCTCATGGCGCAGTCCAACGAATCCAAGTTCGGCACCAATTTCACCGTCTCGGTGGAGGCCCGCGAGGGCGTGACCACTGGCATCTCCGCCTTCGACCGCGCGCACACCGTGCTCACCGCCGTGGCCGACGGCGTGAAGTCCCACGACTTGGTGACGCCGGGGCACGTGTTCCCCCTGCGCGCCAAGGAGGGCGGCGTGCTGGTGCGCGCCGGCCAGACCGAGGGCAGCGTGGACATCGCGCGGCTCGCCGGCTGCAAGCCCGCCGGCGTCATCTGCGAGATCATGCGCGACGACGGCCAGATGGCCCGGATGCCGGACCTGGAGGTCTTTTCCAAGGAGCACGGCATCAAAATCTGCTCCGTGTCCGACCTCATCAAGCACCGCATGAAGTTCGGCGGCAAGGCCATCACCAAGATCGCCGAGGCCGACCTGCCCACCCGCTGGGGGCATTTCCGCACCGCCGCCTTCAAGGCCGAAAGCGACCACCGTACGCACATCGCCCTGTTCAAGGGCGAGATCAGCCCGGACAAGCCCATCCTGGTGCGCGTGCACAGCGAATGCCTCACCGGCGACGTGTTCGGCTCCATGCGCTGCGACTGCGGCGATCAGCTCGCCGCGGCCATGTGCATGATCGAGAAGGAAGGCACGGGCGTGCTTTTGTACATGCGCCAGGAGGGCCGCGGCATCGGCCTGGGCAACAAGATCCGCGCCTACCACCTGCAGGACGAGGGCTACGACACCGTCGAGGCCAACGTGAAGCTCGGCTTCAAGCCGGACCTGCGCGAATACGGCACCGGCGCGCAGATCCTGGTGGCCCTGGGCGTTACGCAAATGCGGCTGATGACCAACAACCCGAAAAAAATCGTCGGGCTGGAGGGCTACGGCCTCAAGGTCGTGGAGCGCGTGCCCATCGAGATGACCGCCTGCCCCAACAACTCGCGCTACCTGCACACCAAGAAAGAAAAAATGGGCCACATGCTGACCTTCGGCGAGGAAAAGAAATAGCGCGCGCGGCGCTCCACCCGAAAAACTTCCAGGAGACGCATCCATGCCCCACATCAAAACCATCGAGGGACAGCTCGACGCCAAGGGCCTCAAGGTCGCCATCGTGGCCAGCCGCTTCAACGACTTCATCGTCGACAAGCTCATCGGCGGCGCGGTGGACGCGCTGACCCGCCACGGGGCCGCCCGCGAGGATCTGACGCTGGTCAAGATCCCCGGCGCGTTCGAAATGCCGCTCATCGCCAAAAAGCTGGCCCAGAGCGGCAAGTACGACGGCATCGTCTGCGTGGGCGCGGTCATCCGCGGGGCCACGCCGCACTTCGACTTCGTGGCCGGAGAGTGCGCCAAGGGCCTGGCTCTGGTGAGTCTGGAGTTCGGCATTCCGCTGGGCTTCGGCGTGCTCACCACCGAGAACATCGAACAGGCCGTGGAACGCGCGGGCAGCAAGGCCGGCAACAAGGGCGTCGACGCCGCAATGGCCATGCTAGAAACCGCCCGCGTGGCCGCACAGCTTTAGGCCCGCAACGCCTGCGGCCAGGGCCGCGGCGCATTTCCCGGCGGAGGGCTCGCTTCCTCCCCGGCAGGAGCACACGTGAGCGCAACAGACAAGAGCAAAGGTTCGCGCCGTCAGGGGCGCACCCTGGCCTTCCAGGTTCTTTTCGGTCTGGGGTTTGATCCACAACACGAGCAGGGCGCGCTGCGGCGCGTCTTCGTCAACAATCCCGCCGTGGCCGAGTGCGAGTCGCCGGAGGCCGTGGCCTTCGCCTCGGAACTCTTCATGGGCGCATCCGCGTGCATGGATGACACCGACAAGGTCATCGAGCGGCACTCCGACCACTGGAAGCTCGGCCGCATCGGCAAGGTGGAGCTGGCCATTCTGCGCCTGTCCCTCTACGAGATCCTGCATAGGCAGGACATCCCGCTCAAGGTGGCCATCAACGAGGCCATCGAGCTGGCCAAGGGCTTCGGCGACGAGAACTCGCGGTCGTTCGTCAACGGCATCCTGGACGCCGTGGCCCGCGCCGTGGATCAGGGCCGCGTGACCGGCGTGGACAAGAAGATCGACAAGAAAAAAGAAAGCAAACCCGCTGGCGCGAAAACGCCCGGCGCGGCCGAATAGCGCGGCATTCAAAGAAGGGGGAGGCGAGCGCACCATGGGTTTCGGCAAGTACGATCCGCAGCAGATTGAGGGCAAGTGGCAGAAACGGTGGAGCGAATCCCACTGCTTCGAGGTCGAGGCCGACCCGTCCAAGCCCAAGTACTACGTGCTGGAGATGTTCCCCTACCCTTCCGGCAAGCTGCACATGGGGCATGTGCGCAACTACTCGCTCGCCGACGTGGTGGCGCGCTACAAGCGCATGCGCGGCTTCAACGTGCTGCACCCCATCGGCTGGGACGCCTTCGGCCTGCCCGCCGAGAACGCCGCCATCAAGCACAAGACCCACCCTGCCGCCTGGACCTACTCCAACATCGCCGACATGCGCGCGCAGATGCACCGCCTGGGCTACTCCTACGACTGGCGGCGCGAGCTGGCCACCTGCCGGCCCGAATACTACAAGTGGGAGCAGCGCTTCTTCATCCAGATGCTGGAGAAGGGGCTGGTGTACCGCAAGAATTCCCCGGTGAACTGGTGCCCCAACTGCAACACCGTGCTCGCCAACGAGCAGGTGGAGGAAGGCCGCTGCTGGCGCTGCGACGCCGAGGTGGAGCAGAAACAGCTGGAGCAGTGGTTCCTCAAGATCACCGCCTACGCCGAGGAGCTGCTGGACGATTTGGGGCAGCTCAAAGGCGGCTGGCCCGATCGCGTCATCACCATGCAGGAGAACTGGATCGGCAAGAGCGTGGGCGCGCAGATCAAATTCAAGGTCAAGGACTCCGACGAGATCGTCGAGGTCTTCACCACCCGGCCGGACACGCTCTGCGGCGCCACGTTCATGAGCCTCGCGGCCGAGCATCCCCTCGTGGAGAAGCTCATCGCCGGCCGGCCCGAGGCCGCGAAGGTGCGCGCCTTCTGCCGCGAGGTGGCCAACATGGACCGCATCAGGCGCGGGGCCGAGGATCTGGAGAAGGAGGGCGTGTTCACGGGGGCCTACTGCGTAAACCCCCTCACCGGCCGGGAAATGCCCATCCACGTGGCCAACTTCGTGCTCATGGGCTACGGCACCGGCGCGGTCATGGCCGTGCCCGCCCACGACCAGCGCGATTTCGATTTCGCCCGCAAGTACCACCTGCCCATGCAGGTGGTCATTCAGCCCAAGGACGGCCAACTCGACCCCGCGACCATGGAGGCCGCCTACTCCGATCCCGGCGTGCTGGTGCATTCCGGCCAGTTCGACGGCATGAAGAACCAGGACGCCAAGGCCGCCATCATCGAGCATCTGGCGAAGCACGGCCTGGCCAAACCCACGGTGAACTACCGCCTGCGCGACTGGGGCATTTCGCGGCAGCGCTTCTGGGGCGCGCCCATCCCGGTGGTGCACTGCGAGAAGTGCGGCATCGTGCCCGTGCCCTTCGACGAGCTGCCCGTGCGCCTGCCCGAAAACGCGCAGGTGCGCGAGGACGGCCGCTCCCCCCTGCCGCTGCTGGAAAGCTTCGTCAACGCCAAGTGCCCCAAGTGCGGCGGCCCGGCCCGGCGCGAGACCGACACCTTCGACACCTTCATGGAGTCCAGCTGGTATTTCCTGCGCTACACCAGCGCCCGCAACGAAGAGGCCCCCTTCGACCCCGCCGCGCTGAAATACTGGAGCCCCGTGGACCAGTACATCGGCGGCATCGAGCACGCCATTCTGCACCTGCTCTACTCCCGCTTCTTCGTGAAGGTCCTGCGCGACCTGGGTTACCTGGAGCACGACGAGCCGTTCAAAAACCTGCTCACCCAGGGCATGGTGCTGAAGGACGGCGCGAAGATGAGCAAAAGCAAGGGCAACGTGGTCGATCCCCACGCCATGATCGAGAAGTACGGCGCGGACGCCACGCGCCTGTTCATTCTTTTCGCCAGCCCGCCGGAGAAGGACCTGGAGTGGAGCGACGCCGGCATCGAGGGCGCATACCGCTTCCTGGGCCGTGTGTGGCGTCTGGCCGAGGAGATGGACGAGGCGGGGATGCTGAAGCCCATCGGCCCGGCCGCCGCCGTGTCCGAACTCGGTGGCGAGCTGTCCGCCCCCGCGCGCGACCTGCGCCGCAAGGAGCACGACACCATCCGCAAGGTCACCCGCGACATGGAGAACAAGTTCCAGTTCAACACGGCCATCGCCGCGCTCATGGAACTCGTGAACGAGATCTACGCCCGGAAGGACGCGCTCAAGGCCGCGCCCGGCGGGGCCGCGTCGTTGTCCTCGGCGCTGTCCACAGTGCTCGTACTGCTTTCGCCCGTGGCCCTGCACGTCTGCGAGGAGCTGTGGGCACACATGGGCCACGCCGCCTCCCTCACCGGCGTCACCTGGCCCGGCTACGAGGAGGACGCGCTGGTCAAGGATGAGATCGAGCTGGTGGTGCAGGTGAACGGCAAGGTGCGCGGGCGGCTCATGGTCCCGGCCAACGCCGACCGCGACGCCGTGCGCGACTTCGCCATGACCCACGAGAACGTGCTGCGCCACCTGGAGGGCAAAACCATCAAAAAGCTCATCGTGGTGCCGGGCAAACTCGTCAACGTGGTGGCCGGGTAACACCAGGAGGAAGCCATGCGCCGGGCAGCAGTCAACGCCGTTCTCATCGTCGCCGTCGCGCTGCTGTTGTGCGGCTGTGGCTACCACTTCACGGGCATGGGCACCGAGGCCGAACGCGACGCGGCCACCCGTCTGGCCCCGGACATGCGCAAAATGTACATTCTGCGTGTGGTGAACCCCTCCACCGAGGCTTGGCTGGAGCCACGGTTGCGTTCCCTCGTGCATGACGAGTTCAACCGTCGCCACCTCGTGGAATGGACGGATAAGGCCAGCGCCACGAGCTTTTTGACGATTACCATCAAGCGTTACTACCGGTCCACGTATATCAGCGGCGATCAGAACCAGTCCGTCAAGCTGACGGCGGAGATCACCCTGGGCTTCCGCGTGACCAAGGCGAGCGACGGCACCGTTCTCTACAGCTCCGGCGAGCAGACCCAGGACGAGGGATACTACCCAGGCGACGCCGACGGCGCGGACATGCGCGTGACCGACCTCATCATACGGCGCATGACCTCGCTCATGACCGAGAACTACTAGGAGCGCGAACGATGCCCCAACAGGCCCGGCCGAATGCGAGCGCAAGGCGCGCCTGGCGCGGGCACCGGGTGCTGATCTGCCCGGACGCCGAACTCCTGCGCCGGCGCATCGCCAAGCTGGCGGCGGGCATGGGGCCGGGCGTGGAACGCAAAATTTTCTGGGGCGACGACGAACCCTTTCCGCAGGCGTTCTGGCCGCAGCTCACCACGCGAAATCTCTTCTCCACGCCCACCGTCGTGGTGCTGCGCCGGGCCGAAAGCCTCAAGGCGGAGGTCTGGGACCGCATCGACGAGGGGCTGAAGCTCCAGGCCTCCACGGTGCTCCCCGTCTTCTGCCTGGAAGGCCGTTGGAAGGACGCCAAGCCGCCGGTTCCGGCCTTCCTCACCAAACGCGGCCTGTGGACCGCGGCCGAGTCCGGTGGCTGGATCTGGCAGTCGCCGGGGCTCACCGACTCCACCCTGCCCAAGTTCATCGACACCTGGGCCGCGGAAAAAGGACTGACCCTCGACGCCAGAGCCCAATCAGCCCTGTGCGACGCCCTCCCGCGCGACGCCTTCGCCGTCGGCCTGGAGCTGGGCAAGCTGGAGCTGGCCGCCGGAGAGACGCGGCGCATCGACGCGACCATGGTCGAACTCATCGCGCCCCACGGCGACATGGAATTCTTCGACTTCATCCGCGCCCTCTCGGCCGACCCGGCAGCCGAACCGGAGGCGGTGCGCGGCGCGTGGTCCCGCGTGCTGGACGACCGCTTGCGTCCGGCCAACGACAAGATTCTTTTCCAGCTGCTGGGCTACATGTCCTGGCAGGCCCGGCAGATGTGGCTGCTCAACGAGGGCGAGGAGCACAAGGTGCGCATGAACCCGCGCGACAAGCCGGCGCTCGCGTGCATAGCCAAACGCCTGGGCCGCGCCGGCATCGCCCGCGTCATCGAGCTGACCCTGGACGCCAACCTCGGCGTCATCAGCGGCCAACGCCGGCCGGACGACACGCTGGAGGCCTACGTGGCGCAGCTCTCCGAACTGCTGCGCGGCGGCCCGTCCGCGCCCGCCGGGAACGCGCAATGAGCCCGACGCGCAAGCTGAAAACACCTGTCACGGCCGAGACGCCGCCGCACTATCTGGGCCACCGACAGCGCTTGCGCGACAAACTGCTGGCCGAGCCCAAGGCGCTGGCCGATTACGAGCTGCTGGAGCTTCTGCTGGGGCAGGTGCTGCCCCGGCGCGACACCAAGCCCCTGGCCAAGGAGCTGGCGACGCGCTTCGGCGGGCTGCGTGGAGCGCTCACGGCCCCGCGCGAGTCGCTGACCGAGGTGAATGGCTTCGGCGAGAGCCTGGCCGCGCACTGGGCGCTGCTGATGGAAATTTTCGCGCGCATGAGTGAGGCTCCGGTGCGCGAGCGGCAGGTGTTCTCCGGCCCCGAAGTGGTGGTCGAGGCGGCGCGAGCGCGCATGGGGCACCTGGCCGTGGAGGAATTCTGGGTGGCGCTGGTGGACAACAAGAACCGGCTCATCGCCTGGGAGCGCGTGGGGCGCGGCACGGTGGACGAGATTCCCGTGTACCCGCGCGAGGTGCTGGCGCTGGCCATCAAGCACCAGGCCTCTGGGGTCATCCTGGCCCACAACCACCCCGGCGGAGACCCCACGCCGTCCGTTCAGGACCGCGAGCTGACGCGGCGCATCGTCCAGCTTGGGCGCGAACTCGGCCTGCGCGTGCTGGATCACCTCGTAGTGGCCGAGGCCGGACATTTCAGCTTTCAGGACGCCGGGCTGCTTTAGCCCCGGCGGCAAAACAGAGAGAACGCCGGGAGAGCGCATGTACTCCGCAGCAGACGACCCACGATTCTTCGAGGCACTGGTCCACGGCTATCTGGCCAACCCGCGTCACAACAGCATCGAGCCTGGCAGCTCCGAACCCGCCTGGGACACGCCGCTCGTCGGCTTCGCCCGCGGGGACGACCCGGTGTTCGTCGCGCTGCGGGAACGAGAGCCCGGCCGCTGGACGCCCCTGGACGCCTTCCGGCTGGCTTTTCCCGACACGGACGCCACTGCCGCCGACTTGGCCGTGGCCGCGTGGGCGCTGCCGCAAACCCTGGCCACCCGGCAGGAGGCCAGAAAGCGGCGCGAGCTGCCCGGCCGACGGTGGGCCCTGGCACGGCATTTCGGCGGGGAAATCAACGAGGCACTGCGACGCCACGCGGTGGAGATGCTGAGGAGCGAGGATATGCAGGCCTGCGCCCCCGCACTTCTCGAACGCGGGAACGCGGACGAGGCTGAAGACGCCGCCCCCGGGGCTGTGTCCGCCGCCGGACCCGGAGCGCCGTCGCGCTGGTCCGAGCGGGAGGCTGCGTACGCCAGCGGTCTGGGCACATTCGGCCTGTGCGACGCGCTCATCACACCGTCCGGCAAGGCGGTACGCCTGGGCTCCATCGTGGCGCGCGCCTCCTGGCCGACGACGCCGCGACCGTACAAGGGCCGCCACGACTGGTGCCTGTTCTTCGCGTTGGGCAAATGCAGCGCCTGCGCCAGGCGCTGCCCCGCCGGAGCCATCACCGACGCCGGCCGCGACAAAAGCAAGTGCCGGGCCTACGTGCGCGACGTGACCGCGCCCTTCGTCTCGACGGAGCTGCTTGGATTTCCCGTGGACGCCTGCGGCCTGTGCCAGACGGCCGTTCCTTGCGAAAAAAGCATTCCGGCGGCGCTGCGGCCCGGTCGGGGCGTATAACCGGCTACTGCATCGATCTGACGGCGGGCGCGGCGGACGCCTTTGAGGAGACGGCCGTGCCTTTGGCGGCGGCGCTTCTGGCGGCGGAGGCCTTGAGCACCTCGTTCACCCGCTCGTTGAGTTCGGGGATCATGCCGATGGCCGCTCGCTGCATGACCTCACGGGCGTCCTTGAAGGCGGAGGGCATGATGACGACGGCCTTCTGCCCGAGCGGGGACTCGTAAAACGCCGTAAGCTGACGCAGCTCCTGCGGAGTGAAGCGCTTGGCGAACACCGGCAGCAGTTGTTCGGCCAAGCCGCCGGGCGCGACGATCTTTTCAGTGACGAAGGCCGCGATCTCACGCTCCACCAGCGGCAGCTTCTCCTTGGGAATATCCGGCCGCAACTGACGCACCAGCCCCATATTCTGCCGGACATACTGCAAAATCATGGTCTTGCCACCCATGGCCTCGATGAGGCGCAGGGCCTGCTGGCGATTCTCAAGGCTCATCTCAGCCGCCATGACGCTGCTGGAGCAGACAAACACGGACACCAGCACGGCGCAACAAATCCTCGCGAACATCGTTCGTCCTCTTTCTTTATTTGAAACGAAGCGGGAAAATCAAAGGGGCTGGGCGTCGTCCAACTGCTTCAGGCGCTGCTCGATACGCGGGGCCGCGCGGCGGGCGACTTCCTCGCCCAGGCGCTCCCCCACGGCCTCCATATCCTCGCCGATCCGGGGTTGCAGGGCCACGACCTTCTGCATGCGCGGATCACGCCCCACGGTGAGCAGGTAGGCCACGTCGTCGCGGGTGAGATAGCGCTGGAACACCGGCACCATGCCGCGCACGGCGTCGTCCGCCGCAGCCTCCACCTCGCGTTTGAGCTCCTTGCTGATGAGATCCAACGCGGCCGGATCCGCATCCTTATGGGCCTGACGCACCAGATCCACAACCACGTCCAATTGCCGCTCGGCGCTCACCCGCATCATCTGCCGGTAGCCGAACAGCCGGATGTACTCCAGCACGTCGGCCTCCGCAGGGACCTGATCGCCGGGGACCGGAGCCACGGAGGGCAACTCGGCGGGGGAACCGGCCTCCTGTTGGGACAGGGCCGGTGAAGCGGTCAGAGTGGCCGCCAGAACAGCGCAGCAGGCGACAGCGGCGGAGAGGTGGCGCATACGGCCTCCTTGATTGTTGGACACGCTCGCTTTGCCGCGAAAGACGAGAAAAAGCAAGGGCTAGGCGGGCAGTTGCTCTCCGGTCCGGCCGAAACGGCGCTGCCGGCCGGCGTAATCGGCCAGAGCGCGTTCCAGTTCGGCCGCGTCGAAATCCGGCCAGAGGGTGTCCGTGAAGTAGAACTCGGCGTAAGCCGCCTGGAAAAGCAGATAGTTGGACAGGCGGAGCTCGCCGCTGGTGCGGATGATGAGGTCGGGATCGGGTTGGCCTTTCGTGTACAGCTCGTCGGCGAAGGCGGTCTCGGTGATGGCCTCGGGCGGGAGATTCTTCGCCGCCAGGGCCCGGGCGGCCCGCAGAATCTCCTCGCGGCCGGAGTAGTTGAGGGCCAGATTCAGCGTCATTGTGCGGCAATCGGCCGTCTTCTGCATGACGAGTGAGAGCGCCTGCCGCGCGGCGAAGGGCAGATCGGCCATCTCCCCCAGCACGGCGAGGTGGATGTCCTGCTCCACGAGATTTTGCAGTTCGCCGCGCAGATACTGCACGAGCAGGTCGAAGATGAGCCCGATCTCGTCCTTGGGACGCGACCAGTTCTCGCGCGAGAAGGTGTACAGGGTGAGGTGCCGCACGCCCAGCTCGCGACAGCGGGTCACGATATCCTTGGCCGTGCGCGTGCCCGCGCAGTGGCCCTCGCTGCGCGAGAGCCCCCGCTTCTGGGCCCAACGGCCATTGCCATCCATGATGATGGCGATGTGGGCCGGAATCCCTGTCGACCGCGGCACGGGCTACAGCTCCAGAATCTCCTTCTCCTTGGAGGAGAAGGCCTGATCGCACTGCTTGATGGTGTCGTCGGTGAGCTTCTGCACCTCGGTCTCGAACTTGCGCAGCTCGTCCTCGGTGATGCTCTTGTCCTTCAGCAGGCGCTTGAGGTCCTCGTTGAGGTCGCGGCGGACGTTGCGCACGGCCACCTTGGCCTCCTCGTTGAACTTCTTGGCCAGCTTCACCAGCTCCTTGCGGCGCTCCTCGGTCAGGGGCGGAATGACGATGCGGATGAGCTTGCCGTCGTTGACCGGATTGAGGCCGAGGTCGCTCTTGAGGATGGCCTTTTCGACCGCGCTGAAGGCGGACTTGTCCCACGGCTGGATGGTGATGGTGCGGGCGTCCGGCACGGAGAGCGAGGCGATCTGCCCGATGGGGGTGGGCTGGCCGTAGTAATCGGCCACGAGGGGCTCCACGAGCGCGACGGACGCGCGGCCCGTGCGCAGCCGGGCGAATTCCTTGGCGAGGCTGGCCAGCGCGCCGGCCATGCGTTTCTTGCCGTCGTCGATGACAGGATGCATGTTAGTTTCCTCCCGCAACGATGGTGCCGAGCTTCTCACCCTGGATGACCCGGCGGATGTTGCCTTCCTTGAACAGGTTGAAGACGATGATGGGCAGGTTGTTGTCCCGGGCCAGCGAGATGGCCGTGGCGTCCATGACGCCCAGGCGCTTCTCCAGCGTCTCCATGTAGGTCACGGTCTCGTAGCGGCGCGCGTCGGCGAACTTCTTGGGATCCTTGTCGTACACGCCGTCCACCTTGGTGGCCTTGAGGATGGCCTCGCAGTTGAGCTCGCTGGCGCGCAGGGCCGCGGCTGTGTCGGTGGTGAAGTAGGGATTGCCGGTGCCCGCCGCGCAGATGACCACGCGCCCCTTCTCCAGGTGGCGCTCCGCCCGGCGGCGGATGTACGGCTCGGCCACCTCCTTCATGGTGAAGGCTGTCATGACGCGCGTGTCGCAGCCGAGCTTTTCCAGCGCATCCTGCACGGCCAGCGCATTCATGACGGTGGCGAGCATGCCCATGTAGTCGGCCTGGGCGCGCTCCATGCCCTGCTCGCTGGCGGCCATGCCACGGAAGATGTTGCCCCCGCCGATGACCAGCGCGATCTGCACGCCCAATCCCGCCACATCGGCTATCTCGCGGCAAAAGGTGCCAATGGCGCGCGGCTCGATGCCGAACTTCTGCTCCCCGGCAAGCGCCTCGCCGGAAAGTTTGAGGAGCACCCGTGAATATTGCAAACCCTTCATGTGTCTCCTCCGTTTGTTCGCTTGCTCGGGCCGCCGCCGGCGGACGCCGATATTGTTCCCCACAGAAAGGAAACGGGCCTTGCGGCCCGTCTTTTTATTCCTCGGTGGATTCCGCCTCGGCATCCTCTCCCAGCACGATGCGCTGGAATCGGCCTATTTGCATATTCTCGCCGAGCACCGCGATGAGCTCGCTGAGCAGATCCTTTATCTTCTTCTTGTCGTCCTTGATGAAGGGTTGCTCCAGCAGGCAAACCTCGGAGTAGAACTTCTTCACCCGGCCCTCGACGATCTTCTCGGCGATGGCCTCGGGCTTGCCCTCCTGCATGGCCTGGTGCTTGTAGATCTCGCGCTCCTTGGCCAGCAGACCGGCAGGCACCTGGTCCGTGCTGACGCACACGGGGTTGACCGCGGCGATCTGCATGGCCAGCTCCTTGGCGAACTCCTTGAACTTCTCGTTCTTGGCCACGAAGTCGGTCTCGCACTTGAGCTCGACCATGACGCCAAGCTTGCCGTTGCTGTGGATGTAGGAGCCGATAATGCCCTCGCTGGTGGCGCGGCCGGCCTTCTTGGCGGCCTTGGCCAAGCCCTTCTCGCGCAGGTAGGCGATGGCCTTCTCCTCGTTGCCGCCGCACTCCACGAGCGCCTTCTTGCAGTCCATCATGCCCACGCCAGTCTGGTCGCGCAGGAATTTCACCGCGCTCGCGCTGATATCAGCCATGATCGCTACTCCTTCTCGGCGGCTTTCTCGGCGGCCGCATCGACTTCGGGTTCATCCTTGGCCGGGGCGGCCTTACCGTCGCCGGGGGTCTTCTCCTCCAGCGCGGCGGCCCCTTCGACACAGGCGTCGGCGATGTGGGTGGCGAACAGCTTGATGGCGCGAATGGCGTCATCGTTGCCGGGAATGACGTAGTCGATGACGTCGGGATCGCAGTTGGTATCCACCACGGCCACGACCGGGATGCCCAGCTTGCGGCATTCCTTGACGGCGATGTGCTCGCGATTGGGGTCGATGACGAAGGCCACGGCGGGCGCGCCGCCCATGTCCTTGATGCCGCCGAGGGCGTCGTTGAGCTTCTCCACCTCGCGCGCCAGCTGCACGACCTCTTTCTTGGGGAACTTGTTGATGGACCCGTCGGCGAACATGGTCTCCAGGTTCTTCAGGCGGTCGATGCTCTTTTTGATGGTCTGAAAGTTGGTGAGGGTGCCGCCCATCCAGCGCTGGGTCACGCAGTGCATGCCGCAGCGCTCGGCCTCGGCCTTGATGGCCTCCTGGGCCTGACGCTTGGTGCCGATGAACAGGACCTTGCCGCCGTTGGCGACGCTCTCGACGATGAAGTCGTAGGCTTTCTGGAACAGCTTCACGGTCTGCTGCAGGTCGATGATGTGGATGCCGTTGCGCGCGCCGAAAATATAGATGCGCATCTTGGGGTTCCAACGGCGGGTCTGGTGGCCGAAGTGGACGCCGGTCTCCAGCATTTGCTTCATGGTGACGTAAGCCATAATTCCTCCTGGGTTTTTCCCTCCGCCCCGGACCATGGCCGTCCCCGGAACATCCGGGGCACCCAGTGATTCGCCGGGGCGTGTGAATTTTGAAACGACTGTTTCTACGCCAAACGCGCGCGTTTGGCAAGAGGCGAGGTGCCTCCGCGAACCGGCGGCGTCACGCCACGCGGGGGCGCGACGTGTTTCCGCCGGGCTACTGCACCTCGGCCGCGACGGTCGGTCCGCCGGCCACCACGCGGTTGGAGAGCAGGCCCAGCTGGTCTATCTCGATGCCCACCTCGTCGCCGTCCTTGATGGGGCCGATGCCGGCCGGCGTGCCGGTGAGGATGACGTCGCCGGGCAAAAGCGTCATGACGCCGGAAATGAAGCTGATGAGCTTGGGCACGGGGAAGATCATGTCGGCCGTCGTGCCGCTCTGGCGCGCCTCGCCGTTGACGATGGCGCGCACGCCGAGGCTCTGCGGGTCCTCCAGATGCGTCTCGATCCACGGGCCGACGGGGCAGAAGGTGTCGAAGCTCTTGGCGCGCGTCCACTGGCCGTCTTTCTTCTGCAGGTCGCGGGCGGTGACGTCGTTGGCGCAGGCGTAGCCGAACACGTGGGAAAGGGCGTCCGCCTCCGTGACGCAGCGCGCCGGGTGGCCGATGACCACGGCGAGTTCGGCCTCGTAATCCACGCGGCCCGCGCCCGCCGGGGCGACAATGGCCTCCCCCGTGCCGATGACGGCGGTGGGCGGCTTGAGGAAGAGCACCGGCTCCTCGGGAATGGGCAGGCCCATCTCGCGGGCGTGGTCGTGATAGTTCAACCCCACGCAGACGATTTTGGTGGGCCGCACCAGCGGCAGGAGCTCCAGCTCCTCCAGCGGGATGTCGTCGGGCAGGTTTTCCTCGGCGTTGAGGCAACGCACGGAGTTCGGACCGGTGATGGCGGCGTAGAACGAGCGTTCGCCGCGGCGCACGCGGATGATACGCATGATTCGCTATTCCCCCTTCGCCGCGCGGCGGCGATCGTAGGCGATGTGGATGATGCCGAGCAGTTCGTCCATGGCGTAGGGCTTGAGGATGTAGTCCGAACCGCCGTGGGCCATCATCTCGGCGGCGATGTCCACCGAGGCGTGTCCGGTGAGCACGACGACCTCGATGTCCGGGTCGATTTTCTTGATCTCCGGCAGGGTTTGCTGGCCGGTCATGCCGGGCATCTTCACGTCGAGCAGGACGATGTCGTGCGGATCGCGCCGCAGAATCTCCAGGGCCTCGGCCCCGCCGCCGGCGGTGGTCACGCTCATGCCCTGGGCGGCGAGCAGTTTGGCCAGCGTAGAGCGGAAGCGCTCCTCGTCATCCACCACGAGAACCTTGATGATCTCGTCCATGCGCCGTCCTCCCCGCGGTTCCTCGCGGAGGCCACGGAAACGCGGCCTCCATCCGCCATCCTTGCCACATCGGACCGGATTCGTCGAGGGGCGCGGCGGGGGCGAAAACAAGACCCGCGCCGGCCCGGGGTTCGGGCGCGGCGCGGGCCGTGGAGTAAGGGAAGGCGGAGGGGGTTAGGCCTGACCGTAGGCGGTCTGGTCGGCCTGCCGGGCCATGGCCCTGCGGGCCTTGACCATGGCGCCAAGGATGATGACGGCGCCAAGGGCCAGCGCCGCGCACATGATGCCGAAGCTCACCGCGTCCATGATGGACACGGCGTCCTTGGAGATGTTCATGAGGCCGAGCTGGGCGAGGTACTTGGGCATGGCCAGCGCGCGGCTCACGGCCACGATGAGCATGATGGAGCCCATGACGACCTTGATCATGACCTCGCGCACCAGGGTGGTGCCGATGGCGCCCAGCTGCACGCCGAGCAGCGAGCCGGCCAGGATGATCAGGGTGAGACGGATGTCGACCATGCCCTGCATGGCCCAGTTGACCGTGCCGCACAGACCCATGAGGAAGGCGAGAACCAGCTCGGAAGCGGAGGCGACCAGGCCGCCGACGCCCATCACATAGATCATGCCGGGCACGCCGATGAAGCCGCCCACGGCGATGGTGGCGGCCAGCATGCCGGTGGCGAAGCCTACGGGAACGGTGAACCACAGGGAGATGCGCACGTTGGCGGTTTTGAAGTAGACCATGGGCCACAGGTTGATCTTCTGCAGCTTGAGTGCCAGCGCCGGGGTCTTGTCCTGGCCGGTGCCCTTGCGGGACTTCATGGCGTCGTAGAAGACGTAGCCGCCCACGGTGATCAGCACCGTGACGAAGGACAGACTGACGTAGAGGTTGGAGCCGGCCTGCCCCCAGGCCGCCAGGATCATGTTCTGTATTTTGATGCCCACCTGCACGCCGATGCCGGCGCTGGCTGCGGTGACGACGCCGAGCTTCACGTCCACCTGACCGTAGCGGAAACGCTTGATCGCGCCCACCAGGGCCTTGGGGAACTTGTGGCACATGTTGCTGGCCACGGCCACGGTTCCGGGCACGCCCAGGCTCATCATGCCCGGGGTGAGCACGAAGGCCCCGCCGGAGCCGATGAAGCCGCTCACCAGGCCGCCGATGAAGCCGACGATGAGCAGGAAAATGACGTTGGCCGTGGTCAGGTCGATGAATCTCAGACTATCGAGTGCGACGTCCATGCGATGTTCTCCTTATCTTCCGCGCTTAGGCGTTCAGGGTGGCGCGCGCTTCCGGGCGCTTGGTCTGGGTCTTCACGGCCTGGGCGGTCTTGGCCGGGACCTTGGCGGTGATGCCGAGAGCCGTCCACAGATTGGAGGCGAAACCGCCATGCACGAAGGAAACCAAAAGCACCGTGGCGATGGGCAGGGCCGTGTAGCCCCCGCCGCGCGAGCACAACTCCACGAAGGCGTTGGGGTCGTAGAAGGCCCCCGCGTACACCGCCGCGCTGGCGATGCCGAACCCGATCATCCGAATCACGGCCTGCTTCTTCGTCAACTCATGAGCCATTGCTTCCTCCCGATGCGTATTTTCCGACGGCTCAACCGCCGATGCGTTCGTTCGCCCCAGACAGAATCAGACGGATCAGCTCAACACTTGAGCGAAAATTCGGGCACCATCAGCGCGGCCTGCCGACGCTCGGCCTCGGCGCGGCGGGAAATGACGAACTCCACGCGCCGCAGCTCCATGCTCACGGAGGTGAGCACCTCGTCGCGCTCGCCCTGGCGGATGATGTGCGCGCAACGCACGCCCCGGCTCTCCGCCTCGGCGAAGAGCCCCTCGGCTCCGGCCTCGGCGCGGACGCGGCAGTCCGCCTCGCGGCGGCGCGGCGGAAACACGGTGAGCAGCACCAGGTCGAACCCCAGGCGCTCCGCGAGATTCACGCTGTAGGCCACCATGGCCTCGGGCACGCCGTCGGTTCCCGCCAGCACCAGGATTTTGCGGTGCTCGGCGTGAAACTCGCCAAGGATCTCCCGCGCAAGGCCGCTCTCGCCAGCCTCGGCCATGGAGACGGCCTCGCCGTAGGTCTCCATGGCTTCACGCCAGCCGCCGCGAAGGCGCAGCGAGAACCCGGCACCGGATTGGGGCTGCCGGGTGGTCTTCTCTGCGGACTTGGGGGCGCGGCGGGGCATGGCGCGGTTCTCCTTTTCTTCCTTCACTCTCAGGCCTTCAGGCTGGGACGCGGGCGGTTGCGGCGGGCCTCGGCCGCGCGCGCGGCGGACTGGGCGCGGGGCTGTGCGCCCTCGCCGAGAAACTCGCGGGCTTCCTGAGGCAGACCGCGCTCGGCGAAGGCCGCGGCGGCGAAGGTGTTCTCGAGGGTTTCACGCAGGCTGCTCATAGGATCCTCCGTGTTGGCGTTGCAGTTGCCCGTACTCTTTCAAGCCACGTGCCGCGGGGGGCTGTTCGGCGTAACACGCTTGAATTACATGGATTACCGTTTATGCCGAAATTTCCGCGACGGACGTGGTGTTGCAGATCGCAACAGCGAGGCCAGCGCCTAAAACGCTAACATCTTGATTTTACAGACTGTGCGCACTGCAACACCCGGAATGGCCAAGTGTTGCGTATTGCAACATAGGCGATTTCAACAACGCGACAACAATCGCCGGACGCTTTGACACCGACCGAACGCCATGCGTACATTGGCCGGGAATCCGGCCGAGCCGGCCCACGGGCAGCCCGACGCCCGCAGGGCGACAGACAAGGAGCGATCATGATTTTCTTCCGCAGGACCGAGGAGGAGCCCGCCGCGCCACAGACACCGGCCGACGGCAAGGGACTGGACGATCTGCGCGGGCGGGTGCGCCGGGCAGACCTGCCCGAGGCCGTGGCCACCATCGCGGCCAAGGAGCTGGACCGGCTGGAGAAGACCGACCCGGCGGTGGCCGAGTATTCCATCGGCCTCAACTATCTGGACCTGCTCTGCTCCCTGCCGTGGAACACGGGGACCGAGGATTGCCTCGACTTCGCCAGCGTGGAGCGAACGCTCAGCGCCAGCCATTTCGGGCTGCCCCACGTGAAGGAGCGTCTGCTGGAGTATCTGGCCGGACGCACGCTCGCCGCCAGCGCGCCGCCGCACGTGCTCGTGGTGGACGACGAGGAGATCGCCCGCGCCAATCTGGAGCACGTACTCAAAAAGGAGGGCTACGAGGTGCGCACGGCCGCCAACGGCCTGGAGGCCCTGGAACTGCTGCGCGCCTGGAGCTTCGACCTCATCGTCACCGACCTCAAGATGGACAAGATGGATGGCATGACGCTGCTGGCCGAGGCGGGCAAGCTCTCGCCCTCCACGCGCATCGTCATCGTCACCGGCTACGCCACGGTGAACTCGGCCGTGCAGGCCATGCGCACCGGCGCGGCGCAGTATCTCAGCAAACCCATCAGTCTGGACGAGCTGCGCGCGGCCGTGCGCGAGGCGTTGGCCCACAAGCGGACCCTGGCCCCGGCGCGCGGTCCGGTGCTCTGCTTCACCGGCCCTCCGGGCACGGGGAAAACGAGCATCGGCATGGCCATAGCCCAGGCACTGGGCCGCAAGTTCCACCGCATGTCCATGGCCGGCATGCGCGACGAGGCCGAGCTGCGCGGCCATCGCCGAACCTACGTGGGGGCCATGCCGGGCAAGATCATCCAGGCCGTGCGCCGGCTGGGCGTGAACAACCCCGTCATCATGCTCGACGAGATCGACAAGGTGGGACAGGACTTCCGGGGCGATCCCGGCGCGGTGTTCCTGGAGGTGCTGGACCCGGAACAGAACCGGCAATTCACGGACCTGTACCTGGACGCGCCCTTCGACCTCTCGCGGGTCATGTTCATCGCCACGGCCAACGACCTCTCCCGCCTGGACGCGCCCCTGCAGGACCGGCTGGAGGTGGTGCGCTTCCCCGGCTACACCAAGGCGGAGAAGGAGCAGATCGCCCTGCGGCACATGATTCCCCGGCAGTGCGCCGAGCACGGCCTGACGCACCCCTACCCCGCCTTCGCGCCGGAGGCCGTGCGCACCGTCATCCGCGACTACACGCGCGAGGCCGGCGTGCGCAACCTGGACCGCGAGATCGGCTCCGTGTGCCGCAAGCTGGCGCGCCTGGCCCTGCGCGAGGAAAACGGCGGCAAGTACCCGGCCGCGATCGACGCCGCCCTCGTAGCCGACCTGCTCGGCCCCCGGCGCTTCGTGCACGAGTCCGCCAGACCGGCCCCGCGCCCCGGCGTGGTCAACGGGCTGGTCTACAGCGACGCCGGCGGCGAGATCGTGCTGGTGGAGGCGGCCAAAATGCGCGGCTCGGGCCAACTCATGCTCACGGGGTCGCTGGGCGAGGTGCTCAAGGAATCCGCCCGGACCGCCCTGTCATACATTCGCGGCAACGCCGAATCCTTCGGGCTCGATCCCGACTTCTTCGCCGCCCAGGACCTGCACATCCACATCCCGGCGGGCGCCATCCCCAAGGACGGCCCGTCGGCCGGCATGACCATCCTCATGGCCCTGCTCTCCCTTCTGACCGGCCGGCCGTCGAAACCCGGCGTGGCCATGACCGGCGAGATATCGCTAAGCGGCGTGCTTCTGCCCGTGGCGGGCATCCGCGAGAAGGTGCTGGCGGCCCAGCGCGGCGGCGTCACGCTGGTGGCCCTGCCTGCGGCCAACCGGCCGGAGGCCGAGCTGCTGGAGCCGGACGTGCGCGCGGCGGTGAAAATCGTGCTGGCCGAGGACGTGCCGGCGTTGGTGGACGTGGTGCTGGAGGGGAAGGACTAAACGCCCTCGCCGCCCAGGCGCTTGAGGGCGATGGTGAGGGCCACGGCCACCACGGCGAGCAAAAGCGCCAGCACGCCGGCCCGGGCCAGGTCGCCCGTGAACACGGCGTTGTAGATCTCCAGCGAGACCGTGTTGGTGCGGCCGATGATGTCGCCGCCGAGCAGCAGGCTCACGCCCACCTCGCCCAGCGCCCGGCCCGCGCCCAGGAACAGCCCGGCGGCCACGCTGCGCCGGCAGTGCGGCAGAGCCACGCGCAGAAACGTCACGGGCCAGGGTTTGCCGAGCATGGTCGAAAGCTCGATGAGCCGGCCGAGGTCGCCGCGCACGGCCGCCTGCACCGGCCGCACCATGAGCGGCATCCCCGCCGTCACCGCCGCCAACGCCAACCCGCCGAAGCCGAACACCACCTCCGCGTCGAACCAGCGCAGCAGCGGCGCGCCGAGAAATCCCCCGCGACCGAAGAGCAGCAGCAGCCCGAAGCCCACGGCCATGGGCGGCAGAATCAGCGGCAGCGAGACGAAGGCGTCCAGCACGGCCACGAGCCGGCCGCGCCCGCGTCCCAGCAGGTAACCCAGCGGGGCCCCCACGAGCAGAAGGATCGGCACGGCCACGGCCATGACCTTGAGCGTGAGCAGAATGCAGAAGCCCACGCCGGGATCCATGGCCGCGGCCAGCCAGCCGTCGAACATGCGCCTACAACCCGTGCCTCTTGGCGATCCCGCGCGCCTGCGGCGACGCCAGGAACCTCACGAAGGCCGCGACCTCCGGGTCGCTCGCGGCGGGCTTCAACACGCCCGCGCCGATGACGATGGGCGCGTACAGCTTCGGATCGACCCTGAGGTAGCCGCCGATCCTGCCGCCCAGGTCCATGACGTCGGTGAGGTTGGTCAGACCGGCGTCCACCTCGCCGAGCGCGAGGTACGTGGTCACCTGTGGCACGGTGGCCACCACCAACAGCTTGCCGCGCACCTTGTCCATCAGTCCGGAGGCGTTCAGCGCCTCGGTTCCGGCCTTACCGTAAATGGCCTTCTGGGCGTCGGGCATGGCCACGCGCTTCACCTCGGCCCGGGTCAGGTCGTTCAGACCGGTCATGACGCGGCCCTTGGGCCAGGCCAGCACCAGCACACCACGCCCCAGTTCGTGGAACGAGGCGAAGGACACGCCGCTGCGGTCGAGGAAGCCCTTCTCACCGATGATGACGCGCACCTTGCCGCTGCCCTTGGCCTGGGCCACCACCTGCCCCATGTTGCCGAAGACCAGCTCCAGCTTGTGCCCGCTCTGTTTCTCGTAGGTCGCGGCGAGCTCCGTGACGAGCTTCTTGTACCCCGCGCCCGAGGCCACGATGACCGATTCGGCCCGGGCCGTGGCGGCCAGGGCGAACACGAACAGCAACGCCAGTGCGAATTTCCTCATGCCGATGCTCCTTTTTGCGGGGTGACGGAAAGGGCGGAAAAGGCCACGCCGGACTTTCCCGATTCGCCGGGGCGCTCCGGTTCCGGCGACGCGGTGGCGACGCGCCCGCGCAGGGCCGCCGCCTCCTCCAGACGCCGGGCCGCCTGCTCGGCGAACCAGCTCTCGTCGAGGACGCCGTGGTTGACGGACACGACGAGGTCGCCCAACAGCGCCGCCTCGGCCAGGTCGTGAGTCACGTGGATGATGGGCACGCCGAAGTCGTCGCGCACGCGTAAAAGCGTCTCGCGCAGCTGGGCGCGCGTGGCGGCGTCCAGGGCGGAGAACGGCTCGTCGAGCAACAACGCCCGGGGACGCCGGGCCAGCGCCTGGCATAGCGCCCCGCGCTGGCGCTCCCCGCCGGACATGGCCGAGGGCAGCGCCCCGGCGAGGTGCGCGATGCCGAAGCGCTCCAGCAGCCGCGCGGCCGAGGCCGCGTCGCGCGTGGCGTAGGCCACGTTCTGGGCCAGGGTCATGTGTGGAAACAGGGAATATTCCTGAAACACCAGCCCCACCCCGCGCAGGCGCGGCTTCACGCGCACCCGGGCGGCCGTGTCCAGCCAGACCTCGCCGCCCAGGCTGATGCGCCCCTCGTCCGGGTCGTCGAGGCCGGCGAGCAGGCGCAAAAGCGTGGTCTTGCCCGCACCCGAGGGACCGGTGAGCACCAGGATGCTCCCGGCCGGGCAGGCGATCTCCACGTCGAGGGTGAAGTGGCGCAGGCGCTTTTTCAAATGGGCGCGCAGGTCCAGGGGGGCGTCGTCGCGCATGGCCCGTCTCACAGCGACTGGGCGCAGAAGCGCGTGAGCCCAAGGAGAATGCAGGCCGCCGCGCCCGTGACGCCGAAGACCACCAGCCGCGGAACGTGGAGAAAATCGGACAGCGTGCCGTTGGCGCAGGTGGAGCCGGTGACCAGCGCCACGTCGGCCCAGGTTAGTGCGTCCTTTTGCGCATCCGGTCCCTCGACGAGCGCCCCGCGCAGCGTTTTGCCGATGTTGTCGCGGTCCAGGTCCAACACGCGGTAGTTCGAAAACTCGCGCGAGAGCGCCTCCACGAACTTCGGCTGAAAGCCCACCTGCAACAACCGCGCGCCGGCGAAACGCTCCAGCATGTAGTTCGTGAGCTCGCGCGCGCAAAGCGCCGGGCCGTCGTCGCGGCAGTGCACCGTGTGGTCGCACAGGCCAAGGGCGCGCAGACTCGCGTTCATGGCGCTGACGAACACCGCCCGACGGAAGTTGTTGACCAGGGGCATGGACGCGATTTCGCCCAGCGTGCCGGAGAAGTCGCCGTACATGTCCGTGAAGGCGTGGCCGCGCGCGCCCAGCACCTCGGCCTCGATCATGCGCTCCTTGCCCTTTCGCAGCGGGAAGTCGTCGCCCTCGGGATCGCCGATGGCCTCCTGAGTGGACAGCACGCGCGCATGAACGCCCACGTGCTCGTCCAGCAACCCCTTCTCCTCCCACAGCGCAACGGCCTTGCCGCGCAACAGCTCCAACAAATTTTCCGCCGATGCCGCCGACCGGTTTCCCGTCATGACGCGCCCTTCGCCTTCCGGCGTTTTTTTCTTTTTTGTCCAAAACGCCGCCGCGCGCCATGCGATCACGGATCATATTATTTGGGTGCCCACAAGGACGGCATGGACGCCGGGATGGTTGACTGCGCTTTCTTCTTGAGGATATTCAAAGCGGTGCAGGAAAAAGCCCCCCTTATTGTTTCGAGGTGCCAGTGCCATCGTCCAAGCCCTTGCTGCGCATGAACATCCGCCGCCGCGTCTTTCTCGCGATGCTGCTCTCGGTCTTCGCGGTCGGGCTCATCGGCACGGTGTCGTACCATTCCCTGGCGCAGATCGAGCGCAAGATGGGCTTCATCGAGGTGGTGGACGATCTGGGCAACACCATCCTGGAGATCCGCCGCTACGAGAAGAACTTCATGCTCTACGGCCACAGCGAGGACTTCGCCGAGAGCCGGGAGTACGCGGACAAGGCGCGCGCCATCCTGTTCAAACTGGAGGGCAACGCGGCCGAATTCGGCCTGGCCCAGGAATACGCCGCGCTCAAAACCGTGCTGGCCGACTATGAAGCCGTGAGCAAGCGGCTCACGGTGGAACGCATGCGCTCCGGCCCCACGCTGGAGGCCGACCGCGTCCGCCTGCGCGACACGGGCAAACAGCTGGTCGACCTCTCGCAGCGGCTGGTGGTGCACGAACGCGCGCGCATGTTGACCATCGTGCAGTCGCTCAAGCGACAGCTGCTGCTCTCGGTCGCGGCGTTCCTGCTGTTGGGCGGCGGATTCCTGTTCCTGCTGGGGCACAAGACATCGACCGCCCTGCGCAGCATCGAGCAGGCCACGCGAGAGATCGCCCGGGGGCACTTCAAGCCTCTGCCGCCCGCGCCCGGCGGAGCCGACGACGAGGTGCGACGCGTCATCGGCGCGTTCAACAACATGACCGGCGAGCTGCAGAAGCGCCAGGATCAGCTGGTGCGGGAAAAGAAGCTGGCCTCGCTCGGAGTGCTGACCAGCGGCGTGGCCCACCAGCTGAACAATCCGCTCAACAACATCTCCACCTCCTGCCAGATCCTCATGGAGGAGGGGGACGAGGCAGACCCCGTCTTCGCCCGCAGGCTGCTGGGCAACATCGACCAGGAGGTTGCCCGCGCGCGCGACATCGTGAAGGGGCTGCTCGAATTCTCGCGCGCCAAGGACTTCGAGCGCAAGCCGACGGTCCTGGCCGAGGTGGTGGAGCGCTCGGTGCGGCTCATCTCCAGCCAGGTGCCGGCGGACGTGGAAATCACCCGGGAGGTCCCCGCCGACATCGTTCTGCCCATGGACGCCCAGCGGATGCAGGAGGTCTTCCTCAACCTGCTCATCAACGGCCTGCACGCCCTGCAGGCCACGCCGCAACGCGCCGGAACCATCGATATCTCCGCCGCCCGCGATGACGAGCGCGGGCTGGCCGTCGTCACCGTGGCCGACACCGGCGTGGGCATCGATCCCGAGGATCTCGCCCGCATCTTCGATCCCTTCTTCACCACCAAGGAGGTGGGCAAGGGCACCGGCCTGGGCCTGTCCATCGTCTTCGGCATCGTGGAGAAGCATCATGGCGAAATCTCCGTGGAGAGCGAGCCCGGCCACGGCGCGCGGTTCATTCTGCGCCTGCCGCTTTCCCTGCCAGCCCTGCGCGGGGAGATCCCGGCCGGTTCCGCCGCCGCCCCCAAGGAAGGGGCCAGGACATGAGCGCGGGCCGCGTTCTGGTGGTGGACGACGAGGCCATCGCCCGCGAGAACCTCGCCCACGCCCTCACCCGGGCCGGCTACGAGGCCCTCGCCGTGAGCGACTCGCGCGCGGCCCTGGCTGAACTGGCCAAGACCCCCTATGAACTGTTGTTGACCGACCTGCGCCTGGGCGAAGGCAGCGAGCAGGACGGCATCGGCCTCATGGAGCGCGCGCGCAAGCTGCACCCCGCGCTGGAAGTGGTGGTCATGACCGGCTACGCCACGGTGCCCGGCGCGGTGCAGGCCATGAACCGGGGCGCGTTCTCCTATCTGGCCAAACCCCTCAATCTCGACGAGGTGCGCGCCCTCACGGCCAAGGCCGTGGAGTCGAGCAAGCTTCGGCACGAGGTGCAGGACCTGCGCCGGCGTCTGCAGGACCGCGACGCCCCGCCCATGCTCGTGGGCAAAAGCCCGGCCATGGCCAGTCTGCTCATGACCATCGCGCAGGTGGCCCCCACGGCGTCCACAGTGCTGCTGCTGGGCGAGACCGGCACCGGCAAGGAACTGGTGGCGCGCGCCATCCATCAGGCCAGCCAGCGCGCGGGCAAACGCTTTCTGGCGGTCAACTGCGGGGCCTTCAGCGAGGAGCTGCTGGCCAGCGAGCTCTTCGGCCACGAGAAGGGCGCGTACACCGGCGCCATGGAGCGCAAGGCCGGCCTGTTCGAGGCCGCCGAGGGCGGCACGCTGTTCCTCGACGAGGTGGGCGAGATGACGCCCCCCATGCAGGTGCGGCTTCTGCGCGTGTTGCAGGAACGCAAACTTTTGCGCGTGGGCGGCACCGTGGACGTGCCCGTGGACGTGCGGGTCATCGCCGCCACCAACAAGGATCTGGCCGTGGAGGCCGAGACCGGAGGCTTCCACCTCGACCTGTACTACCGGCTGAATGTCATCACCCTGCGGTTGCCGGCCCTGGCCCAGCGGCGCGAGGACATTCCCCTGCTGGCCCGGCACTTCATGCTCAAATATTCGGAGCTGCTGGGACGCGAGGTGCGGCACATCGCGCCGGACGTGTTCGCGGCCCTGGGCTCCTACCCCTTCCCCGGCAACGTCCGCGAGCTGGAAAACCTCATGGAGCGCGCCGTGGTGCTGGCCGATGGCGACACCATAGAGCTGCGCCACCTGCCCCCGGACCTGCAACTCTCCGGCGGGTCGCTCAAAACCACCCGGCAAAGCGGCATCGCCACGCTGGAGGAGAACGAGCGCCAGCACATCCTGTGGGTTCTGGAGCAAACCGGCGGCAACAAATCCCGCGCGGCGGAGATTCTGGACATCGACCGCGCCTCGCTCTGGCGCAAACTCAAGCGCGCCGGCCTGGCGTAACGCCCATCACGCCGAGCGCGGCGGCGAACATCCCGATTGGCCAGTGCCTTCTGGCCGTGCCAGTTGGGAGGCCTTCGGCGGTCTGTGGTCCTTCGAGGGGCAGTCGCCATTCCACTGCGCGGCGTCTCTTGTCTGTTCGTGGTTTTGGGGATGCCTCCGGCCGCCAGGGGACTGCGCGTCCCCTGGAACCCCGCGTGAAAGAACGTCCTCTTCGGTATGGACCGTGACCGTAGCCAATGCCGGCTCGCGCCCAATTCCACGAAATCCCGCCGGAAGCAGAACGGCTCGTCGCGCGGAATACGACCGGGGACCGGCGGGCAGCCAGTCCATGTTGATTCGTTCTCGTGAAGGGGGGCCGCCCAAGCCGAATGTCCCGGCAGGCGCGAAAGGGTTCGGAGGCGAAGCCGTCAGGCCAGCAGGCGCGCCACGGCCTCGTCCAGATGTGACAGCCAGATGCCGGCCAGCTCGGGCCGCTCGCCCGCGCCGCGCTCGTGGGTGTGGCAGGCGAAGCCCGCGCGCGTGAGGCCGGCCAACCAGGACCTGTCGTTGGCCCCGGCCATGTCGCGCTCCACATGCACCCCCCGGGCGAAAAGCAGTGGCATCAGATGCACCGTCTCCGCACCCAGCACGCGCAGTTCGTCCACCTTGTCGGAGAGCCCGGGCTCGGCCTCCAGCGCGCCGATGAGCACGCCGGGGTCCAGCACGCGCAGCTCCTCGGCCAGATCGCGGTACACGCCGTTGGCCCGGCCCTTGGTGCCATGGCCCATGAGCAGCACGGCCTCGCCCGCGCCACGCTCGGGCAGGAGATCGAGCAGCGTGCGCGCCACCAGCCGCACATCCTCCGCGCAGCCCAGAAGCGGCCGTCCCAGCTCGATGCGCTCGAACACGCGCGCCTCGCGCAGCTCGTTCACCAGCCGCTCCAGGTTGCGGAACTCGTCGCCGGGAATGACGTGCAGGGACTGCACGGCCAGACGCTTGACGCCCTCTGCGGCCAGACCGCGCAACACGTCCGCCGGTGAGGAGGCGTCGCCGCCGGTCCTGCCCTTGTGCCGGCGCACCGTGCCGGAGGTGAGCGTGGTCTCCACGCGGAATTCGGGATAGCGCGCGCGGGTGAGGCCGCTCATATGCGTCAGCGCGGCCTCGGCCCCGGGCAGGCGCGAGCCGAAGGCGGCGAGAAGGATGGCGTTTTCTGGCGTGGACATGTGAAGGATGTGGTAGCGGAAAAGCCGCGCGTTCGGAAGGACTTTCTGCGGCGGGGCGAAGCAGCGCCCTCCTCGTCAAGCGGAATTGGCGGGGTGGCCATAGGCATTGGATAAGCCGCGTGTGAAAAGCAGACATGGTGGAATCGCCTGAGGAAGAGGAGCGATCGGACGTCGCGTCCAGCGCCGACGGGCAGTTCCCCCCATGGACGCCGCGCCGTCGGCCTCGGCCACGTTTTTCCCATGAATCCCCGAAGGGGCGAAGGGCCTCAGTGCGCCTCGGCCCAGTTGCGGCCCACGCCGGCGTCGACCTTGAGGGGCACGTCGAGCCTAGCCACCGTCTGCATGATGCGCGCGAGTTCGTCGGACGCGGCCTTGGCGTTGGCCTCCGGGGCCTCCAGCAGCAGTTCGTCATGCACCTGCAACAGCAGCCGCGCGCCAAAGCCCGCCAGTTCGGGGCTCTTCTCCACGCGCAGCATGGCCAGCTTGATAACGTCCGCGGCGCTGCCCTGGATGACGGTGTTGATGGCCTGCCGCCGGGCCTGCGCCTGCACCTGCTGATTGCGCGAGAACAGCTCCGGCAGCAGCCTGCGCCGGCCGGCCAGGGTGGTCACGTACCCGCGCGAGAGCGCCTCGCGCACCACGTCGTCGTAAAAGGCCTTGAGGCCGCCCAGCTTCTCGAAGTAACGGGCGATGAACTCCTTGGCCTGATTGGTGGTGATGGACAGCTCGCGCGCCAGCTTCTGCGGACCCATGCCGTAGATGAGCCCGAAATTGATGGTTTTGGCCCCGCGCCGCTCGTCGCCGGTCACCTCCGCCGGAGTCTTGTCGAAAAGCAACGCGGCCGTGCGGGCGTGGATGTCCTCGTTGTTGCGGAACGAATCGATGAGCGCGGGGTCCTTGGAGAAGTGCGCAAGAACGCGCAGCTCCACCTGAGAGTAGTCCGCGCCGACGAACAGCATTCCCGGCGAGGCCACGAAACAGGCCCGCATCCGCGCGCCCTGGGGGCCGCGAATGGGGATGTTCTGCAAATTCGGGCCGGAGCTGGAAAGCCGCCCCGTGGCCGTGGCCAGCTGGTTGAAGCGCGTGTGCAGCCGGCCGTGGGCGTCGGCCAGGCGCGGCATGGGGTCGAGATAGGTGGAGCGCAGCTTCTCCTGCACGCGAAAGGCCAGAATCTCCTCGATGACGGGATGCTGACCGGCCAGCTTTTCCAAAGCCTCGCTGCCGGTGGAGAGCGCGCCGCCGGGCGTCTTGCCGGCGGGCTTGAGGCCGAGCTTTTTGAACAGCAGTTCGGAAAGCTGCTTGCTGGAGCGCACGTTCACCGGCTCGCCGGCCAGCTCCTGAATGCGCTTGGTGTGCGCCTCCACCTCGGCGCTCACCTCGTCGAGAAAGCTGCGGAAGGCCGCGAAGTCGATGCGCACGCCCCGGCGCTCCATGGCGGCGAGCACCGGAATGAGCGGAATTTCCAGGTCGCGCATGAGATCGCCCAGTCCCGCGCCGGACAGGCGGCGCAACAGCGCCCTGCGGCAGGCCAGCGCGGCCAGTCCCTGGGCGTCGGGGTGCGGGGCCGGCTCATCAAGCCCGGGGTCGGCGGGCATGGCCGGCAGCGTGGCCGCCCCGTCATCGCCAGGAGTTTCGGACGCGGAAGCGCCCGCGCCCGTCGCGTCCATCTCCCTTGACTCGGTGGGCTCGTGCGTCGCCGTCGGCGCGTCCATTCTGTCGGGAGCGCCATCGGCCGCGAGGAACAGGGCCAGGCGCAGATGCTCGAAGGAATAATTGCGGTCCTCGGGATTGAGCAGATACGCGGCCAGTCCGAGATCGAACCAGCGCGCGAGCGGCACGGACTCCCACGCGGGGCTGCGGCGCAGCAGGCTCTGCCAGCTCGGCGCCGCCACGACCTCCGCCGAGGCCAGCCGTTTGGCGAGCACCTCGTCCGGTCCGGTGAAGGCGATCTCGCCCTCCTCGCCCTCGATGCCGATGCGCAGCCCCTGCCCCGCCGCCTCACCCACGGGGACGAGTCCGACCACGCGGCCGGAAAAATCCGGCAGGGCGTCGGCGTCGGCCACGTGGCGCACGGCCAGCGGCGGGATATCCGACGCCGGGGCGGCGGCAGCGCTCAACCCCACGGGGCCGGCCGCATCGGCCATGCCTGCGGAATCGCCGGAACCCACGGCGGCCCCGGGAAACAGCGAGGCCTGCGCCGCGCCCCTGGCCTTGGTGGTCCGGGGCGACTTGGCCGTCTTGGCGGATGGCGTCGCCGCGCCGCCGGGAAACGCGGTCGCGTCCCACGGGGCCGGGCCGGCATAGTCGGCGGAAGTCGGCTGCGACTCCGTCACCACCGGACGGGCCAACGCCGCCATTTCGCGCAGCAGGCTCCTGAATTCGTAGACGCGCAGGAACTCCGCCATTCTCTCCGCCTCGGGCGGGCGCACGGCCAGCGACTCCAGGGGAATCTCATCGCAGGCGTCCGTTTTGAGCCGCGTGAGTTCGCGATACAGAAAGATGTCGTCCATGTGCCCGTCGAGCTTCTTGCGGAAGCTTTCCGGCAGGCGCTTGTCGCCCTCCGCCTCGCCCGCGCGCAGGACCTCCAGCGTGGGAAAATCGTGCAGTATTTTGAGCGCGGTCTTGGGGCCGACGCCGGGCAGGCCGGGGATGTTGTCCGAGCTGTCGCCCATGAGGGCCTGCAAATCCGGCCACTGCCCGGGCTCGATGCCGTACTCGGCCGTGAAGTCCGCCACGCCGGTCAGTTTCTCGGCCTTTCCCGCGGGATCCCACAGGTACACGCTGGGCGTGAGGCACTGCTTCAGGTCCTTGTCCGAGGCCACGAGAATGACCGGACGCTCGGCCTGGTTGGCGGCGGCCAGACTGGCGATGCAGTCGTCGGCCTCGATGCCGTCGGAGACGGTGAGCGACAAACCGAGCAGGCGCACGGCCTCGCGCAGGGGTTCGATCTGCACGGCCATGTCCTCGGGCATCTTGGGCCGCTGGGCCTTGTAGGGCGCGAACATCTCATTCCGGAAGGTCGGCCCCCGGCCGTCCATGAAAAAGCCCAGGTACTTGGGCCGCTCCTCGCGCAATATGCGCAGAAGAATGCGCAGGACGATGAAGATGGCGTTGGTGGGCAGCCCGTCGGAACGCTTCAGATCCGGGTAGCCGTAGAACCCCCGGTAGAGGAAACTCGTGCCGTCGACCAGGAACAGCGGATCGGCCTGGCCGGAGAGGTTGAGGCGGGCGTGCAGGGACATGGCCGGTCAAATCCGCTGGAAGCCGGTGGTCTTGCCGCGCGAAAGCTTTTTCAGCACGTAGACCTCGGGGTCCTTGCCATCCAGGGCGGAAAGGGGAATCTCCGCGCGGGCCGCTCCCTTATGCCCGCCGGCGGAGCCGATCTCGCCGAAGAGCGAGGACGCGAACTTGCCCATGTCCTTGCGAATGCCGTCACCCCGGAAGATGACCACCAGATTCTCGCCAGCCAAGCCGGACACGGCCACCCAGGAAATGGAGTGCACGCGCATGAAGAAGTCGGCCACGACCACCAGGATGTCCGGCGAGAGCACCTTGCCCAGGTGCGCGGTGAGCCCGGTGCCGAGACGCCGCAGGTTGTAGAACGCGCGGGAGAAGTAGCGCATCCACTCCAGGTGGTATTCGCTGCGCACGATGCGCGTGATGAGCTGGTGGTCGGCGTACTTGGAAAGATATTTGAAGGCGTCGATGTCGGCGTCGATGAACTTGCGCTGGAAGTTCAGCGTGTCGGCCTTGATGCCATAGAGCAGCGCCGAGGCCAGCAGCTTGGGCGGCCGCATTTTGAGGCGTTGCAGATATTCCAGCAGAATGGAGCAGGTGGAGCCGTACTTGGGGCGGATGTCCACCAGATCGGCCTCCACGGGCTTGTCGGGCAGCAGCGGATGGTGGTCGATGATGACGGAGTATTTGAGCTGGGCCAGCTCCGGGTGGTGGTGAGGCTGGCTGTCCACCAGGGCGAAGCGGTCGTACTGGGCCACCAGGTTGGGAATGAGCTTGCGCGTGGGCACGCGCAGGTAGCGGATCATGGCCAGATTGTCCGGCCGGTTGATCTCGTTGATGTGCCCGATGCCGATGTCATGCACGCGGCGGGACAGGATGGCCTTGAGTCCCAGGGCCGCGCCCATGGAGTCCGGGTCGGCGTTGATGACGATAAGCCAACGCTCGTCCTTGCTCAGCAGGGGCAGCAGCGCCTGGACCTTCTCGTCAGTCAGCTTCGGTACACCCATGTTCCGCCTTTTTCAGCGTCATCGGCAACCCCGCGACGACGAGGTACGCCTCGTCGGCCAGGGCCGCCACGGCCTGATTGAGCCGTCCAAGTTGCTTGAGAAACGCCCGCGCCTCGCTCGAGGCGGGCAGCGGCGTGAAGCCGATCTCACAGGAAACCAGCAGGACGTTCCGGTCCCGGCAATGCTCCAGCGCGGTGAGCAACGCCCCGGTCAGTTCCCGTTCGCGCCCTTCCCGCGTGCATACGTACAGCCAGAAGTCCAGGCTGTCCACAAGCACGGAGCGGTACCCCTCTCTAGCCTCCAGCAGGGCCCGTGGCAAGTCCCAGCCCACCTCCACCACCGGCAGCGCGGGGTCGCGCCGCTCGCGATGGGCCGCTATCTGCTGATGGAAGGCCAGGTCCTCCGCCTTGCCCGTGGCCAGGAACAGCGCCGGGCCGGGAGAATTCCGCAACAACCGCATGGCATGGTCCGACTTGCCGGACTTGTTGCCGCCCAGAATGAACGTGATCACGCGAATCGCTCCTTGCCGGCCGCGCTGGACAACCCGTCGAGAACCCGCCGGGAGCCAGAAAGCGCGGCCTCATTGAACAACTCCAGCAGCACCACCCCGCCGGCTGGCAGCAGACCGAGCAGCCGGCGGCACAACGCCAGGCCGCCCGCGTCCAGAATCTCCAGACTGGCGTGGCGCGAGGGCTTCGCCGGGTCCGGCGCGTTGAGGTGCGCCATTTGCAAATGCGCCGCCAACCCCGGCAGCGCCAGAAAGTCCTCCTGCCCGTGCACGAGCATGTGCCCCAGGTCCAGGCACACGCCAAGCCGCAGCGCCTCGATGACCGGCCAGTGCTCGGCCAGGTCACGGCCGGCGATGTTCTCCACCAGCACTTGCCGCGGCGGCAACCCACCGGCGGCCAGCAGCCGCGTCAGCTCCGCCAGGGCGTCCGGCCGCGCGGGCGGATGCAGGACGAAACGCCGGGGCGCGAGGTGCGCCGCCTTGTGGCGCAGCTCCAGAATCACCCGGGCCACGCGCTCCACGCCGTCGGTCCAGGGCAGGTCCAGCGGCAGGTGCATGTGCCAGCTCACGGGCAGCCGCGCAAGGCTCTCGGGCAGGTCGCCCTCGCCATAGGCCAGGCAGGCGTCCGTCTGAAAAAACGCCAGAGCGATCTCGTCGTAGTCCGGGGCCAGCCGCGCGCAATTCTCGGCCACGCCCGCCGGAAAAACGCACGACGGCGCGGCCAGAACGCGGGCGTTTTTTCCCGCCCCATGCGGACTTGTTCGGGAATCGTCCTCAGGCATCGTTCTTGCTATATCCTTTGTGCAACCCGTTTCCCGGCAAGGAGGGAACGTCATGCGCACTCTGCATCGCCACCTGCAGCACCTGCTCAATCCCCTGCATCTTTACTGCCGACTCGTGCAGGCCGGACTGGCCCAGCCGGTCGCCCGGCGGCTGTGCCTAGTCTACGAGCGCACCGTGTACCGGCATCTGCTGGCCTAGGGCGCGGGCCGACCTCGAATCCTTTCTTACGCCAGCCCGAGGCCGGGCGCAACGCCGCTCCACGCGCTCCCACCTCTTGCCTCCACGCGCGGCGCGGGCTACCCTGCCCTGACAGGAGGACTTTACATGCCCGCCATAGCCCTGGCCATCATCGACATGCAACGCGACTTCGTCGCTCCCGGCGCTCCCGCCCTGGTGGCCGGGGCCGCCGCCACCATCCCCGCCATCGCCCGGCTGCTGGAGCTGGCCCGCGCCGAGGCCTGGGCCGTCTTCCACGTGACGCGCGCCCACAGACCCGATGGCAGCGACGCCGAGCTTTTCCGCCGCGCGGTCTTCCAAAATGGCGGCGGCATCTGCGTACCCGGCACGCCCGGGGCGGAAATCATTCCCGAACTCGCCCCCCTGCCCGGCGAAACCGTGCTGCACAAGCGTCGCTTCAGCGCCTTTCTGTTCACAGAATTCGACGCGCTGCTGCACCGCGCCGGCGTGCGCACCCTGGTCCTCGCCGGCACGCAGTATCCCAACTGCGTGCGCGCCACGGCCGTGGACGCCATGTCCCGCGACTACCGCACCGTGGTCGTCACCGACTGCTGCTCCGCACAGACGCCCCAGGTGGCCGACGCCAACGTGTTCGACCTGTCCAATATGGGCGTGATCTGCGTGGAGTCCTCCGGCCTGCCGGGCCTGCTCACGCTGCTGGCCGCCGAGGCCTGAGCGCCCCCGGCTGGATAGCCACAGGACGGACCCTACCGGGGCGCTGCCCCTGGACCCCGCCAAAGGGCATTCGCCCTTTGGAATCCCACAACCGCGCGGGCTCACGCCCACGCGGCCAGCGACGGACGGCCCGTATCGGGAAGGCCTTGGTTTTCGACGTGGGAAGTCCGGGCGGACCCGCCGTCCCGCGAGTTCGCATGCCCCCAATTTCCGCAAAACACCAAAGCACGGTTGATGAGAACGACACAAATGGATCCCCCGCGCCGGACGCACAACGCCGTCGATCTTGACCGACGCCGTGGCGCGGCTTAGGAAGCCCGGCATGGCACTCATCAGCGTAAACAACTTGTGCATGAGTTTCGGCGGCCCGCTGCTGCTGGACAATGTGGGCTTCCAGATCGAATCCGGGCAGCGCGTGTGCATCGTGGGCAGAAACGGCGAGGGCAAGAGCACCCTGCTGCGTCTGCTCTCCGGCGACCTCACGCCGGATTCCGGCGAAATAGCCCGCGCGGTGGGCCTGCGCGTGGCCCGGCTGTCGCAGAAGGTGCCCGAGTCGCTCTCCGGCAGCGTGTACGAGGTGGCGACGCGCGAGCTGGGCGAGCTGGGCCAGGCCCTTGCCGAGCACCACCGCGCCCAGAAATCCGGCGACGCCGAGGCTCTTTCCCACGCGCAGGAGGCCATAACCGAACGCGACGGCTGGACCGCTCTGTCCGACGTGGAGACCGCCGTGTCGCGCCTGTCGCTGGACCCGGACGCGCGCTTCGAGACGCTCTCCGGCGGGCTCAAGCGCCGAGCCCTGCTCGCCCGCGCCCTGGTCTGCCGGCCGAACGTGCTGCTACTGGACGAGCCCACCAACCACCTGGACATCGACTCCATCGCCTGGCTGGAGGAATTCCTGCTGCGCCACGTGAAGACGCTGGTCTTCATCACCCACGACCGCATGTTCCTCCGGCGCGTGGCCACGCGCATCATCGAGCTGGACCGGGGCCGGCTTTCCGACTGGACCTGCGACTACGACACCTTTCTTTCCCGCAAGGAGCAACAACTCGCCTCCGAGGAAAAGACCTGGAGCGAATTCGACAAGAAGCTGGCGCGCGAGGAAGTCTGGGTGCGGCAGGGCATCAAGGCCCGGCGCACCCGCAACGAGGGCCGCGTGCGCGAATTGCTGCAACTCCGCGCCGAACGCGCCAAGCGCCGCGAACGCACCGGAAACGCCACCATCGTGGTGCAGGAGGCCGAGCGCTCCAGCCGGCTCGTCATCGAGGCGCGCGACCTGACCATGCGTTGGCCCGGCGCGGCCGAACCCGTGTTCGAGCACTTGAATCTCACCGTCATGCGCGGGGACAAGATCGGACTCATCGGCCCCAACGGCGCGGGCAAAACCACCCTCATCCAGATCCTGCTCGGGCGCGTCACGCCCACGGGCGGCGACATCCGCCTGGGCATGAATCTGGAAGTGGCCTATTTCGATCAGCACCGCGAGGAGCTGGACCCGGACAAGACCGTGCGCGAGAGCGTGGCCGAGGGCTCGGATCAGGTGACCATCGACGGCCGCACCCGGCACGTCATGGGCTACCTGAAGGATTTTCTCTTCTCCAGCGAGCGCGGCAACAGCAAGGTTCGCCTGCTCTCCGGCGGTGAGCGCAACCGCCTGCTGCTGGCCCGGCTGTTCACCCGGCCGTGCAACCTGCTCGTGATGGACGAGCCCACCAACGACCTGGACGCCGAGACCCTGGAACTGCTGGAGGACCGGCTCATGGAGTTCCCGGGCACACTGCTTTTGGTGAGCCACGACCGCGCTTTCTTGAACAACGTGGTCACCAGCACCCTGGCCTTCGAGGGCCACGGCGTGGTGCATGAGTATGTGGGCGGCTACGACGACTGGCTGCGCCAGCGTCCGCAGCTCTCGGCCGAGGATAAGGTCCAGGCGGACAAGGCCGCGACGCTGAAACCGAGGCTCCAACCGGCCCCGGCCGCCACGACGGGCGCGCCGGCCAAGCCCGCGCCCGAGGCGACGCAGGCCAAGCCGCGCAAGCTCGGCTTCAAGGAGCAGCGCGAGCTGGAGGCCCTGCGCGCGGAACTCGCCGCGTTCCCGGCGGACATCGAGAAGCTGGAGGCGGACGTCGCCGCCGCCACGGAGCGCCTCGCCGCCCCCGAACTATACAAGGGCGCGGCCGAGGACATCGCCCGGGCCAAGAACGACCTCGCCGCGCTGGAGAGCAAACAGGGGGCCGCGTACGCCCATTGGGAGGCCGCCGAGGCCCGCCTCGCCGAACTCGCCCCGGGGGAAAAGGCCTGACGCACTGCTCATGCGATCATGCGGATCGACGAACCGGCGGGGCGTGGTCAGCCGTTTCGCAGCCCCCCGGCGCGCGCACTCCGCGATGTCGGGGCAACGGGTGAACGCCCCCCAGGAAAAGTCCCGCTGGCGGCCGGTTCTAATCCTTGAGATTCTGCTTCATCCGCTCGAAGTCCTCACGGCCGATCTCGCCGCGCGCATAGCGCTTCTTCAGGATGTCCAACGCGCTTTCCCCCGGCGCGGAGGCCCCGCCCCGGCCCGAGAACCGGAACATCAGGAAGACGATCAGAACCAGCAAAACCACCATGAACAGTCCACCGCCAAAGGGCGACATCATGTGCGACCAACCATACTGGCCGTAGCCCGTGCAGTAGCCGGGACCATAGCCGGGCCCGCCGCCATTCTGGCAAAGCAGGCGTAGAGGCTCCAGGACTTCCGTGACCATGTGCGACTCCTTCTTGGAGGCATAAGCAGGCATGGAGGGAGATCACTACCTTCTCCATACGCCTCTCGCGGAGGAAATCCAGCCCGGACTCCACGCCCTCGTCGTGTCATCGCACCGCCCAAGGAACGAAGAACGGCGGCCCAGAACTCTCGCCCGGCGGGGAAAAGGCCTGAGCGGCTATGCAAGCCCTGCCCGACTTGATTCTAATTTCATGCAGCTCGAAATGCTTCCAGTGCAAGGCTCACGCGTAGCATTCTATATCGCATCAGCGGCAAGAAATGTGCCCTTTCCCTCCACATACCGATAACTGTACCTCACATGTCCTCGCACTGCGCTAGTTTTCCCCGTTGGAAGTTCCTTGCTGTTGAGGAGTCCAAGCTCACGCAGTACTCCACCACGGTCAGACGCCTCCAGCTCCGGCGACATTGTGGCAATGAGAATAATCATCCCTACAACAATATCCGCACTAGATTTTAATGTTCCATCGCCTGATCCGATAAGCATGACACCAGACGCTTTTTCTCTCCCAAGCGGAACCGCAATGATGAGGTTGACATATTTACCAACAGAAACATTTATAGCTGTAGCGACATTCCCTGTCTTAGTTTCTTCAATAACAGCTCTATTCTGATAATTTAAATCATGAGCAACGCTATTGAATACTGTAACAATATCTTCTGCTGTATATGGAAAAGCTGGAGATGAATTTACTGCTGCTTGGTTTTCCTCCGCAGTAGGGGCCGATGGTTGCTTCGTCTCCTTATTCTCCATGCCCGCAACGATTCCTCCAATGGTCAGGAACGATGCCACAACAATGCCTATAAAAAAAATAATGCGCTTTGTTTGGAGCTTCGATTTTCCCACCTCACGATCATGGTCAGTAATGGGATGACCACATTGGGGGCAGGCTTCAACGGAAGCGGATATTTTTTTATGACATGCAGGGCAGAGAATCAGGGTTGGTTCCATATTCCAATACTCCTAAAAATTTCAGTTCAGGAAAAATGCTGACATTCACATCAAACAGACATACTATCAAGTATATGCTGCATTATTTCCCCCGTCAACCAACCCTGGTCTTCCGCTCAATATCTAAACGTCTTTGCCGACCAACCTCAAACAAGTTTCCTCATCCCGCCAAATGCAAACAGGCAGGGCCAGACCATTGGAGTCGAGCCCCCCAGGTCGAACCAGATTCCAATTTTTCCAACCAGCAGTCACCACGCCTCACTCCGGTCATCTTCCCGCCGCCGGGGCCAGGCTCTCGTCGCGTTCCTCCATCAATGTCTGAATGACGCGTTGGGCTTGCCCCAGCTCGCGTTCGACGACCGCGATCTTCTCCTCCGACAGGCGGAACAACGGCACGGAGACCGAAACTGCGGCCACGACGCCGCCCCGAAAGCGCAGGGGCAAAGCGAAGGCCTCGGCCTCGCGCGTTGATTCACAGCGCGTCCGTGCCACGCCCCCCGCGTGGATCTCCCGCAGCTGACGGAGCAGCACGTCGAAATCGGTGATGCTGCTGGGCGTTATGGTCGGCAGGCTTTCACCGTACAGGCGGCGCAGCCCCTCCATGCCGGCATCGGCCAGCAGGGCCTTGCCCGAAGCCGTGCAGCAGGCGGGCAGCCGCGTCCCCACCCGCGAGACGATGCGGATGGGGTCGGGCGACTCCACCTTGGCCAGATACAACACGTCGCCGCCATCCAGGACCCCCAGCTCACAGATTTCGGAGCAGGCCTCCACCACGCGGTGCATTTCGCCGATGACGCAGCGGAACAGCGAATGCGCCGCGATATAACCGGCAGAGACGGCGTAGGCCGCGAAACCAAGGCGGTAGCCCCGGCGCGGCGCGTCGTATTCCAGAAAATTCTCGCGGCACAGGGTGCGGACGATGCCCGAAACCGTGCTCACCGGCGAGCCTACGCCCCGCGCGATCTCGCTGAGCCCGCGCCACTCGCCGCCCGCGGCCAGGAACATCAGAATGTCGATGACGCGCTTCGTCGGCGCGTGCTCGAAGGCAGCCGGCATATCGCCCCTCCTGTCTGCAGAGTTGAAAAAGCGTTGACAGCGGCCGGAAATCGGCCTAGCCGAATTCTGCATATATAAACTTCTTTCATATATATGTAAACAGGACCCGCGCGGGAATTTCCGCCGGTGGGGCGAGGCCCCGAACGCTCCGGCGGGTCACAAGTCACAAGGAGGGTGCTCCCGCACGGCCGGCGACGGGAACACGAGTCAAGCCATGAGCAGAGCCTTCGTCTTCGTCATTCTGGCGACAATTTTCTTTTCGACCATGGAGATCACCCTCAAGGGGATGACCGGCTGTTTCAACGCCGTTCAGGTGAACGTCACACGATTCATGATCGGCGGCATCGTGCTCATCCCGCTGGCGCTGCGTGGGCTGCGGCGCTGCGGCGAGCGGCTGGACCTCAAGGCGCTGGGGCAAATGGCCCTGGTGGGGTTCATCGGCACCGTGATCAGCATGACGCTGTTCCAGTTGGCGGTGGAAAACGCGCCAGCCAGCGTGGTGGCGGTCATTTTCTGCTGCAACGCCGTGTTCGTGCTCATCTTCGCGCACTTTCTCCTGAAGGCGCCCATCCTGCGCAACCAGATCGCCGCGCTCGCGCTCGCCTGCCTGGGCATCGTCGCCATCGTCGATCCCTTCGACCAGCACCTGTCCGCGGCCGGGCTGATTTTCTCGCTGTCCTCGCCGGTGGTCTTCGCCCTGTACGCCGTGCTGGCCACGCCGCTGTGCCGCCGCTACTCCGGGGTGGCCGTGACCTGTGGCACCTTTCTGTTGGGCAGTCTGGAATACCTCATTCTCATCGCCATCGCCTCCCTGCCGCCACTGAGCGCGTTCCTGACCGCGCATGGCATGGGGCTCTTCTCCAACGTGCCGCTGTTCACCGGCTACACCTGGAGCACCATCGTGAGAATGCTGTACGTGAGCGTCGGCGTTTCCGGGGCCGGTTTCGCCTGCTATTTCATGGCGGCCGAGGCGGCCTCCCCGTTCACGGCCTCGCTGGTCTTCTTCTTCAAGCCGGCGCTCGCGCCCCTTCTGGCCTTCCTCTTCCTGGGCGAGCACATTCCGTTGAACATGCTCGCGGGAATCGGCCTCATCCTGCTCGGCTCGCTGCTCTCCATGCTCTCGCAGCTGCGCAACCTTGCTATCGTCCACGCCCTGAGCTTCCGCAATCTGCATCTCCGCAACCGGCGCGAACGCGAAACGCCCAGGTGACGCGCGGCCCGGCCTCGGCACCGAGCATCCGCGCCCTCGCCTCGTCCATGCTCACCGCCAGCCTCACCACCGGGGCGAACCTTGGTTAGGTGTGTTAAGCAAAGATGGTGTTGTACGGACCTATTTCAAGCCAGAAAGGGGGAGGGATTACTTCAATGCACAGCAATAGCTACATTTGTCCTGTATGTGGCTACCCGAAACTGGAGGAACCACCCCATGGTGCGCATAGAGAGCCGTCATATGAGATTTGCCCATGTTGCGGCGTTGAATTTGGTGTACAAGATTTTGAATTTAGCCACTCCGAACTCAGAGATTGTTGGATTAAACTCGGTATGAAGTGGAGGTTCTTACCCGCGCCAATAAATTGGGATCCTATTAAGCAATTGAAGGCAGCGGGGCTCTGGTCACCACTTTTGCCCAAGGAATAAACTGGCAAATTTAGCATTTACCTTTTTGCCTATCTCTCCCACCGATCGTTCAGGTGAACTGCGCCAGCATCGGCGAGGGGGCCGCTGCAGGCAAGGTTCTTTACCGCACATATGCAATGTTGATAAAGTCTGGGATGGGAGCGGCTGCGGGGGAGCTGTTGACCGCCCTCGCCGGAAAAGTCGGCCTCGATGCTTCGCAACTCGCGCGGTTGAACACGGCCGCGGCCAAACTCGAAGCCATTACCGCAAGGCTGGAAACGCGAGGAGGCAGGAGTGCGCCCGATTCGACGGGGCGATGCCGAGAGGTGCCGGTGTCTGCG
>JAIMKR010000014.1 GCA_020692325.1 Desulfocurvus sp.
ATGCGTATCGTACAGGAGACGGAAATTCTTTACAGCGCGGCCGGCCCCGTGTCCACCCCATATCCTCCCTATGGCGGTCGGAGCGTGTCGTCGATAAGCCATTGTCCGGCCGAGTGGAAACGTGGTTTGCGGCGCGCCGGAAATTGGGGCATAGAGTCTGTATGGAATCCGGCCGGAGGGGACGCGCCGTGACCCAGGAATGACGAGCCCGTCTCCTTGCTTGGATTTCCGCCGGTTTTTCGCATAGGTTGCGGTCAGCGTCGACGATCTGGTTTCGTTGTTCGCATTGGCCCTCGCGGTTCGGCGCGCGCGTTTCCACAACAACACCGGCGCGGCCGTCGCCACATCTCAAGCCAGGGAAGGCGCGTCTTATGGATTTCGCAACGCTCCTCGGACTCATTTCGGGCCTCACGCTGGTGGTCGTGGCCATCGTCATGGGCGGCGATCTGAGTCTGTTCATCGACATGCCGTCGGTGATGATCGTCTTCGGCGGCACTTTCGGAACCATCTTCGTGGCCTTCCCCTTCGAGGAGGTCAGCCAGGCCCTGGGCGCGGGCTTCAAGGCCTTCGCCTCGCGCAAGGTCCAGGTGCGCGAGGTGGTGAACATCATGGTCAAAATCGCCGAGATCAGCCGGCGCGAGGGCCTGCTCGCCCTCGAGCACGTCAAGACCGAGAACATGGTGCTCAAAAAAGCCTGCCAGCTCATCGCCGACAACGCCGATCCCTCCCTCATCCGCAGCACGCTCGCCATCGAGATAAGCTCCATGAAACGCCGCCATAAGATCGGCGAGGAGGTCTTCAAGCGCCTGGGCAGCTTGGCCCCATCCTTCGGAATGATCGGCACGCTCATCGGTCTGGTGGAGATGCTGGCCAACCTCAGCGATCCCAAGAGCATCGGCCCGGCCATGGCCGTGGCCATCATCACCACCTTCTACGGGTCCATTCTGGCCACGGTCATCTTCCTGCCCATCGCCACCAAGCTGCGCGCCCGCACTTTGCAGGAGGAACTGCACCTGGAGATCATTTTCGAGGGCGCCAAGAGCATCCTTGAGAACAACAATCCCACGCTGGTCTACGAGAAGCTCTCATCTTTCCTCGCCCCGCGCGAGAGGAGGGGCAGAAAGTGAGCGACGAATACCAAATCATGGAGGACGAGGAGGAGAGCGACGCCCAGGAATGGTTGATGACCTTCTCGGATCTGACCATGCTCCTGCTTGTGTTCTTCATCATGATGTTCGCCATGTCCACGCCGGATACGAGTAAGATCCAATCGACCCTGATGTCCGTCACCACGGCCTTGGGAGGCAAGGAGACAAAACTCGCCACCAGCACCATCAGCCGCGAGGAGGCCGGCGTCATTCTCGATCAGGTGATGATGCAGCGGCAGATCATGATCGCCCAGCAGAAGGTCTTCGCCGACGTGAAATACCTGCAAACCAAAAAGGGGTTGGAGGGCTTGGTCGGCGCGAACTTCGAGGACGGCGTCATCACCATCCGCGCCCCAGGCGACGTGCTCTTCGCTCCCGGCGAGGTGACCCTCACCGAGAAGGGTCGGCAGGTCATCCTGGCCATGAAGGACTTTTTCGTCCAGCACCCGGACCAGACCATCAATATCCGCGGCTACACCGACGACCATCAACCGCCCCCGGGTTCGCGTTTCAGGGACAATTGGGAGATCTCGTCGCTGCGCGCGGTGAACGTGCTGCGACTGCTCATGTCCATGGGCATTGAGTCCAAGCGTCTCACCTCCACGGGCTTGGCCGATCTGAATCCGCTTTTCCCCAACACCACCGACGAGTACCGCGTCCAGAACCGGCGCGTGGAATTCGTGCTGGAAAAGCGCGTCTCCGGGAAGTAGACTGGGTCCGCCGGCGGAGAGCGCGCCGGCGGACCGCCAAGCGTTCGAGGAAAAACGTATGGAATTCGAAATCAGCATGGATGGCGACGACAGACCGCGGCAGGCCTACCGGACCGCCGTGCCTGGACTCGACGTGCGGGTCGTCACAACGGCCGGCCCCAGGGATTTCGCCGTGCGCGACATCAGCGCCGGGGGATTCGCCTTCGCCGACAACCCGCGAGATTACAGTCCGGGCATGATCCTGTCCCTGGACCTGTTGCTGGGCAAGCGCCTGTTTCTGGGGAATATCAAGGCCAGGGTCAAGCGCGTGCTCAGCGAGCAGGGCATCATCGGCTGCGGCTTCGAGGCCATGGAGCGCCGGCAGGAAATCAAACTCGACAAGCTCGTGCTGGAGGTCCAGAAGCGCCTCATCGCGCTGCGCAAGAAACGCGAGACCCAGCAGGGCTGAGAACGGACGGAGGCTTGTGGCTCACCACCGAATACTCATCGCCAATCGTGGCGAGATCGCCATGCGCATCATGGCCGCCTGCGCCCGCCTGGGGCACGAGTTCATTTGCGTGTACACCGGGCCTGACGCCGCTTCCGGCCACGTGCGCATGGCCGCCGAACTCGCCGGGGCGGGCTGCTTGGCGCGCATCCGCTCCTACCAGGATCCCAGCGAGCTTTTCGCCGTGGCCGACGCCCTCGGCGCCGACGCCGTGCACCCCGGCTACGGCTTCTTCGCCGAGGATTTCCGCTTCGCCCGGCGCGTGCGGCTGCGCGACAGGCCGCTCACCTTCATCGGTCCCTCCTGGAACGTCATTCGCGACCTGGGTGACAAGATCAACACCAAGCGCATCGCGCGCAGTCTGGGCGTACCCACCATCCCCGGCTCCGACCGGCCCATTTTCGACGAGATGGAGGCGGCCGAGCTGGCGCGGACGATCTTCGCCTTCCAGCTGGAGCAGGGCATCGCCGAGGGCTGCGTGCTGGTGAAGGCCAGCGCCGGGGGCGGGGGCATGGGCATCGAGGAGGTCTACGACCTGGACGCCTTCCGCTCGGCCTACCGGCGCGTGCGCAACTACGCGCGGCGCAACCTCAGCGATGAGGGCGTGCTCATCGAACAGCGCGTGTTCGACTTCAACCACCTCGAAGTGCAGATCGCGGCCGAACGCGGCGGGAAGAACGCCGTTCACTTCGGCACGCGCAACTGCTCCGTGCAGAGCCTGGGCCGGCAGAAGCGCATCGAGGCCGCCCCAGGGTTCGATCCCGGCAGCATCGACTACGCTTTCGACGCCGCCAGCGTTCTTGCCGACATCACTCGGCATTCCGTGAACATGGCGCTGGCTGTCGGCTACGACAACGTGGGCACCTGGGAATGGATCGTCACCCCGCGTGGCGAGCCGTTTTTGATGGAGGTGAACACGCGCATTCAGGTGGAGAACGGCGTCTCGGCCGCCATCTCGCGCATCAATGGCGCGGACGGCGTCAACCTCATCGCCGAGCAGATACGCCTTGGGCTTGGCGAACCGCTGGGCTACACGCAGGATGACATCTCGTTTCATGGGGCGGCCATCGAGTACCGCATTCTCGCCGAGGACCCGCAGAACCGCTTCACTCCGGGCCTCGGGCGCATCACCCGTTTCTCCTGGCGCGCCGAGCCCTGGCTGTCCGTGTCCACCCAGGTGCCAACAGTGTTATCTGGCGAGCCTTACGACATCCCCATGGATTTCGATCCGAACCTGGCGCTGGCCATTATCCGCGGTGACGATCTGCCTCAGGCCAGGGCGCGCGGCGAGGCGTTTCTCGACGGGCTCGACCTGGCCGGGGTGGACGCCTCCGGCGGACCTTTGTGCACCAACGTGGCGTTTCTGCGCGCGCGCACGCAAACCCTTCTGCGTTTCTAGGCGGCCGGCATGGACATCGACAAGCGCACCCGGCAGTTGTCCGCGCGGCTGGCCTACATCCGCGACATTTTCGGCCCGCGCGAGAACGCCTCCTCCGCGTTGCTCACCCACCGGCTGGAGGAGTTTCTGAACCGTGCGCCGGAGCTCGGCGTGCTGGACCTTCGGCGCGAGGTGGACCGGCTGGAGGAGCTGTTCGCCCTGCTGGAGGGCAAGCTGGAGGACGAGCTCACGCCCATGGACCGCGTTCGCATCGTGCGGCACCCGCAGCGCATCACCCTCAAGGACATTCTGGAGAACGTCTACGACAACTACGCCGAGATCGGCGGGCAGGACGAATGGAGCGTGGACCCGGGAATGCTCATCGCCCGGGCCACCATCGCCCGGCGCATGGGCAGGAAGACCGTGCACCAGCCGGTCATGGTCATCGGCCAGGAGAAGGGGCATGGCCAGGAGTTCCGCAACGGCGGGTCCATCAAACCCTTCGGCAACGCCAACGCCCTTTATTACATGCGCGTGGCCGAGACCGAGAACATCCCCATCCACACCTACGTCTTCACCCCGGGCGCGTATCCCATTGAGGACTACCCCGGCGCGGCCCAGCAGATCGCCCGCAACCTCTTCCAGATGGCCGGCCTCAAGGTGCCCGTCGTGTCCGTCATCAGCGAGGGCGGCAGCGGCGGGGCCGAGGCCATCGCGCTCGCCGACAAGCGGCTCATGCTCTCCCACGGATACTACTCCGTCATTTCCCCCGAGGGGGCGGCCGCCATCGAGGCCGGTCTCAAGAAAAAGGCCGACCGGCGGCTCATCGAGCGCTGCGCCGAGCGTCTCAAGATCACGGCGAAGGACAATCTTGCTCTCGGGCTCGTCGACCGCGTGATTCAGGAGCCGGCCCTCGGCGCGCGGCCGGACAATTACGAGTTCTTCCGCACGCTGCGGCGCGAGGTCATCCGCGCCACCGACGAGGTGGTTCACGCGGCCCAGGGACTTGGCCCGCTGCGCGCCCTGGTCCTGCGCCACAGGGGCGGCGTCGATCCTCAGGACATTTTCGTGCGCTGGTCGCTCTCGTCCTCCGCGCGCGAGGCGCTGCTCATCCGCCGGCGCGAGAAGTTCCGCGCCATGAGCGCCCACGCCTTCGTGGACAACCGGAGCCTGGGCACGCGGCTGGCCGTTGGTCTGGCGCGCGGCCTGTGGCAGGTGCATAGCCTGCTGCGGCACGACATCTTCGCCCGGTACAAGCGCCGGCTCTCCGGGCGCATCGAGCAGTGGGAGGCGGAGCTGCGGGCGCTGGGGCTGGGCATGGGTTCGCTGCTCGGTCGGGAGAATGGGGGGGCGTGTCATGGCGTGCCCCCGGAGGCCCTTTCGCGCCTGACCACGTTGTCCTGCCCGGAGGAGGGCGTGTGTCGTGTGGAGGATCGCTGGGTCTACGTGAGTCCCAAGAGCCGCGAGGACCGCACGGTTACCTGCCCCAATGCGGCCACGCACGGCTGTCAGGATCTCTGGGCCCCGGACCTGTACGGCGAGTTCGCCGGCGTGTGCGCGCATTGCGGGCACCACTTCCCCATGGAATACCAGTGGTACCTGTACAACGTCTTCGACTTCGCCCACGCCTACGAGTTCAACGCCGAGCTTGAGGCCGGCAATCCGCTGGGCTACGAGGGATTCGACCTGAAACTGGCCGAGGCCAAGCGCGCCACCGGTCTGGGCAGCTCGTGCATCACCTTCGAGACGCGCATGGAAGGCGTGGCCGTGGTGGTGGCGGTGCTGGTGGCCCCGTTCCGGGGCGGCACGGTTGGCGCGGCCGAGGGCGAAAAGCTCATCCGCGCCATCGAGCGCGCGCGCATCAAGCGTCTGCCATTTTTCATGTACTCCCATGGCACCGCCGGCATCCGCATTCAGGAGGGCACCTGCGGAGTCATCCAGATGCCGCGCGTGACCATGGCCGTGCGCCGCTACATCGATTCCGGCGGGCTCTACCTGGTTATCTACGACACCAACTCCTACGCCGGTCCGGTGGCGAGTTTCCTGGGCTGCTCGCCGTACCAGTTCGCCGTGCGCTCCTCGAACATCGGCTTCGCCGGCCCGGGCGTCATCCGGCAGACCACCGGGCTCGAAGTGCCCCCCGGATATCACCGGGCCTTCTTGGCCTTGTCGCGCGGGCACATTCAGGGTATTTGGGATCGGCGCGACCTGAAGAAGAATTTGCATCAGGCCTTGCTCACCATGGGCGGCCGCAATCTCTACTACCGTTGAAACGAGGGATGGATCTTGCTGAACGTCAAGGAAATGCTCGAGGAATTGAAGACTTCGCCCTACGAGGAGATCGAGATCGTCACCCCTCACACGGGTGAGGTCCATTTCGTCGGACTCAAGGCCGGTGACCGCGTGGCCGGCCCGGGTGGCAAGTGGGGCGAGAAACCAGGCTCCACCCTTGCCACAATAACCCGCGAGAAAAACAAGAAAAACATCTGCGCAACGCAGAAGGGCATGGTCACCGACATCGTTGAGGACCTCGAGGGTAAGTTCGTCGAGGCGGGCGTGCGCCTGCTCACCGTGCGGCACTTCCTTTCCAAGGACGAGGTCATCGCCCGCATCCTCAAAAAGGCCTTGTCCCTCTTCTGCGCGCCGGAACGCGCCAAATATTATTTCGTCCCCGAGGTTGACGGCAAGATCAAGGCCGGCGGGGAACAGTCCGTCAAAACGCGCGACGGCATGGAAATGTTCATCGTCTCGCGCATGAAACGCGAAACCCCGCTGTCCTATTCCGGTCCCGAGGGCATCATCTACGCCGTGTATTTCCAGCAGGGCGACAACGTCGATGCCGGCCAGCCGCTCATCGGCGTGTGCCAGGAATCCCAGCTCACCCTCATCCAGGACGTGGTGAACCGCGTGCAGGGCGAGTGGGAGGAGTTGGACTAGCCATGGGACGCACGCTGCAAGTCCGCGTCTCGGCCTGGACCTTCGACCCCGCCGAGGTGGAGAAACGCTGGCCCCGACTCGTGGCGCTGAGCTTCAGCCCGCCCGTGCTGCTCAACCAGGAGCGCGGCGTCCTCGAACTCACGGACAACCTTGTGGACCGGCATTCCATCGCCGTGCTGCCCAAGGACGCCCAGGCCATCCTCACCGAACCGGTGAAGCGACTCGCCGCCGCGCGCGAGCGGCTCACCGCCGCGCTGGCCGCCTGGGACCCCCGCGCAGCCAACACCGCCACCGACGACATTGAAGAGGCCCTCGACGACGCCGAGGTCGAGACCCGCAAGCTCACGAGCGTCCCCACGCTCGACTAGCGACGCGAGCTGTGCTAACGCCATCTCATCGGCGACAGACCCATCGAAAGGAGCGAAATCATGGCCGGCAGCCTGAATAAAGTCATTCTCGTCGGACACCTGGGGCAGGATCCGAAAATTTCCTACGCGCAGTCCGGCATGCCCATCGCGAACCTGCGCGTGGCCACCAGCGAGCGCACCCGCGGCCAGGACGGCCAGTGGAACGAGCGCACCGACTGGCACACCGTTGTCTGCTTCGACAAGCAGGCCGAGTTCTGCGGCAACTACCTCGCCAAGGGCGCGCTCATCCTCGTGGAGGGCCGTTTGCAGACCCGCAAGTGGCAGGACAAGGAAGGGCAGGACCGCTATAGCACCGAGGTCGTGGCCAACCGCGTGCAGGCCCTTGGCGGCCGCCAGCAGAGCGAGGGCGCCGGCGCCAGCGGCATGCGTCCCCAGGGCGGGATGCAGCCCCAGGGTGGGCGAGGCGGCGGGCAGCCGCAGCAGCCGCAGCAGCCGCAACAGCCGCAACAGCCGCAGCAGCGCGGCAACGCGGCCAATCCGCCCTTCCGCGAGGAAGAGGACCTCGGTCCCGCCTTCCCCTCCGAGGCCAGCGGCATGGACGACGTGCCCTTCTAAAAATTGGACGTTGCCCGGGAGGAAAGATTTCTCCCGTATCCCCATGTGGGCGTAAAGGCTTGGCCGGATTTTCCTCCGGCCAGGCCTTTGTGCTTTTCTGCCAGCATTGGCGGGTGGGGCCCCTGAGGACGCCATCCAAGACCGCCGCGAGGCGGGGCGGGGCCGACGGAATGTGGTCCTCGGGCGGGAGCGGCCGGAATACGTTTCTTTTGGATCAACCGGATGGTGCCCCGGAAAATGTTCGCGCCTCCTCAGGCGTTCTGCGCGCCCCCGCATGGTTCTCTTTTTCCGGGGGCGGGGGCTCCCGCCTCCCTGTCTACGGTCGCGCCGGGTGCGTGGATTTCGGCCTTGGCCTGAGCAGCACCCAGGCGAAGGCGAATGCCGCTCCGACCACATGCGCCTGCCAGGCGACGCGCACCCCGTCCGGCAGGCTCGTTGGTGTCCCGGCCGCGCCCACGGCGTCGGAGAGCGTCTTGGCGACGCCGATGGCGGCGAGAGCGACAAGGAAGGCGCGCAGTCGCGGAATTTTACGCCAAAGCAAAACGCCATCGACCACGCCGAGCATCGCCGACAAGGCCGAGGACCCTCTGTAGACCAGCAGGTCCGGCACGGCCAACAGCAGGCACAGGGAGATCACGGGCGCACCGAGCAGAAGCAGCTTCCCCGTGACGCGCGTCCCCATCTCCCGCTCGGCGATGGTGGCGAACACGAGCAGCATGGTTATGTCCAGCGCCGCGTGCCACGGGGAATAGTGAACCACGTGCCCGGTCCAAAGCCGCCACACCTCCCCCCGTAGAACGCCGGTCCGGTCAAGGGCCAACATGGCATCGACGTGCTGCGGCGCGCAGGCGAGAATACCGCAGATCAGCGCGAGGCACGGGGCGAGGACGTGATGGGGGCGCCTCCGCCTAATGCTTGCGCCGGCCCGCGTAGGCGGCTCCCGCGAAGGCCAGGGCGAAGGGGAGGCTCAACCAACCGAAGTCGCCGCCATAGCCTCTCCGGTTTTCGACCCGATAGCCGCCGGAATCCGTTTCCGCAGTGTTGCTCTTCTGAGCCTGGGCGGCGGCGCGGGCTTTTCTGGCATCAACGTCGGCCTTGACACGCTCCTTGAACTTTTCCAGCTCCCTGTGCAGATTGGGCAGGAGGTCCTCCATCGCCTTGTTGTATCCATCAAGACGTCCAGCGCGCGCCTGCTCGCTGAAGTTCGCGGAGGTGGCTCCTCCCTTGACCTGGCTGAGACCCGGAGCGCGGAAGAGAAGCTTGTGGCTTTGGACGTCGAAAACGGAAGCGTCGAGCATGGTCTGAATGTCGTACTGGTCGCCGTGAATGACGTAGGCCCCCACGACCGTCCAATACAAGACGGAGAGCATGTTGGAATCGCTGAACTGCACCTGATCGTAGGAGAGCAGCACGACGATTTCGACGCCGAACATGCGGGCGACCTGCTCCAGGTTGGTGAAGCCGCCCTTGGGCCGCAGGTACTGGGACGGGATGACCTCGATGGTTCCGATGTAGGGGATGCCGGAGAAGGACGCCTTCACGCGCTCCAGCAGGTGCTGTTTGTCGGTTTCCGGCAGTCCGGTGTCCCAACCGCCACCGGGAACGAAGGCGATGCCGACGCGCACGGGCGGGCGCAGGGTCGTGACCGAGGCTTGCATTTGCGGCGCTTCCTTCGCATCCGGGTACAGGTAGTTGACGACGCTGCCCATATGGCTGTCCTGGCTGTGGTGATCCATGATCCCGCATCCGGCGAGCGACAGGATGATCAGGCTGGACATCAAGAACGTGAAGAACGCTTTCATGGACACTCCTTTCCCGCGATGTTCCCTCATTTGAATTTGGCAGGACATGTCGCATGCAACGTATGCCAGCCAGATTCTGCGGAAAGAAGTTGTTAGTGAATAATATGATAATGCGCAACAATATCGATGAAGCATATCCTTAAATGTTGTCAGCCAATAGAAAAGATGAACCTCGCCAGTCGCTGGCGTTCCTCAATTGGGGAACGCCAGCAGCCAGTTCCAGCGGATAGGGATTGCGCCGTTGCTGTCCGCTTGGCGCGAGGGGCGGCATGGCGAGCGACGGATTTTCGCATTGTCGGGTAGCGGGGGGAGCTGGCGGCCGGTTCTCTCCCCGCGTGGAGTCTATTCCTCGTCCGGCGGGGTCACGCCCTCCTGGGCGAGCTTCTGATTCTTGGCGTAGGTGGCGGCGCTGATGCCGGCCACGCAGCCCTCGCCCACGGCCTTGGCCATTTGCAGCGGCGGACCGGTGATGTCGCCGGCGGCGAAAACACCAGGGGCGCTGGTGGCCTGCTTCTTGTCCGTCTGGATGTACTTCATGGTGTCGTCGAGGGTGAGCCCGAGGGCCGCGGCGAGTTCGAGCACGCCCTTGGCGCCGAGTTCGATGAACACGCCGGCCACGGCGAGGCGCGTCCCGTTGGAGAGGGTGAGACCGGTGACCTGCGTCGCGCCCTCGATGGCCTCGACCTTCGCGCCCTCGTGCAGAATGACGCCGCTGTTCACGAGCTTGTCGCGCAGGGTGGGGGAGACCTCCAGCTTTTGGGCGACGAGGTGGACGGTCCGGGCCAGACCGAGCAGGGTGAGCGCCCCGCCGGCCGCGGCGCTCTGTCCTCCGACCACGGCCACGTCCTCGCCACGGAAGAACCCGCCGTCGCAGTCCACGCAGTAGGACACGCCGCGCCCCAGCAGCTCCTTTTCGCCGGGCGCGCCCAGGCGGTTGCGGGTGGTGCCGGTGGCGATGACCAGACTGCGGGCGCAGACGTGGCGGCCGCTTTCGGTCTCGATGCCGAGGCACAGGCCGTTCGGGGCGATGGAGAGGGCGTCCTCCTCCAGAATCTCCGCGCCGAAGCTCCTGGCCTGCTCCAGGCCCGTGGCGAGCATCTGTTCTCCGGTGGTCCTGACTAGGCCGAGGAAGTTCTCCACGTGGGCCCAGGCGAGACTGCTCTTGCCCACGCGGCCGAGAATGAGCACGCGGGTCTTTTTGCGTGAGGCGTGAATCGCGGCCTGTAACCCGGCGGGTCCGCTGCCGAGGATGACGACGTCGTAGATGGGCTTGTCCATGGCGGCTCCTTTGACGCGCATGTGCGCGCCGGAACCGTCAGTTAAGCACGTCCGGCGCGCTCGGCAAGGTCGATGGAGATTTGTTCGCGCAGGCGGGAGATGCCGGCGTCGACGGGCAGGGAGGCGAACATGGTCGCCAGATGCCCGCTTCGCGCCAGCAGGCGGAAGGAAGTCGCGGTGTTGAGGTCGTAAAGCCAGCCGATCATCATGATCTTGAAGTCGTTGACGTAGACGAGATCATCATAGTCGCCGGGCAGACGGCGCATGACGGTATCGAGGACGGCGGGCGTGTAGCGGGCCGGATCGTCCTTCACGTGGAGTGTGACCTCGGGATGCTCCCGCGGCGGCGCGGAGAAGTGATCGACCATGATCTTGAAGATGTCGAGCTTGTCGCTGTCGCGCACGAGCCGGGCCACGGCGTCGATTTCGCGGTTGCGCAGGACCGGCAGGGTGCGTTTGTTGTGCAGGTACACCGCGCCCAGCACGATGCGCCGGATGTCGTTCGGCGCGCCTTCGAGCAGGCGGACGCGCAGGGCGTGGCGCACGCTCAAAAGCGCGTGGTTGGCGGACTGGGCGTCGCGGAAGGTGCGGAACATCTCGTACTGCGGAAAACGCCCCACATCGTGGAGCAGGGCGGCGAGCCGGCCGGCCAGGGTCAGACGCTCGGAAAATCCATCGCCCGCGCAGATGGCCTCGGCGAGGCCGAGCACGCGCATGGTGTGGTCCAGCTTGAGCCTGTAGGCGAAGGCGTCGCCAGGGGCGGCGAGGTAGGGCGCGGCGAAGTCGCGGAAACGCGCGGCCACGATCGCCACGATATCGTCGTTCATCTGTCGAGCTCCCGCAGCTGGATCTTGTAGTCGATCTCGTCGATGCGCCCGGCGCTGTAGGCGGCCTCGAGCTCGGCGCGGGCCTTGCGGCGCGTTTCCTCCGCCTCGCGGTCCATCTCGTGGTCGCGCCAGATGCCGCGCGGGCCGTAAAGCAGGCGCAGAAACAGGCAGATCAGGCCGAGGACGACGGCGGAGAAGCCGAACGTTGCCAGCGTGGACTCCCAGTCCCCGCCGAAGCCGGAGTGGAAGGGCCAGCCGGCCCAGTTGGTCGGAATGGAATCGCTCTGCGCGGCGGGGCCGAAGGCCGGAAACAGCAGGCCGTAAACGATCGATTGAAGCATACGCGCCTCCAGGGCGTGAGATGGGGAGGGGGCGAGCCCCGGGCGGGATAAATATGTCGTGCGCGGATGGGATGCAAGCGTGACGGGGCGATTGTCTCTTGCCGCGAGATCGGGTAAGAGAGCGGCTTGGAGGGAGTCGATATGCGCATACTCATCGCCGAGGACGACGCCACGAGCGCGCAGTACATGTCTGGCATGCTTGCCCGGTTTGGCGAGTGCCAGGTGACTGCGGATGGAGAGGCGGCCCTCGTCGCCTATCATGCCGCCAAGGCCGAGGAACGCCCGTTCGACTTCATATGTCTGGACATCATGATGCCCAGACGGGACGGGCAGGAGGTGCTCGAGATCATCCGGGCCGAGGAGGCCGCGGAGGGCATCGAGCCAGCCCGGGGCGTCAAAATCATCATGACCACCGCCCTCGGCGACGTGCGCTCCGTCATGGACGCGTATAAGGGCGGGGCCACGGCCTATGTGACGAAACCCATCTTGACCGAGCGTCTGTACGAAACCATGTGCGGCCTCGGTTTCGAGGTCTAGCGAGGACCACCGATCATGAAGCACAGGATTCTTTGCGCAGTGCTGGCGGTAATGCTGGCGTGCGCCAGCGGCGCGGAGTTCGCCTTCGCCAAGCGTCTTGGCGGGGGCGGTTCGTTTGGCGGCAGAAGCACCTACAGTCGCAGCTACTCGCCGGGTCCGGCGGCGCCAGCGCCCTCGCCTTACGCGCCCAGTCGCTCCGGCTCCCTGGGCCAGGGGCAGAGCACGCCGGCTCCCATGCCGGGTCCCGTGCCGGGACAGAACCGGTCGGGCGGCATGTTCGGCCGTATGGGTTGGGGAATGGGCGGATTCTTGGCCGGCGGACTGCTCGGCAGCATGCTCTTCGGCCATGGTGTGGGCGCCACGGGCGGAGGCGGCATCGGTTTGCTGGACATCCTGCTCCTCGGGATCATCGCCTACTTCGCCGTGCGGCTTCTGCGCGGCCGCCAGGCGGCCAACCGCCGCGGCCCGGACCCGCGCGACCTGCGTCCCGATCCGCACGATAGCGCCGAGCAGAACTGGGACGCCCTGCGCACGCGGCGGCCGGAGGAGCGCCCGACTCAACCCACTCCGCCCCCCGAGCCTCCCGCGAACGACGCCCAGCCCGGACCCATCGGCGCCGCCGGCGGGACCACTGGCGGCTTCGGCGTGACGCCCGGCGAGCAGCAGGCCCCGGCCCAGCCCGCCGTGCCCGAGGGCTTCAGCATCCCGGACTTCCTGGAGGGCGCGAAGACTGTCTACGCCCGGTTGCAGCACTCCTGGGACCGCCGCGACCTGAACGACATCGCGCTGTTCACCACGCCGGAGGTGCTCACGGAGATCAAACGTCAGGCCGCAGCCGATCCCACGCCGTCCAAGACAGAGCTGCTGCTCGTCAACGCGCGCATGTTGGAGTTCCGTGAAGAGGATCGGGACACCATCGCCTCCGTGCTCTTCGACGTGCTGCTGCGTGAGGACGTGAGCCAGAGCCAGCCCAAGCAGATCCGCGAGGTCTGGCACTTCTCCCGGCCCACCGGCGATTTCGGGGCCAATTGGCGGCTCGAGGGCATTCAGCAGCTGGAAGCCTAGGCCGTCCCGTCCAATCACGACACGAGAATCCGACGCCCGGGCGTTTCGCGCGTCCGGGCGTTTCGTCGCAAGGAGCGGAAATGCTGCAGCTCAAGGATTGCTTCAAGGTCTACACCACCGATCAGGACAAGGCCGCTCCCCCGGCCGAGACCGTGGCCCGCGTCAAGGCGCGTCTGGAGGAGATCTGCCCCGGCGTGCTGGAGGAAACCAGGCGCGTGGACACCGGCCGGCTGGGCATTCCCGTGTTCCTCAGCGTGTGCGGGCCGGCCGCGCGCGCGGTGATGCCCACACGCAAGCAGATGGGCAAGGGGGCGAGCCCGGCCCAGGCCGAGGCCTCGGCCCTCATGGAACTGGTGGAGCGCTACAGCTACTTCAGCTTCTGGGCCGACGACGCCAACTTCACCCACACCACCTGGAGCGAGGCCGAGCGTCTCTTCGGCGACGAACTGGTGGACATCGAGCGCATCCGGCAGTCCGTGGGAGACGACCTGACGCCGGAGAACGCGCGGCGGCTCATGGATCTGGTGCGCTGGCGCTTCTGCCCGGCTCTCGAGGTCGCCACGGGCAAGACGCGCGTCCTGCCCCTGGACTGGTTCAAAACGCTCAACGAGTTCAACGGCTCCAGCGCCGGCAACACGCCGGAGGAATCCGTGCTGCAGGGCGCGTGCGAACTCGTGGAGCGCCACGTCTCGGCCATCATCGACCGCACCTCGCCCACGCTGCCCACCATCCGGCAGGAAACGCTGCGGGACCCTGTGCTTCTCGATTTGTGCGAGCGCTTCCGCAAAAACGGCATAATGCTGCTGCTCAAGGATTTCTCGCTGGGAATGCCCGTGCCCACCGTGGCCGCGCTGGCCTTCGATCCCGGCACCTATCCGGGGCTGAGCGAGATCGTCTACACCGCCGGCACCTCGTCCAGTCCGGTCAAGGCGGCCGTGCGCGCGGTGACGGAGATCGCCCAGCTCGCCGGCGACTTCGAGACCGGCCGCGTGTACGAGGCCTCCGGACTGCGCAAATTCACGGACCCCGGCCAGTTCGCCTGGCTCACCGAGGGACCGGAGGTCGATCTCGACTCCCTGCCGCGTGTGACCGACGACAACATCCGCGTGGAGGTGGCCCGGCTGGCCGACGGCCTGCTCGAGCGCGGGTACACGCTGTACACCGTGCCCACCACGCGGCCGGGGCTGAACGTGCCAGCCAACTACAACCTTGTGCCGGGGTTCGACTTCCGCGAGCGCACGGCGCATCGCAGTCTGGGGCTTTTCGTCGGGCGCAAGCTGGCCGAGGAGGCTCCCGAAAAGGAGGCCGAGGCCGGGCTCGCCGTGCTGGCCCAGGTCGTTCCCGACGCGCACTACCTGCCGTTCTATCAGGCGTTGTTCGCCCTGCGCCGCGGCGACATCGACACCGCCGCCGAACGCTTCGCCGCCGCCGAACCCAGGCAGCCCGGCGCGGAGGAGCGGGCCCTGTGCGCCTTCTATCAGGCCTACGCGCTTTCGCAGCGGGATGAGTGGGCCGCTGCCGTGCCGCACCTGGACCGGGCCATCGGGCTGGACGCGGAGGTGAAGGAGTATTTCAATCTGCGCGGCGTCGCCCGGTTCAAGGCCGGCGATTACGCCTCGGCCAAGGAGGACTTCCACGCCGTGCTCGGCCTGGATAGCGGCTCCGCGCCGGATCTGGCCAATTTGGGCCTGTGCCACAAGTTTCTGGGTGAACGCACGGAGGCGCTGGAGTGTCTGTCCACCGCACTGGAGCTGGACCCGGGGCTGGAGTACGCCCGCACCCATCTGGAGGAGCTGCGCGCGGCCGGTGTGGAATAAAATTCCTCCGTACAGGCGGATATACCGTCCGACCGTATTGACCGGGGTTTGAAAATCATTTACTCTTGTCTCGACGCGCGGGGCCGAGCCTAGGCCTGTGCAAGCCAATCATGGAATCAAGCGGTTTAGGCTTTTCCATAAGATCCTAGAGGAGGACCACGAATGGCTTTTATCGAGTTCAAAGGCAAAAAGTTCGAAGTGGACGAGGACGGTTTCCTGCTCAAATTTGAGGACTGGTGCCCCGAGTGGGTCGAGTACTGCAAAGAGAGCGAAGGCATCGCCACCATCACTGAGAACCACCAGAAGGTGATCGATTTCTTGCAGGACTACTACAAGAAGAATGGTATCGCCCCGATGGTTCGCATCCTGTCCAAGGTCACCGGTTACAAGCTGAAGGAGATCTACGAGCTGTTCCCCTCCGGCCCTGGCAAGGGAGCCTGCAAAATGTCCGGCCTCCCCAAGCCCACCGGCTGCGTGTAGTTCTCAAACCGTTGCAAGACGCAAAGAGGCGGGAGCTTTCGGGTCCCCGCCTCTTTTTCGGTCCACCGCCCGGCCGCGCCGTGGGGCGGACCGGACGTGGACGAAACCGCTCGCGGCGACTCTACTTTTCCGGCTCCACCATGCGGATGGCGCAGAACTTGCCGCACATGCCGCATTCCTTGCCGTGTTCCGAGCCCTTGGAGCGCTGGCGCACCAGACAGGGATCGAGCGCCGCGTCGGCCATGGCGGCCCAATCGAGCTTTTGCCGCGCTTGGCCCATGCGCTCCTCGCGCTCCACGGCCCAGGGGCGGCCGAGGGCGGTCTCGCCCGCCTGGGCGGCGATGCGTGAGGCCAGCACGCCCTCATGCACGTCGCGCGCGTCGGGCAGGCATAAATGCTCGGCGGGGGTGAGATAGCAGAGGAAGTCCGCGCCGTACTGGGCGGCCAGCGCGCCGCCGATGGCGCCGGCGATCTGGTCGCGGCCGGCGGCCACGTCCGTCACCAGCGGTCCGAGAACATACAATGGCGCGCCGAAGGTGGCGCGCTTGATGCCCTGGATCTGCGCCTGCACAAGATGCAGGGGCACATGGCCCGGCCCCTCGATCATGACGCCGACGCCAGCGGCCCAGGCGCGTTTGGCCAGCACGCCCAGCGTCAGCACTTCCTCCCACTGGGCCGGGTCGCCGGCGTCGCAGCCGGCCCCGGGGCGCAGGCCGTCGCCCAGGCTGATGACCACGTTGTGTCGGCGGCAGATGTCGAGCAGGGCGTCGTAGTGGGTGAGCAGCGGATTTTCGAGCCCGGTGCGGCGCATCCAGCGGGCCAGGATCGCCCCCCCGCGCGAGACGATGCCGAGGCGGCGCGTGCCGCTTTGCGCAAGCTCGGCCCCGCGCTTGGTCAGACCGCAGTGCAGGGTCATGAAGTCCACACCCTGTTCCGCCTGCTGCGCCACCTCGGCGAGCAGCTCGTCCGGTTCGAAGGCGGCGGGGTCGCGGCCGGCCTCGGTGCATTTCTGAGCCATGGCGTAGATGGGCACCGTGCCCAGGGGTAGGGGAGAGGCCTCGAGCATGCGCATGCGGATGGCGTCCAGGTCGCCGTGGGTGGAAAGGTCCATGACGGCGTCGGCCCCGGCGTTCTCGGCCACTTGCAGCTTGTCCGCCTCACCGGCCGCGTCGCTGCTGACGGGCGAGGTGCCGATGTTGGCGTTGACCTTGACGCGCGCCGGCTGGCCGATGAGCGTGGCGCGCACGTTCCCGTGACGGGGATTGCCAAGCAGGGTGAGCGTGCCCAGGTCGATGCGGGCGCGGATGTCCGCCTCGCTCATGTGCTCGTATTCGCTCAGGCGCGGCAGGTGCTCCTCGAGGAGGGCCGCGAGAGCGGGATTCTTGTCGATGAGGGACATGGGCGCATACTCCTTGCCGCGGGGGCGGCGTTTGCCCGGGGCATGCGCGGGGAAGGCGCGACTCGTTGGTCCATTCCCTCCAACGGCATGCCCCGTATCAGGTTCCACGGTCGGCCCCGGCAGAGGCCCTCTCAGCCCGATTCCCCGGGCTCCCGTATGGGTTCGTGCTGGCAATGAACGAGCTTTTCTGCTAGCCGTAAGGAATGCGGAAGTCAATCGGCCCGGTGTGATCGGACCGAATACGCCGCGAGAAAAACTCTCGACATGGTGCTTGCAATCCACAAACATCCGGCGTATACGGCCATTCTTCCTGCGAACAACGATTCACGGAGACACCATGAAAAAAGATATCCATCCCGAATTGCACAAGGCCAAGGTTCATTGCAACTGCGGCTACGAGACCGAGATCCTGACCGTCAAAGGACAGGACGTGAGCGTCGAAATTTGCTCCAACTGCCACCCGTTTTACACCGGCAAGCAGCGTTTTGTGGACACGGCCGGCCGTATCGACCGCTTCCGCAAGAAGTACGCGAACTTGGTCGACGCCAAGAAGTAGCGTTCCGGAATGCATTCGGGAATGCCTCCGTTGGATCGCGCCAATGGAGGCATTCTTGTTTCCCCCCGCCGCGTGCGCGGCGCGCCGGCCGCGCCGAACACGCCTCTTTGACATCCTCCCGGCCGGACATATCTTATAGTGATCAGCCGGGTGTTCCGGCGGTCATTCCAAATGGTCATGGCCCGTTTGACACGAGGGTATTCTCTTGAGACGCGCGCTTTTGTCCCTGCTGTTCGCCAATCCCACCGTGGGCGGCCAGGCCGTCATTGAGGGCGTCATGATGCGGTCTCGGGACCGCTTGGCCATCGCCGTGCGCAAAAGCGACGGAAACATTCTTGTCGAACTGCGACCGTGGTTTTCGCTCACCCACGCGCCTATTCTCAAACTGCCGTTCGTGCGCGGATTTCCCGTGCTGCTGGAAACGCTGGTCAACGGCATCAAGGCGCTTAACTTCTCGGCCGTGCAGAACTCGCAGGGCGGCGAGGACGACGAGGTCGAGCTGACCCCGTGGCACCTGTTCCTGACAATGACCGTGGCGCTGGGCGTGGCGCTGGGGCTGTTCGTGGTGGTGCCGCACGTGCTCTCCGCCATCATGCAATGGCTTGGGCTGGCCGGCAACATGGCTTCGCTTAGCTTCAACGCCTGGGACGGCTTCTTCAAAATGCTCGTTTTCGTCGGCTACATCGCCCTCATCGCGGCGGTGCCGGACATCCGCCGTGTGTTTGAATACCACGGCGCGGAGCACAAGGTCATTTGGAACTTCGAGAGCGGCCGCGGCCTTTCCGTGCCCACCGCGCAGGAGCAAAGCCGTCTGCATCCCCGTTGTGGCACCTCGTTTCTGCTGTTCGTGCTGGCCGTGAGCATCTTGCTGCACGCGGTGCTCGTGCCGCTCGTCCTCGCCCTTTACCAGCCTCAGGCCTACCTGCTTAAGCATCTGTACATCGTCACGGCCAAGCTCCTGTTCATGATCCCTGTGAGCTGCCTGGCTTACGAGATCATCCGCTTCGCCGGTAAATTCAACAAAAACGCGCTTTGCCGCATGCTTTGCTGGCCGGGACTCGCGCTTCAGCTGCTCACCACGAAGGAGCCTGACGACAGCCAGGTCGAGGTGGCCATGGCCGCCCTCAAAGGCGCGGTGAATGAGGAGGCCAGCGCCTGATGTTCGCCAAACTTGATGAGATTGAACGCAGTTTCGAGGACTTGGAGCACGAGCTCGGCGCGCCGGAGGTGCTGGCCGATCAGGAGCGCTACCGCAAGGTCGCCAAGAGCCATGCGGATCTTGGAGCCATCGTGCGCGTGTACCATCAGTACAAGAGCGCGACCAAGGAGCTGGCGGATAACCGCGAGCTGATGCGCGAGGCCGACGATCCCGAGCTGCGCGAGATGGCCGAGGCCGAGGTGGAGACGCTGCGCGAGAAGGTGGAGTCCCTTGAGGCCCAGCTCAAACTCATGCTTCTGCCCAAGGATCCGCTGGACGATAAGAACAGCATCCTCGAAATCCGCGCCGGCACCGGCGGCGACGAGGCCGCGCTGTTCTGCGCCGACCTGTTCCGCATGTATTCCCGCTATGCCGAGCGCGTGGGCTGGAAGGTTGAGATCCTCGACTCCAACCCCACGGACACCGGCGGCTACAAGGAAATCATCGCGTCCGTCTCCGGCTTCCGCGTGTACAGCAAGCTCAAGTGGGAGTCCGGCACGCACCGCGTGCAGCGTGTGCCCGCCACCGAGGCCCAGGGGCGTATTCATACCAGCGCCTGCACCGTCGCCATCATGCCCGAGGCCGAAGAGGTCGACGTGAACATCCGCACCGAGGATCTTCGCATCGACGTGTTCCGGGCCAGCGGCTCCGGCGGCCAGCACGTCAACCGTACTGAGTCCGCCGTGCGCATCACGCACTTGCCTTCCGGGCTGGTCGTGCAGTGTCAGGACGAGAAGTCGCAGCACAAGAACAAGGCGCAGGCCATGAAAGTGCTGCGCTCGCGTCTGCTCGCCCTGGAGCAGCAGAAGGCCAAGGCCGTGGAGACGGACATCCGCCGTGCCCAGGTCGGTTCCGGCGACCGCTCCGAGCGCATCCGCACCTACAACTTTCCGCAAAGCCGCGTCACGGACCATCGCATCAACCTGACGCTGTACAAGTTGGACGCGGTGATGGATGGAGACTGCGAGGAACTGATTCAGGCCCTCACCAGCCACTTCCAGACCGAGGCCCTGAAGCAGCAGGCCGCCGAAGCCTAGACGCATGTCCGGCGACCGAACGACCGTCGGCGAGGCCGTCGCCAGCGCCGCCGCGCGTCTTGCCGCCTCGGGCGCGGACTCACCGCGTCTGACCGCCGAGCTGTTCGCCGAGCGGGCCTTCGTGCTTTCACGCGTGCAGCTGTTGACCCATCGCGACGATCTGCCTGGCGAGGCGGCCCTGTCCCGCTTCGCCGAGTTCGTCGAACGTCGCGCCGCCGGTGAGCCCACTGCCTATATTCTTGGCGAGCGCGAGTTCTTCGCCCTGCCCTTCATCGTCACGCCGGACGTGCTCATCCCCCGACCGGAAACCGAACGCATCGTCGAGGAGGCCCAACGCCTCTTCGCGCCGGAAACGCCCCTGACCTTCGCCGATTTCGGCACAGGCTCGGGCGCGCTGGCCGTCGCCTTGGCGCACGAGTTCCCCAACGCGCGCGGTCTCGCCGTGGACATTTCGTCCGGTGCCCTCGCCGTGGCCGACGGCAACGCCCGGCTCAACGGGGTGGCGGCGCGCATCGAGTTCCGTCTCGCCGACTTCACCCGGCTCGAACTCGCGCCGGCGTCGTTGGACCTCGTGGTGTCCAATCCTCCCTATGTCACCGAAGAGGAATACGTCGGCCTCGAACGCGAGGTGCGCGACCACGAGCCCAAACTCGCCCTGGTGAGTCCCGACCGTGGGCTGGCCCATCTGCGCGGGCTTTTGCCCGTGGCCGTTCGGGCGTTGCGGCCGGGCGGCGCGCTGCTGTGCGAGATTGGCAGCGACCAGGGGGAGGCGGCTGTGTCGCTTGCCCGCGCGTTGGAATCCGGTCTGATGGACTCCGCTATCCTTCGGGATGACGCCGGATTGGATCGTGTGCTTTTCGCCCGCCGCGCTGGTAACTGAGCCAAGTTTCAAACTGATTTGTCGCATTCGTGCGACCGTGTCGCAGAAAAACATCTGATCGAAATCCTGTTTTAATCGTCAATGCTGTGTGAAATCAGTAAGATACAAAAAATTGCGAGTTGGCATCTCTCGTGCATATTGACCCGCGTTGGAGGAATTATGCACCAGACCACCATTCGCAACACGGTACGCTGCACGGGTATCGGCCTGCATAGCGGCAAGCAGGTCGAGATGGTTCTTCGCCCCGCGCCCGAGGATACGGGCATTCTCTTCGCTCTGCGCAGCGGGTCTGGCACATTCTTCCTGAGCCCCAAACCGCGCCTCGTCGTCGATACCGGGCTGGCAACCAGCCTTGGCAACGGCCACGACCACCTCGCCATAGTCGAACATCTGCTTGCCTCCGTGCGCGGTTTGGGTATCGACAACATCCGCATCGAGGTTTCAGGACGCGAGCTGCCCATCATGGATGGCAGCGCCGCCTCCTTCGTCTATCTGCTCAATCAGGCCGGCGTCCGCCGCCAGGCCAAGGCCCGCCGCGTGCTTGCCATCAAGCGCGACATTTCCTTCGAGCACGAGGGCAAATTCATCAAGGCCACTCCCCACGACGGTTTCGCCGTGGACTTCACCATCAAGTTCGACCATCCGCTCATCGGCCGCGAGCAGCTCGCCATGGAGATCACCCCGGACGCCTTCGCCTCCGAGCTGGCCAAGGCCCGCACCTTCGGCTTTCTGCGCGAGGTCGAGTACCTGCACACCCACGGGTTGGCCCTGGGCGGCAATCTCGACAACGCCGTGGTTCTCGACGAGTTCGGCGTGCTCAACACTGATGGCCTGCGCTTCCCCGATGAGTTTGTGCGCCACAAGATGCTCGACTTCGTGGGCGATATGGCCATCCTCGGCCTGCCTTTGTACGGCAGCTTCGAAATTTTCGCCTCCGGGCACTCGCTGAACAACGCCTTCCTGCGCCATCTGGAGGACCACGCCGACGAGTATCTGGAAGAGCGCGTGCTGCCTCTGCCTGAAGAGGCTCCAGCCGTCGCTCCCGCCAAGGCCCCGGTCCGTCGTCCCGAGTCCGCCTCTGGTCTGCGTCAGCCTGCCATGGCCTAGGCTCATTTCTGAAAGAATCGAACGAAAGCGCCTTTCGGGGCGCTTTTTTTATGTCTGAATTCCGGGGAGGCGGCGAAAGCCTCCCCCGGAGGGGGATTCCTCTCCGAGGTTTTGTGATGCCTTTGGATGGGGGATGCTTTGGAAATTGGCGTGCGTTTGGAGCGTCGGGGGCGGGTGGTTAGACGCGGGTGTTCAGTCCGCCGGCAGTCCAGGTCGTCGCTTCGGTGAAGAGTTCGCCGAGCGCGCCGCCGAAGGGGGAGGGGCGCAAGCGCATGGGGCCGAGCACTGTCGGTTCGTGTCGCAGCCGTTCGCGCGCCAGGGCGGCGAGTTCGACGAGCAGGGGACTTGCGGACTCCGGTCGCTGCGCGGAGATGAGCAGCCGCTTTTGCGTCTCGGACAACCGGGCCTCGATTTCTCCGCACATGGGCGAAGTTGCGCTGAGAATCGTCTCCGCACCGCTGGATCGCGCCAGCGATTCCATACGCCGCAGCTCCGGCAACAGCCAGGGCGTGTACTGCGCCACCGTCCCGCGTGGGGCGACGACAGCGTTGACGCGCGCCAAGCGTTCACTCGTCTCGTCGAATTGCCGGGCCGCCTCGGCGTCCGCCGCCAGGGCGCTGACGAACGCGTCGCGTCGTGGCGCGGACTGCGGGGGCAATGAACGCGGGAGTGTCAAAATTCCGGCATGTTGGGTTTCGAAGACCTCGCGCGCCGCGCGAAAGCGTTGCACGAGGCCGGGCAGATCCTCGGCGTCGAAACCTCCGGGCAGCGTCCGCAGCATGATCTCCGGCGTTAGCGCGCGCACGATGAACAGCAGCTCGTCACCGGGCGCGGCCTGGACTTCGAGTCTGGCGAGCAGCTCCTCGCCGCCCACCTGAACCCAGTACAGGCCGTTGGCCTCGCGCCGCAGGATGCGGCCCTTGACGCGCTGCCCCACGCTGTGCCGCGCACGGAAGGCCGCGGCGCGATCGCGTCCTCCGTCCGGTCGTTGGTCGAAGCCCGCGCCGTAGCCGCTGATGCGCATGGCCGTTCTCCTGGGCTACAGGCCCGACTGGTCGATGATGAGTTCCACCTCGTCGGCGGCGATGCCGGTGGCCTTGGCGAGCTCCTTGATGCTCTTGCCCTGCCTGTGGCCGGTGATGACGATTTGACGCAGGAATTGAGGGGAGCGGGCGTATTCGTCGGCCTGCTTGAGCAGTTTGTTCAGGACGATGACACGCTCGCCGATTTCGCTGTCGAGGCGGGTGAGTTCCTCCTGCCGCTGGCCGAAGTTGTCCACGAGGTCCTGCTCAAGCTGGGCGTTGGCGCGCAGTTTGACGAGGAATTCCTCCTGCTTGGTCTGCATGCGGGCGATGAGCGCCTCGGACTTGCGCAGACGCAGGTAGAAGGCGATGACCACGAGGAGCAGCAATAGCTCCGCCGCGGTGAGGGCGAGAAGCAAGAAGGCGGATATCTGCATGATGGCACCTGGTTGATGAGCGGCCGGCGGCGGGACGAGCCGTGGCCGCTGCGGGGCAAAATGCCCCGTTTCGCGCGGAAAGGCAATGCCCTCGCCGGGACGGGCGGATCGGATTAGTCGCCGATGCCGCCCGTCACCGTGGCGCGAGCGCTATTTGACCCCGCCGAAGGACTGGGCGAACAGGGCCTCGATGGCCGAACGGCCGTTGTCCTCCAGAAAACGGGTGCCTGTTCCGGTGAAGTGCTGCTTGGTGATGGTGGGCGTGCCCACGGAATGCCAAGCGTTGTCCTCCCAGACGAACCAGCTGTTTTTCACCTGATCGAAGACGTACAGGGGCTTGTTGCAGATTTTGGCGAACTCCGCGCCCCAGCCCGTGCCGCCGTTGACTGTGCCGTTGTCCAGAATGGCGCCGACGACGAAGACCTCGAGTCCGGCGTCCACCTGATACATAATGGTGCGCAGGACCATGCGGATGAGCGGGCCGTTGCTGAAGTTGCGGTCGAGCAGTCTGGAAACGTAGGTCAGACTCACGTCCTTGCGCATGAGTTCCTCCTGCGTCAGCATTCGCAGGCCGCGGTTGCGCTCGATTTTGTGCCCCTCGAAGGAAAAATTGACTTCCTGGACGCCGAATCGCTCGGCCTGTTTGCCGAATTCCGCCTCCGCGCCCTGGGCGCCGCCGCTGAACAGGGTGAACTCGTGTGCAGACATACGCTCTCCTTGTGGTGTGGTTTCATCGGCGAAAGACGCTACCCGTTTCTTCCATGCATTATGCACATTCCGGGGGCGGGAGGCAATGCCGCAACGCCTTGCGCGGTGTCATTGCCTTCCATGGGGGGGCTGGGTTAGCGTTTTCCTGTGACCCGAACGGAGGGCGTGCGCATGGCCGGCTGGCTGTACATCCTGATCGCGTTGGGCGTTGGCGTGGGGCTGGCGCTGTATGTGGATCGGTTGAAGTCCCGTCCGGGCAGTGGGGTGGGCGAGACGCCCCGGATGGGCGAGCGCTCCAGATGGCTGCACTTCTGGTATACCGGACGTTTTCCCGATGGGGAGGGAACGCCGCCGGATGATCGGGATGAAAGGAAATGAAACGAGGCTAGATTTTGACGTTGATGATGTTGCCGGTCCAGGGTGAGGCGTTGGATGACTGCGTGGCGGAGGCATCCTCCTCGTCGGCCGTGCGAGCGCGTCTGGCGGCCGCCTGGCGCTGCGACTGCGCATCCTCGTGGTTGCCGCCGGAGTCCCGCCCCATGGCTTCCGTGCCTTCCTGCTTGTCCACTTCCTGGACGTTCTGCTCTTCCTTGCGCTGCTGATTGGCCACAACTTCGCCGAAAAGCGCCTGAGCCGCCTCGGGCGGGACGTACTGCGGCCCCAACATCTGCTGCACGTTGGGCAGCTGCGAGATGAGGATCGGCAGATCGAGCGGGTTGGAGGCCATTTTATTTCACCACATACTCCTCGAACATCAGGTGATCGAACTTGCCGTCGGCCACGTACTGGTTGATGACGAGCAGAAGTTCGCTTTTCAAGCGCTCCGCATTTTGCTCATCGGACAGAAACTGCACATCCTTATTCTTAAGATAATAGAATATCGCATTGCGTATGGGAAGCAGTTTCTGCTGGTACTCGGTAACCGCCCCCTGGTTGGTGGTGGTGAGCAGGATGCGCACGATGAGGAAGCGGATTTCGTCGCCCTGTTTCTGCTCAACCCAGAAGGGGTCGAGGTGGACCTGCAACTCCGGGGGGATGGGGGCCGGCGCGGTGGCGTTCGCGGCCGTTTGGCTCTTGGCCTGCGGAGTTGGCGCGTGGGCCGCTTTGCCCGTGAAAAACAGGAACTTGACCGCAATCACCGCTCCAATGAGCAGCAGCACTGCGGCCGCGATGATGACGAGCTTCTTCTTGTTGGCGAAAGGAGAGGACTTCGCCTCGGATTCGAGGGCCGGCGAAGGTTCGGCGAGGGACTGAGGCTCCGGTTGGACCTCTTCCTCTTCCTCTTCGAGGAACGGTGCGTCCTCAAGGTCCAGCTCGACCTTCTGCGTGCCACGAGAAACCTCGCTCGTGTCGATCTGGATTTCCGACTTGTCCGCGGCATTTGCGGCGGTGGCCCGGGTATCCTCCGTCTTGTCGGCCATGATCGAAACGCCCCCGGCGCGGGGCCCGGGCGCTAGGCGCTGAAGATCTTATCGATCTTCTGGGCCAACGTCTCGGGCGTGAACGGTTTGACGATGTAGTTGGAAACCTTGGCCTGAACGGCCTCGATGATGTTCTCCTGCTGCGCTTCAGCCGTCACCATGAGGAAGGGCGTGGTGGCGTATTCCTCACTGCCGCGAACCTTGCGCAGCAGTTCGATTCCCGTCATCTGCGGCATGTTCCAGTCGGAAATGATGAAATCGATATTGTCGCGGTTGAGCGTCTCCCAGGCGGTGGTGCCATCGTCGGATTCGACGACGTTGTTGTACCCGAGCTGCCGGAGGATGTTTTTGATGATCTTGCGCATGGTGGAGAAGTCGTCGACAACGAGAATGCGCATGTTCTTGTCAGCGGGCATGATATGTCTCCTCTCAGCCTTCGTGTTCGTAGCGCTTGCGGAAGCTGTCGCGCAGCTTCGCCACAGCCTGGGAGTGCAGTTGGGAAACACGGCCTTCAGTGATGTCCATAACCTGGGCCGTTTCCTTCATATTCAACTCTTCACCGTAATACAAAGAAATGACAAGTTTCTCACGCGGCGTCAATTCTTCTATGAGGCCCGCAATCTTGTCAACCATTTCCTGAAAAGCCGTTGATTGGTAGGGCTCGTTTTCCGAGAGCGATTCGCTGGTGCCAACGAAATTCTCCTGAAAGGCGTCGATGCTGACGCACACCTGGTTTTGCAGCGCCTCCAGGCCGTTCTGCACTTCACGCTGGCTCAACCCCGTCTTGGTGGCCAGTTGCTCCTGTGTGGCGGTGGCGCCGGTCTCGTGTTCGATCTGCCGCATGGCCTCGTCGATCATTTTGACCTTTTGGCGCATTCCACGCGAAAACCAGTCCATGCGCCGCAGCTCATCGAGCATGGCGCCCTTGATGCGGTTCTCGGAGTACGTGTCGAACTTGATGCCGAGCTCCGGGCGGAACTTTCCCAGCGCGTCGAGCAGCCCCATGCTGCCGGCGCTGATGAGTTCATTCAGCTCCACGCTCTGCGGCAGCTTGTTCTTCATGCGCAGGGCGAGGATACGAATCTTCGGCGCGTAGTGGCGGACGATCTGCTCCTGGTCCCGGGGGGGGAAGTGCGACCAGGCGCGTTTTCCTGCCTCCAGCTCACGCCACGGATTGTTCCTGGAAGAGGAGCTTTTTCCAGAAGAACTTAATGTTTCCATCCGCTTTCGCCGTGACTTTCCAGGTGGTTATTCTTTCCGCCGCGCGGGTTATGGCCAGGCTCGCCGGGCAGCCGGGGGCCATTTGCGTGAAGGGCGTCTGATTGATGACGGCCTTGCGCACCATGGGATCCATGGGGATGAACCCGACGAGGTCCAGGGACACTCCCGAGAGAAAATGATCGCAGGCCTTGTAGAGCTTGACGAAGATCTCCTTGGCCGTTTTCTCGTCCTTGGCCATGTTCACTAGCACGCGGAACCGGTCCACGCCATGGTTGAGCTTGAGCACCTTGATGAGCGCGTAGGCGTCGGTGAGGGAGGTGGGCTCCGTCGTGAGCACCACCACGCGCTCCTGTGCGGCGATGTTGAAATACAGCACATTATCGTTGATGCCGGCACCCGTGTCCACGATCAGGTGGTCGATGTCCGTCTCCAAATAGTCCATGGATTCGAGCAGGTCCAGCTTTTGGCCGGTGGAGAGGTTGACCATGTCGCTCACGCCGGAGGCGGCGGGCAGGATGCGGAAGCCGTAGGGCGTGTCGAACAGGATTTTCTCCAGCGTCATGCCTTCGTGGAACAGATGGAAAAGGTTCAGCTTGGGCGCGAGGCCGAGCAGAACGTCGACGTTGGCCAATCCGAGGTCGGCGTCGAGAATGACCACCCGCTTGCCCATCTTGGTGAGCGCGCAGGCCAAGTTGACCGAAATGTTCGTTTTGCCCACGCCGCCTTTTCCGGAGGTGACGGAGAAGACCAGTGGGAGTGTCGTCGCAGTCATTTCGCTTGTCCTTACGCGGCCGCCTGTCCGGTTGTCTGGCCCGGCAGCGCGTGCTTGAAGATCAGCCGCCACAACAAGTCGCTCGAGGCCGGCGCGATGCTGTTTTTCAGCCCCGGTCCGAAAGAGAGGGCGGACACGGGCAGTTCCGTCATGCGCGCCATGTTGAGCAACGCTCCGAAACTACAGGCTTCGTCCAGTTTCGTCCAGATGAGACTTTGCAGTTGGGGGCAAAGGTAGCGTTTGGCTATTTGCGCGTACTGACTGGCGGCGTAATAGGGCGCCAGAACGAGGTGCGCGGCCATGTCGTCGCTGTCGGCCAGTCCCAGACCGGCCAGCTGCTCGGCCAGCGTGGTGGAGCCGGTGAGTCCCGGAAGGTCCACGAAGATCATGTCGAACTTCGCGGCCTCCTTGAAAATTGCCTCCATCTCCTCCGTGTTGCCGGCCTCGCGGTAGGCCAGGGCGGAGAGATCGGCGTAGTGGCGCAGCACCAGCCGGCCCTTGCCCTGCCCCTGGTCGGCTGCGACGACACAGATGCGCGCCCTGGTCTTGGCCTGCTTCTCGCGCAGGGCCAGCCGGATGAGGGAGAGCGTCTTGCCCACGCCATGGGGCCCGGCGAAGACCTGGAATTTTTGATGCCACTTTTTTGACTCGAAGCCGTAACACGGGGCCACGGACTCCAGCACGGGCAGGATGGGCCGGTCGGGATCGGCCTTGAGCGCCAGGTAGACGTTGAGCAGGACCTGCGTGTCGACCTCCTCGCGCTCCAGATACCGTATGGCCACGCGCTGGCGGGGGGCCAGCTCCTCCATGTTCAGCTGCGGCTTCACCAGGGCCATTATCTGGTCCTTGATCTGCCGCCACTCGTAGGCCCAGTCGGTGGGAGCGGCCTCGCCGCCGGGCACGATGCCGGGCATGATGAGCGAGGCGTCGCGCGCGGGCATGATGGGCGTGGTCGCCGCACCCGGCGTCGCGGGGGCCGCGCTGCGCGGGTCTACGGCCGCGGTTATCTCGCAGCCCTTGCCGGCGCTGGTGCGCACGGTCTTGGTGCCCAGGATGATTGCCTCGTCGCCCAGCTCGGCCTTGACCTTGGCCAGGGCGGCCTGCATGTCCGTTCCCCTGAATGTTTTTACGTGCATGGCGTTAACTCAGTTTTACGGTGGCCAGCGACTGAATGCGGATATCTGCCGGTATCTCCGCCTGTGAAATGACAGGCAGCGTTGGCAGGAAGCGAAGCAACAATTGGGCCAAGTGCGGACGCAGCTGCGGGGTGGTCAGCAGCACGGGCTGCCCATCTGTGCCCACCGCGGCCTCCTGCGCCGCGCCTATGCTCTTGATGATTTGCTGGGCCTTGCCCGGCTCCAGGGCCAGATAGCCGCCCTGATCGGTGCTGCGCAGGCTGTTGTTCAGCACCACGTCGATATCGTTGGCCAGGGTGAGGATGGGCAGGGAGTTGTCCGTGGCGAGGTAGCCCTTGACGATGGTGCGGCCGATGCGCGAGCGCACGTACTCCGTGAGGATGGCCGGCTCCTGAACGGCGGTGCCATAGTCGGCCAGCGCCTCCACGATGGAGAGCAGGTCGCGGATGCTCACTCCCTCGCGCACGAGGTTCTGCAGCACCTTCTGCACCACGCCGAGCGGCAGCACGCCGGGCACCAGGTTCTCCACGGCCTTGGGCGCGCGCTTGGCCAGGTTGTTCAACAGCTCCTGCACCTCCTGCCTGCCCAGGAACTCGTGCAGATTGCGGCGGAACACCTCGGTCAGGTGTGTGGCCACCACGGTGGAGGGATCCACCACGGTGTAACCGGCCAGCATGGCGGCCTCGCGCCGCGACTCGGGAATCCACACGGCGGGCAGGTTGAAGGCCGGCTCCACTGTGGCCACGCCGTCGATCTTGTGCTTGGCGTCGCCCGGGTCCATGGCGAGAAAGTGATCGATGAGTATCTCGGCGGAGGCGACGGGGTTGCCCTTCACCAGCACGCGGTATTCGCCGGGCTTGAGTTGCAGGTTGTCGCGCAGATGCAGCGAGGGGATGATGACGCCCATGTCCAGCGCGAATTGCCGGCGGATGCTGCGGATGCGCGAGAGCAGGTTGCCGTTCTGCTCCTCGTCCACCAGCGGAATGAGTCCGTAGCCGACCTCCAGCTCCAGCTGATCGAGCGGCAGCAGCGACTGCACTTCCTCGGGAGTGTCCAGCGCGCTCGCGTCCTTGTTCTTGCCATTCTTTTTGTTGGCCTCGGCCGCCTTCTGGGCGTCGTGGGCCGGGCAGGTGCGCTCGGCGATGCGCGCCACCCAGAACAGGAAGGCGGAGAACGCCAGGAACGGAATGGCAGGCAGGCCGGGCACCAGGGCGAAGAACACCAGAATGCCCGACACGAGCTTGAGCGCCCGGTGGTGGAAGGTCAGCTGGCCGAGGAACTCCTCGCCCATCTTGGCCTCGGCCGCCGCGCGGGAGACGATGATGCCCGATCCCGTGGCGATGATGAGCGAGGGAATGGTGGCGACGAGACCATCGCCGATGGAGAGCAGCGTGTACGTCCGGGCGGCTTCCTGCCAGCCCATGCCCTTTTGCAGCACGCCGATGAAGAAGCCGCCGATGACGTTGATGAACAGCAGAATCAGGCCGGCCTTCACGTCGCCTTGAACGAACTTGCCCGCGCCGTCCATGGCGCCGTAGAAGTCGGCCTCCTTGCGGATCTTGTTGCGGCGCTTGGTGGCCTCGGTCTCATCGATGAGGCCGGCGTTGAGGTCGGCCTCCACGGCCATCTGCTTGCCGGGCATGGAGTCCAGGGTGAAGCGGGCGGCCACCTCGGCGATGCGCGTCATGCCGGAGACGATGACGGTTTTGTTGATGGTGAACAGGATGAAGTAAACGACGATGCCGATGGCGTAGTTGCCGCCGACCACGAATTCGCCGAAACTCTGAATGACCGTGCCCGCCGCGCCCGTGCCCTCGTCGCCATGGAGCAGGACCAGACGCGTGGCCGCCACGCTGAGCGAAAGGCGCATCAAGGTGGTGACCAGGAGCAGGGACGGGAAGATGGTGAACTCCATGGGCGATTCCATGAACATGCACGTGATGAGCACGACCAGGCTGATTGAGATGCTCAGGGTGAGCATCAGGTCGAGCACCAGCGTCGGCACGGGCACCAGCATCATCATCAGGATGATGACGACGCCGATGGCGAGTACCACGTCGCCCTGCTTGGCGAATTTGGCGTAATCGATGTCGAGGGAGGCGAATTTGGCGCTCGCGGACATTTTGTTGACGCTCCTCACGTTTTCAAATCGGCGGAGTCGTCAGTCCCGAAACGGTGGGATCAGGCGCGGCGTTTCTTGAATTTCGCCAGCTTGGCCAGAATCGCGGCCACGGCCTGATAGAGTTCCTCGGGAATGATCTCGCCGATTTCCACCTGCTTATACAAGGCCCGTGCCAGCGGTGGATTCTCGTGGATGGGAACGTCGTTCTCGATGGCGATTTCGCGGATGCGCCGGGCCATGGCGTCCGCGCCCTTGGCGATGACCATGGGGGCCGGAGCCTCCTTGATGTCGTAGCGCAGGGCGATGGCGTAGTGCGTGGGGTTGGTGATGACCACGTCGGCCTTGGGCACGGTGCTTTTCAGGCGGCGGCCGATGACCTCGTACATCTTGGCCGTCTGCTTCTGTTTGACCAGGGGATCGCCTTCGGCCTGCCGGTGCTCATCCTTGACCTCCTCCTTGGTCATCATGAGGTTGTCGTGGTAGCGCCAGCGCACGTACCACAGGTCGGCCAGGGCGATGACGATCATGGGCACCAGCGCGTAGCAGACCATCTTGTAGGCCACGAGCAGCATGTAGCTGGTGATGCCCATGACGTTTTGATGGAACAGCGGAGCCAGGTTGGGCAGCTCCTGCTTGATGACGATGTACGGGGCCACGGCCACCACCAGCGCCTGGCCGATGCTGCGGCCCAGGCGGACCAGCGTGTCCGGGCTGATGATGAGCTGCTTGAGCGCGCCCATGATGTTGAAGTTGATGCGGTCCCAGCGCCACTTGAACACCCATAGCCTGCCCACCTGCACCCGCGCCACCAGCAGCGCGGCGGCGGCGATGAGGAGCATGATCGGCACGGTCATCAGCGCCATTTTCTCGAGGGAATAGACGAAGAGCCTGTAAACCGTCTGTGGATTCAGCTCCTGGCGCGTCCCCTCGGTGAAAAACCACTCGAAGACTTCGATCATGTTCTTGTATATGAAGGGGATGAAGTAGCGCAGGGCCAGGGTCCCCACGAGCAGGCCGATGATCTTGGCCACCTCTCCCGATTTGGCGACGCTGCCCTCGTCACGCGCCTTCTTGACGCGCCGGCCGGTGGCTTTTTCTGTTCTGCTTGGATCTTCCCTGGACATGGTTCGCCCGCCCGGCCGTTAGGTATGCGGCACACCAAGCTTCATCAGATGCAGCATCACGCCGTCCATGACGCTGATGAAGCTGGTGACGTAATCGCTCATCATCTGCATGACATAGGACAGGAACAGAAAACCCACGGCGATCTTGAGCGGAAAGCCCATGACCAGAATGTTCATCTGCGGGGCCGTGCGCGAAATGAGCGCCAGTGCCAGGTCCACCAAAAAAAGCGCCATGATGACGGGGGCGGCTATGCGCACGCCGAGGATGAACATCTGTTTGGAGAAGAGCATCACTTCGTTCATGAGTGCCGGCGAGAGGAACAACCCACCCGGCGGCACGATGGAGAAGCTGTCGCCCAGGGCTTTTATGAGGTGCAGGTGCCCGTCGAGCGAAAGGAAGGTGAGCATGGTGCACATGTAGATGAATTGCGTTGTCATGGGTTCCTCCATCCCCGTGAGGGGGTCGAAGGAGTTGACCATGGAGAAGCCCATTTGAAAGTTGATGATGGCGCCGCCGATCTGCACGGTGGCGATGATCATGCGCACAATGCACCCCAGCGTGAGCCCGAGCACCAGCTCCCCGACGAACATGACGCCGATGTTGAATCCGTTGGCGGGGTAGTAACTGGGGGGGAAGGAGAGCTTGGGCCACACCGCCAGCGTGAGCACGATGAGCAGGGCGGCCTTGACGAGGTTGGGCAGGGTGTCGCCGAAAAAGGGCATGATGAAGAGCACCACACTGATGCGGAACAGCGTGAGATAAAAGCTCAACACCATTTTGGGGTCGAAATTGAAGATGTCCATTGCCCGTCCGGTCTTGCTTGCCGCCGCCGCGCGCGGAGAATGGCGCGGGCAGGCCGCGCACTGGCGCAAACTAGCCCACCTTCGGCGGGGCGTAAAGGGGATCGGCGGGGTGTGCGGTTAGTTGAGGATGTAGCGCATGGGGTTCACTGGCACTCCGCCGATGCGCACCTCATAGTGCAGGTGCGGACCGGTGCTGCGGCCCGAGTCGCCCATGTAGGCGATGACGTCGCCGCGGCGCACCATCTGTCCCTGCTGCACGTTGACCCGTTGCAGGTGCGCATAGCGGGTGATGAGCCCGCCGCCGTGGTTGACGCTCAGCATGAGCCCGTAAGAGGGATTGCGTTCGATGAAGGCAACGCTGCCGCGCACTGGGGCGTACACCGGCGTGCCCGCTGGGGCGGAGATGTCCAGTCCCTTGTGGAACTCGCGCGCGGTGGAGAAGGGCGAGCCGCGCCAGCCGAACCCCGACGTGACCCAACCGCCGGCCGGCCACACGCTGGGCGTGGACTCCAGCACGTCGCGATTGGCGCGCAGGCGCTGGATGACTTCCTGCTGGTGCACTTCCTCCAGCCGCGCCTCCACCGAGAGCTGGCGCAGAAATTCGTTCATCTTGCGGGCCAGCAGCTCCTGCCGGTAGAGGGGCATATAGCCACGCGCGCCGTCTTCCCCCGGGCCGCCACTCGGAGCCACGCTCATTGGGTTTTCCTGCTCCAGGTTGATCATGACGCGCAGCTTGGAGTCGAAGTCGCGGATGCGCTCCACGTCCTTTTGCAGGTTCACCAGGCGCTGGCTCAGATTCAGCAACTGGGTCTTTTGCGCGCCGCCGGCCCTCTCGCCCGGGAGCAGACCGCCGCGCGGTCCGACGTCCTCCGCCATGTCGCGCAGCAGCAGCACGTTCCCCGCCAGCATCAGCGCCAGCAGCAGGCCAATGCCGAGCAGCATCCATCCCCGCATCTGGATCTTGCGGGTTGTTCCGCGTTGTTCGCGAAACACGACGATATGGAAGCGTCCGAACAGCAGACCCATCGAAAAACGTGTCCTTATGTTGTGGGATGAAACGGAATGCTCTATTGGTACCGTATCAGGATTTGGGGGTCAAGCCGGGCCGGTTGCGGTCCATCTGCCAGCGGGTGAGGGCGTTGAAGATGTTGTGGCGCACCTGCTTGTCGCGGCCCATTTCCAGTTGCAGCCAGTTGTGCACCTCGCTGCGGCGGGTGTCGCCGGCCGACGGGCAGTCGTTTTGCCATACGGGCAGCCCCCACTGGCGCGCTGCGGCCCGGATGAAGCTCTTTTCCACCAGCAGGGCCGGGCGGATGACCTTGAGCCGGCCGCCGAAGAAGTCCTCGCAGGCGGACATGCCGTCCACCCGCCCGTTCTGCACCACGTTCATGAAGAACGTCACCACCAGGTCGTCGGCGTTGTGCCCGAAGGCGAGATGCGTGAGCCCGTATTCGCGGCAGAGGTCGAACAGGCGTTTGCGCCGCAACATGCTGCAGAAGAAGCACGCGGAGTTCTTGCGGTTTTCCGGCGAATGCGCGCGCGGTCCGTGGTCGGTGAGTTCGATGTGCGCGGCCACGCCCTCGTGTTGGACCCACTCGACGAGGGGGCGGTGGCTCGTGGGGTTGAAGCCGGGGTTCACATGCAGGGCCATGAGCTCGATGGGGAAGGGCAGGATGGCCCGGCGGATGAGGAGCGTCTTCATGAGCACGAAGCTGTCCACGCCGCCGGACATGGCCACGCCGATGCGCGCGCCGGCTCCGGCCATGCCCGTCGTCTGCATCAGCTTGCCCACGGCGCCCACGCATTTTTTCTGCGCGAAGGAAAGTTTGCCGAAACCGGCCATGTGCGTCACCTCATTTCCGACAGAATCGGTTCGCGGGCTGTATGTCATTTGAGCTTGACATGCAACCGGGCCGCGATTAACTGAAGTTCCTTTGCGTGATGGCCCGATAGCTTCGTAAATAAATCGCCGCGCCGCTTTGCACGGTTTCGGGATGTTCTTCCCCGGGGCCAGTCCCCCTGAGCCATATCCGGAAGGCCAATCTTGTCAAATTCCATGTCACGTCTCGGAATGCTGCTGCTGCTGGCGCTGTTGGTGGCCTTCGGCGTGGGATACTTCTTGTATCAGCAGGAGCAGAGACTCGCGCTCGGCGTTTGGCCGGACCTGCCCATCGACGCCGTGCAGAGCGTAGAGGTTGTCACGCCGCAGGAGCGGTACACCCTTGTGCGTGAGCAGAACGGCTGGGTGGTGCGTCTGGGCGGAGCCGATGCCGACGCCGTGCCCGTGCCGGCCGATTCGGCCAAGGTGGAGGCGCTGCTCACCGCCCTTTCGCAGAACCGGCCGCGGCAGACCCTGGACCAGGACAGCGGCGTGGATGCCTCGCAGCTCGGTTTCCGCGCGCCGGCCGTGGACATCACCATCCGCCCGGTCAGCTCCGACGACAAGCCCGCGCGCATCATCCTGGGCCACGAGACCCCGACGGGCGCGGCCATCTACGCCTTCAGCTCTCTCGCGCCGGACGTGGTGTTCCTCATGGATGCGAGCGTGCTGCATCATTTCGACAAGACGTCCGACTCATTTTTCGACCCGCGTCTGCTCGACGTGCGTGGCGAGGACGTGCAGCGCCTCACCCTCTACAGCCAGCATGGTGTGCAGTGGGACATGGAGCGCAAGGACGATCTGTTCACCTTCTCCGTGCCGGCGAACATGAGGGGCACCACCCTCACCGCCTCCGAGGTGCGGCTGTACCTGCACAACCTCACCGCCATCACGGCCGACACCATCGTCACCAAACCGGATAAGCAGGCTCCGGGCAAGCCGGCCTGCGTCATCGAAATCCTCATGCCCAAGGCCCGCGTCCCCCTGCGCCTGGAGTTGTTCCCCCCGCTGGATGCCGATCAGGTCTTTGGACGTTCCACGCGGCATCCCGGCGGATTCTATATCGACCGCGAGAAGGCCAAGAGCCTCATCCGGCAGGCCTATGACATGCAGTGGCGCGGCGTCATCAACTTCGACTCCACCAAGGTGGAGGGGGCGCGCATCTTCTCCGTCACTGGCAATCAGACCCTGCTGGTGGACAAAAGTCCCACGGGCTGGACGGAGCGCGACAACGGTCGCAAGATGTCGGGTATTGACATGACGCTGTGGCGACTTAAAGAGTTAAGATTCGAGGACGAGCCCGTGGCCCGGCTGGGCTATCCGGCGACGCAGCGCCTTGTGCTGGATCTGCTTGGCGGTGACGGCAAGGTGTTGTCTTCGTTTTTGTTCTTTACGGACCCCCGCCTCCCGGCGGATCAGTGCTGGCTCAAAGTGGGAACCGAGGAAATGTACTACCCGGTCTCCAACCAGCTGCTTGAAGACGTGCAAGGCTATCTGCCAGCGCGGCAGCAGAAGGCCGCGGAGCATTAGCCCGCGCCGGAATCCGCCCGTGGCGGTTCGTTCAACATCCCCTGCAAGGAGTGCCTCATGGCGAGAATCACAGTCGAAGATTGTCTGGAGAGGGTTCCCAACCGCTTTCTTATCGTGCAGATGGCCATCAAGCGTGTGAAACAATTCCGCGAAGGCTACCCTCCCCTCATCGAGACTCACAACAAGGAGGCCGTCACGGCCCTGCGTGAGATCGCCGAGGGCAAGGTGCTGCCCGGCGAGGCCATCCCCGAGGCCGGCATTCCCGCGCCCGAGACCGGCCCCGAGGCCTAAGAACGGGTCATGGCCAAGCGAGATTACTATGAGGTTCTCGGCGTCGAGCGCACGGCTTCCGAGGATGAACTGAAGCGGGCCTATCGCAAGCTGGCTTTTCAGTATCACCCGGACCGCAACCCCGACGATCCCGAGGCCGAGCAGAAGTTCAAGGACGCCGCCGAGGCCTACGACGTGCTGCGCGATCCCGAGAAGCGCCGCCGCTACGACGCCTACGGATTCGACGGGCTGAACGGTGGCGGTGGGGGCTTCGCCTCCTCCGACGACATCTTCGGCGCCTTCAGCGACATCTTCGGCGAGGTCTTCGGCTTCGCGGGCGGCGCGCGCGGTGGCCGGCGTCCGCAGGCCGGCATGGATCTGCGTTACAACCTGAACATCAGCTTCCGGCAGGCCGCCAAGGGCGACGAGGTCACGCTCAAGATTCCGTCCAACGTGCCCTGCGAGCATTGCGGCGGCTCTGGCGCGGAGCCCGGCTCCGATATGAGCGATTGCCGGCAGTGCCGTGGCACCGGACACGTGCAGCAGGCCCAGGGCTTCTTCCGCATCTCCGTCACCTGCCCCACCTGTCACGGCCGCGGCAAGATCATCACCAAGTTCTGCACGGAGTGTCACGGTGCGGGTATGACCAGCCAGGTGCGCGAGCTCAAGGTGCGCATTCCCGCCGGTGTGGACGATGGCTCGCGTCTGCGTCTGCGCGGCGAGGGTGAGCCCGGCGCCAATGGAGGTCCCCACGGCGACCTCTTCGTGGTCATCAGCGTGGAGCTGGACAAGACCTTCGAGCGCCAGGGGCAGAACCTGGTCCTGCGCCGCTCCATCACCATGGTGCAGGCCGCGCTGGGCGACAAGATCGAGATTCCCACACTCGACGATCCCATCACTGTGGACATTCCCAAGGGCACGCAGGGGGGCGAGATCTTCCAGCTGCGTGGTCTGGGAATGCCGCATCCCGGCGGCGGGCGCAGGGGCGATCTGCTCGTGGAAGTTCGCGTGGAGACCCCCGTGGGTCTTTCCGCCAAGCAGGAGGAGCTGCTGCGCGAGTTCGCCAAGCTCGAGGAGGAGAAGCCCCTCAAAAAGGCCAAGAACTTCTTTAAGAAAGCGAAAGAAAAGGTGATGGGAGAGTAGAATGGCCGGCGATTTCTCGCATCTCGACGCCGAGGGGCACGCCCGCATGGTCGATGTCTCCGGCAAGGAGCCGACCGTGCGCGTGGCCCGCGTGCGCGCCGAGGTGCGTCTCAACGCCGAAACCATGGACCTGCTCGTGCGAAAGGCCCTGCCCAAGGGCGAGGTGCTCGGTACCGCGCGCATCGCCGGCATTCTGGCCGCCAAGCGCACCTTTGAGCTCATCCCCCTGTGCCACCCCCTCCCGCTGGACTTCGCCGATGTGTCCTTCGACATCGACGAGTCCGAAAATGTTGTCTACGTGACGGCCGAGGCGCGCACCAGCGCCCGCACCGGCGTGGAGATGGAGGCGCTGCTCGCCGCTCAGGTGGCGGCCGCCACCATCTACGACATGTGCAAGGCCGTGCAGAAGAACATCCGCATCACCAACTGCCGCCTCGTCTACAAGAGCGGCGGCAAGAGCGGCCTGTTCCAGGCGGAATAGGGGGGACGCGGCGCGATCCGAACGTGGTGGCCGCAGTCTCGTTGATCTGAGCCATTCGGCCGGGGCCATCCGGACGCCGGGACCATCCGGCCGGGGCCATTCAGCGGCCCATTCAGCCCACAAAACAAATGGCCCGCGCCGGTGCTTGATGCGCCGGGGCGGGCCATTTGTTTTTATCGCGTCGCGCTACTTCGCGTACATGGGCGCGGCCTCGCGCAGCACTTCCGTGGCGATGTTCCGCGCGCGGTTCATTTCCTCGTCCGTGGCGCAGGCCGGCGGCATGAGGTAGAACACGTTGCCCATGGGCCGCACGAGCATCCCGCGCTCCAGGCATTTCGCCCGCACTGTCGAGCCGATCTCGTCGTGATAGTCCCCCGCCTCGCCGCCGAGCGTCACCGCCGCCAGCGAACCCAGGGCGCGCGGTCGCGTGACGCCGGGCATTTTCGATATCTCGGCCAGCCACGCGCGGTTTTGTTCGCCGATGTGGTTGATGCGCTCGAGCGTTCGCTCCTCCTCGAAGAGTTCGAGGGAGGCCAGCCCGGCCGCGCATCCCAACGGATTGGCCGTGAACGAGTGCCCGTGCGAGAAGCAGTTGTAGAAGGTGTCGCCCAGGAACGCCTCGTAGATGCGCTCCGTGGCAACGGTGACGGCCATGGGCAAAAAGCCCGCTGTAAGGCCCTTGGACAGGCACACCAGATCCGGCGTGACGCCGGCGCGCTCCATGGCGAACATGGTGCCCGTGCGGCCGAAGCCGGTCATCACCTCGTCGAGGATGACCGGAATCTCGTATTCGCGCATGCGCTCGCACACGCCGCGCAGGAATTCCGGGCGGCAGAAGTTCATGCCGCCCGCGCCCTGCACTAGCGGCTCGGCGATGAACGCGGCGGCCTCCGCGCCGTGGCGTTTGAGCACGGCGTCGATCTGCCGCAGCGCCACGGCCTCGCGCGCGGACGCGCCCGTGTCGCCGTCCCAGGTGGGAGCGAAGGGCAGATGCACCACCTCGCACAGCAGTTCGTCGAAGGGACCGTAGTAGCCGCTGGTGCGGCCCACGGCCATGGCCCCGAAGGTGTCGCCGTGGTAGCCGCCCTGCATGGCCAGGAAGATGCGCCGTCCGTTGTGGCCCTGGTTGCGCCAGTACTGCCAGGCCATTTTGAGCGCCACCTCCACGGCGGTGGAGCCGTTGTCCGAATAAAACACGCGCGAAAGGGGGCGGGGCAGCAGTTCGAGAAGCTTTTCGGCCAGTCGCACGGCGGGTTCGTGGGTGAAACCGGCGAAGATGACCTGTTCCATCTCCGCCGCCTGCCGGTGGATGGCCTTGGCGATTTTCGGATGGGCGTGGCCATGCACGTTGACCCACCAGGAGCAGGCCATGTCCAGGATTTCGCGGCCGTCCTCCAGAAACAAACGTGTTCCGCGCGCGCTCTTGACGGGCAGGGGCGGTGGTGCGGTCTTTTCCTGCGTGAAGGGATGCCAGATGACCTTGCGGTCGCGTTCGACGAGTTCGCTCATGATTTCCACCGTACCCAGTCCATGCCCCCGGGGTGGGGAGCGACGCCCCGCAGCGATTCCATGGTCAGGGGATCGAGGCGCGGAATCTCGCCCAGGATTTTCGTTTGGCCCATGCGCTCGATGGCCTCGCGGTTGCCGGGATTGACCGGGCCGGAAAGCACGACGCCGATGACGGGCAAATGCCGCGCGCGCAGGGCCATGAGCGTGAGGCAGGTGTGGTTGATGGTGCCGAGTCCGCTGCGCGCCGCCACGATGACCGGAACCTTCAAGTGTTCAATGAGGTCGAGGGTGGTGGCCCGCTCGTTGATGGGCACCAGCACGCCGCCGGCTCCCTCGATGACCAGCGGCCGCGCGGTCTCGGGCGCGTGGAAATCGTCGATGTCGATGCGCTTGCCCTCCAGTTTCGCCGCGTCGTATCCCGCGAGCGGGGCGCGCAACAAATAACGCTCCGGGTGGACATGCGCGCCGGAAAGCCGCGCCACCACGTCGGCGTCGCGGTCGGGCGGGTGCCCGGACTGGATGGGCTTCCAGTAGTCCGCAGCCGAATGCAGGCACAGCCAGGCCGAAACGATGGTTTTGCCGGCGTCTGTGTCCGTGCCGGTGACGAAAACCTTCATACTGCCTCCTTGATGATGCCGCCGTACAGCACCCGGACCGTCACATCCATGCCTCCGGCGAAGCTTTTGAGCACCGCGCGGATGGGGCAGGGGCGGTAGCCGGGGCGGGGCGTGTTCGCACCGACGGACTTGAAGCTCTGCACGAAGGCCCGCGCGTCGGCGTAGTGAATGCGGTGGTCCTCCGTCTCGAAGACGGCGTGGCGTTCCTCCATGCCGCCGAGCCCCGCGCGCAGGGCGGCCTCGTCCGGCAGGGGAAGCAGACCGGAAGTGTGTCCGGTCTCGGCGAAGGCCTGCTCCCACTCGGCGAAGCTGCCGGCGAGCGGCACGGCGAAGAATAACCGTTGCGTCTGCCCGGCCAGATGGACCAGCCCGGCCACGGGATCGTGGAACCATTGGGCTGCCAGATTGGTGACGATGGCGGCGGGCGGTTCGGCGAAACAGGCGGCCTCGCCGTTGAGCACGCTGAAGTGCGTTTCCGGCGCGGCGTTTTCTTGCGTCTCGATCAGCTGGACCGCAGCGGCGTCCGGCGCGGGGGCAGCCGGCGGGGCGGCCGCCAGGGCTGCCAGCTTGGCGCGGCAGCGCTCCAGCATTTCCGGCGCGATGTCCGTGGCCAGATAGCGTTCGACGCCCGCCCACACGAGTGTGGTGAGCAGGCCGGTGCCGCAGCCGATCTCGGCCACGAGTCCCTCGGCCGGCAGGCCGCCGTTTTCGTCGATGAACGCGGCGAGGCGTCGCGCCGTCATCCTTTGCAGCTGGGCGTCGTTGTCGTAGCCCGCCGCACGCGCGCCGAAGCGTCGGGCCACGCGTTCCCTGTGCGTCATGATGCTGTCGCGCGGCATTCGATGAACTCCTTCAGGACGGGAACGCACTCGTCCGGGTTGACGAAGGGCAGGGCGTGCCCGCCGGAATCGAAAAGCGAAAGCGTCGCGTCCATGGCTTGTCCGGCCTCCTCGGCCAGGGCCACGGGGGCGATGCGGTCGTCGCGCGCATGCAGCAGCAGGCATGGCGGCACGTGCCGGGGCGGCTTCGCGTTCAGATCGCGCAACAGGGTCAGGTCCCCGGCCAGCCGCGCCACGCCGGCCGCGTCTGGGCTCGGGAGGAGCGGGGCCGACGGCTTCGGCCGCTGGCCGCAGCGGCGCAGAAAGCGGCGCAGCACGTCGCGCGGGTCCTCTTTCAACCGGGCGAGCATGGCCTCGACGATTTCCGGCGGCGTGCCGCCCGTCCGACCCGGTGCGGCGCAGAAGCGCAGGAACGCGCCCAGGCCGATGAGACCGCGCCAGGGGACATCCATGCCCAGCAGCTTGGCGAAGCCCAGCGAGTGCCCCACGCCGATCCAGCCGTCGGGGTTTTCCGGCAACGTCATCCGCGCCGGGCCGAAGTAGCCGGCGTCGAGGGCGAACACGGGGCGTTCGGCGAAGGCCGCGGCGTAGTCGCGCCAGACTTCCGGCCCGTACCCCCAGCCGTGCAGCAGGGCCAGACCGATCATAGTCCGGCCAGGGCGGCCAGCAACCGCGAGATGTCCTCGTCCGTATGCGCGGCGGAGAGTCCCAGGCGCAGGCGCGAGGTCCCCTGTGGCACCGTGGGCGGCCGCACGGCGGAGGTCAGAATGTCGCGGGCGGCCAGGGCGTCCTTGGCGGCCATGGCGCGCTCGGGCGTGCCGAGGATCACCGGCACGATGTGCGTCGTCGACGCGCCGGGATTAAGCCCCATGTCGCGCAGACCGGCGCGCAGGCGCTCCGCCCGGGCGAGCAGGCCGCGCCGTTCGGCGTCGAGCCCCGGCAGCAGCTCCCAGGCGCGCAACGCCGCCGCCACGACGAGAGGCGAGGGCGCGGTGGAGAAGATGAATCCGCCGGACTTGTTGATGAGGTAGTCGCGCACGATGCGCGAGCAGGCCACGTATCCCCCGCTCACGCCCAGCGCCTTGCTCATGGTGCCCATGGCGACGGTCGTCGGGGCGAGCTCGACGGCCTCGCACAGGCCATAGCCGTGGGGGCCGAACACGCCGGTTGCATGGGCCTCATCCACATAGAGCAGCGCGCCGTGGCGCACGGCCAGGTCCTGCAGCGCGGCCACATCGGCCCTGTCCCCGTCCATGCCGAACACGGACTCGCTGAGGATGACGCGCGGCCGGTCCTCGCCGGCGTGCTTTCGCAGCAGCTCCTCGAGATGGTTCAGGTCCAGGTGGCGGTAGCGCAGCTGATGCGCCTCCGCCAGCGTGCAGCCCAGATGCATGCTCGCGTGGTTCAGCTTGTCGGCGAAGACGAGGGGCTCCGCACCGAGCGTGTGCTTGTCCAGCAGGGCCGCGATGCACGCGGCGTTGGTCTGATAGCCGCTGGAGAAAACGAGCGCGGTCTCCGTGCCCTTGTCGGCGGCGATGCGCGTCTCGAAGGCCTCGTGCGCGGGGGTGTTGCCAGAGAGCAAGCGCGAACCGGTGGAGCCTGCCCCGTACTTGCGCCCGGCCTTGATGGCCGCATCGACCAATTCCGGCCGGTGGGCCAGCCCCATGTAGTCGTTGCCGGAGAAATCGAGCAGGCCGGCCGTGTTCGGATGTGGCAGATGGCGCAAAAGCCCCTTGTCCGCCAGCCCGGTCAGGGCGGCTTCGTAACGTGAGAGAACGTCGGTCATGTCGTGCGGCCTTCAAACCGCGGCGGAGCGGCGCGTCTACCAGACCATGCGCATTGGCACGCCCTGGCCGGCGATGTGCTCCTTGATTTGGCGGATGCTGTATTCGCCGTAGTGGACGATGGAGGCGATGAGCGCGGCGGAGGCCTTGCCCTTGGTGAAGGCATCGGCCATGTGCTGCGGATTGCCCGCGCCGCCGGATGCGATCACCGGAATGCGCACGCTCTCGCTGACGAGTCGGGTCAACTCGAGGTCGTAGCCGTCCTTGGTGCCGTCGGCGTCGATGGAGTTGAGGCAGATTTCGCCAGCGCCCAGGGATTCGGCCCGCCTGGCCCAGGCCAGCGCGTCCATGCCGGTGTACTTGCGGCCGCCGTGGATGACCACCTCGAAGCCCGAGGGAATCTGCGCGGACTTGGGCACGCGCTTCACGTCCATGCCCAGCACCACGCACTGCGCGCCGAATGCCGCCGCACCCTCGCTGATGATGCCCGGGTTCTTGACCGCGCCGGAATTGACGGAGCATTTCTCGGCCCCGGCCAGCAGCACGGCGCGCATGTCGGCCACGGTGGAGAGGCCGCCGCCCACGGAGAAGGGGATGAAGATCTGACTGGCCACGCGCTCCACCACGTCGAGGAAGATGCCCCGACCTTCGCTGGAGGCGGTGATGTCGTAGAACACGATCTCGTCCGCGCCTTCCTCATAGTAGTGGCGCGCGGTCTCCACGGGATCACCGATGTCGACGTTGTCCTTGAACTTGACGCCCTTGGTGAGTTTGCCGTCGCGCACGTCAAGGCAGGGGATGATGCGCCTGCTAAGCATTGCGGGCCTCCAGGCAGTAGTCGTGGAAATTCCTGAGCAGGGTGAGCCCCGGGGTTCCGCTTTTTTCCGGGTGGAACTGCACGGCCCACAGGCCGGGCCGGCCGTGGACGGAGCAGAAGGTCTCGCCGTAGCGCGTCTCGCCGATGACGTATTCAGGATCGGGCGCGGGATAGTAGCTGTGGACGAAGTAGAACTCGGCGCCAGCGGGGATATCCTTGAACAAGGGGCAGTCCGCCTTCAGCGTCACGCGGTTCCAGCCCATGTGCGGAATGCGGATGGACGAGCCGTCCTCCTCGGTCCAGGCCGGATTGAACAGGCGGCACTGGCCGGGGATGATGCCGAGGGTGGTCGTGTCGTTCTCCTCGCAATGGTCGAGAAGAATCTGACAGCCGACGCAGATGCCGAGCAGGGGTTTGTGGCTGGCCACGAGTTCCCGCAGCTTGGCGTCGAGCCCGCGCGAGGCGAGTTCGCGCATGGCCTGTCCCGCCGCGCCGACGCCGGGGAAGATGATGCCGTCGGCCTGTTCGAGCACGGCGGAGTCGGCGGTGATCCGGTTTTCGATGCCCAGATGGTCGAGCGCGCGGCGGACGCTTGTCTGGTTGCCGGCCTTGTAATCGAGGATGGCGAGCATTCCTGGCTCCTTGTGCGATGCTGCAATAAATGTATCCTTTGAAAACTAGTCAATTTTCCGCCGGAAGACAAGGCCCGCCGCTCCGGGCCGGGTGGGAAGGGCTTGGTGATGCGGTTCAGGTTGAGCGGACCGGAACCGCCGCTTAGGACGCAGGCGAGGACGCAACGACCCACCGTCATGGGGCCGGAGAGGTGCACGCGGGCGAGGCGTTCGGCTCGCGCCACCATCGCAGCCATCTCCGTGGACACGGGGAGGGGCGATCGGACCAGGGAATTTACCGTGCTGTCTTGAGCCCACGGGGCCGGGGAGGGGCGGGAGCACAGGATTCCTAATCCTGGTGTCGCAGGTTCTCCGTCGATTGTGCGGAGCGGGGTGCTCGGGCGAGGCGCTCGCCGCGCGCCGCCATGGCGTCAATCGCCGTCACCTCCGTTCGAAAGCCGCCTTCCCCACGCCCCAGCGGATTAAGCCCGCGAAAGGCGGCAGGCAGCCACATGACTTCCCGCCGCGTTAAAAGGAAACGCGGCTCGGCGTGGTCTGATTTGGGAAAGGCAGGGGGGGCTCCGGCGTGCTGGTCCGGGTGCTCAGACTGGGCGGGAGGGCGCTCGCGGTGGAATGTCATTCCTTACTTGGCCAGCACGCGCAGGTACAGGTCGCCGATGAACGGCCCCAGACGGCGGCCCAGACCACGCAGGCGCACGGGGCGGCCCACCACGAAGTCCGGCGGCAGGGTTATCTCGATGGTCCTGGGCTGACCGAAGCGTGAGGTGATGGTGAGCCGCAGCAGCCGGCCCGGAGCCAGCGCATGCGCCGGGTAATGCACGGTCTGCTCGTCATCCAGCTGACCGCGCAACCACGACTTGACACCGCCGATGAGCCCCTTGCCCAGGTCGAGGCGGAGCGTCTTGTCCCCCCAGGCGAGTTCCAGGCGGCGGCGTTTGGCGGCGACGCGCCCGGTCGTCGTCGCGCCGGCCGGACCCGGGCTCGCGGCCGCGTTCGGTTGGAACGTCGCTCCCGCGCCGGAGCGCGAGGGGCCTGGCCTGCCGCGCAGCTGACTGTAGATGTCCTCGAACACCTGCCGGGCGAAGGGGTCCGCGAGCAGGTCGCGCAGCACCTCCTCCTCGCGTAGGCGGGAGGCGTCGCCGCCGTCCGTCGTCCATCCCGAAGCCCCGGCCCATCCCGAAGTCCCCGTGGACTGACCGGACGAGGACTTGGTCGCTCCCCCGCCGGGAAAAGCGCCCGATCCGGTCGTCTTGTCGCCCGGCGGGGTTTTGGTCGCGGACCCGGACGTTTTGGCCTTGCCGGCCCCGCCCTTTTGCTCCCGCGCCGCGCTCTTGGCGTAAGCCCGGCCGGCCTTGGCGCGGGCCTTGGCCTCCTGCCCGGCGGATTGGGTGTCGGCCCGGCGGTTGCGCGCGGTTCGCTCGGAGCGGCCCGCCGCGTCGTTGTCCTTGAGGGCGCGCGAGAGCAGAACATAGGCCTCGTTGAGTTCGCGAAACTTCTCGGCCGCGTCGGGCGCGGGGTTCAGATCCGGGTGCAGGCTGAAGGCCAGCTTGCGGAAGGCGGATTTGACCTCTTCGAGCCCGGCTCCGGGCGGAACGTGCAGAATGCGTCGGCAGTCGCGGAGGTTCATGACCGGTTACGGCGTTTGAGCTCGTCGGGCAGCACGAGCGCGTGGGGCGTCTCCTCACCGGGCTCGTGCATCAAGCCATTGGCGTAGAGATAGTCCACGCCCTCGCGCACGAAGGCCTCGTGCCCGGCCGAGCCATCGACGCCGGGGCAGTCGCTTTGAATCATCTCCCAGCTGGCCTGATCCACGAGGTTGCCGCGAAAGAACGGCCAAGCCCGGCAGATGTCCGGCCGGCCGGGATGCACGCCGCAGCCCACGCCCTGGCGGAAAAACACGCAGTAACCATCGTCGCCCGCGAGCAAGCGGATCTTGCCGCCCACGCGCTCGGCGTAGCGCTCCACGAGTTCCGCCACGCTGATGCCCAGGTGCTCGGCCAGCCGCTCGCGGTCGCGCGCGGTCATGATGATGCCGCCCACGCCGTGACAGCAATGGCCGCAGCGGCGGCATTCGAAGGCCGCCGCGCTCATGGGCGGTCTCCACGCAAGCGCGCGTGCTCCACCATCAGACAGCGGTCCGCCGCCACCTCGACGCCGGAGCCTGCGAGCAGTTCGCGCGCCTCGGCGCTGTCGATGCCCGACTGCATCCAGAAGCATTTCGGTCGGGGCGAAAGGGCCAACACCTCGCGCGCGTGGGCCGGGCAGGCCTCCGCCACGCGGAAGAGGTCCACGAGGTCTATGGAAACGGGAACGTCGGCGAGGGAGGGATAAGCCTTGCGCCCCCACACCTCGGCGCGTTTGGGATGGACCGGGACGACATCGTACCCGGCCTCGATGAGATACCGGCCAACCCTGTCGACGGGTTGGCCGGGCCTGTCCTTGGCCCCGACAATGGCGATGGTCTTGACCTGCCGGAGCAGGGCGGCTAGCTCTGTGTCGCTGTGCAGCATGGCGTCCTTATGGCGGGCGCGCCGGCGAAACCGCCGCGCGTCGCGCGCTGGTGGATGATGTTGAACCTTTAGCGCAATCCGGGCCGGCTTGCTAGTCCCGCAAGCCCCGCCGGACATGGAGTTTCGCATGTTTGAAGCGCTGTCCACCATTCCCGCCGCGGAGATCGCCCGCCGCAGGGCCGACTGCCGTGCATTGCTGGCCGAACTGACCCCAGACGCCTCGGGACTGCTCGCATGCGGCCGCACGGCCATCTACCACCTCACGGGCACGCTGGGCATGGGGTGTCTGTGGCTCCCGCGCGAGGGCGAGCCGCTGCTCATGCTGCGCAAGGGCGCGGAGCGCGCCGAACTGGAGGCGCCGGGAACCCGTGTGGTCACGTACCGCTCGTACAAGGATTTGGAGGGGCTGACGGCCGAGGCCGGCGTCCCCATCGGCGAGGTCGTTGCCGTGGACATGGCCGGCCTTTCCTGGCAGCTGGGGCAGATGCTGGCCAGCCGTCTGCCCGGCCGGCGCTTCGTCTCCGGCGACGCCGTCGTCGCCATCGCCCAGTCGCGCAAGAGCGAGTGGGAACTCGGCATTCTGCGCTCCTGCGGCGAACGTCACCACCTGGCGCTGCACGACGTCATGCCCCGGCTCATCAAGCCCGGCATGACCGAGCGTGAGATCGCGCACATCGCCTGGGCCGTCTTCTACGAGCTGGGGCATCAGGGCATTCTGCGCATGAGCGCCTTCGGCGAGGAATGCTTCCTCGGCCACGTGTCCGCCGGCGACTCCGGCAACTACCCGAGCAGTTTCAACGGCCCGCTGGGCGTGCGCGGGGAGCATCCGGCCGTGCCGCTCATGGGCTACGCCGGCAAGGTGTGGCGCAAGGGCGAGCCGCTGGCCCTGGACATCGGCTTTCAGATCGAGGGCTATCACACGGACAAGACGCAGATGTACTGGAGCGGCCCGTCCGACTCGGTGCCGGCGGAGGCGCGGGCCGCATACGACTTTTGCGTGGACGTGCAGGCCTGGGCGGCGGAGGCCCTCAAGCCCGGCGCGCTGGTCGGCGACATCTGGACCCACTGCCTGCAATGGGCGAAGGACGCCGGTTTCTACGACGGCTTCATGGGACTGGGGGCGAACAAGGTGCCCTTCCTCGGCCACGGCATCGGACTCGCCATCGACGGCTACCCCGCCATAGCCAAGGGCTTCGACCGGCCGCTGGAGACCGGCATGACCCTGGCTCTGGAGCCCAAGCAGGGCGTCCCGGGGCTGGGAATGCTGGGAGTGGAGAACACCTTCGAGGTCACGGCGGCCGGTGGCAGGTGCATCACCGGCGACGCCTACGAGCTGCTCTGCGTCCAGGAGTAGGGACGGATCAGCCGGCGGCGATCATCTGAAGCTGGCCGGGCTGCAACAGCCAGCGCAACGTGGCGTTGCGGGCGTTCCAGTTGGTCACCCCCACGGCCAGCAGCGCGCCGCCCTCCAGCGCCAGCGAGAGCCGGGGCCCGGAAGAGAGCAGATGCGAGGCCAGCGCCCCGAGCAGCGGCATTTCCCCGCAGATGAACACGGACTGGTAGCGTTCCACCTGCCGCAGCTCCTCCAGGCAGGTTTTGATGTTCGTGCGGCCGTCCAGCGCGTCGAAGTGGGTGACGCTGCTCCCGGCGTAGCCCAGCCCCTCGGCGATGATGGTGGCGGTTTGCAGCGCCGGATGGAACGGACTGGCGAGCAGCGCGTCGAACCACAGTCCCATGATTTTCATGGCCCTGGCGGTACTGCGGGTCAGGTCGTGTCCCACGGGGGTGAGCGGCTGGTTGGCCTTGACCTCCTGGGGCAGGCAGGCGCCGTGCTGCATCAGATACAGATTCATGGCTTGCTCCCAACGATAAAAGACCGGCCCGCGAAGGTGCGGGCTGGCAACGTGACCATGGAACATATCCCTTCGTTCCGGCCCGCGCAAGCGTGCTTACCTTGGCCTACGCATTGGATTATCCCGGCCGGACGTTGTGCCCGGGGCGGAATTGGTGTAGCCTCAGTTCATGATTCCCGGCAATGATCCGTCACGCGCCCGATCCGTCCGGGTCGGACGCGCACGAAAGCCGCGTGGAAAATTCCCGCGCCTGCTTTGCTGCGTGCTTGGCGCGGTCCCGCTCTGCGCGTCCCTCGCCGTCCCCGTCCGGGCGGAGGTGGTGCGCATCGCCTTCGAGGCGAGGTCTGACCTGCCGCCTCAGGTCGCACGACGGGCGCCGGGACGGGGCCTGGCCGACGCCGTCAGGCGCGAGGCCGCGCGTCTCGCCCGTCACGTGGCGGATCAGCGGGCGCTGGACGCCCACCTCGGGCAGGCTGTCGCCGAGCCGCACCTCACGCTGGAGGAACAGGCCGGTCCAGCCGCCGCTCCCGTCGGCGATGGCGCCGGGCCGTTCCCCGGTGGACAGAATCAGTCGAGGATTCCCGCTCCATGACGCCTTCCCTGCGAGAAAACAACTGGACCATTCCGAACCTGCTCACGCTGTTGCGCATCATGCTCACGCCGGGGTTCGTCATCGCCTTCGTGGATCAGCGCTTCGCCCTCGCCTGGGTGCTTTTCGCCGTGGCCGGGCTCACGGACGCCCTGGACGGCACGCTGGCGCGGCTGCTCAAACAGCGCTCCACCTTCGGGGCCATGCTCGACCCACTGGCCGACAAGGTGCTGCTCGTCATGAGCTTCCTGTGCTTGGCGCAGCAGGACTGGCTTCCGCGCTGGCTGGCCGTGCTCGTGGTCAGCCGCGACGTGCTCATCGTGGGCGGGCTGGCCTTGTTGCACTACTGCGGTGTGGATGTGAAGCGTGGCATCAATCCCGCATGGATCAGCAAATTCACCACGTTGGCGCAGATTTCGCTCGTGTTGCTGGTGATGGTGGAGCACAGCATGGAATGGTGGCAGCCCATGTTGCGTTCCGGGCTGGTGTGGGCCGTGGCCACGCTCACGGTGCTGAGCGGGGCGCACTATATCAACGTGGGCCTGCGCATGTTCCCCCATGGTGAGAACGGCCAACAGGCAAAGTCGTAACTCCGCCTACTTTCCCCCGCCCTTCTTCTTGTCGCGTTCCGACTCGGGCGTCACGTCGATCTCGTCGGGTTCGTTCAAGCTGCGTTTGAAGTTCTTGATGCTGCGGCCCAGGCCGGAGCCGATGCCGGGCAGCTTGTTCGCGCCCGAAATGAGCAGCACCACGATAACTATGAGTAAAATTCCTGTAAGTCCGCCCATTTGTGGTTCCTCCCGGTCCCTTCATCCTACGCCGTGGACCGGCGCAGGTCAATGACCGCCGGCCCTGTGCGCTTTACAAGCCGAGGGCCCGCGGCTTACATTAAAACAGATGCGGCATGATCGGCGTTGTTTTGGGGAGGAGCCACGGGTGATGGAAGCGAGCGGCGCGAATCTCGTGCGCCTGCCGGCGTTCGGCTGCCGGTCCTATCATGGCGGGCGCTGCCTCTATGAGGAGCAGCTCAATCCCGGGTTCGACCAATGTCTGCGCTGCCAGGTGCTGGCGAAATGGGAGGTCGTCTATGATGATTTCCTGAACCGGGCCGAGCGATTCGGCCTGCAAGCGAAGGACTTGGCCGAGCTGTGGCGCGCGCGTTTCGAGCGGCTGGCCGAGGAGGCCATTGACTGCCCCGACTTTACTCCTTCGCTGGCCGAGACCATGCCCGAATGCCGTCATCTTTTCGTGGACATTTGTCTGCTGCGCCTGCCGGAATGCCACGGCCATTGCAAGAATTACCGTCTGCACAGCAAAGCCTGAACTGGAGCTGCCGCATGATTCTCGTTTTTCCGCAGATGCATCCGACCCTGCTCTCACCGGCCGCGCGCGCCGCGCTGCCGAAGGACGCCCGACATCTCGATCCCGGATTGGCTCCGCGCGGCGATTCCGCGTTTCTGCGTCCGCCAGCCGCGCCCTTCGACGAGCGCGCCGCCCGGGGAATTTTGGCCGATACCCTGCGCTTCGGCCAATCCGTGGCCAACCCGCGCGACATCCTGGCCCGAAGTCTGGTTGAGCAGGCCGGCGCGTTGAATACCGAGGGCAGCGGGGCCGTGCAGGCCGAGGTGGAGCGCCGTTTGCTGGGGGAGACCGAGGCCGCCGTGACCGATGCGTCGGCTGGCTCCGATCCGCTGGACGTCGCCCGCCGGCAGGCTCAGACCGTACTGCTGCTCGCCTGGAATCTGGAGGAGCTGCTGCTCGAACTGAGCGCCGCCCGCAAAAGCATGGACTCGGCCTGGTCCAGGCTGGGCGAGAGCGTGGCTCTGGGCGAGGGCGAGTTCGATGAGGACACGGACCACGCCGCCCTGGAGTTGAGTACGGAGATGTCCGGCATCGCGCTGCCTTTGGCCGGCGCCGCCACGCCGCCCTGGCATAGGCTGCTGGCATGCTTCGGCGTGCTCGCACCGGAGGCAGTGCTGGCCACCACCGACGCGGAGATCGGCGCGGCGTTGGCCGAGGCCGGCGTTCCCGAGGCGCCGCTCGACGAGTTCCCCGGAGCGGGGCGGGTGTACCGCGCTCCCATCTGGCGAATGACCGGTTTTGACCGCGCACCCGAGGGCAAGCCCTGGCTGGACGTTTGGATGACCCTCGGCGTGTTCGCGCCCGGGGCGGAGTAGGGGGCGTCATGGCCGCTCGGAACTCGCTCGACACCGATTTCAACGCCGCCCGGCTGCGGCGCTACCGGGGCTTCATTTTCGACTGCGACGGGGTGCTCATCGACTCCTTCGTGGCCAACACCGTTTACTACAATAAGTTCCGCAAGCACTTCGGCCTGCCGCCCATGAGCCCGGAGGACGAGGCCTACACGCATATCCAGAACGTGTACGATTCGCTCCGGCGCATCGTTCCGGCGGAAAACTACGAGGCGGCGCTGGCCTTCCGCTCCGAGATCGACTACCACGACATGCTGCCGTTTCTGCGGCGGGAGCTGGGCATCCGCCGGCTTTTGCGCTGGCTGCGGGCGCAGCGTTTTCTCCTGGCGGTGGACACCAACCGCATGGACACGGTGCACCTCGTGTTCCAGTCGGTCGATCTGCACGGCTATTTCGATCCGATCATGACCGTTTCCAACACGGCCGCGCCAAAGCCCGATCCCGATGGCGTGCGGCAGATCCTGACGGCCTGGGATATCGACCCGGCGGAGGTGGCCTTCGTGGGTGACTCCAGCGTGGACGAGGCCACCGCGGGCAACGCCGGCGTGGATTTCTGGGCCTTCAAGAACCGGGCGCTTGGCGGCGAGCTCTTCGTGCCGGACTTCGCCTCGCTGCTTTCCGCCTTCGGTCAGGCGTGGCCGGAACGGTCCGCCCCGGATTTCACGCCGCTTCCGGCTTCGTCCGACGCGGGACCCGCGGGGGGTTGATTCTTCGCTCCCGCTGTGCCACAAGGAAGGCACATGCAGGGATGCCGGTTGCGCAACCCGTGGGACTTGCGGAGGTTTGATGTCGTATCTGATGATCGTCGTGTTGAAGGTCGCGCAACTGTTTTCGACCTTGCTCACCGTGTACATGTGGGTGGTCATCGTTTCCGCCCTGGTCTCCTGGGTCAATCCCGATCCGTACAATCCCATCGTGCGTTTTCTGCGCAACGCGACGGAGCCGGTGTTCTACCGCATCCGCCGGTGGTTGCCTTTCGTCGTTGTGGGCGGGTTCGACCTTTCCCCGATCGTCGTCATCGTGGTCGTGCAAATCGCCAGCGCCCTCATCGACCGGCTTGTGTTCGACATGGCCTTGAACGCGCGCATGATGGGCTCGCTGTCCACTTATCTCGTGGGGTAGTCGCATCGTGACCATCTCCAAGATCGATCTGCTCAATCGCAAATTTTCCAAGCGCGTGTGGGGTTACGCGCCCGAGGAAGTCGACCAGCTCATGAATGAGGTGGCCGAGATGCTTGGCGTCGTGGCCGAGGAGCGCAAGAACCTCATCAAAAAGGTCAAGCGCATGGAGGCCAGCGTTGAGGAATTCCGCCAACGCGACGAGACCCTGCGCGATACGCTCATGAGCACGCAGAAGATGGTGGACGACATCAAAAGCGGTGCCCAGCGCGAGGCTCAGCTCATTCTTGACGAGGCGCGCACCAAGGCGGAAGGCATGGTTCAGCAGGGGCACAACCGGCTGGCCCAACTGTATGAGGACATCGAGAATCTGAAGCGCCAGCGCAGCCAGTTCGAAATTCAACTGCGCGGACTGCTTGAGACGCATTTGCGTGTGCTGGACAGCGAGGACCCCGCCGAGAACCGGCTGGAGTCCCTGGAGTCCAAGTTGAAGTGCATGCGGAAGACGGAGTGATTCCGCGTGGGAAAGGCGCCCCCGATGTTTGTCCGCGCAGCGGGCGACGGGGAATGGCGGTTGGAAGTCTGGGCGCAGCCGGGAGCCAGGAGGAACGAACTGGTTGGCGTGCGCGACGGACGACTCAAAATCCGCCTTTGCGCCCCCGCTGTGGAGAACAAGGCCAATCAGGCCCTGGTGTTGTTCGTGGCCGCGCTGCTCGGCCTCAAACGCAGCCAGGTGAGCCTTGCGGCAGGGCAGACGTCCCGCAGGAAGACGCTCCGCGTGCTGGCCGAGAAAGAGCCGACCTGGCCCGACGTCCAGGAGGACGGGGCTGACGGGCAACCTCCAACCTGAAGGAGCCACACATGGAAGATTTGGATCGCGCCCTCATCGAGAAGTTCGCCGTCGAGGATTCCGAAATGCGTGCGCTGTGGCAGCAGCATCAGGATTACGAAAAGATGATCGCCAAGCTTGAAGGCAAGCCGTTCCTAAGCCCCGCCGTCGATCTGGAAGTGAAGGAGCTGAAGAAGAAGAAGCTTGCTGGTAAGACGAAGCTGCAGGCGTTGCTGGATAAGTATCGTCAACAGGAGGCTTAATGGTATGGAGCTCAGCGGAGCTCAAATCCTGCTTGAGTGTTTGAAGCGTGAAGGTGTGGAGGTGGTTTTCGGGTTCCCCGGGGGAGCCGTCATTGATATTTACAATGAACTGCCGAACGCATCCTTCAAGCACGTGCTGGTGCGTCACGAGCAGGCGGCCATCCATGCCGCGGACGGATACGCCCGCGCCAGTGGAAAAGTGGGCTGCTGTCTCGTGACGTCCGGCCCGGGCGCCACCAACACGGTCACGGGTATCGCCACGGCGTACATGGATTCCATTCCTGTCGTGATTTTAACCGGGCAAGTGCCCACTCCGCTCATCGGCAACGACGCCTTTCAGGAAGTGGACATCGTCGGCATCACCCGGCCATGCACCAAGCACAACTTCCTGGTGAAGGACGTGACGAAGCTGGCCCACACCATCCGGCAGGCCTTCTTCATCGCCCGCAGCGGCCGACCTGGGCCCGTGCTCGTGGATCTGCCCAAGGACGTCATGCAGACGAAGACTGAATTCGTCTGGCCCGAGACCGTCCATATGCGCAGCTACAATCCGAACTACAAGCCGCACCCGGGGCAGATCCACAAGGTCGCCCAGTACCTCCGCGACGCCGAGCGCCCCCTCATCTACGCTGGCGGCGGGGTCATCTCCAGCCACGCCAACGAGGCCCTCACCTGGCTGGCGCGGAAACTCCGCATCCCGGTCACGGCCACCCTCATGGGGCTTGGCTGCTTTCCCGGCGAGGATCCGCTGTGGCTGGGAATGCTGGGAATGCACGGCACGTACTCCGCCAACATGGCCGTCAACCATGCCGACCTCGTGCTGGCCGTGGGGGCGCGCTTCGACGACCGCGTGACCGGCAAGGTGAGTACCTTCGCGCCCAACGCCACCCTCGTGCACATCGACATCGATCCCACGAGCATTCAAAAGAACGTGAGCGTTCACGTGCCCATCGTCTCCGACTGCCGGCTGGCGCTCGAAGCCCTCAAGGAGGCGCTGACGCCCAGTCTGGAGGAGTACGACTTCGAGGAGGGCCACGCGCCCTGGTTGAGCAAGATCGCCGCCTGGGGCAAGGAGCATCCGCTCACCTACAAGCCCAGCGACGAGAACATCAAGCCGCAGCATGTGGTGGAGCTGCTCCACGAACTCACCCATGGCGACGCCATCATCGCCACCGAGGTGGGGCAGAACCAGATGTGGGCGGCGCAGTTCTATAAATTCAACAAGCCGAACACGTTTCTGTCCTCTGGCGGACTGGGAACCATGGGCTATGGTTTTCCCGCCGCAATCGGCGCGCAGTTCGCCTGCCCCGGCAAGCTCGTCATCGACGTGGCCGGCGACGGCTCCATACAGATGAACAGCCAGGAACTGGCCACCAGCGTGGCCTATAACCTGGGCATCAAGATCGTGATTTTGAACAACGGGTTCCTGGGCATGGTGCGCCAGTGGCAGGAGCTGTTCTACCAGCGCAACTACTGCGAAACCTGCATGGACGCGCAACCGGACTTCGTGAAGCTGGCCGAGGCCTACGGGGCCAAGGGCTTCCGCATCACCCGGCCCGCTGACCTGCGGCGCGGGCTGCAGGAGGCTCTGGAGACCCCCGGCACGGTCATTGTGGACGTGCTGGTTGAGCGCGAGGAGAACGTGTACCCCATGGTTCCGGCCGGCGCGTCCCTCACGGACATGCTGCTGGTGTAAGGAGGGAGCCATGCGATACACCTTGTCCGTCACTGTGGAGAATGAGCCCGGCGTGCTCTCGCGCGTGGCCGGGTTGTTCAGCGGCCGCGGCTTCAACATCGAGTCCCTGAACGTGGGACCGACGCTCGAGTCCGGCGTCTCCGTCATGACCATCACCACTGAGGGCGACGAGCAGATCGTCGAGCAGATAGTGAAGCAGCTGCGCAAGCTCATCACCGTCATCAAGGTCGTGGACCTGACGGAGATGAAGAGCGTGCTGCGCGAGATGATCCTGCTCAAGGTGAGCGCCGTCGAGGCCAACCGCGCGGAGATTCTGCGCACGGTGGACATCTTCCGCTGCAAGGTGGTAGATGTGAGCATCGACGAGATCACCATTGAGGCTACCGGCAACCACGAGAAGATCGAGGCCATCATTGGCCTGCTGACCCGCTTCGGCGTCAAGGAGCTTTCGCGCTCCGGAATGGTGGCCATGAAGCGCTCGATGCAGGGATGACCACGTCACAACGCGCCGAATACAAACTCGGCGCATGAAAAAGGGAGCGATTATGAAAGTCTACTACGAGAACGATGCGGATTTGAGCCTGCTCAAAAACAAAACCGTGGCCGTCATCGGCTACGGCAGTCAGGGCCACGCCCACGCGCAGAACCTGCGCGACTCCGGCGTCAACGTCGTGGTCGGCCAGCGTCCTGGCGGCCCCAACTACAAGCTGGCCCAGGAGCACGGCTTCACCCCCGTCAGCGCGCGCGAGGCCGCCGAAAAGGGCGATCTCGTCATGATCCTGACCCAGGACCAGCTGCAGAAGACCATCTACGACAACGACGTGAAGCCCGTGCTCACCAAGGGCAAGGCCATCGCCTTTGGTCACGGTTTCAACATCCATTACGGCCAGATCAAGCCGCCCAAGGACGTCGATGTCATCATGATCGCCCCCAAGGGCCCGGGCCACATGGTTCGCCGCACCTACACCGAGGGCGGCGGCGTGCCTTCCCTGGTCGCCGTTGAGCAGAACGCCACCGGCAAGGCCCTTGAGATCGCCCTGGCCTACGCCAAGGGCATCGGCACCGCCCGTTCCGGTGTCATCGAGACCACCTTCCGCGAGGAGACTGAGACCGACCTCTTTGGCGAGCAGGCCGTGCTCTGCGGCGGCGTCACCTCCCTCATCAAGGCCGGTTTCGAGACCCTGGTCGAGGCTGGATATCAGCCGGAGATGGCTTACTTCGAGTGCATGCACGAGATGAAGCTCATCGTCGATCTCATGTACGAGGGTGGCATGGGCAAGATGCGTTACTCCATCAGCGACACGGCCGAGTACGGCGACTACACCCGTGGTCCCCGCGTTGTGACCTGCGAGACAAAGAAGGCCATGCGCAAGATTCTGGACGAGATCCAGAACGGCGAATTCGCCCGTGAGTTCATCCTGGAGAACCAAGCTGGTCAGCCCACGCTGTACTCCAAGCGTCGCATCAACGCCGAGCACACGATCGAGATCGTTGGCGCCAAGCTGCGGTCCATGATGAGCTGGCTCAAGAAAAAGTAGCCGAACGGGTTCCGAAAGTTCGAGGGGGAGTTCGCGCTGGCGGACTCCCCCTCTTTTTGTTGCGTATGGCAACGGTATTACTAATTCCTACCGAACTGATGAAAATATCATCGGACTATACTGAGACGATGCAATGTGAATTACTGTCATGTGAAGCACATGATGTTGACGTACAGCACCCTCGGTGGTAACAGCAACGCTAAGGAAGTGAGACAAGAAGCCTGATGGATGATATTCCAAGCACGTTACACCATTCGGGAAAGGAGAACATAATGGACGATTACCTGAAGGAGGCCTTGGAGATCGTCAAGGCTCAGGCCAGCGTACGGACCATGACGGAGGAGGAAATCACCTCCATGGTCAAAAAACTTGTGCGCGGCATACAGGCCATCGCCGGCGATTCCCCAGTCCAAGCCGTCGAGGAGGTCGCTTCCTGCGACCCCTCCAAGTGCGTTCGCGAAAAAACCATCACCTGCTGCGTGTGCGGCAAAACGTTCAAGCTTATCACCAAGAAGCATCTCGCCTCGCACGGCTTGACTCCTGCGGAGTATCGCGAGAAGTTCGGTTATAAGAAGGGCATGCCGCTGGTCTGCAAGTCGCTCCAGCGCGATCGCCGGAAGAAGATGAAGGAGATGGAGCTGTGGAAGAAGCGGGGCGCGAAGAAATAGCGTCGAATACCTCGACTGGCGGCAACTCCGCTGTACGAGGCGGGTGTGTGAAACGCGGCGTGGATCTCTGTGTCGCGTTTTTGGTGGCTGTTTCCACCTTGTGCCCTGGCGTTGTCCTCGCGGCTGATGCGACGGCCTCGGCGGCGGAGCGTCGGCTGTGCTCGGCCGGTTTTGTCGAGCCGGTGCGCGAGGATCCCACCCTGCGGCTGGATCTGCGTTACGCCATGGCGGAGAATTTTGTGCATCGCAAGGTGTATCCTTCCGGGCGTTGTTTTTTGCGGTCGGGCGTCACCAATCGGCTTTTGCGCGTTCAGACCAAGCTGCGGGCGTTGGGATACGGCCTCAAGCTCTATGATTGCTACCGCCCGTTTTCCGTCCAAGAGGAATTCTGGAGCATCGTTCCCGACGAGCGCTACGTGAGCCGTCCCGAGCGCAAGAACGGCGTCATCGTCCAAAGCTCGCGCCACAACCGCGGCGCGGCGGTCGATGTGACCCTCGTCGACGCCGAGGGACGCGATGTGCCCATGCCGACGGGCTTCGACGACTTCACCAGTGCCGCGCATCGTGGCAACGCCGCGCCGGGCAGCACAGCCGCCCGGAACAGTGGAATACTCGAGCGCGCCATGACCTCGGAGGGCTTTTTGCCACTAGCCACCGAATGGTGGCACTTCGACGATCCCGCTTGGGAGAAGTACCCGCCGCTTGATCTGCCCCTGCCCGCGGCGGTGGAATAGCCTCCTCTCGCCTCGCCGGCGTCCATTGCCGTATTGATCCATTCACCATCCGCCATCGTCCGTTAGCGATGGGCATGAAAAAGGCCGCCCCGGAGGGCGGCCTTTCGTTGTCATGTGTGCCGTGCTCCGCCGTTAGCGGATGAACAGCATTTCCTGGTAGCTGGGCAGCGGCCACAGATCGTCGGCCACCACGGTCTCCAGGGCGTCGGCGAAGGAGCGCACGTCGAGCATGGCGGGCAGGATCTTGTCGCAGAGGTACTTGGCCTCGGCGTGGGCGTCCTTGCCCTCGACACCGGCGAGCAGTTTGTCCAGCTTGCCCACGGACTCCTGCATGCCGCGCAGCTTGGCGGTCACATCCTCGAGGGCGGACATCTTGTAGTCGTGGCCGATGGCCTTGAGGTTGACGCAGCAGGAAGTGAGCTCGCTCTGGTACCGCATGGCGGCGGGGAAGATGATGGTGGTGGCCATGCGGACCACGAGGGCTGCCTCGGTCTTGATGGTCTTGCTGTACTGCTCCAGGTAGATTTCCTCGCGGCTCTTCAGCTCGGCCTCGGTGAGAACGCCGTACTTTGTGAAGAGCTCGACGCAGGACTTGCTGGAAAGCGCGGGCAGGGCGTCGGGAGTGGTGTGCAGGTTGGGCAGACCACGCTTCTCGGCTTCCTTGTGCCAGGCCTCGGAATAGCCGTCGCCGTTGAACACCACGGCTCCGTGCTCCTTGATGACCTTCTGGAGCAGGGACTGAACGGCGGTGTGCAGCTTTTTGGGATCGCCCTTGGTGGCTTTCTCCAGCTCGGTGGCCATGTAGTCCAGGGACTCGGACATGATGGTGTTCAGGGCCACGAGCGGGCCACCGATGGACTGCGAGGAGCCGACGGCGCGGAACTCGAAGCGGTTGCCGGTGAAGGCGAAGGGGCTGGTACGGTTGCGGTCGCCCGGATCCATGGGCAGCGGGGGCAGCGTATCGACGCCGATGTTCATGATGCCCTTCTGCTTGGAGCCGTTAAGCTTGCCCTTCTTGATCTGGTCGAACACGTCGGCCAGCTGCTCGCCGAGGTACATGGAGATGATGGCCGGGGGAGCCTCGTTGGCGCCCAGGCGGTGATCGTTGGAGGCGGAGGCCACTGTGGCGCGCAGCACGGCGCCGTACTGGTGCAGGCCACGGATGGCGGCGGCGCAGAACACCAGGAACTGGGCATTCTCATGCGGGGTGTCGCCCGGATCGAACAGGGAGCCGAGCTCGGCGTTGCCCACGGAGTAGTTGAGGTGCTTGCCCGAGCCGTTGATGCCGGCGAAGGGCTTCTCGTGCAGCAGGCAGATCATGCCATAGCGCTTGGCGACGCCGCGCAGGGTGGTCATGACCATCTGATTGTGGTCGGTACCCAGGTTGCCCTGCTCGTAGATGGGGGCGATTTCAAACTGGCTGGGAGCGACCTCGTTGTGACGGGTCTTGACGGGCACTCCCAGCTTGAACAGCTCGCGCTCGACCTCCATCATGAAGGAGAGCACGCGGTGGGGCACCACACCGAAGTACTGGTCCTCGAATTCCTGGCCTTTGGCGGACTTGGCCCCGAAGAGGCTGCGGCCGGCGATGAGCAGGTCGGGACGGGCGAAGATGAAGTTGCGGTCGATGAGGAAGTACTCCTGCTCGGGACCGGCGAAGGAGGTCACGGGCAGCTTGGTCTCGACGCCGAAGAGTTTGAGCAGGCGCTTGGCCTGGATGTTGAGGGCCTGGTTGGAGCGCAGCAGCGGGGTCTTCTTGTCCAGGGCCTCGCCGGACCAGGACACGAAGGCCGTGGGAATGCACAGGAAGGTGCCGTTCGGATTCTCCAGGATGTAGGCCGGGCTGGTCACGTCCCAGGCGGTGTAGCCGCGGGCTTCGAAAGTGGAGCGCAGGCCGCCGGAGGGGAAGCTGGAGGCGTCGGGTTCGCCCTGGATGAGCAGCTGGCCGCTGAACTCGGCGAGGGCGCCGCCCTTGCCGTCGGGCACCAGGAAGGCGTCGTGCTTCTCGGCGGTCATGCCGGTGAGCGGGAAGAACACGTGGGTGAAGTGTGTGGCGCCTTTCTCGATGGCCCAGTCCTTCATGGCGTTGGCGACGACATCGGCGACCGACGGATCCAGTTTCTCGCCCAGCTCGATGGTCTTCTTGAGGGACTTGAACACGGCCTTGGGCAGGCGGTCCTTCATCACCTTTTCGTTGAAGACGTTGGAGCCGAAGATCTCGGTGGGTTTGGTCTCGTGAAAATTCAGGGGCGCATGTGACGGTTTGTAGTTGATGACGGCCGAGATGGCGTTGAGACGTGCCTGGATTCCGCTCATGTGGCTGACTCCTGTAAGTATGGCTTTTGTGTTTGATTGGCATTTCTGTGAGAACGCCAATCCTGTTCACGTAGCGCTGGGCGCAAAGCGTGTTCACCCTATGCCAACTGCCTTGTCCGATCAAGTGGTGGCGCGTCTTGCGAGGAAATGCGCCGGGCCACTGGGCGACGGCGGGCGTCGCCACGTGCATCCGAAGTATCAAGAATTGGGCCAATATTTTTTATCGTTTAATTTCTGTGTATTACGTGATTAGATGCATGCTTGACGGCAATATCTGTAACATAAATGTTGATTTTTGCGATTACAATGGCGTGGGAATGACAAAATTGTTTCCTCGTCGCCCCCGTCACCGCGTTAGCCCTGTGAGGAAGGGGGAGGCTTGGCGAAGAGGCAGCAAAAACGTGCCCAGGCGACGGTCGTCGGTCAACACGTGCCCCAGCAGCCGTTCCTTGAGAAATGCGTCCACCCGCTTGCCGCGCGCGCTGTTTTGGGGGCCGTCGCCCTCACGAAGGTCGCGCACAGCGGCCAGCAGCTGCGTATGCCGGCGCCTGTGCTCCTCGCGGTCGGGATAGCCGTGCCGTTCCATGAGTTCGCCTTCGGCTTGGCTGTGACGCTCCAGCTCCGTGAGCAGCGTTTCGATCACGGCGGCGATCCTTTCGCGCGGCGCGTGGTCCAGGTTTTCCAGTTCGGCGAAGAGTGCGCGGTGGTCCGCGTCCATACGGGCGCTTCCCGTGGCGTACGCCTCGCGCCAGGTCAGCGGGCCAAAGCGTGTCTCGGCGCGGACGGCCTTGTTCAACCTGGTTTCGTGCGTTTCGAGCAGCTTCCAGCGGATGATGGGCACGTCTGCGAGGACCTGGACGGGGATATGATAGATGACGGCGTCGCGCGAGCCGCATGTCTTCGCCGTGTACGGACAGGGAACGTCGAAAAGCACCTCCCCCCCGCGGAAGAAATCGCCCGGGCCCAGGCGCACGAAGGGACGGGAGCCGAGGAGCAGATCGACGCGCCCGGAGCGCAAGAGGCACAGCCCGGAGACGCCTGTGGCGCCGATGGCACTGCCTGGCGCATATCGGCGGATGTCCAGCGCGGTGGCCATGGCGTTTTGCCGGGCGCGGGAGATGGCGTCGCCGAAGAGCGCGTTGGTCTGGAGGAATCCGCGCACGTCCAGCTGCCGCGTCATGGTTTCGAGAAGGCCGTTGCCCTCGATGAACGCGCGATACCGCTCCACGGGAATGCGCAGGGCCTGGACGAAGCCCGCCGCGCGGTGGGTCTCGGCCGAGGGGCGTCCGGTTAGCGCCGTGACCTCGCCGAGGAGAGCCCCGAGGCACAGTGTTGTGAGAATCTTGCCGCTTGCGCGGAGCATCTCCACTTGGCCGGCGAGCAGCAGATGCACGGACTGCGCTTTGCGGCCGCCTTTGAGGATGATCGTTTCCGGGGGAAAGCTGTCGATGGGGTTGTCGAGCAGCGCGCGCAGACTGTCCGTGGGCACGCCGGGGAAATACGCCTTCAGCGTGGTGAACGCGTGGGAGCGCGCGTCCTCCCGATCCGAGGGGACGAGCGTGTCCACGGCGCCGAAGAATGCGCCGGAGCCGATGGCCTTCTGCCGGTCGGTGAGGGGCAGGGCCGTGTGGGCCAGCACGATCTTGCGCGACTGGTCATGGGCGAAGTCCTCGGCGTCGCCGTGAATCATGCCGCCGCCGATGTCGATCTTCTTGAGATCGACGGGGGTGAGGTAGTCGCGCTCCACCTGTTCGTACAGCGCCCGCGAAAGACCGGGCGCGCCGTCGTCGGTGATCATGCCGCGCAGCAGCCGCAGGCTGGCGATGTCCGCGAAGTGCGCGTAGGTGCGGTAGCCATTGCGTCCCAGCGCGCGGAAGAACAGCACCGTGGTCTCCACCGGGTGCGGCGAGAACACGGGCTTCACCTCCAGCGCGTCGATGTCATTCCACTCGTCGAGGGTCAGATCGTGATAGTCGAAGGAGTGCTCGAACTCATCCTCGCCCAGCATGGACAGGGCCGCCAGCTTTTTTATCACCGAGGCGCGCACGAAGCGCGTGGCGTAGTAGGGGATGCGGTGATCCGCGCGCATGAGGTCGGGCAGACCGCAAAAGTGGTCGTCATGGGCGTGGGTGTGGAACACTCCGGCGATCTCGTTGACGCTGATGCCCAGCGCGTTCAGGCTGTGCATGATGTTCGGGCCGGCGTCGATGAGATAGACCTTGCCCTGGAACAGCAGGATGCTGGCCATGGCGGGACGGTTGGGGTCCCAGCCGTCGCCCTCTCCGGAATGCAGCACGGCGAAGTCGTCGCGCCAGATGTGGTGGTGGCCCAGCGCGTATGGGGGCAGGGATTGGTTTTGCGGCGGCAGGCGCAAATCCACGCGTACGCTCTCGCCCTTGTAGAAGATGTCGAAAACGTCCGGCCGCACCCGCTTCACGCCGACGCCGCCCCGCAGTTCGCGCCAGCCGTTTTCCAGCGAAACGAGATCGAGATATTCCTCCATTCGGCGGATGCGTCCGAAAGCGAACCTGAGCTTCAGGCGCATCATGTCCCGCGCGAGCTCCGGCGCCACGCCGGCGGCCAGCAGCTCTCCCTCGCTGATCAGCCCGTAGTTGCCGCGGAAGACATATTCCATCTGCGCCTCGACCTGCCGGCGTGAGCCGACGACCAGCGGCTTGACGCCGAGGTTGTTGGGGTGCCCCGGGATGATGCGTCCCTGGCGATAGAACATGTGCAGGATTGGGAACTCGGCGAGGTTGGCGAAACGGCCGTTCTGCGGCGACGTGTCCGCGAGCAGGATGGCGTTGGGGCCGGTCTCGAAGCGGACGCCCTCCGCCTCGCGCTCCTGAATGAGCCCGCGTTTCATAAGATGTTTCACGCTATCGACCGGGCAGCCGCACAAAATATGCAGGTCGGCCTCGGGGATTGTTACGTAATAAACGCCCTCGGTTACATCGGTCTTGAATATTGCTGGCATTGCAGCTCCGAAACTCCTGGACCGCAGTTGCGTGCGAAAGTGACGACCGGCCGGGACGCGCTGATCAGGAACGATTATACCGTGTCGGGGCTTATCCGTCCAGCGAATGGCTGTTTGATGTCCGTCGATGACTTCGTGGCGCGCCTTGCCTTACGCCGCATCTTTCGTGTACGGAAAAATGATCCCGGATTCCGGGCGACGGAGGGGGAACATGAATAGCCTGACCAGGAAGGAACGCATCCTCATCGTCGACGATGAGTTGATCAACCGCAAGGTGCTCGAGGGGTTGCTCAAGGCTCGCGGGCACGAGTGCGTCTCCGCCGAGAATGGGCCGGCCGCGCTCAAGCTGCTGGATAAATCCATCGCTCTCGTCCTCCTGGACATCATGATGCCCGGCATGGACGGCTTTAGCGTGGTGCGCGCCATCCGGCAGATGCCCGAATACGCCGACCTGCCCATCGTCATGGTCACGGCCCTCTCGGCCAGGGAGGACCGGCTCCGGGCGGTGGAGGCCGGCGCCAACGACTTCGTGGCCAAACCCATCGACGCCACGGAGCTCGGCGTGCGCATGACCTCGCTTCTGCGCATGAAGAACTACCATGACGAGCTCAAGAATTATCAGGCGCACCTGCAGCAGATGGTGGCTGAGAAGACCAGCGCGCTGCGCTCGGCGCTCTTGGCATTGGAGAACGCCCGGCAAGCCACAGTGCAGGCCCACATGGAGACCATCCACAAGCTCTCCGCCGCTGCGGAATACAAGGACGAGGACACGGGGAGCCACATCATGCGCATGAGCCGTTATTGCGAACTCATAGCCAGGGCGCGCGGCCTGAACGAGGACGATGTGGAGCTCATCCTCAACAGCAGCCCCATGCACGACATTGGCAAGATGGGCATTCCCGACGCCATATTGCTCAAGCCCGGCAAGCTCGACGGGGACGAATGGGAAATCATGCGCGGGCATACGCTCATTGGCGCGCGGATTCTCAGCGGCGGATCGTCAAAATTTCTCGAAGCCGGCGCGGAGATCGCCCTTTCGCACCACGAGAAGTGGGACGGCTCCGGCTACCCGAACCATCTCGCCGGCGAGAACATCCCCCTGTTCGGGCGCATCTGCGCCGTGGCCGACGTCTTCGACGCACTCACCTCCCGGCGTCCCTACAAAATGGCGCTTCCCAACCAGCGTTCTCTGGAGATAATGTCTAAGGGGCGCGGCAGTCACTTCGATCCCGATCTCTACGACCTTTTCCTCGCCAACTACGACGAGGTGCTCAAAATCCAGAATAGCTTCCATGATGCCTGATTTCTTTCCCTTAGCGCTTTTTGGGAAAGACTCCATGGCTTTTTTATAAAAACTCTAGACATTCCCCCCCCGCTCAGGTATTGACGCGGAAACCGCAACTGGCTTGCCCGGGCGTCGGATTCCCGCGACGACGCGTCCGCTCGGGTGGGGGAGGGTGTTCATGGCCAACGCCGACTGGTCCCAGGACCTTGGTGAGCGTGACCTCGCCGCCGACTTTGATCTCCTCGGCCGGACTGAGGGTTGCGGCCGCCTGAACGCCGGCGAATCCCGCGCGCTCGCCGACGGCGTTCTGCACTGCATGAACGGCGCCCTCGCCAAGGTGGCCGAGAGCTTGCAAGTCCAGAATCGCCTGCGCCGCGAACTCGCGGAATCCCGCCGGGAGGCGTCGCTTGCGCAGGCCGAACAGGCCGATCGCATCCGCGCCCTTGAGTCGGATGTGTCCGCCCTGCGTCTGCGCTTGGCGGAGAATGAGCGCCGCGGGGGGCGCGCCAGCAGCGTCGCCTCGCCGGAGCCAGAAGAACCACATCTTTCCCGCCCGCTCGTGTTGCGTTCCGCGCAGGGGGCCTTTCTCGGCGTCACGGATAGTGTTGGCCGGGCGCTTTGTTTGGCCGGGCTGCTGCGTTTGGTGGAGCGGGGCGCGCGCCTGGGCCGGCTGGTCGCCACCTGCTGGGAGGCCTCCGACGACGGCTGGTGGCTTTCGGTCTCCATCGCCGGGCCGAAAGCCTGCGTCTATTCACTCCTGTCGCGATCGGTGCTCACCCCCAGCGGCAATCTCGTGACGGAATTGACCGACATCCGCATGGATGGCGTGAGCGCCCCGCGCGACTACATGGTGCAGCTGTTCCGCCAGCTACGCGACAATTTTCAGGACGAGTGGGAGTTTCCGACATGATGTGGATGGATATTGCCCCCTTTGCGATGGAAAACCGCAATTTTTGCAAGTCGTGCGCGCGGGGTCCGGCCGTTGGCCGCCGTCCTGCGGGTACCCGGAGGGTCCGACATGCCGCAAGTAGCCGCCAGGATTAGCGCCGACCACGAGAAATGGCTCAAGGAATTCTTCAAGACCAAGAGCGCCGGGGCGGAGTTTATTTTGCCCTGGGCAGTGGACGTGTTCTTTAAAATGATCCGGGCCGTTTCGGTGGAGTTCACCACGGCCGAGCTCAAGACCATCCTCGAGGCCCATCGCGACGTGCGCCTGCTGCCCAATCAGTCCAAGCAGGCCTATCTCATGCTCCGCGTGGAAAGCGCCTGCGACGAGCACGAGGCGCACATCCTCCACGGGGCAAGCCGCAGCAACCTGGAAATCAAGCTGCGCCGGCTCAACGACCTCCAGGCCACGGCCGTCATGATCTGGGCCACTGCGTACTGGACCAGCAAGGCCTGGAGCGGCGTCTCGCTGGACGACTACGTGCGCGCGACCTGTTCCGGCGGCTGATCAGCGCCCGCCCTTTTCCCCCGCAACCAAATTCCGGCCGGGCGGCGCATCGGCCCCTTGCGCGCCGGTGGCTCCGCGCGGCCCGAGGAAAGAAGCTCATGCAAGCATGTCCCACCATTCTCACCATCGCCGGCTCCGACTCCGGCGGCGGCGCCGGCATTCAGGCCGACCTCAAGACCATCGCCATGCTCGGTGGTTTCGGCGCGTCGGTCATCACGGCCCTCACTGCGCAGAATACCCAGGCCGTCATCGGCATTCATCCGGCCCCGCCGGAGTTCGTCGTGCGGCAATACGAGGCCGTCACCTCCGATTTGACCGTGCGCGCGGCCAAGACCGGAATGCTTTTTTCCGCCGAAATCATCCGCGCGCTGGCCGAACCGCTTTCCCGGCGCGATTTTCCGCTCGTGGTCGATCCCGTGTGCGTGGCCCAGTCCGGCGCGCGTTTGCTGGAGGAGTCGGCCGTGACCGAGATCGTGCGAACCCTGTTCCCGTTGTCGGACCTCGTGACTCCGAACATTCCCGAGGCCGAGCTGTTCACCGGTCTGCGCATCAAGAACTCCGACGATATCTGTGAGGCGGCCGAGCGCATGCTGGCGCTGGGCCCCAAGGCCGTGCTCATCAAGGGGGGGCATATGGACTCCCCGGCAGCCACGGACTGGTACGCCACCCCCGGGCAAAAGCCCTTGCCGCTCATGCAGTCACGCGTGCAGACGCGCAACCTGCACGGCACCGGCTGCACGCTCTCCGCCGCCATCGCCGCGCACATGGGGCTGGGGAACGACATGCTCGCCAGCGTGCGCAAGGCCCAGGCCTATCTGCACGCCGCTCTGCGCGCCAGCTACCCAGTGGGCGCGGGGGGCGGGTCGCCCAACCACGCCGTGCCTTTGATCAAGGAGCAGGCGCGCCTGGGCCTGCTGGACGAGCTGGCGCGCATGGGCCGTGTGCTGGCCATGCTGCCGCGCTTTTCCCGGCTCATTCCCGAGGTGCGCAGCAACCTGGTGCTTTGCCTGCCCTACGCCGACGACGTGAACGACGTGGCCGCCTTCTCCGGCCGCATCACCTGCACGCGCCGGGGCGAGGTCATTCTGGCCGGAGGACCGGAGTTCGGCGCGTCCTCGCACATGGCTCGGGTGTTGCTGGCAGCGCGCCGGCGCAACATGGCGCTCTCCTGCGCGCTCAACATCGCCTGCGATGAGGGAACGCTCTCGGCGCTCAAGCGTGGCGGTTTCGTCCTGGCCGGCTTCGATCGCGCCGACGAACCAGCGGGCGACGGGAACTGCGGCACCATGGATTGGGGTACTCTCACGGCCTTCGAGAGCGCCAAGGATCCCCACGCCATCGACGCCGTGGTCGACATGGGCGGGCCTGGCAAGGAACCCATGGTGCGGCTGCTGGCCAAGGACGGCGAGGAGCTGCTGCGCAAGGTTCGCCGTGTGTTGGACCTTCTGTAGCGCCCGGTCGGCGCGGGTTGGGGCTCCCTGTTGACAGTTCGGCGTCCCCCGCTTATCTAACAGAACTTTTGACAGCGCCCGCGCGGTTGGCCTTTCAGCCCGCGCGGCGTGGCGAGAACGACGCGAGAGTGGCGGAATTGGTAGACGCACTGGACTTAGGATCCAGCGGCCGCGTCCGTGGGAGTTCGAGTCTCCCCTCTCGCACCACGACACCGAAAACGCTCCCCGCCTTGACGCGGGCTGACATCCCTCAGGAGGACGGCAAGTCAATGGATTACAAGGTCGAAGAAATTTCTCCGGTCAAGCGCAAGATCAACATCACCGTGCCCGTGGAGGAGGTCAACGCTGCCCTCGCCGCCACGGTCGCCATCTACAAGAACCGCTATGACATCAAAGGGTTCCGGCATGGCAAGGCTCCGGCCTCCGTGGTGGAGCAGAAGCACCACGCCCAGATCTACACCGAGGCCACCAACGACCTGGTGAACTACCAGATCAACGAGGCCCTGGGCACGCTGGGCATCATGCCGCTCTCCCGCATCGACCTGGACGGCGACAAGGAGCTCGTGCGCGATCAGCCCTTCAACTACTCCGTCAACTTCGAGGTCGCCCCCACCTTCGATTTGCCCGACTACGAGGGCCTCGAGGTCGAGGTGGAGAAGGCCGTGGTGCGTCCCGATGAGCTGAAGGCTGTTGAGCAGCGCATCCTGAACAACGCCGCCACAGTGAAGCCCATTGAGGAAGACCGCGTCGCCACCGACGGCGATATCGTGTCCATCACCTTCGGGGCGTACAAGGACGAGGAGATCTTCCAGGGCATCCAGGCCGAGAACTTTGAGCTGACCCTGGGCGACCGTCAGGCCCTGCCCGAGTTCGAGACCATGCTCAAGACCCTGAAGGCCGGCCAGAAGGGCGAGTGCGAAATCACCTTCCCCGACGACTTCATCAACCCCGCCATGGCCGGGCAGACGCTGACCATGCGCGCCACCCTGCACTCCATCAAGCAGAAGATCCTGCCCGAGCTCACCGACGAGGTGGCCAAGCGCGCCGGCGGGTTCGAGTCCGTGGCGAAGATGCGCGAGGCCATCGAGCAGTCCTACCTGAAGAGCCGCGAGCAGCTCAACCGCTCCGTGGCGCAGAAGAAGCTGCTCGACGCCCTGCTGACCAAGGTCGATTTTCCGCTGCCGCCCAGCATCGTGGAGAACCACATCGACCGCCTGCTGGCCGACCTGGAGCAGCGTTTGGACCGTCAGGGCAAGAATCTCTCCGCCCTGAACAAGACCCCCGAGGAGCTGCGCGAGGCCCAGCGTCCGCTGGCCGAGGAGGCCGTGCGCAGCGAGATTCTGCTGCTGGCCGTGGCCAAGAAGGAAAATCTTGAGGTCAAGCCCGAGGAGATCGACGCGGCGTTGGCCCAGGTCGCCCGCCAGCATGGCCAGGATCTGCTGAGCGTGAAGCAGTACTACGAGGAACATAACCTCATCTTCCCCTTGAAGGATCGTCTGCTGGCCGACAAGGCCGTGGACTTGATCTACGACCGCGCCCAAAAGACCGAGGTCGACCCCAAGCCCGAGGCCGAGGACGAAGAGGGGAAGAAGGCCGCCAAGGCCCAGGCCAAGCCCCGCAAGCCTCGCGCCAAGAAGGCCTCCGACCCGGCCGAGGACGCCAAGGAGTAGCCTTGACCCGGCTGCGCACAGACGAGGATTGACAATCGCGCGGCGGCCGGCACATGCTCCGGTCGCCGCGTCGTGTTTTTCCAGGGGCGTCGCGCGTCGGCATTGACGCGCCGGAACTCGCCCTTATTTTAAGCTGACGGCATATGGTTTCCTCTCAAACCGGCCGATGAATCCTGCGCAACACGATTGGGCTGCGCCAAAGTGCGCCGCCCCAAGGAGTCGCCCATGCCCGCCGTGCCCATCGTCATCGAAACCACAGGCCGCACCGAGCGCGCCTATGACATTTATTCCCGGCTGCTCAAAGACCGCATCATCCTGCTGGGAGAGGCCATAGACGACCATGTGGCCAGTCTTGTCTGCGCCCAGCTGCTGTTCCTGGAGTCCGAGGATCCCGAAAAGGAGATCTTCATGTACATCAACTCCCCCGGCGGCGTGGTGACGGCCGGCATGGCCATCTACGACACCATGCAGTACATCGCCCCGCCGGTGTCCACCCTGTGCATGGGCCAGGCCGCCAGCATGGCCTCGCTGCTGCTGGCCGCTGGCGCCAAGGGCAAACGCTACGCCCTGCCGCACAGCCGTATCCTCATCCACCAGCCCCTCGGCGGCGCTCAGGGCCAGGCCACGGACATCGGCATCCAGGCGCGCGAGATTCTCCGCCTGCGTGAGGAACTCAATGGCATCCTCGCCGATCACACCGGGCAGGACATCTCCCGTATCGAGAAGGACACCGACCGCGACCACTACATGAGCGCGCAGGAGGCCAAGGACTACGGCCTCATCGACAGCATCATGGTCCGCCGCACCGAAGCGGAAACCAAGGCTTAGCGGAGGGGGAGCATGAACAGAAAAAAGACCGGATCACCAACCGACCTCTGCTGCTCGTTCTGCGGCAAAAGCCAGGGCGAGGTGCAGCGGCTCATCGCCGGACCCGATGTGTACATCTGCGACGAGTGCGTCGGGCTGTGCAACGACATCATCGCTCAGGAGCACGTGAGCGAGGACCCCGGCGACGTGCGCCTGCTGCCCCCGCAGGAGATCAAGGCCCTGCTCGATCAGTACGTCATCGGACAGACCAACGCCAAGAAGATCCTTTCCGTGGCGGTGCACAACCACTACAAGCGCGTCTTCTACGCCCAGCACAACAAGGACGACGTGGAGATCGACAAGAGCAACATCCTGCTCATCGGCCCCACGGGGTCCGGCAAGACGTTGCTCGCCCAGACGCTCGCCCGCATCCTCAAGGTGCCTTTCGCCATCGCCGACGCAACGACCCTCACCGAGGCCGGCTACGTGGGCGAGGACGTGGAGAATATCCTCGTCTCGCTGCTGCAGAACGCCGACTACGACATCGAGGCCGCCAGCCGGGGCATCATCTACATCGACGAGATCGACAAGATCGCCCGCAAGGGCGACAGCCCCTCCATTACGCGCGACGTCTCCGGCGAGGGCGTGCAGCAGGCCCTGCTGAAGATCATCGAGGGCACCGAGGCCAACATCCCCCCCAAGGGCGGCCGCAAGCACCCGCAGCAGGAATTCATCCGTATGAATACCTCGAACATCCTGTTCATCCTGGGCGGGGCGTTCATTGGGCTGGACAAGATGATCCAGCAACGGATGCAGGGGTCGAGCATGGGCTTTGGCGGCAAGGTGGAGAGCAAGAAGGACTTGCCCGTGGGCGAGTTGTTGGCCTTCAGCCAGCCCAACGACCTCATCAAGTTCGGCCTCATCCCGGAGTTCGTGGGCCGCATTCCCATCGTCACGGCCCTGGATGAGTTGACCGCCGAGGATCTGGTGCGCATCCTCACCGAGCCGAAGAACGCGCTGGTGAAGCAGTATCAGAAGCTCTTCGAGCTGGACAAGGTGGGCCTGCGCTTCAGCGACAACGCTCTCAAGGCCATCGCTGACAAGGCCATCGCCCGCAAGACCGGGGCGCGCGGCCTGCGAAATGTTTTGGAATTGACCATGCTGGATGTCATGTACAAGCTCCCGTCGCTCACCGGCGTCAAGGAGTGCGTCATCAACAGCTCGGTCATCGAGAAGGGCATGGAGCCCCTCATCCTGTACCATCAGGAGGTCAAGAGCGCGTAGACGCGTCTCTCGTCCTCCCCACAAATAGCAGTCGCGGATGCCCGGGCGGCGCGGCTCTCGCCGCGCCGC
>JAIMKR010000025.1 GCA_020692325.1 Desulfocurvus sp.
GGATGCATATCCCCTGGCCGCCGGAGGCATTCTTCGGGTTTTGATGTTGTGGCGAGGAGACATGCTCCGCAGGCCAAGGGACCTTCGGCCCCTTGGAACCCCATCAAGGGAAAGCACAGAGTGCCCTACACGCGGGGATCCACAAAACGCCCCGCAGACACCGGCACCTCTCGGCATCGCCCCGTCGAATCGGGCGCAGTCCGAGGCGACGGCATGCGGGTCCAGGGGATGCATATCCCCTGGCCGCCGGAGGCATTCTTCTCAATTTTGATGTTGGGGAGAAAAACGCAGACCTAATCTTTGCGAATGACCATACGGGGTTTGCTGCCGTCGGCTGGACCGAGCAATCCGTCGGCCTCCATCTGCTCGATGAAGCGGGCGGCGCGGTTGAAGCCGATGCGGAAACGGCGCTGAATGAGGGAGATGGAGGCCCGGCCCTGGCCCATGACGAACTCCACGGCGTCGGAGTAGATGGGATCGTCGACGACGCCGTTGCCCCCGCCATCGCCTCCCGGGCCACCGCTCGCCTCCCCCTCCTTGCGCCACCCGGAGAAGTCCAACTCGAATTGCTGGGGCCGTCTGGCCTTCCAGTACTGCACCACGGCCTCGATCTCGGCCTCGTCGACGAACGCGCCGTGCAAGCGGCGCAGCTTGGTCCCGCCGGACTTGTAGAGCATGTCGCCCTTGCCGAGCAGACGCTCCGCGCCCACGGTGTCGAGAATGGTGCGTGAATCGTGGCGGCTGGTGACCTGAAAGGAGATGCGCGTGGGGAAGTTGGCCTTGATGAGGCCGGTGACCACATCGACACTGGGCCGCTGCGTGGCGAGAATCATGTGGATGCCGGCGGCGCGGGCGAGCTGCGCCAAACGGACGATGCAGGTTTCCACGTCCTTGGCGGCGGTCATCATGAGGTCGGCCAGCTCGTCGATGACGATGACGAGGTACGGCATGGGGGTAAGATCGGCGAACTCGTCGGGGCGTTTGTCCCCCATTTCCTTCAGCTTCTGGTTGAAGCCCTCGATGTTGCGCACGCCAAGGCGGGCGATCGTCTCATAGCGCGAATCCATCTCGCTCATGGCCCATTCCAGAGCGTTCTTGGCCAGCGCCATGTCCGTCACCACGGGATGCACCAGGTGCGGCAGCTCGGAGTAGATGGCCAGCTCAATACGCTTGGGGTCCACGAGGAGCAGCTTGACGCGGTCAGGCGAGGCCTTGAAGAGCAAGGACACGAGGAATCCATTGAGACAGACGCTTTTGCCCGCGCCAGTGGCGCCGGCCACAAGGATATGTGGCATGGTGGCGAGGTCGGCCACCTGGGGCGCGCCCTGAATGTCCTTGCCGAGCGCCAGGGTGAGCGGCGACTTGGCCATGCTGAACACCGGATGCTCGATGACCTCGCGCAGGGCGACCATCTGTCGCTTCTCGTTGGGAATTTCCACGCCGATGGAATCCTTGCCGGGGATGGGGGCCTCGATGCGCACGGCGAGAGCCTTCAGGGAGAGGGCGATGTCGTCGTTGCGGGCGGCGATGGTGCTGATCTTGACGCCAGGGGCGGGTTTGAACTCGAACATGGTGACGACGGGTCCCGGCACCACCTGCTGAATCTCACCCTGAATATTGAAGTCGGCCAGGCAGGCGGTGAGCTGCCGCGCCTTGGCCTGCAAAGTCTTGGGATCGGCCGAGGCCTGCTGCTGCGGCGGCTCACGCAGCAGTTCGGGGCTGGGCAGATCGGCGTCGGGCGCGCCGGCGGCGGCCAAGGTTTTCCTTGCCGACACGGGCGGAACGAAAGGTTTGAGCACCATGGCCGGTCCGTTGGCGGAAGCGGCCGAAGTGGTGGGAGCGGATTCGGCCTTGGCCGGAGCGGTCGGTTGGGCTTGGGTCTTGGCGCTGGACTCGGCCTCGGCGGCGGCCGCGCGACGCGAAAGACGCTCGCCCAGGCGCTGCAGCAAGCGCACGGAAGGCCGGGCCTTCCCGGCGTCGCCGTGTTCCTCGGGACGCACGCTCTCCACCACGCGACGGCGCAGGTTACGCTCGCGGTACTTGCACCACTGGTCGTACACCAGGGAGCGCAGACGCTTGAACACCGCGCCCCAGCTCACGAGGAGGCCGACTTGCAAGGAAACGGCCGTCCCGAACAGCCAAAACAGCACCGAGCCCCAGGGATTGAGCAAGGAGCAGGTGCCGTGGACGACCATCTTGCCGATAGCCCCGCCGCCAACCAGCGTTGGGGGCAGGCCCGGGGACGGCACGGCCCAGGGCTTGGAGGCCCAGGCCATCAGGCACAGAGTGAGGGTCGACAGCCCGATCCAGCGCGACAGCCCCCAGCGCAGACGCTCCACGAACTTGGCCAGCCCCAGCAGCAACAGGAACAGCGGCAGGATGATGGCGCCGACGCCAAAGAACTCCACAAGGAACCCGGCGGAATACGAGCCCACGGCCCCGGCGAGGTTCGTGGTCTTCCTGGCCGAGCTCACGGCCTGATTGAAGGTGGAGTCCAGCGGATCGAACGACAGGACGCACAAGAGCAGGAACAGGCCTAGAAACAGGTAGGCCAGTCCCTTTATCTCCATGCGAAACTTGGCGGTGTCCGTGGAGCTACCCTCTCTTTTCGCCCTGGCGGCGGCGACGCGCCCGCCCCGAGATTTCGGGGCGGGCTTTCGCGTTTCGGTCATGCGATTATGGCGGCACCCGGGGGGTTATTCGCCGCGGCTCAGATATTCGCCGGTGCGCGTATCGACCTTGATGCGCTCGCCCTGGGCGATAAACAAGGGCACGCTCACGGTGATGCCGGTCTCGAGCTTGGCGGGCTTGGTCGCGCCGGTGACGCGGTCTCCCTGCACCCCGGGTTCGGTCTGCACGACCTGAAGCACCACGGATGCGGGCAGATCCATGTCGAAGAGCTGCCCCTTGTAAAGCAGCACCTTCACGGTCTCGCCCTCTTTGACGAAACCGCCCTTCTCGCCCACCTGCTCTGCGGGGATATTCTTCTGCTCATAGGTCTCCAGATCCATGAACACGAAGTCCGAGCCCTCGCGGTACAGGTACTGCATTTCCTGCATGGCGATGTCCGGGCGGCCCACCTTCTCGCCGGAGCGGAAGGTCTCGTCGACCACGCGGCCGGTGAGGATGTGCTTCAGCTTGGTGCGCACGAAAGCGCCGCCCTTGCCGGGTTTCACATGCTGGAATTCGACGATCTCATAAGGCTTTCCATCCATCTCGATCTTCAGACCGCGACGGAAATCAGACGTGGAATACATTGGACCTCCGAGGAATTTCTGACAGCAACAAGCTGTCGAACCTGACTATTTTACTTCCAGCCGTTCGGCGAAGCGGCGCTCCAGCGCCAGGACGGCCAACGCATACCCGAGAATGCCGAAACCGGCAACACATCCGATGCAGCTTTTCCCCATCAGACTTTTCTGGCGCAGCGGCGCGTCCGTGCGGGCGAAAATGTTCGAGAGATGCACCTCCACCACCGGTACGCCGATCCAGGCGATGCAGTCGGCGATGGCCAGGCTGGTGTGCGTGAAGGCTCCGGCGTTGAACGCCACGCCGTCCAGCCCTTCCCCCCGGGCCAGCTCCAGCCGGTCGATGAGCCCCCCCTCGGAATTCGACTGGTAAAACAGCAGCTCGACCTCGTCCGCCGCCGGGCCTAGCATGGGGCGCAGCAACGCGGGCAGGGCGTCGAGTCCCTGCCGACCGTAGATCTCCGGTTGGCGCTCGCCAATATGGCCAAGGTTTGGACCATTCAACACAAGGTATTTGCGGATTTTCATGACGTCTTCCGTGTGTTTTGGACTTGCGCCCTTGACGCGGGGGCCAAAAGCCAACATCTAAAGGTGGCGCGCAGCACGCCGCATCCGGAGCACTATGAATCGAACCTTCGTGTTAGTCAAAACCGCGTATGAACTTTCGCAGCTCGCACCGTCCGATGCGCCCCAGGTGGCGTTGGCCGGCCGCTCCAACGTGGGCAAGAGCTCCCTCATCAACTGCCTGGCCGGCCGTAACAAAGGGCTGGCCAAGGTGAGCTCCACGCCAGGCAAGACGCAGAGCGTCAACTTCTTCCGCGTGGAGCCGGCAGGCTACACGCTGGTGGACCTGCCGGGCTACGGTTACGCCCGCCGCTCCCAGAACGAGCGCGCCAAGTGGGGCCGGCTCATCGAACATTTTCTGACGGACAACCCCGGCCTGCGCGCCGTGGCCGTGCTGCTCGACGTGCGCGTGACGCCGCAGCAGAGCGACCTGGAATTGGTGGGCTGGCTCCGGCACCAGGGCATTTTCATTCTGCCCGTCCTCACCAAATGCGACAAGGTGAACCAGCGCGAACAGGCGGCGCGCCAGCGCGAGTGGCGCGATCTGCTCGCCGGGGCCGCCACGCCGATCCGCTTCTCCAGCGTCACGGGGATGGGATGTGACGCCTTGTGGGCGGCGCTGGACGAGCGCGCCGGCGTCGCCATCGCAAAAGACGCTGGCGAGACTACGCCTCCCGCCGGCTGAGCCGTCGCGAAAGTCCGTCGCGCCAGCGGTGCGCCCGGGCCATGAGCCTGGGGGAGCACAGCCAGAAAAGCCGCCCCCCCGCCAGCGATCCGAAACCCACGTTGGCCAACCATGCCCCGACAATGGGCGACAGCAGGCCTTTCTGCCCAGTGGTGATGCCCAGCACGTACAAACCATAGTAGCTGAAAATCATAACAAGGCTCAAAACGATATTGACGTACAGGTTCTCGCAGAACGAGGTGACGGCCAAAGCAAGCAAGGCCATGACCACGATGGAGAAGGCGTAGGAGAGCTTGCCGTGCCACGCCGTGCGCAGGCGCTCCACGTTGGAGCCGGACTCCTTGAGTTCGTCGATGACCTGCCCCAGGTTCCACAACGGCAAATCCGCCCGGTCGCTGGAGCCCTCGTTCAAAAAGCTCCGCATGTTCTGTCGCAACGGAATGAAGCTGGTAAGCAGCTTCGTGGCCGTGAAGTCCGAGGCCTCGATCTCCCATACGTCGAGCAGGCCCCAGCCGTGCTCGTCCACCAGTCCGCGCTTGGCGAGCATGATGCGCGTGAGGCGATTGGTGTCGCGGTCGAACTCGTAGAGTGTCACGTCGTCCACGCGGCTCAGGGTCGGCTGGGCCTCCCCCGCGTGAACGATGTACGCGCCCTCGCGGAACCACAAATTCTGAAGGGCCTTCTTGTCCAGCTGGTGCTTGCGCACCTCCTCGCGCCAGATGCGCGTGGCCGCTTGTTCGCCATAGGACGCGACAAACTGCGAGAAGAACAGCTGCGCCAGACTCCAGACGAGGGCGTAGATGACGAAGAAGCGGATGAACCAGCTCACGGCCAGACCGCCCGCGCGCAGGGCCATCATTTCCCTGTTGCGCACGAGGAGCCCGATCTGCAGCACCACGGCCAACAGGAACACCGCAGGCAGAATCTGCGAGAAGATGAGCGGGATCTTCATCACGAAGTAGGTGATGATCTGCCGCCAGGTGAGCGCGGCCTCCAGAAAGTGCTCCAGACGGTCGGCGATGTCGGCCAGCAGGTAGATGAAGGTGCCGGCGCCAAGGCAGGCGGCCATCAGAAACAAATTCTGACGAACAAGATAGCCGCTAAGCGCGCCGATGCGGGGCAGTCTCACGCGGCCCCCTTCGGCTGCATGCGCGACAGCAGCCACAAAACACCCGAGGGAACCCGCTCGCGCACGGCCTGCCGCAGGAAGGCGAAACCGCCAAGGCTGAACAGCAGGTTGGGAATCCAGATGCAGTAGGGCGCAATGCCCGGGCGGGATTCGCCCATGCTCTCGAACACCGTGAACATCGAATAATAGACGAGGAACACGCCCAGAGCCAGCAAGAGGCCGTGCTGCTGTTTGAGCGCGCGGAACACGCAGGCGATGGGCAGGGAGAAGAGCCCAAGCACCAGGCAGGCCAGTGGCAGGGCGAGGCGCTTCTGTATCTCCGTGGGCACGGCGCGCAGCTTGCTCTCATCCAGACGGTTCTCGGCGAGCATCCGTTGTTGCAGGGCCGGGTCGAGCGCGATGGCGAGGAGACGTCCGAAGGACAGTTCCTTGAGCGACAGGTGGCCGTATCCCAGGCTCTTGAGCATTCCCCCAAGAGGCAGCCGGAGGGAATAACTCCCGAAATTCAGCACCTCGAGATTCTCGTCGCAGCGGCGGTAGATTCTGCCGTTTTTGAATTCGACACTGATCTGCTCACGCTCGGTGTCCGTGGTCACCTTGCCCTCGGGAGCGACAACTGTCGTCGTGAAGGATTTGCTGGTCTTGTCCTGCACGAAGACGAAATGGATGTCGCCGGATTCAAGGTCCACCTTTTGGGCGTAAATGGTGAGCCCCGGAAATTCCTGGTTGAACACGCCGGCCTGGAGCGAGAGCTTGGTCTTGGTGCGGGCGAACTCCATGAGCGAGAGCTTGAACTGCTCCATGCCCCAGGACACGCCGACAAGCGAAATGTACAGGCTGAACAGAGTGCATAGCGAGCAGAAGATGAGCGGCGCGGGCAGCAGCTGGTACAGGCTCACGCCGCTAGCCTTCAACGCCGTGAGCTCGCGGTCCGACGCCATGCGCAAAAAGGTCAAAAACACGCTGAGCATACAGGCGATGGGCGTCAGCAGCATCATGAAGAACGGGCTCAGATAAACGAACAGCCGCAGCACATCGACAACGCCGAGGTTCTGCGACAGAAGCATCTCGCGCAGCTGGAGCATGCGTCCCACCAGAATGAGTCCCAAAAGGCATGAGCCGATGAGCAGGAACAGGTGGACGTGTTCCTTGAAAATCTGCCGATGGACGATTTTCAAGACAGCCGCTCGCCTTTGGCCGCGCCAGCGTAGAAGCGTTGCAGAAATTCGACATCCAGCGGGCCGAGGTCGAACCGGATGGCGGCTTCCTCGATGAGTCCGCACGTTTTCGCGTCGGGATTCGCCGACAGTTCCTTGACGATCCAGTCCATGGCCCGGCGGGCCAATTCGCTCTGAGGGACGACTGTGGTCATACGCTGCTCCTGTGTTGGCTTCGTGGCCGCATTTATCTAGCAAATTCTACACCAGAGGCGCGCTCCTGGCAACGCATCCCGCACGGGTGGGTCCGATGGGGAAATTTAAAGTTTTTTTCCGATTTTCACTGCCCATGGGCTTGCAAAGCGTTTCTGGAATAGCTATAAGGCGCTTCCCGCTAACGGGAAACACGGCGAGGTAGCTCAGACGGTTAGAGCATGCGGCTCATATCCGCAGTGTCGGGGGTTCAATTCCCTCCCTCGCTACCAAAAAACAGCAACCCCCTGCTTCGGCAGGGGGTTTTTGTTTGTCCCCCGGCGTACCAATCGCCCCTGCTATAGAATAGTCCTGGAGGTTCGGGACGAAAGTGCGTAATGCTGGACGTAGTGCAACGTCCGGCAAATCCGCTCGCGGCGCGACGTTCCCCCGCATGGGGCGCGGGACGTTGAGACGATGGTGGAATTGCCAGATCCCCCGGGAACACATGCCATTGTCCTTGCGCGCCTTCCTGCCGGTTCTCCTCGCCGCCCTCACTCTGGCGGCCTGCTCCGACGACGCGGCGCGGCGCGACAAGTCCGACGTCGATACCACTTGCGTCGAGATCGCTCCCGAGCACCCCCTCAAGCTCGGCGTCATCCAATCCCTCAGCGGTCCGGTGGCGCCGTTGGGCGAGGAGCAGCTGCGCGGCCTCACCCTGGCCCTGGATCGCCGGCGCGGGAAGGTGCTGGGGCACAAGGTGGAGCTTGTGGTCGAGGACACGGGATGCCGACCCGAGGGCGGCGCCAACGCGGCCCTCAAGCTCGTGACCGATCCGCGGATCGTGGCCATTTTCGGCACCACCTGCTCCGGCGACGCGGCCACAGCCTCGGAGATCATGTCACACGCGGGACTGACGATGATTTCCGGCAACAACTCCGCGGCTTTTCTGACGCGGATGAACGGCCGGCGCGCCCCGAAATGGCAGCCGGGATATTTCCGCACCGCGCCCAACGAGGAATCCTCCGGGCCCGCCGCGGCGGCCTACGCCTACTTGAAGCTTGGCATCCGTCGGGCCGCGACCATCAACGACGGCGACCTGTACACCACGGGGCTCACCGACGGTTTCGCCAGGAAATTCCAGGAGCTTGGCGGCCGCATCGTGCTTTCCGCACGGGTGAACAAGAACGACACCGACATGGGCCCGGTGCTCACCGCCGTGGCCAACGCCAAGGCGCAGCTTATCTTTTTCCCCCTCTTCCAACCCGAGGGCGACGCGCTACTGCTGCGGGCGCGCAAGATTCCGGCGCTGCGGGGCGTCACGCTCATGAGCGACGGCTCGCTCATCGAGCAAAGCTTCATCGACACCGTGGGACACGCAGCCATTGGCATGTACTTCGTTGGTCCGACTCCGCCGCCCCCCTCGCCGGAGCTGAACGCCCTGCGCGCGCAATACGAGCAGCGCTTCGGAACGACGCCCTCCGCGTTCTACTACGTCAACGCCTTCGACGCCGCGCAGCTGCTCTTCGCCGCCATCGAGAAGGTCGCCGTCCGCCTCCCCTCCGGGGCGCTGCGCATAGATCGCGCGGCCCTGCGCAACGCCCTCTACGCCACCGACACGCGGGGGCTGAGCGGCAGGATGCGCTGCGACGAATTCGGCGACTGCGCTCCGCCCCGCTTCAACGTGCTGCGGCTGGACGATCCCGACGCCGGCGTCGAGGGGCTCATCGCCAACGTGCAGTACACTTACGAGGACACCCCATGAACCCGTTCACGCGGCTGCGCGGGGTCTGGCGGCGCATGGGCGTGACCACGAAATTCACGTTGGCGTTCTCACTGCTTCTGGGCCTCATCGTCATCGAGGCCGTGGCCGGGCTGGCCGCGCTGGGCGAAGTGCGCCACGCCGAGGCCGTCATTCTCGCCAGCGTGGAGATCCGGCAACACATCTTCGAAATGGACGGCAACCTGGAAAAGGCCCGCCGCCTGCACCGCGATTTTTTTCTCCAATACCCTCACATCGGCTTCCGCGCCGCGCAAGAACTCTATTTCCGGCCCTCCACGGAAATCATCAACCATGTGGTGACGCTGAGCGAGGAGCTGCAAAACCTCATCGAGCACAACCGTGCGAGCGCCGCCCTGCGCGAGCGCAACAATGACCTGGCCCTGTATCTCGCTGTGGCCCGCCGTTTTTCGGGAATCTTCCGCGAGCTCGTCGGCGAGGTGACCAAGCTGGCCGCGCCCGGCGTGGGGCTGGAAAACCGCCTGCTCGCCGCGGAGGTCAAGCTCGGGGGCATCGTCAAAAACTCGCCGAACGCGCTCATGGCCTTTCACGAGATGGTGTCGCACCAGCGGCGGTACATGGTCACGCGGCAGCGGCCGGACATGCAGTCAGCCCTGAACGCCGGCTTCGAGCTGCGCAAGGCGCTCGACGCGGCCGGCGGGGACGTCCGCGCACGGGGCGCGGGACCACTCGACGAATACATGTCCCTGGCTCGGCGCATCCCGGACATCGATGTGAGCATTCGCAGCAAGCTCAACGATTTCACCTTGCAGGCCAGCGCCGTCGATCCCATCTCCGCCTCGCTCAAAACGCTGGCAACGGCCGAGGTGGAACGCGCACGCACGCGCATAGACACCGCGAGCAGGCTCTCCACGCTCATCATCGCAGCGGCGGCTGTCACCGGCCTTTTTTTCGCCATGCTGGTGGCCGCGGCGATCCACGCGAGCATCACCCGCAAGATCGTGACGCTGACCAAAAGCACGGAGGAACTGCGCGCCGGCAATCTCGCCGCCGCCGTGGACATCGATTCCTCCGACGAGATCGGTCTGCTCGCCGCGGCCTTCAACGACATGTCGCTGCGGGTGCGCCGGCTGGTGAACCACCTGGAGGACATGGTCCAGATGCGTACTCGGGAACTCACCGAGACGCGCGACCGTCTGCAACTGCTCGTGCGCGAATTGGACGACAAGAATCGGGATCTGGCGATCCTCTCCGTCACCGACAAGCTGACCGACCTGGCCAACCGTCGCAAGCTGGAAACCACCCTGCAGGCGGAGCTGCTGCGTTTTCGACGCTACGGCAAGCCGTTCTCGGTCATCCTGCTCGATGTGGACCACTTCAAAAACGTGAACGACACCCATGGGCATCAGGCGGGGGACGCGGTGCTCGTCCGGCTGGCCGCGCTGCTTTCCGCCGGCGTGCGGGAAACCGATCTAGCCGGACGCTGGGGCGGCGAGGAATTCCTCGTCATCTGCCCGGAAACCGAGATTGAGATGGTGGCCTCCCTGGCCGAGCGCTATCGCGTGGAGCTGGAGCGCCAGAATTTCGCCGGCATCGGCACGGTGACGGCGAGCTTTGGCGTGGCCACCAGCGCACCGGGCGACAACATGGCCGGGCTGATCGCGCGGGCGGATCGGGCGCTGTACCAAGCCAAGGAATCCGGCCGCAACCGTGTGGAGGGCCTTCCGCCGCGCCAACACCATGCTTGACAGGAGTCCGCGTGGCGGGCAAGTTCATCTTTCTGTGCTAGCATTCCCTTGCCATTGCGCCAGCGGGGCTTATGTTAAGTACAGTTCCACATGTTCTTTGAAAGGGGGCGCACCGGTTTCGACGGGGACTGTCGATGCCGTGGCAGCAGGTCGAGGCGCCGCTGGCCTCGTAAAAAGCGGCAAGCACTCAAGTGCCAACGACTACGATTACGCTCTGGCTGCTTAATAACCAGTCACGATCCTTTTGACTGACGCCCGATACGTCTCATAGGATCGACAAAACCCATCGGGACGGCGCGCAAATGGCGTCCGCCGTATGCGCGCGGCACAAGGCGGACATGTCGTATGATGCCTGGGCAGGGGCGAATCACACGACGAGAATTAAACCTGTCCTAAACCTGTAGAAGCCACGTGCAAAGCGTTCTCGGACGAGGGTTCGATTCCCTCCGCCTCCACCAAAAGATCGTCCGACCAAGTACGATCAAGTCCACAAAGCCCCGCGAAAGCGGGGTTTTGTGTTTCTAGATGACCTAATACCGTCCGATAAGGAATATTGACATCTGGGGACACGTGGGGGCAAGAGCGGGGGCACGTGACCCTACCCCTCTGAGTATACCAAGCGTAAG
>JAIMKR010000015.1:0-39096 GCA_020692325.1 Desulfocurvus sp.
GCCTTTTTATTGCCTTCGCATACCCTGCTACCCCCTACTATTCGACTGAATATGGCTCACTTCAACAAGCTCGACGTAGTTGATATTCTCCCGCGCGCTTTCTGAATTCCCTGGATAGCTTCGACGACTTGTCGCGAGGTCGACTGCTGTTATCTGCGCATGTTTTCGCGCTCATCGGCTACGAGGGCAAAGCCGTGCTCCAACTCACCCGACCGCATCGCCTCGATGGCGGTGCTACGCGCGACAAGTCGTTAGGACGTGATCTCGGTTGTTGCCCCACAGTCTGAGCCGAGGGGCCGCCTCTTCGCGACATGATTCCGATACGCCGCCTGCAGGCGATGACGCTTTCGTCCTCGGCTTTTCACCTTGTTTCATCACGTCCGCGCGTTGCGCGGCGTTGCGGGGGGCCTTTAGGCGTAGGGTTCCTCTTTCATCGCTGTGGCATTTCTCCAGCCATCGCGACTGCAACCGAGCATCCTTATTGCGTAACGAGCTTTTCAAAAGCCCTCCCGACGACATCCACCATGCGCTACAGTTTCAGCGTGGCGACGAGCATCCGTTGCTTGGCCTGCCGTGCATTGGTCTTTTCTGACGATCGGGAGAGAGGCCTGTTCTGCATCAAGATGCGTACGCGTCTTGTCTTCCGTTTTGTCGGTCCAGCCGAGCTCTCAATTGCGAAACGCGACAGCGCGTTGGCAGCGGATCGGTTTCCTTGCCCACGTCTATCGTCAGCAGACATTCCTATTCGTCCTCGACAACGCGGTCGGCGAATGCGGTGATTCATGCGTCTGCTGGATCGAATGTTGAAATTGTGGAGCAGGACGCGAGGACATTAAGGTCGATAACAGCGATATTTCTTCTTATTAGGCCGTCTTCCTCACACCGATTCGTGCCTCTGAACGGTTTGGAGCGAAAAAAAGACCCGGCGGGTGGCCGGGTCTCGAAGGCATGAAGACGGTAGGTGGCTAGAAATTGTAGCCGACGGACAGGCCCGCCATGTAGGCGCGTCCCTGGGAGAATCCGGAAGAAGGAATATTGCGGTTCGCATCGATGCTGCGATCGTTGTTGGCGACGTAGGCGAGGGAGAAGTCATAGGTCGTCTTGCCGCCGAGAATACCGAAGCCAGCGCTGATGATCTTACGGTCGTTGGTCGGCAGCATGTAGTCCTCATAGCCCTTGCGGATGGGGTCCTGGTCCCACACCAAACCGGCGCGCAGGGCCAGCCAATCCGTGGCCATGTATTCCGTGCCGAGCTGGAAACGCCAGGTGTTGCGCCAGTACTTGGGGGAAATGGTCGTGCCCAGGTCTTCCTGCTTGAAGGTCATGTCCTTGTAGTCCTGCCATTGGGTGAAAATGGTATCAGCCTCGATCTTCCAGTCTTTGTTCGGCTTGTAGGCCACGCCGAGGCTATATGAGGCGGGCAGGTCCATGGTGATGGTCAACGCCTGTGTGGGGGCGAGATTCGTGTAGTGCGCGTGTCCCGTGTCGGACGCGTGTTGCGAGGTGCGATACACGAAGCCCGCGCTCCACTGGTCATCGAAATTGTAGTGCAGGGCGGCCTGACCGCCCACGTTCACGCCATCGACGGACATGCGCATGTCCGTGTTGGTATAGGGTTTCCTGCGCAGATCGGCCGAGCTGTACATGATCTCGGGTCCAATGGCGAAGGACAGCTTGTCCGTGAGCTTGATGGCGATGTTGGGGCTGAAAGAATAGGTGCTGAGCTCCGCGCGGTAGATGTTGTTCGCGCCGACCCAGTTCTGGGTGTACTGCGTGCCCATGCCGAAGCGGGTGAAGACACCCACGCCGAACCAGACGTTGTCGTTGAACTGATGCACGAGGTAGGCGTGGGGCGGGGTATAGATGTTGGCCTGCGTGGTGGTGGTCGGACCGTCGCCGGCTTTGACGTTGGCTACGGGGGCGATGGCGGTCACGCCGAACATGGCGCTGTCACCCTGGATTTGCGTGATGCCGGCCGGATTGTAGGCCACGGCGGACGCGTCGTCGGCTATGGCGATCATGGCGCCGCCCATGCCGTTGGCGCGCGCCGCGAATTCGTTCAGGCCGAAGCCGCCAGCTTTGCAGACCGTGGGCAAAAGCATGAGCAGGACAAGCGCCCGCAGTCCGATGTTGATACGGTTGAGCCCTCGCTTGAAAAGCATCCGGTTCTCCTTGCGCAAGCTGATTGCGTTTAGGTCTATTTTGTGACGCAACATGCCGTCAAAACATATGGAAATAAAATGGACGGAATCAATTAGCAGCTTGTTTGAAGAAAGTAAATGCGGAATCGCCGTTTGGACGAGGTGGAGGATCGGGCGGATTTTGGGCAAAAAAAGAAGGGCACATCACTGCGCCCTTCTTTTAGGGAAACCGGACACCCGGGTTCGGATCGCTACCGTTGCTCCCTTTCGGGCCTGGCGGGATTTACGGCGAACTCGCCGTCCGGCTTCCCCGGGATGAAATGTGGCGGAGAGGAGAGGATTCGAACCTCCGGTACCCGTTAGGGCACACACACTTTCCAGGCGTGCTCCTTAAACCAGCTCGGACACCTCTCCGCGAGGAGGGCTTAATTAGTATGAAACCTTTTCGCTGGCAAGAGAAAATTGCGGCACGGACGAAATTTTCCACATCTTATCGCGAAACGTCCAGCGTGCCGCGCAGCTCGTCGATGCTCTTGCAGCGCGCCTTGAGCATGGCCCGGGGCAGATCGTCGATGATGCGGAAGGACTGGTCAGGCCGCAGGAAATTGGCCGTGCCCACTTCCACGGCGCTGGCGCCCACGAGGATGAATTCCAGCGCGTCCTCGGCGCTGACGATGCCGCCGATGCCGATGATCGGGATATCGACGGCTTTAGCCGCCTGGTGCACGCAACGCAGGGCCACGGGCTTGATGGCCGGCCCGGACAGCCCTCCGACGACGTTTGCCAGCCGGGGGCGGCGCGTGCGGATGTCCACGGCCATGCCGAGCAGGGTGTTGATGAGCGACACCGCGTCGGCACCGCCATCCTGGGCCGCGCGGGCGCACAGACCGATATCCGTGACGTTGGGGGAGAGCTTGACGATGACCGGCTTGCCGGCCGCGCATTTTTTGACCTGCTCCGTCACCTTGCGGATTTGCGTGGGGTCCTGGCCGAAGGCCGCGCCGCCGGTATGAACGTTGGGGCAGCTCACGTTGACCTCGAGGGCCGCCACGCCCTCCTCACCGGCGAGCACGCCGGTCAGCTCGCCGAATTCCTGGACGGAGGAGGCGTAGAGGTTGGCGATGATCGCCGTCTCCCGCCAGGGGAGCAGCGGCAGCTTGTCGCGCACGAAGGCCTCGACGCCCGGATTCTGGATGCCGATGGCGTTGAGCATGCCGCAGGGCGTCTCCGCGATGCGCGGCATGGGATTGCCCTCGCGCGGCTTGAGGGAGAGTCCCTTGACCACGATGCCGCCCAGGCGCTTGATATCGCCGAAATTCATGAACTCCAGCCCAAAACCGAAGGTGCCGGAGGCGGTGATGATGGGGTTTTTGAGTACCAGCCCGGCGAATTCCACACGCAGATCCATCTCGACTCCTTCTCCTTACAGGCGCACGTCGTCGGCCTTGAAAACCGGGCCGCGCGCACAGACCTGCACGTGTTTGTCGCCGCCGTCCTTGCACACGCAGCCAAGGCACGCGCCCACGCCGCAGGCCATGCGGCTCTCCAGCGAGAGTTCCGCGCGTACGCCGTGCGTCCTGGCCGCCTGCTGCACCGTTTTGAGGAAGGGCGTGGGGCCGCAGGCCAGCACGAGGCCATTCGCGGTTTCGCGCACGGCGGTCTCGATGCGCTCGATGACCACCGGCAGATCGTCCGGAGTTCTCTCGCGCACTTCCTCGGCGCGGACCTTTTCACTCATGGCGGCGTAGGGGTAGCAGTCCAGGTCCGGCCGGTGGGCGAAGACGAGGCGCAGGAATTCCGGGGTGGGGTGCCGCTCGATGTAACCGCGGAACGGGGCAAGCCCCATACCGCCGGCGAGCAGGGTTGTGGGCGTGTCCGGCGGCGCGCTGAAGCCGTTGCCCAGCGGTCCCCAAATGATGATCGCATCGCCGGCCTTGAGCGCGGCCATGCGCTCCGTGCCGCGGCCAACCACCTGAAAGAAGAAGGTCACGCTCTCGGCGTCCGCCCGGGAGATGGACAGCGGACGCCCCCACGTGAGGTCAAGCCCCCAGCCGGACGGGCGCAGCATGGCGAACTGACCGGGGCGGTAGCCGTCCCAGCCGGGATTTTCGAGGGTGAGTTCGACGAAGTCGCTCGGCCCGTCCCACGCGCCCAGAAAGCGCAGTTCGCGCACCTTGACTTCACGGCAATTTCTGACCACCATCCTCCATCCTTTGCCCCGCCGTCGGCGGGGCGCACTCTCATCCAAAAGGTGTCGATTTTCAATGGACAAGCATGTTCCCGAGATTATGGCCCCCGCGGGCGACCGCGCGAGCTTCCTGGCCGGCATCGCCGCCGGCGCGGATGCGATCTACCTCGGCCTGAAGCATTTTTCCGCGCGGATGCAGGCCAGAAACTTTGGGCTGGGCGAGCTTTCCGCCCTCACCGACTATGCGCACGCGCGCGGGGCCAGAGTCTACGTGACCATGAACGTTCTGCTCAAGCCGGACGACGCCCGCGCCGCCGGAAACCTCATGGAGCGGCTGGCCCGCATGGTCAAGCCCGACGCGCTCATCGTGCAGGACCTGGGACTGCTCACCCTGGCCCGGCAGGCCGGCTACGAGGGCGAACTGCACATCTCCACCCTGGCCAACGCCACGCATCCCGCCGCGTTGGCCGTGGCGGTGAAATTGGGCGCGAGCCGCGTTGTCCTCCCGCGCGAGCTGAACCTCGACGAGGTCAAGCTCATGGCCCAGGCCTGTCCGCCGGGGATGGACCTGGAGATTTTCGTGCACGGGGCGCTGTGCCACTGCGTTTCCGGCCGCTGCTGGTGGAGCAGCTATTTCGGCGGCAAGAGCGGCCTGCGCGGCCGCTGCGTGCAGCCGTGCCGTCGATTGTACAGGCAAGGCGGACCCAAAGGCAAGCCCGAGCGCCTGTTCTCCTGCCAGGACCTCTCGCTGGACGTGCTGACCAAGACCCTGCTCGACGTGCCGCAGGTGGCAGCCTGGAAGATCGAGGGCCGCAAAAAGGGGCCGCATTACGTCTACTACGTGACCACAGCCTACCGCCTGCTGCGCGAGAACCCCGGCGACGCCGAGACGCGCAAGACCGCCTTCTCGCTCATCGAGCAGGCGTTGGGCCGGCCGGGCACGCATGGCGTGTTTCTGCCGCAGCGGCCGTATCCGCCGGTCAAGCCGGGGCTGGAGACCGCCTCCGGCCGGCTGGTCGGGCAGGTCAAACGCGAACCCGGCGGCCGTGTCTACGTGCAGCCCAGGCAGGACCTCATCCCGGGCGATCTGCTGCGCCTGGGCTGCGAGGACGACCCCTGGCATCAGACCATTCCCCTGCGGCGCAGCGTGCCCAAGGGCGGCCGGCTGGACATCAAGCCCGCGCCGGGAACGCGCGGCGGCGCGCCTTCCAAGGCTCCCGTGTTCCTCATCGACCGCCGCGAACCGGAACTCACGCGCCTCATCACCGGTATGGAGCACGACATCGCCCACCGGCCCGAGCCGCCCGAGAAGGAGGCCGGGAGCTTCAATCCGCCGAGCTTCGCGCGCGCGCGCGTGGAGAAGCGCCGGGACATGCACGTGTTCCGCGCCCTGCCGCGCGGCCAGCAGCGAGGCGGCAAGTCCACCGTCACCGGCATCTGGCTGGAGCGTTCGGTTTTGCTCGACACGCCGCGTCCGGTCACCGGGCGCATCAGCTGGTGGTTGCCGCCGGTCATCTGGCCGAGCGAGGAGGAGCGCTACCTCCGCCTGGTGGCCGAGGCCAGGGAGCGCGGCGCGCGGGATTTCGTGCTCAACGCGCCTTGGCAGGTGGGGCTGTTCGATGGTCTCGACGGCGTTTCCCTCACAGCCGGGCCCTTCTGCAATCTGGCCAGCGGCAACGCCGCCGCGCAGTACGCGCAACTCGGCTTCGGCGGGGTCTTCGCCAGCCCGGAGCTTTCCGGCGAGGAGTTGTTGTCACTGCCGAGCCGGTCGCCCCTGCCGCTGGGCATCGTGGTTGGCGGGTTCTGGCCGCTGGGCATCACGCGCATCCTGGCCGAGGAGGTGCGCCTGGAGGAGCCCTTCCTCAGTCCGCGCGGCGAGGCGGCCTTCGTGCGCAAGATCGGCGGCAATCACTGGATCTACCCGGCCTGGGAGCTGGACCTTTCCAGCCACCGCAAGGAGCTGGAGCACGCGGGGTACGCCGTGTTCGCCACCCTGTGCGAGCCCTGGCCGCGCTTTCTGGAAAACGAGCCGCGCACCAGCGTGTTCAACTGGAGTAACGCACTGCTGTAGAAAACCGGGAGGGCGCATGACTGAGGCTGACCTGCCCCGCGTGGGCGTGAGCGGATGCCTGCTTGGGGAAGCCGTCCGCTATGACGGAGGGCACAAGCTGGATCGCTTTTGGGTCGACGTCTTGGGGCCGTATGTGCGGTATGTCCCCGTGTGCCCGGAGGTGGAGTGCGGTCTGACTGTCCCGCGGGAAGCCTTGCGCCTGGTGGGCGACCCCGCCGCGCCGCGTTTGGTGACGGTGAAGACCGGTCAGGATCTGACGGAGCGCATGGAGGCCTGGGCCCTCGCGAAGGTGGCGGAGCTCGAACGGGCGGGGCTGTGCGGCTTCGTCTTCAAGTTCGGCTCCCCCTCCAGCGGCATGGCCCGCGTCAAGGTCTACCCGGAGCACGGAGGCCCTCCGTCGCTCAATGGCAGGGGAATCTTCGCCGCCCGGCTCATGGACGCCATGCCGCTGCTTCCCGTGGAGGACGAGGGCCGGCTGAACGACCCGGGCCTGCGCGAGAACTTCATCGAGCGGGTGTTCGTCACGCACCGCTGGCGGCTGTTGCGGCGTGAAGGTTTTTCCCTCGGCGCGCTGGTGGACTTTCACACCCGGCACAAGCTGCTCGTCATGGCCCATGGCGTGGAGCGCTACCGCGCGCTCGGGCGACTGGTCGCCACGGGTGCGTCCATGCCGCCGGCGCGCCTTGCCGAGGCGTACATCGTCGAGCTCATGGCGGCCCTGCGCCTTCCCGCCACGGTGAAGAAGCAGGTGAACGTCTTGTCGCACGTCATGGGGTACTTCAAGCGTGTGTTGGAACCAGACGAAAAGCGTGAGCTTCTTGAAGTGCTGGACGCATATGCCAGGGAACTCGTGCCGCTTATCGTTCCCGTGACTTTGCTCAACCATTACGTGAGAAAATTCGGAGAGCAGTACATGGCGGGGCAATGGTATCTGCACCCCCACCCGGCGGAGCTTAAGCTTCGCAACCATGTTTAAAATCGCGGCCGTCTTGCTCCAAGAGGCTTCCCATGCTAAGAATTCCATAAAGGAGTTCCGTATGACCGCGTATGTGCATCAGATCGACCCCAAGGAAGCGGCGCGATTTCTCGACGAGGCGCGCCTGGGCTCCCGAACCCTGCTCGACGTGCGCCAGGACTTTGAATACGCCGAGAACCATCTTCCCGGCGCCACGCACATCCCGCTGCCCGAACTTTCCGAGCGTTTGGACGAGCTGGACCGCAACCTGCCGCTGCTCGTCTATTGCCACTCGGGAATGCGCAGTCTGGCGGCCGCCAACATGTTGGTCGGGCAGGGTTTTCGCGACATCATGAGCCTGCGCGGCGGCATCATGGCCTGGAACGGCGCGCTGGCCCTGGGTCCCGTCGATCTCGGCATGGTCTCGCTGGACGCCGCGGATGGCCCGGAGTCGTTGCTGGAACGCGCCTGGGGCATGGAGCTGGCGTTGGAGCAGTTCTATGGCGCGCTGGCCGGACGGGCGGCGGATGCCGAACTTTCGGCCTTGTTCCGCAAATTGGCCGGTTTCGAGCAGCGCCACCGTCGCACCCTCGTGGAGATCTGGAAGCGCCTCGACGATGGCCAGGTGGAGGCCTTCGAGGAGCGCGCCAAGGCGTCCGTCACTCCGGGCGTGCTGGAGGGCGGCGTGCCGGCGCGGGACTATCTCGGCCTCATGAGCGATCCCGCCAACTCCGCCGAGGCCCTCGAATTGGCCATGGCCGTGGAGGCCCAGGCGCAGGACCTTTATTTGCGCCGCGCGGCCAGAACGGACGATCCCGACATGCGGCGCACGCTCACGCTGCTGGCCGAGGAGGAGCGCGCGCACCTCAAGGTGCTGGGCGTTTTTCTTGACGGACGCGGACGTCTTTAACCCTGGCGTTTTTGCGTCATGTTGCCGGCGAGGATGAGCGCGAGTCCGGCGTACGTCGTGGCGTGGATGTCCTCGCCCAGGATGAAGTGGATGAGCACGAGCGAGAGGAAGGGCGAGAGGAAGATGAGGTTGCCGATGCGCGCCGTGGATTCGGTCAGCCGCATGGCGAACAGCCACAACACGAAACTCACGCCCATCTCGAACACGCCCACGTAGCAGGCGGCGGTGAGCCCGGCCGCGTTGACGGCCGGCGGGCCGGAGGTGGCGAGAGCCGTGCAGAGGATCAGCGGCAGCGCCGCGGCGAAGTTGACGAACAGCGCCACGACGGGGTCTGTGGTGTTTTTCGTGTTGCCGATCCAGTATAGCGCCCAGATGACGGTGCTGAGCAGCGCGAGGCCGACGCCGAGCGGGCTGCCCAGGCCGAAACCGGTCAGGTCGCCCTGGGTCGAGAGCAGCACCACGCCGGCGTAGCTCACGCAGATGGCGGCGAGGTCTCGGCCCGTGAGCTTCTGTCCCAGCAGCGGCGCGGAGAGCAATGACAAGGCGATGGCCCAGGTGTAGTTGAGGGGCTGGGCCACCTGCGCGGGCAGCAGCGCGTAGGCCTTGAACAGCACGAGATAGTAGAGGAACGGGTTGAGCGCCCCGAGCAGCGCGTTGCGGGCGACATCGCGTCGCGTCATCTTTCGCAGCAGGCCCAGCTTGCCCTGCGCCGTGAGAATGACGAGGAGCGTGGCCACGGACACGGCGTCGGCCACGAGCAGCAGCTGCACGTGGTCCATGCGTGCGAGGGCGATTTTGAAGGCCGTGGCCACTGTGCTCCAGATGAGCACCGTGGCGAGGCCGAAGCAGTACGCCCGCCGCTGGCGCGGGATCGTCGCCGCGTCCGTGGCCGTGAACACGACGGCTAGAGCACCACGCGTTGGCGGATGTGCTCCACGGCCTCCTCGCTGGAATCGGTGACCAGGAACAGGTCCAGGTCCTTCTCCTTGCAGAAGCCGCCGGCCACCAGCTGCGTGCGGAACCAGTCGATGAGCCCGCTCCAGTAGTCCTTGCCCATGAGCACGATGGGGAAACCCTTGATGCGCTTGGTCTGGATGAGCACCAGGGCCTCGGAGAGCTCGTCGAGGGTGCCGTAGCCGCCGGGCATGGCGATGTAGGCCATGGCATATTTGATGAACATGAGCTTGCGGATGAAGAAGTAGCGGAAGTCGCTGCGTATGTTGAGATACTCGTTGTATTTTTGTTCCAGGGGCAGATGGATGTGCAGTCCCACCGACTTGCCGCCGGCCTCCAGAGCACCGCGGTTGCCGGCCTCCATGAGGCCCGGGCCGCCGCCGGTGATGACTGCGAATCCGGCCTCCACGAGCTTGTGCGCGAGGTCGCGGGTCTTCTCGTAGAGTGGGTCGCCCTCCTTGACGCGGGCGGAGCCGAACACGGACACCGCGGGGCCGAGATCGCTCAGTGTCTCGAAACCGTCAACGATTTCGGAGAGAATTTTGAAGAGCCGCCAGGACTCCTGCATGGAGAGGTCGTCGATGAGGTATTGTTTGGAAGTAGCCATTGGCGTGTCTCTCGCTCCTCGAATAGTGGTTGCGGCCGGGCAAGGTCTTTGGCTAACATGCCCGGCCCAGGGACCAGCCTTGTACATGGATTCGGCCGGAAACGAAAGAGGCGCGCGCCGCGGACGACGCGCGGACCCCACCGGCGCAACGTTCAACGCGGGGAAACCATAAAGCCATGAAGATCAATTTTCTGGGCGCGGCCCAGGGAGTCACCGGCTCCTGCTACATTCTGGAAACCGGCGGGCATCGGTTTTCGGTCGACTGCGGTATGCATCAGGGCAACGCGGAGATCGAAAAGCGCAATCTGAACACGGACTCCTACCGGCCGTCCATGCTGGAATTCGTCCTCATCACCCACGCCCACATCGACCACATCGGCCTTTTGCCGCGCATCGTGGCCAAGGGCTTCAAGGGGCCCATCTACGCCACGCCGCCCACGCGCGACCTCATGCAGATCCTCCTGCTCGACAGCGCGCACATTCAGGAAATGGAGGCCGAGCAGCAGAACCGCCGCCGGCAGCGCCACGGCGGGAACAAGCCCACCGAGCCGCTGTACACCACGGATGACGCGACCAAGGTCTTTCCGCTCATCAAGACCATCGAATACGACAAGCCCTTCGAGCCCGCTCCGGGCATCCGCGTCACCTATCACGACGCCGGGCACATCCTCGGCTCGGCCTTCATCGAGATGGAGTACGAGGAGGAGGGCAAGCACACGCGCATCATCTTCTCCGGCGACCTGGGGAGGCCTGGACAGCTCATTCTGCGCGGCCCCAAGAAGGGCAACGGCGACCACACCGACTATCTGTTCATGGAGTCCACTTACGGCGACCGCGACCACAAGAGCGCGGAGAACAGCCGCGAGGAGCTGGCCGCAGCCATCGCCTACAGCTACAAGAACCACGAGAAGGTCATCATTCCGGCCTTCGCCGTGGAGCGCACCCAGCAGATCCTGTACACGCTCTTTCTGCTCGATCAGGAGGGCAAGCTGCCCAAGGATATGCCCATCTATCTGGACAGTCCGCTGGCCATTCGCGCCACGGAGATTTTCCGCAGCCACCCCGAGTACTTCGACGACAAGACCCAGCAGCTCATCCGCGACGGCAAGGACCCGCTTTCCCTGCCCAACCTGCGCTTCAGCCAGACGGCCGAGGAATCGCGCGCGCTGAACACCATGCCCGGCTCGGCGATCATCATCTCCGCCAGCGGCATGGCCAACGCCGGGCGCATCCGGCATCACCTGCGCCACAACCTGTGGCGCAAGGGTGCGAGCATCGTGTTCTGCGGCTACCAGGGCGAGGGCACGCCGGGCCGCAAGATCGTGGACGGGGCCAAGCGGATCACCATCTTCGGCGAGGAAGTGGCTGTGGCGGCCAAGGTGTTCACCATCGGCGGCTTCTCCGCCCACGCCGGCCAGTCGGAGATTCTGCAGTGGCTCAAGAGTTTCGACGGCAAGGACACCAAGGTCATCCTGGTGCACGGCGAGGTGCGCGCCCTGGACGCCCTGTCCGGCATCATCCGCGACAAGCTCGCCATGGAGGTCCACGTTCCGGCCTACCTGGAGGAGCTGACGCTGGCGCCCGGCAAGGGCATGGTGCCCGTGGTGAACGAGGCCAAGGCCGAGCCGCGCATCGATTGGGAATTCCTGCTCTCCGACGCGGAGCACCTCCACGCCGAGTTCAGAAAGCGCATCGCGCTGGCCAAGGACAAGCCCTGGGTGGCGCAGACCGAACTGCGCGACCGCCTGCTCGACGTGAACCGCAAGGTTCTGGAGCTGATAAGCGAGCTGTAGGATGCGCATCATCGCTGGCGAATACGGCGGACGCGCCATCCGCACGGTGGAGGGGCCGGGCTACCGGCCCGCCACCAACAAGGTCCGGCAGGCCGTGTTCTCCATGTTGGAGGCGCGCGGCGTGGATTGGGCCGGCTGTTGGGTGCTGGACCTCTTCGCCGGCAGCGGCTCCCTGGCCCTGGAAGCCGTGAGCCGCGGCGCGGCGGCGGCCTGGCTCATGGACAAGAATCCGCGAGCCGTGGCCGCCATCAAAGCCACTCTGCGCGATTTCCGTGTGCCGGCCGGGCGGGTGCGCGTGTTGTTCGGCGACCTGCTCAAGACGTTGGCCCGGCCGGCGGAGGTCCCTTTCGACGTGGTCTTCGTGGATCCGCCGTATGGGCACGATCTGCTGCCACCGGCGCTGGAGAGGGCCGTGGCCGGCGGCTGGATCGCCGACGGCGGCTTTGTGCTCGCCGAGGTTGAGGCCAAGTGTGATTTCGCCGGACGGATTCCGGCCCAACTCATCCCGCAGAACGACAAGCTCTACGGGCAGACGAGGATACTGCTGTGGCGGAATACAATCCCCGACTCGCCGTCTACCCCGGCACCTTCGATCCGCTGACGCGCGGCCACATGAGCCTCATTTTCCGGGGGCTGCGGCTGTTCGACAACGTCATCTTCGCCGTGGCGGACAGCACGCCCAAACACACCTGCTTCTCCTGGGAGGAGCGGGTGGAGATGGCGCGCGCCACCTTCGCCGGCGAACCGCGCATCATCGTGGAGGGCTTCCACGGCCTGCTCATGGACTACGTGGAGCATCGGGGGGCCGGGGCCATTTTGCGCGGCCTGCGCGCCGTGTCGGACTTCGAGTACGAGTTCCAGATGGCGCTGATGAACCGCCGCCTCTCGCGCGAGGTGCAGACCGTCTTCCTTATGACCGACTACAACTGGATGTACCTCAGCTCCACCATCGTGAAGGAGGTGGCGCTCAACGGCGGCAACGTCAAGGGGCTCGTCTCCGAGCCGGTGCTGTCCAAGCTGACGGAGAAATACCGATTCATGCTGAATGAGGAGAAAGGGGAGCCGCACTCGTGACCAAGTCCCTGCGCGCCGTGTGCATTCTGGGACCCACTGGCTCCGGCAAGACCGAGGCGGCCCTCGTGTTGGCCCGGTCCATACCCGTCACGGTCATCAATTATGACTCCCGGCAGATCTACGCGGACTTTCCCATCGTCACAGCCCAGCCGGAGCCCCTCGAGACGGCCCAGTGCCCGCACGAACTCTATGGTTTTCTGCCCACGGCCCAGGCCATGACCGCCGCGCGTTTCGCCGAGCTCGCCAGGGAGCGCATCGCAGCGGTCCACGAAACCGGACGCGCGGCTGTGCTCGTCGGCGGGACCGGGCTGTACGTGCGCGCCCTGGAGCAGGGCCTCGCCGACATTCCCCCCGTCGCGCCGGAGGTGCGCGCCTGGGTGCTGGAGCGCATGGCCCGCGAGGGCAGCCACACCCTGCACGCCGATCTGGCCAAGGATGATCCCGAAACCGCCGCGCGCCTGCATCCCAACGACACGCAGCGCATCACCCGGGCGTTGGAGGTGCTGCTGGGCACCGGGCGCACGCTGTCCTCCTGGTTCGCCGAGCAGAAACGCGGCGATGGCGACGTGGCGCTGTGCAAAATTGGCGTCTCGGCCACGCTGGACGAGCTGCTGCCCCGGCTGGACGCGCGTATCGTGCGGATGCTGGAGCGCGGGGCCATCGAGGAGGTGCGCGCCGCCTATGCGAAGACGCCGGACCGCGAGGCGCCGGGGTTCACGGGCATCGGCTGCGCGGAGCTGCTGGCGCACATCCTCGGCGAGGCCGATTTGGGGGAGACGCGTGCGCGCTGGCTGCACAACACGCGCGCCTACGCCAAGCGGCAGCTCACCTGGTTCGCCAAGGAAAAGGACGTGCGCTGGGTGCGGGCCGAGGGTTTCGACCGCCTGCCGGGTCTTGTGCGCACCTGGGCCAAAGCGTTTGAGTGACGCTTGAGGAAAAACGTCAAGGGACGCCATAAAAAAAGGCGCGGACCTTACGCCCGCGCCCATTCCCGTAATACTCTGGAGTTTTTCGACTATCTTTCGAACACACCCTGGAACACCGCGCGCACGTCCGCTTCGGCGAAATGCACCGGCGTGTTCAGAAACTGACGCGAGCCGGTGAGCTGCATGGCGCTGGCCACGTAATCCTCCACGTGCGCGGCGGAAAAACCCAGTTCCTCGCCGGTCAGCCCGGCGAGCCCCACGCCTTCCAGCAGGGCCTGCAACCCCAGCAGGAAGGGATGCCCGTCCTCGCCGTCTTCCTCCTCAGCCCCAAAGCCCATGGCCACGGCCAGGTTGAGCGTGCGCTCGGCCGCCTCCTCGTCCTGTTCCTTGGCGAGTTGGATGAAGCGCTTGAAGAACGGGCGCGAGAGCAGCACCAGCCCGGCCCCGTGCTGGGAGGCGTGGTTGCTTCCGCTGAAGGAATACTCCATGCCGTGCTGGGCGATGGGCGAGGACAGCGAAAGGCTCATGCCCGCCGCCGTGCTTGCCCAGGCCAGCGCCGTGCGAGCGCCGATGTCGTCGCCGTGGGCCACGGCCTGTGGCAGAAAGCGCGTCACCAAGTGCGCGGCGTCCAGGCACATCATGTCGCTCATGGGCTGGCGCGCGGTGGAAAGGAAGCACTCCGCCGCGTGGAAGAAGGCGTCCATGCCCGTGATGGCCGTCATGCGCGGGGGCACGGAGAGCGTCAGCTTCGGGTCCACGATGGACAGCGTGGGGTAGAAGGCCGGATGCACGAAGCCGCGTTTGCCGGGCGCGCCGCAGAGCACGGCCACGCAGTTGCCCTCGGTGCCGGTGCCGGCGGTGGTGGGAATGGCCACAAGCGGCGCTCCCTTGGCCTCCGGTCCATAGGTTCCGGCGCTCATGGCGTCCCAGAAGGGCGCGTCGCTCGTGGCGGCGAGGCTTGCGCACTTGGCCGAGTCGATGACGCTGCCGCCGCCGATGGCCACGAGGAAATCGGCCCCCATGTCGCGGAATTTTTTCGCGGCGGCGTCCACGTCCTCCACGCGGGGATTGGCGCGCACGCCGTCGAAAACCACGGACATGACGCCGCGCGCGGAGAGCAGGCCCTGCACGCGGGAGAGATAGCCCTGCCGCAGGATGTTGCCGCTCTGTCCAATGAGGATGAGCGCCTTTTTGCCGGTGGGCAGCAATGGCGTCTTTTCCAGCTCGGCCAGACGGCCGGGGCCGAAAACGATGGGCGTGGGCACCCGGAAGGTGAACGAAAGCATCGTGCCTCCTTACTGGCTACGGTCGCGAGGTTTGTTTGAGGGCATCCTCGAACTGCGTTGGCGTGAACAGGTCGCGCAGGACGAGGGGATGGTCCGGTTCGTTCTTGGGGAATATGACCAGAAGCGGAATGCTCTGGCTGCCCAGCCCGGCGAGCAGCGCCTCCGCCTCCGGGTTCGCCTCCGTCATATCGGCCTTCAGGTAGCGCAGACCATACTTGTCCCTCATGGTCCCCAGGCGGCCTGGCGTCAAGGTCGTCTGCTCCAGCGCCTTGCACGAGGGGCACCAGTCGGCGGTGAAGTCCACCACAACGTTTTGTTTGCCGAGCAGTTCGCGCAGGCGGGCGTCGGAGTAGGCGTCCAGCTTCGTCGCCGGTTCATGCGGCTGCGCCGCGACGAAAACGGCCAGCGCCAGGCAGGTGATGGCGAGAAGCTTGGGAACCACGCGGCGTGGGCAATCCCACCCGGGACCGGCCGCGCCCCACAGCCAGCAGCTCACGGCCACGAACCACAAGGTGACGAGCGCCCCGATGAGCCGGGCGTCCGGCAGGATGCCGAGGAGGTAGACGCAGGTGGCCATGAGCAGCAGCCCGACGAACCTCTCCAGATGTCCGGTCCAGGGGCCTGGCTTGGGCAGACGCCGGACCATGCCCGGAAACAGCGTCAAAAGCAGGTAGGGCAGGGCCATGCCCGCACCCACGGCGAACATCACCGCGCAGATGATCCAGGGCGGCTGCAAAAGCGCCCAGCCGAGCACGCCGCCGAGGAAGGGGCCGCTGCACGGTGTGGCGAGAAGTGTGGCGAGCAGCCCGGTGAACAGCGCTTGCGACCGGGGATGCGCGGCCATCTGGTCGAACTTGAGATCCACGATGGGCAGACTGAACACGCCGAAGAGACTGAGCGCCAGGGCGAAGATGATCGCGGCCAGCCCGAGCACCACGCCCGGTCTTTGGAATATCTGCCCCCAGGCCAGCCCGGTGCCCCCCAGCACCACGCCGAGCAGGAAGAAATAGAGCAGGATGCCCAGGGCGAAGTAGAAGTTGTGCTGGCGGAACTTGGTCCGGCGCTGGGCCGCGTCGGCGACCGTGCCGCCAGCCATGAGGGCCGAGAGCTTGATGCTGACGACCGGCAGCACGCAGGGCATGAAGTTCAGGATGAAGCCGGCCAGCAGTCCGAACAGCACGGCCTTGAACAGGCCGCGCACCTCGAGCGACGGCTGATGGTAGCGCGGGCGCAGGTCGCTCCAGACCGATCGTGTGACCTTCCCCGGATTTTCCGTCGGCGTGAGCGCCGATGCGCCCTGGAGCGTGCCGGAGGGCGCGGCCTGGGCGTTCGCTTTCGCCGGCGCGGCGGCGGTCGTGGTGGACCTGGAGGCGCCCTTGGCCGCGTCGAGGAGATCGCGCCACCATGGGTGGGTCGAGGTCAGCGTTGGCGCTTTGCCGGGGATGGCCAGCGACAGCTCCACGTGCGCGGGCAGGCATTTGTCGTTGGCGCACAGAAGCAGATCCAGCGTGCCGGAGAGCCGGCCGGCCGCGCCGGCGGCCAGGGGCACGAACAACGCCGTGCCGGACGGGTAAAGGCGCACCTTCGCGCCAGGGTTCAGCGCATCATCGCTGAGCGCGCCGGCGGGGTAGAGAACGGGAAGATTCGCGCCGTCGCGGTCCAGGGACAGAACCGTCGGCTTGGCGAATCCGCCGGGCGCGTGGGCATAGGTATGCCAGCCAGACTCGGGGGTGATGGTCAGTACGCCCAGGCGCTGGGCCGAGAGGCCCGTCGCCTTCCGGGCGGCGGCGTCCAGGCTGAAGACGCGCCAGGTGGTGGAGAGGGGCAGGTCGCCGTGGCGCTCTCCAGCGGACGCCGCGCCGAGTATTCCCAGAAGGAGTACAAGGGCGAGCAGGGCGGTTCGCGGAATTTTTCGCAGCATTTTTACGGCTCGGTGTGATTTTCGTGTTGACAGGGTGGAACCTCACGCGTAAACACCGTCTTCGCAACGACGACGCGAAAGCGATGTCGAAAGCGAACGTGGGTCACTAGCTCAATTGGTAGAGCAGCGGACTCTTAATCCGGAGGTTGAAGGTTCGATTCCTTCGTGACCCACCACGTAAGTCCAGGCGGTTGGCGATTGATAATGACGCCAACCGCCTTTTTCTTTTGACCGCGTCGATTCGCATTGCAGACTCCGCTTGTTCGTCCCACCGAGAGGCCACCCCCGGCCGCATCCCCTCTACCTGTTCCCCGTGTGCCTTGCAAGATCACTTTTTTTGACCGACGTGCGAATTTCGCGTTGACAAGGTCGGTCCCGATGCGTAAACACCTTTTCCGTAACGACGACGCGAAAGCGATGTCGAAAGCGAACGTGGGTCACTAGCTCAATTGGTAGAGCAGCGGACTCTTAATCCGGAGGTTGAAGGTTCGATTCCTTCGTGACCCACCAAAAAGAACCACGTGAGGGGGAGCTTGGCTCCCCTTTTTGTTTTCGGCGTATCGAATCGATGCTGACTGTGGCGGCCCACACCTCCACCTTTTCTGTCTCCCCCAGCCTCTCTTCCTTGTAAGCCTCCGGGCGGTGTGGCCCCGGAGCATGGCGCCTTTTTCGCCTCTAGCCTTCCGTTAGACGACTCCTTCTTCTCGGACTCGGCGGCCCCTCGCCCCCGCCCGCAAGCAGCGCCGCGTCCGTCGGCTCTTCCGTCTTTTTCCCTGCGCTCCGTCCCCACCGCTAGGGGAATCCGGTGGACTGTTTTGTCTTGGCAGGACGCTTTGCGCCGGATATAGTGAGGGGCGCGAGCGCTTCCGCGCCCCTCACGTAACCCGACCGTCACAAGGAGAGCCAATGGGCTTCAGCTTCTTTCCCAAGGAGGTCCAGTTCTTCGAGCTGTTCGAGGAGCAGTTCGAGAAGCTGAACGAGGCCGTCCTCGCCCTTTCGAGCATTTTCCAGGAATTTGAAGACGTCGAGAACAAGTGCAAGTCCATCAATCTCATCGAGGAAACTGGCAATGAAGTTGCCCGGCGTATCTCCCAGCACCTTTCCACCTCCTTCATCACTCCCATCGATCGCGAGGACATCCACAGCCTCAACGTGGCCCAGGAGGATCTACTCAACCTCATTAAGGCCATTTCCACGCGCATTGGTCTCTACGACTTCCACGTCATCAAGTTCCCGGCCAAGAAGCTGGTCAAGAATCTCGCCACCATGGTGGCCGAGGTGGGCCGGATGCTGGACCGCCTGCGCCAGCACAAGGGCGTGGAGGAGAACGCCAAGAAGGTCAAATCGCTCAAGTACGAGTGCGAGATGCTGCTGCTGGTGGCCCTCGGCGAGGTTTACGACACCAAGCTCACCAGTCTCGAGGCCGTGCTCGACATCGTGAAGTGGACGCACATCTACGATCGCATCGAGCAGGCCGTGAACCAGGCCGACAAGCTCGCGGACATCATCGAAGGCGTGGTGCTCAAAAATGCCTGATGTGCCCATGATGCTCATCGCCATTCTGGTGCTGGCGTTCTTCTTCGACTACACCAACGGCGCGCACGACAGCGCCAACGCCATCGCCACCATCGTCTCGACCAAGGTCCTTTCGCCCAAAATGGCCGTGGTCATGGCGGCCTCGCTGAACCTGGCGGGAGCGTTCATGGGCGAGCAGGTGGCCAAGACCATCGGCAGCGGCATCGTCAACGCCGACATGGTGGCCGGATGCCAGACGCTCGTTCTGGCTGCGTTGGCCGGGGCCATCTTCTGGAATCTGCTCACCTGGTGCTTCGGCCTGCCGTCCTCCTCCTCCCACGCGCTCATCGGCGGGCTCATCGGCGCGGCCGTGACCCACAGCGGCTTTGGTTCCCTCAACTTCGTCTCCATCCTCGACAAGGTCATTCTGCCGCTGCTCATCTCGCCGATCGCCGGCTTCGCCGGTGGCTACATCATCATGGTCATCCTGACGTGGATGTTCCACAAGTCCAAGCCGCGCAAGGTGAACACGCTGTTCCACAAGCTGCAGATCGTGTCCTCGGCCTTCATGGCCACCAGCCACGGCCAGAACGACGCGCAGAAGACCATGGGCATCATCACTCTCGCCCTGTTCCTTTCCCACGAGATTCCGGCCATCCACGTGCCTTTCTGGGTCAAGATCGGCTGCGCCTGCGCCATGGGACTGGGCACCGCCACCGGCGGCTGGAAGATAGTCAAGACCATGGGACACAAGATTTTCAAGCTGGAGCCCATTCACGGCTGTGCGGCGGAGACCGCCGCCGCGCTCGTCATCACCGGGGCCAGCCACTTTGGCGCGCCCATCAGCACCACGCATGTCATCTCCTCCTCGGTTCTGGGTGTGGGATCCAGCAAGCGCTTCTCCGCCGTGCGCTGGGGCGTCGTCGGCAACATGGTCCTGGCCTGGATCATCACCATTCCGGCCGCGGCCCTCGTCTCCGGCGTGGTCTTCTACCTCCTGCGGCTGGCCGGCGTGAACGGATGACCAGCCCGCGCGCGCCGGTCGCGGCTTGACTTGGCAGCGCCCATGCCGCAGTGTGGTTCGTATGCGTATTGTGCGGATTGATCCGCATCACGAACACCCACTACCGAACGCGCAATGACATGACGGAACCCCAGCGACTCGGCGACATCCTCGTCATCGACGACGAGCCCATGAACATTCTGGCGCTCAAAGGCGTGCTTTCCCGCGCGGGATACGCCGTCGCCAGCGCCTCCAGCGGGCCGGCCGGCCTCGCCATGGCCAAAAGGGACCGGCCGGACATGGTCCTGCTCGACGTGATGATGCCAGGGCAGTCAGGCTTCGACACCTGCCGGCAGCTCAAAAACGATGCCGGCACCGCGCACATTCCCGTCATCTTCGTCACCTGCCTGGGTGAACTCGCCGACAAGCTCGCGGGGCTCGATCTCGGCGCGGTGGACTACATCACCAAGCCGTTCATCGCCGAGGAAGTCGTGGCCCGCGTGCGCGCGCACATGAATTTCAAGCGGCAGCAGGGGACCATCATCGACGCCCAGGCCAGACGGCTCGACCAGGTCCACGCCGCGCAGCTCGCCTTGCTCACCAGTCCCGACTCTGTGCCCGAGGCCCAGTTCGCGGTGCATTATCTGCCCGTGCTGGAGGCCGGCGGCGATTTTTACGACGTCGTCTCCTTCGGTGGCGGACGCGCCGCTTACTTCGTGGCCGATGTGAGCGGGCACGACCTGGGCGCGTCGTTCATCACCTCGTCGCTGAAGGCTCTGTTCCGGCAGCACGCCGCCGTGGACAAGCGCGCGGACGAGATTCTCGCCGCCATGAACCGCATCCTTTGCGCCATCACGTCCGATGAGGTTTACCTTACCGCCGTGTGCCTCATGCTGGACCGTCCGGCGGGAACCTACGCGCTCAGCTCGGCCGCGCATCCGCCCGTGCTGGCCCGGCTGCGGGGCGAAACGCGCTGCCTGTCCCTTGCCGGCTTGCCTTTGGGCATGTTCGAGGATGCTGGCTACGACGTGCTGGGTGGGAGCATCACGCAGGGCGACCGTTTCTATCTGTACACCGACGGTTTGGCGGAGAACGCCGGCCGCTACGCGACGAGCGGCGAATTTCAGGAGCTGTTGCGGCGTTCCTGCGAGCACAACTCCGTCATGCCACTGCCCAACGCCGTGGTGAACCTCGTGCGCGACATGGCCGGCGAGGACGCCCCCGTACGACGTGGTGCTGCTTGGGGTCGATGTATGACGCCGGACGGGTCCCTCGCCGTTGCGCCGGAGCTGCGCCGGAGTTTTTCCGCCAGCACGGAGAACGTGGAGCGGTTCATCGCCGGGATTCACGGCTTTTTGGCCGAGCGGAACCTCAACGGTCTGGCCTTCGACATGGAACTGCTGGCGCGGGAGGCTCTGCTGAACGCCGTGCAGCACGGCAGCGGAGCGGATGCGTCGAAAATGGTCCATGCCGTGCTTTCCTTTCACGAAGGCCGCCTGACCCTCGTTGTGCGCGACGAGGGCTGCGGCTGGAATTGGCGGGACGTGTCCGAGCAGCCCCCCGCCCCGGAAAGCGAGAGTGGACGCGGACTTTTCATCATACGCAAATATGCCGATGAATTTTTCTACAACAACCCGGGCAACGAGTTGACCATCGTGAAGCGCGTGCCCGCGGAGGTGCTGCATATGAACGACGACGGCGCGATTTCCATAGTCCTTGGTCCCCGGCTCACGGCGCAGAATGTGCCCGCCCTGCGCGAGACTCTGCGCGGGCGCATAGCTCAGGGTGCGCCCGGCATCCGGCTGGACTGTTCGCAGCTGGAGAGTATCGACTCCATGGGCATCGGCCTGCTTGTGGCCACGCACAACTCGCTTTCCAAACTGGGCTGTGCGCTCAGCCTGGGTGGCGTTCGGTACGAGGTCTATCAGCTGCTCACCCTCATGCGCCTGGATAAGTATTTCTCCATCATTCCGGCGGGGAGGTGAACCATGGCCGACGAATCCAACGCCCTTGTCCAGAGCTTCATTGACGACTGTCGCGAGCACCTGGACAGCATCGAGTCCGCCCTTATGGACATAGAGGCCGCCGGCAAGGACCAGAACCCCGAACTGGTGAACAGCGTCTTCCGGCTGGCGCATTCCATCAAGGGCGGGGCCGGAATGCTCGGCTTCGACAATATCAAGACCCTGGCGCACAAACTGGAGAATGTGCTGCACATGGTGCGCAGCGGCGAACTGTCGCCCACGCACGAGGTCATCGAGGTGTTGCTCAAGGGGTTCGACCGTCTGACCGCGCTCGTGGACAATATTCATGAGAGCGAGCACATGCCCATCGACACCTGGGTCGAACGGCTGCTCGCCATCTCCAATCCACCGGCGGAGGAGGGCGAGCCCGCCGCCCAACCCGCTCCCGCGCAGTTCGAGGTCGGCGGAACCGGCATCTTCGAGGTCGATGCCGTGAGCCTCAAGCAGGCGAAAAGTGGCGGCCTCGACTTGTATCTGCTGGAGTTCGATCTCATCCACGACATCCATGGCAAGGGGCGGATGCCCTTCGAGGTGCTCAAAATGCTCGCCGACACCGGCCGCATCGTGGACTGCAAACTGGATTTCGCCGCCGTGGGCAACCTGGACGATTTCGGCAACCGCATTCCCTTTTACGTGCTGTTCGCCACCATTCTCGAACCCCAACTCGTGTGCAGCATGGTCAAATTGCCCCCTGAGCGCGTCCGTCGCGTCGAGGAGGTTCCCCATGTTACCATCGCGCCCAGCCGGAATTTCGATGAGACGTTTGGCGCACTTGCCCTGCATGTGGAAAACGGCGCGGCTCGTCTGACCTTGCCGGCGGACATGATCGACGGTCCGGCTCTCGCCGATCTGCGCAATGCGCTGCTCATGGCGCTGGACCGTTGCGAGGGCGCGACCCTGGACTGGAGCGGCGTGTCCCGCGCGGACATGTTTTTTTATCAGCTGACATTGAGTGCCTCCCGGACCTTCTCTGCCCGGGGCAAGCGCCTCGACGCTTCCGGCCCCATGCCGGATGACCTGCGCGCGGCCTGTCTGGTGCAGGGACTTGGCGCGGACGACGCGCCCGGCTGCCTGCTGTCCGTCGCCGGTTAGCTTCGCGGCGATCCCCTCATCGATTCCGGAGAGGTGGTCGGGCGATTGTCCCTGCCGCTTCCCCCCCCTTCCCCCGGGCCTCCTGTCGCCTTCGCCATGCTCCACCGCCTTCGGTGACGGAGGGCTGGAGGTCGTCAAATTCGTCACATGGCGTTTAGATAATATCTAGAATTTCTTTAATACACCGTGGTAATTAATGAGTTACAGGTTGTCATGAACGGGAGCGGATGACCAAGAGCACCACTCCTGACACGACTGGGTGCGTCCTTCGTCCGCCGGAAGGTCTGTCGTCGTGGCCGAGGGGGAGGGCGTTCGACAGGCTAGTAGATGATGACGTCGCCGCCTCGTCCATCGCCCATGCCTCCTCCGGGTCCACCACCCATGCCCTCGGGACCGCCAGGACCACCGCCGAACCCTCCACCCATGCCGCCGCGATCGCCGCCGCCGGGACCGTGCCGTTCACCCTTGCCGCCAGCAGCCTTGTGGATGGCTTCGCTGCAGCGGTGGCGCATGTCGGGGTAGAGCTCGCCCACGTAGTCGAAGATCTGGCTGTAGTCGGCTTGGCGTGAGTATTTCGCATAGAGGTACAGGCACAGATCGTCAGCACTGGAGAAGGACAGCTCGGAACCACGCTGGATGGCGTCGAAACCGCCGGCACGCGCGGCCACGATCTGCTGGCGTTCCGCATCGCGGGCCTGCATCCGGGCCTGACTGGGCAGCTCCGCCGTGGGGAGGGACGGATGGGACGAAGGCGAAACGCGATTCTCCGGCGCGGCCGTGAGGGCGGTGCGCACCCAGCCTGCGAGGTGCCCGTCATTCATGTAGGGGCACATGTATTGGCCGGTGTTCCCGGAAATGGGACGGGGAGGATTGACGTCCTCCGGCGAGACGATGCCCCTGCTCGGCGATTTCGAGGCGCAGCCGCATAGCATGACGGCGCAGCAGAGGACCAACGAGACGGCTGTCGATTTCATGAAGGCTCCTTCGGACGCACGGACTCGATTGCGCGCCGCCATATTGTTAGACGTTGCGGCACGGCGGAAGGATACGTGCTGGGAAGCAGTGGGAGCTCCGGTGTTTGGGGGGCGGGAGGGAGGACTGTTGGGGCGATGATTCCGGCCACCGTTGAGGCATCGCCGGGGGACTCTGCGCATGACGGGGGAGCGCTGCCGCCACGGATGTTGGCTCTGCCGGGGGCCGGTTGGCAATCGTTTTTGGCGACACGCAGGTCCTGTTTCTGGGAAAGGCCTTGGGACCGGCTTGGAGTGAAAGTCGATTGTGCGATTGAGGAAAGATGTCGGCAGGTTCGCACATTTGGGGCAACGAAGGGAGTTTTCGGCAGGCCGCAAAAAGCCCCGCGAAGGGCATAACCTTTCGCGGGGCTTGATGATCTCTGGAGCCAGCGCGGAGACTCGAACTCCGGACCTGCTGATTACGAATCAGCTGCTCTACCAACTGAGCTACGCTGGCCAACTCATGCGTGGCCTTGATACACAAGGCCGGATTTGTGGTCAAGACGAAATTATAAGCGAAAAAATCTTCCACGATTTCAACGAGCCGGATGCCATTCGCGTCCGGTGAACGTCCGGCAATCGCACGAGGCGCCAAAGTCTCCGCGGGGATGAGAACCGCTCGCGGTGATGTCGGTCCGGGGTAATTCCAGCATCCACAGGTGGCGGCGTGGTCAAGGCTCCACGATCAGCCCAGCCGTAACCCCCGGCCGTTTTCCCAAATGGGAATCATGGGCAGCAGGTCGCCTTCCTCCACCTTATCCGAGACGATGAGCAGTCCCTGGGCCTGCAACATGGCCAGCCGCACCTCGCTGTTGCGGTCCAGCAGCGGGTGCGCCTGCAATTCCGCGCCGATGGCCGAGTTGGTACATGCCACCAGACGTTCCCAGCCGAGCGGGGCGGGCGGCGGCGTTTCCGTGGGACGGGCCAGGATCGGACTGGGCGCCGGGAGCGTGCGGCCGCGTAGCCAGCACATGGCAGGCAGCACGATGGCGTGCATGAGCGCGAATACCGCCGCCGGAGTGCCGGGCAGGGCGAAAAGCAACCGCCGGTCCTTGATGGCTGCGAACATGCTCCGCCCAGGGCTGAGCGCCACGCCGTCGAACAACGGTGAGAAGCCGGCCACGGCCGCCGCTTGGCGGACGAAATCGCGCTGGCCAGGGCCAGTGCCTCCCGTGGTGATGACGCAGTCGGTCGCGTCCTTGGCGAGGCGCGTGGCGATGGCGTCCGTGTCATCGTCGCAGATCTCGGCGGCGAGATCCGTTATGCCGCGGCACCGCAGCAGGCCGGACGTCTGGACGAGGTTGTCGGCCGGAATCCTGCCGGGCACGTGGGGAGAGGCGAGACCGGTGAGTTCGGTGCCGATGGCCAGGACACGCACGCGCGGCGGCATGAAGGTTTTGGCGTTGCTGACGCCGGACACGGCCAGTGTGGAAAGCACAGCGGGGGTCAGCTCCTCGCCCCGGCGCACGATGCGCGTGCCGGCCTTGAGGTCGCCGCCGGCCGGTCGCATGTTGTCCATGGGCGCGACCTCGCCGCTTATGCGTAAAAGGTCGCCGGCGATCTCCGCCTGCTCGCGAGGGACGACGCAGTCCGCGCCAGGCGGCAGCAAGCCTCCGGTGAGAATGTTTACGGCCTTTCCCGCGCCAAGGAAGGCGGGCGCGACGTCGCCCGGGCGGATAAGCCCGGTGATCTGAAGACGCGCCGGCGACTCCGGCGTGGCGAACCGCGTATCCATGCTGGACAGTGCGAAGCCGTCCATGCGCGAACGCGCCTCGGCCGGCATGGCGTGCACGGCGAAGAGATCGTGGGCGCAGACGAGCCCTAGACTTTCGAACAAGGGCGTTTCGCGATCCTTGCGGGGCGATTGATGAATATGATGGCGGATGCGCTCCAGCGCCGCATCGCGCGAGATGCTTTTTTCGGTCATGTAGTCTCCTGGCCCGGGTGGCGCGTCCCCCTTGCGATTTCGCGCAGGGCGCGCAGCTCCTCCGGGGTGTTGGCGTTGCGGAAGGAAATTTGCTCCGGGTCCGCCCGCAACAGGATCTCCAGCGGCAGCGGACGCAGATGGATCTTGTCGAAAAAGTCTCCGATCTTGTACTCGCCGCGTGCGAGCCGTACTTCGATGTGCGGCAGGCAGCGCCTCGAGTAGACGGCGCAAAGGGGTTCGATATAGCCATCCGGCTTGCGCGGCAGCAGCACGTCGTCCTCGGGCCGCAGCAGGGCGAGCAGGGCGTCCACCAACTCCGGCCGCAGGAACGGCGAATCACCGGCGGTGACGAAGACATGTTCGTGCCGCGCGGCGGCGATGGCGGTGTGCAGCCCCGTGAGCGAGCTGCGGCTGGGCAGCCTGTCGCGCACCATCCGCCAGGGGGGATTTTGCGCGGCGGCCCGGGCGTATGGCTCCGGCTCCTTGACCACGAGGAGCAGATCGTCGAAGCGCGGCGCCAGCGTGGCGCAGAGCCGTTCGAGGATGCTCGCGCCCCCCACTTCGAGCAAGGGCTTCACCGCGCCGGAGAGCCGCGTGGCCGCGCCGCCGCCGAGGATGGCCGCGGAGACGTTCGCCGCCTTCGTTATCGTGGGGATGTTACTGGAAGAACGATCCTGGCGCATTTTGTGAAGATATACCGGACCAGTCGGCTGGGCAACAGGTGATTGGGAAATTCCTCACGAAATGTCGTCGTGGTCGCGAGCCCTCTTGAGGGACGGCCCGCGACGGTGTATCCACAACATACAGTCCTATGAACGCCGACATTCAGGAGCACTAGTGGAGCACAGCGCCTTGCAGGCCTTTTTCGCCCCCCGCGCCGTGGCCGTCATCGGAGCCTCGGCCTCGCCTGGCAAGGTGGGCAACGCCGTGGTGCGCAATATGCTCGCCGCGGGCTTCAAGGGGCGCCTGCTCCCGGTCAATCCCAAGGGCGGGGAGATCGAGGGCCTGCCGGTGACGCGCACTACGGCCGAACTGCCGGGCGGTATCGACCTTGCCGTGTTCGCCATCCCGCGCGATCGGGTCCTGCCCGCCTTCGAGACGCTGGCCGGCCGGGGGCTCAAGTCCGCCATCGTCATCAGCGCCGGCTTCCGCGAGGCCGGGCGTGACGGCTTTTTGCTGGAGCGCGAGCTCACCGCGCTGGCCAAGCGGTACGGCGTGGCGCTCCTCGGTCCCAATTGCCTGGGTATGATGAACGCCGCCGCCGGCGTCAACGCGAGTTTTGCGGCGACTGCGCCGTTGGCCGGCCCTGTGGCCTTCTGCTCGCAATCCGGCGCGCTGTGCGTGGCTGTGCTGGACTGGGCCAGCGGGGAGAATTTCGGCTTTTCCAAATTCATCAGCCTGGGCAACAAGGCCGGCTTGGCCGAGGTGGACCTTCTGCCGCACCTCGGCGCGGACCCGGAGACCCGGGTCATCATGGGCTATCTGGAGAACGTGGAGGACGGCGAGCGCTTTGTGCGCGTCGCCCGCGAGGTCAGCCGCGTCAAACCGATCATTTTGCTCAAAGCCGGTTCGAGCAACGCCGGGGCCAAGGCGGCCAGCTCGCACACCGGAGCCATCGCCGGGTCCGAAGACGCCTGCGGCGCGGCCTTCCGGCAGTGCGGCGTGGTGCGCGCCCGCGATCTGGCTTCGCTCTTCGCCCTGGCCGGAGCCTTCGCCAGCCTGCCCCTGCCGCGCGGTCCCAACATGGCCGTGATCTCCAACGCCGGCGGACCGGGCATTCTCGCCGCCGACGCCTGCGAGCGCACCCGTCTGCACATGGCCCGGCTCTCGCCGGAGACGATCCAGCGCCTGCAGGCCGATCTGCCGCCCTCCGCCTCCGTGTACAATCCCGTGGACATTGGGGGGGACGCCGGAGCCGAGCGCTACCGCAAGAGTCTGGAGGCCGTGCTCGACGATCCGCTCGTGCATGCGGTGCTGGTCATCGTCGCGCCCACGGGAGCCGCGGAGCGGGAGGCCGCTGTGGCCGCCATCGCGGCCATCGCCCGCCGGTCGGACAAACCGGTGCTGCCCTGTCTGATGGGGAGCGACCACGACGGGACCGGACGTGGCCTCCTGCGCGCGGCGGGGCTGCCTTGTCTCACCTTTCCCGAGCCGGGGCTGCGCTGCATCGAGGCCATGTACGCCTACGCCCAGTGGCGGCAGAAACCCGTGCCCGTGTACGAGCCGCCGAAGCGCGATCTCGTGGCCGCCCGGAACGTGGTCGAGCGGGCACAGACCGCCGGCCAGCTGGACGTGACCGGCTTCGCCGCGCGTGAATTTCTGCGCGCCTATGGCCTGGACACGCTTGACGCCAGGCTCGCGCGCACCAGCGACGAGGCCGTGGTTGCGGCGCGGGAGCTCGGCGGCCGGGTGGCGCTCAAAATCGCCTCGCCGCAGATTCCGCATCATTCAGACATGAACGGCGTGGTGTTGAACCTGTGCGACGACGAGGCCGTGCGCCGGGCCTTCGGCGTGCTGACCAACCGTGCGACGCGCCTGCGGCCGGAGGCCGCCGTGGCCGGCTGCCTGGTGCAGGCCATGGCCCCGGACGATGCGCGAGAGGTGACGCTCGCCATGCGTCGCGACGAGCAGTTCGGTCCGCTTTTGCAATTCGGCCTGTCCGGCGTGCATACGGAGGTGCTGGGCGATGTTTCGCACCATTTGACCCCCTTGAGCCGCGACGAGGCTTTTGGCATGATGCGCTCCATCCGCGCCTACCGGCTGCTCAAAGGCCTGGATGGGCGTCCCGGGGCGAACCTGCGCGCCCTGGAGGACGCGCTCCTCGCGCTGGCCGCGCTGGCCCAGGATTTCCCGCAGATATTCGAGGCGGAGCTTGGCCCGGTGCTGGCCGGCCCCGATGGGGTCCGCGTGGCCGAGGCGCGCCTGACCCTGCGCACATAGCAAGCCGCCCGCGCCTTCGTCCGCGCGCAAGGAGAGAATTCACGATGGTCGGCATCTACATAGGCTCAACCGCCGGTTACGCCGGTAAGAACTTCATTGCCATGTCCCTGGGGCTGCGTTTTAAGAAGCTGGGCCTCAAGGTTGGCTATATGAAACCCGTTGGCGCGGTGCCCAGCCGTGAGGACGCCGCTCCCGGCGACGAGGACGCGGCGTTTCTGCAGAAGGTGCTGGGATTGAACCAGGACCCCGCGTTGGTGACGCCCGTGGTGGTGACGCGCGAGTTCACCCGTCGCGCCTTTTCCGGCGACATCGGCGACCTCATGCCTGGCGTGGTCTCCGCTCATGCCGAACTTTCGCGCGGAAAGGACGTGATGATCATCGCCGGATCGGGCAATTTCCTCGATTCCGGCCTTTATTGCGGCCTGGACGGCGTGAGCGTGGCGCGTGCGCTGGGGGCGCGGGTCGTGCTCATCGACCGCTACCAGAACGAGTCCCGATACGACTACCTGCTGCGCGCCCGCGAGGTTCTTGGCGAGGAGCTCGCCGGCGTGATTCTGAACGACATCCCCGAGAGCTACCGGCCGGAGGTGGACGAGCTGCTCGCGCCGTTCCTGCGCGGCAAAGGCGTGCATGTGCTCGGCGTCATCGCCTCGGACCCGCTCATGGGCGCCATCAAGGTCAGTGATCTTGCCGAACGTCTGGGCGGCCGCATCCTTTCCGCCCACAACAAGGCCGACCGCGTGGTGGAGGATTTTCTCATCGGCACCATGCAGGTGGAGAACTTCCTCGCCCATTTCGTGCGGCACAAGAACTCGGCCATCATCGTCGGCGGTGATCGTGCGGACGTGCAGCTCGTGGCCCTGGAGGGCAGCTGCCCCTGCCTCATCCTTACCGGCAACCTGCATCCGAACGACATCATCCTGACCCGATCCGAGGTGCTGCAAACGCCGATCATCATGGTGCGCGAGGATACCTTCGCCGTGTCCAAGAAGATGGAGCACATCCTCACTCGTCACAAGCTGCGCGACATGATCAAGGTCAATCATGGGGCGCAACTCGTCGCCGAGGCACTTGACTTTGATTTTTTGCGTGAGCGCCTGGGCATGGAGTGACGAACGGATTTTTTTGCGCTACATTGGGGCTGCGTTTTCGGCACGTTTCCCCCGTCACCAACGCGACGGCACTGATTCCGTCTCGATCACGCCTGAAAACGCGCAGGACGGGCATGGCCCCCTCCAAATCCGCACATAGGAGTATGCATGCGCTTGAATCATAATAAAGGTAAAATCATCACCCCCTGCGCCGCCGCGCTCGTCGCGGCTCTTTGGCTGCTGCCTGTCCATGCGCAGGACTATGCGGGCGGTCAGCCGTCAGCATTCGACGAGCCCAAGCCCCTCTCCGTTCCTTTCAATCATAATCAGCACAACAAAGTGGCCAAGATCACCAAGTGCGCCACCTGCCATCACCCTCTGCCCGGCCAAAAAGCGGTCAAGGGCAAAGTGGGGCGCACCGGCTTCGAGCATCGTTGCGCCGATTGCCATCATGAACGGCCCGAGCCCAACGAGCCGGCCTCGTTGATGGTGGTGTCGCATAGGGTGTGTCAGGGCTGCCATCACGCCCGGAAAAAGGGCCCGGTGAAGTGCTCAGGTTGCCATAAGGGACAGGCGGAGCCTCAGGCTCAGCCGCAGCAGTCGTCCACTGGCGGCAACGTGCTGGTTCCGGCCGATGGTTTTTTCCCCGCGCTTATGGCCCCCAATTCCGAGGCCCCGGTCGCCCCGGCGCAGGAAGGCGGCAATCAGACCGAATCCAAGTAGCGGACCGGACGATGATGCAAAGAAAAGGCCGGGAATTTCCCGGCCTTTTCTTGTGCTATTTTCCCCGGTGTATGTTGTAGACCGCGCGCGCCTCGGCCACGGGCTTTTCGCGGTTGCCCTGGCTCCAGAGCGAGACGTGCGCGTTGCCCACGCGGTTGCCCAGCAGTCGCACCGTGGCTTCGGCCAGCAGATCGACCGGCCCGGCCGGCCGGAGATAGTCCACGCCAATGTCGATGGTGGCGATGCGGTCGTCGGGTCGGCAGCAGCTCCAAATGGCGAAGCCGCCGCAAACGTCCGCCAGGGTGGAGATGACCCCGCCGTGCAGGGCCGGGCGGCGCGCGTCGCCCACCAGCTCTGGGCGGAAGGGAATGCGCAGGCGCGCGTAACCCTCGCGTAGCTCCTCGGCCTTGATGCCGAGCAGTTTGTGGAAGGGCAGTTCCTCCTCCACCAGACGCCGCATGGTCTCCAGATCCATCACAGGATGTACCGCGAAAGGTCGCGGTCCTCCACGATGTCGGCGAGCTTCTCGCGCACGTAGGCGCTGTCCACCTGGACCTTCTTTCCGTTCATGTCCGAGGCGTCGAAGGACACGTCGGAGAGGATCTTCTCCATGAGCGTGTACAGCCGCCGCGCGCCGATGTTCTCCGTGTCCTCATTGATCTTCTGCGCCATGGAGGCGATTTCACGCAGGGCGTCGTCAGTGAAGGTCAAATCCAACCCCTCGGTGCCGAGCAGGGCGGAGTACTGCACGGTGAGCGCGTTCTGCGGCTCGGTGAGGATGCGGTAGAATTCCTCCTTGCCGAGGGCCGAGAGTTCCACGCGCAGTGGGAAGCGGCCCTGCAGCTCGGGGATGAGGTCGCTCGGCTTGGCGTAATGGAACGCGCCGGCGGCGATGAACAGGATGTGGTCGGTGCGCACCATGCCGTATTTGGTGTTGACCACGCAGCCCTCGACCACGGGAAGCAGATCGCGCTGCACTCCCTCGCGTGAGACGTCCGGGCCGCCGTGGTCCTGCCGTGTGGCCACCTTGTCCAGCTCGTCGAGGAAGATGATGCCGGTCTGCTCCACGCGTTCGCGGGCGTTTTCCTGCACCTTGTCCATGTCGATGAGTTTGTCCGACTCCTCCTGCACCAGCGCGGTGAAGGCGTCCTTGACCTTCATTTTGCGCAGGCGCTTCTTTTGCGGGAACATGCGGCCCAGCACGTCCTGCATCTGCCCGCCCATGTCGTCCATGCCGGGAATGGCCATAATGGACATGGCGGCGTTGTCCTGGCCGGCGATCTCCAGCTCCACCATGCGCTCGTCGAGCTTGCCCTCGCGCCAGAGCTGGCGGAACTTTTCGCGCGTGCTTTCGTTGGCGCTGGTCACACCTGTGGCCGGCACCTGCGGCGACGCGGGATCCGGCATGGGGGTGAAGGTGTAGGAGGGCGATTTGCCGGTGCCTGGCAGCAGCAGGTCGATGAGCCGTTCCTCGGCGTGCTTTTCCGCGCGCACGCGCACCTTTTCGCGTTCCTCGGCGCGCACCATGTTCACGCCGATCTCCATGAGATCACGGATCATGGACTCCACGTCGCGGCCCACGTAGCCGACCTCGGTGAATTTCGTGGCTTCCACCTTGTGGAAGGGGCTCTTGGCCAGCTTGGCCAGCCGGCGGGCGATCTCGGTCTTGCCCACGCCGGTGGGCCCCATCATTATGATGTTCTTGGGCGCGATCTCGTCGCGCAATTCCGGCTCCAAACGCTGCCTGCGCCAACGGTTGCGCATGGCGATGGCAACCATGCGTTTGGCCTCGGCCTGGCCCACCACGAACTTGTCGAGTTCGGAAACGATTTCCCTGGGGGTGAGGGAGCTCACGATTTGGCCTCCCGTTTCTTGGTCTCCACGTGAATGTGGTCGTTTGTGTACACACACAGCTCGCTGGCGATCTGCATGGACGACTTGGTGATGTCCTCGGCGGACATGCTTGTGTTGCGCCGCAGCGCCCGCGCGGCGGCCAGCGCGTAGATGCCGCCGGACCCGATGGCAGCCATGCCGTCGTCCGGTTCGATGACGTCGCCCGTGCCGGTGATGATGAGGATGGTTTCGGCGTCGGCCGCCAGGATCATGGCCTCCAGCTTGCGCAGGTATTTGTCCGTGCGCCAGTCCTTGGCCAGTTCCACGGCCGCGCGGGTGAGGTTGCCGGAATGGCTTTCCAGCTTCTTTTCAAAGCGCTCGAAGAGGGTGAAGGCGTCGGCCGTGGCTCCGGCGAAGCCCACGATGATCCGGTCGCGGTAGATGGTGCGCACCTTGCGCGCCGAATGTTTCATGGCCACGCTCTGGCCGAGGGTCACCTGGCCGTCGCCGGCCATGGCCACGCCGTTATCGTCGAGCACGGCGAGAATGGTGGTGCCGTGTATGTCCATTGCGTCTCCTTGTTTTGCGTCGGGGAAAATCATGGCTGCCCGTCCGGCGCGGAGTCGCCGAACAACCGCCGGGCCTCGCCCAGCCAGAAAGTGAAGGCCGCATCGCCGCGCAGCCACAGTTCCACGCGGCTCGGCAGCCCGTGCGCGCACTCCCGGCGCAGGGTCTCCAGCGCGAGCGGGGCGGCCAGTGGTAGAGGGTACCCGTAGGCGCCGCAGCTGATGGCCGGGAAGGCCACGCTGCCCAGGCCGTTTTCTCGGGCGAGGTGCAGACTCTGCGCGTAGGCCGAGCGTAAAAGCTCCGGTTCGCCCGCATTGCCGCCGCGCCAGATCGGCCCCACCGTGTGGATGACGTGCCGCGCGGTCAGATCGAAGCCCGGCGTCAGAATGGCCTGTCCGGCCGGCAGGCTGCCGATTCGCGCGACGATGGTCCGGCAGGCCTCGAGGAGTCGTGGACCGGCAGCGCGGTGGATGGCCCCATCGACTCCGCCGCCGCCGAGCAGACCGGAGTTGGCCGCGTTGACGATGGCGGCGGTGTCCGCCCTGGTGAGGTCGCCCTGCTTGAGGATGAGGGCTGCGGTTCCGAATGTCCAGGCGGCGGGCATGGCGTCTCCGGCTAGTCCTCGCTGTCCTCGGACTGCGGGGTCCCCTTGGGCTGGGCGTCGGGCGCGCCAAGGATGACCCTGGACAGGCGCACGTCGTCGGCGATGCGCGCCTTGAGCGCGTCCACGCTGGCGAACTTGCGCTCGTCGCGCAGGCGCTGGACGAAGCGGAGGGCGAGGCGCTGGCCGTAGATGTCCCGGTGGAAGTCCATGATATGCGTCTCCAGCGTGAGGCCGGTGTCGCCGAATGTCGGGTTCTCACCCACGTTGGCCACGGCGGGCAGGGGCTGGCCATCCAGCACGGCCCACACGGCGTACACGCCGGGCCGGGGCAGAAGCGTGTCGCCCTCGCGCCGCAGGTTGGCGGTGGGGAAGCCGAGCAGGGCCGCGCCGCGTTTCATCCCATCCACCACCGTTCCGCAGACCTCAAAAAAACGGCCGAGCAGGGGACGGGCGTCCCACACGTTTCCGGACTGGATCATGTCGCGGATGCGCGTGGAGCTGACCACCGCGCCGCTCACGATGACCGGGTCCAGCCGCTCCACGCCGAAGCCGTTTTGCGCGCCGATTTGCGTGAGCAGTTCGAAATTGCCCTTGCGCCCCTTACCCATGGCGTAGTCGTAGCCGATGACCAGCTCGCGCATGGCCACGCCGTCGAGGAGGTAGCGGCGGATGAATTCCTCGGGCTCCTGGGCGGCCATCGCGCGGGTGAATTCCAGCACGAGGGTCACGTTGGGACCCAACCGCTCGATGAGCGCCAGGCGCTGGCGCACGGTGGAGAGGAACGGCGGAACCTTCTTGCCCAGCAGCACCGTGAGCGGATGCGGGTCGAAGGTGACGATGACGCTGATGAGGCCTTCCGCCCTGGCCTTGGCGCAGGTGCGGGCGATGAGACGCTGGTGGCCGGCGTGGACGCCGTCGAAGTTGCCTATAGTGACGCAGGAGCCGGAGATGGTGTCTTGAAGCTCATCGATGGAGCGTGCGGCGATCATGTGGGCGTGGTCATCCTTTTATGCTGAGGCTGAACAAGAGGTCATACACGGCCGAATTGCAGCTGAATCGACGGGGCGTCGCCGGTGCGTCCGCCGGCCCCCTTGTCGCGTCCGCCCTCGCCGCCATGCGGGTCACCGGGCTTCTTGCCCTCGCCCATGGCGCGCTTCAACTCATCGAGATCCTGCTGTTGTTGCGGCGTGGACACCAGCGTCTTGGCCTTATCCAGGTGGTAGCGGGCCTTTTGCGCGTCGTTGCCATAGTGGAAGGAATAGGCGAGCTGCACGTGCGCACCGAAGATGTCGCCGCTTTCGCCCAGGATGCGCCCCAGGTGAAAGCGCACCTCGGCGTCGTCCGGCACCATTTTCATCACGCGGCGCATGAGGTCTATGGCGCCGGCGTAGTCCTTGCGGTCGGCCATGATGCGCGCGGTGAAGAACATGCTCATGGCGTCGTACGGGTTCAGAATGGCGGCTTTTTGCAGCAGCGGAGCGGCCTTGTTGGCCTCACCCTGATTGAAGTAGAAGATGCCGGCCTCGCGCAGGACGAGCGGATCGTTCGCACCGCAGGCCAGTGCCTCGGCAAAGGCCTGCCGCGCCTGCTGCTGGCGCTTCAGTCGGTCGAGGGCGATGCCGCGTCCGGCCTTGTCCATACAGGAGAGCTGCTCCCTGGGCTTGCTGTCGTAGTAGGCGAGTGCGGTATCGGCGGAGCTCATGCGCGCGCGCAGCAGTGTCTGCATCCGCAGAAACTTGTCTTTCTCGAAAGGTCTGGCGAGCACGGAGGCCGGCATGCGCTTGATGCGGTCGTTCAGGTAGTCGATGCGTTCGGTGAGGCCTGGGTGAGTGGCGAGGTAGGAGGGAACGGCGTCGCCGCCCATGAACCAGCGCTGGCGGTTCATGATCTCGAAGGTCATGGGCATGCCCTTCGGGTTGTAGCCGGCCTTGACCAGGTAGGACATGCCGACGTTATCGGCCTCGTTTTCGTTCTCACGCGTGTACATGAGGAAGGCGGACTGGCCGCCGGCGGCGGAGCCCATGGCCAACGCCTGCCCCATGCTGGACGCGTTGCCCCCCTTGCCCATGGAGCCGAGCAGCGCGCCGGCCACCATGCCCGAGATGGAGGCGATGTTGATGTACTTCATCTGCTCCATGCGGCGCACAACATGGTGCTGGGTCACGTGGCCAAGCTCGTGGCTGATGACTGCGGCGAGTTCGTCCTCGTTTTCCACGCCGAGGATGAGTCCGGTGAAAATGTAGATGTAGCCGCCGGGGATGGCGAAGGCGTTCATGGAGTTGTTGCCTACCACCGCGCTTTTTATGGGGTAAGGCTGTGGTGGCAGCTGCTTGGCCACACGGTCCACCACTTCCTTGACGTAGCGGGTGACCTCGGGATCATCCACAAAGACCAACTGCTTGCGGATGGTCTGGTCGAATTTGCGCCCCATTTCGATTTCGTCGGCGGGGCTGATGCCGCCGAAAAGCGCCTGAGCCTGGGCGGGAAGCAGCAGGCAGAAAATCAAGGCCAATACGCCGATGAGCTGAAAGGATGCGTGGCGTTTCATGGGGCGTCCGGGTGGTTGCGGCCGCCGGGATTCCGACGACCATGACCGGATGCTTTTAGCACAGGTCGGAAAAAGAAAAAAGGATGCGCACGGGGCGCATCCTTTTGGAAAAAGCCGGGCCGTTGGCGTCGGCTATTTGTTCATGATGTTCAAGAAGTCGTTATTATTCTTGGTCTTGCGCATCTTGTCCAGCAGGAATTCCATGGAGTCGATGGAATTCATGGGGGAGAGCACCTTGCGTAGGATCCACACGCGGTTGAGTACCTCCTCGTCGAGGAGCAGCTCCTCCTTGCGGGTGCCGGAGCGGTTGATGTCTATCGCGGGGAACACGCGCTTCTCGGAAAGATGGCGATCCAGGTAGATCTCCATGTTGCCGGTGCCCTTGAACTCCTCGAAGATGACCTCGTCCATGCGCGAGCCGGTGTCGATGAGCGCGGTGGCGATGATGGTCAGGCTGCCGCCGGATTCAATGTTGCGGGCGGCGCCGAAGAAGCGCTTGGGGCGCTGCATGGCGTTGGCGTCCAGGCCGCCGGAGAGCACGCGGCCGGAGGATGGCGTGACGGCGTTGTACGCGCGGCCCAGGCGGGTGATGGAGTCGAGCAGAATGACCACGTCGCGCTTGCGTTCCACCAAACGCTTGGCCTTCTCCAGTACCATTTCCGTCACCTGCACGTGGCGGGTGGGCGGCTCGTCGAAGGTGGAGGAGATGACCTCGGCCTTCACCGTGCGCTCCATGTCGGTCACTTCCTCGGGCCGCTCGTCGATGAGCAGGACGATGAGGTAGACTTCGGGGTGATTGGCGTTGATGGAGTTGGCGATGGTTTGTAGCATCATGGTCTTGCCGGTGCGCGGCGGGGCCACGATGAGGCCGCGCTGGCCTCGGCCGATGGGGGCGAGCAGGTCGATCACGCGCGACCCGTAGTTCTCCGCGCCGTTCTCCATCTGGAAACGCCGATCGGGGTAGAGCGGGGTCAGGTTGTCGAAGAGCACCAGATGCTTGCTGGCCTCAGGCGGCTCGAAGCCGATCTCGCTGACCTTGAGCAGTGCGAAGTAGCGCTCGCCTTCCTTGGGCGGACGGATCTGACCGGAGATGATGTCGCCTTTGCGCAGGCCAAAGCGGCGTATCTGCGAGGGCGAGATGTAGATGTCGTCCGGCCCGGGCATGTAGGAATAGAGCGGCGAGCGCAGGAAGCCAAAGCCGTCCGGAAGAATTTCCAGAACGCCCTCGCCGAAAATCTGGCCGTTCTGCGAGGCGCACTCCTGCAGCAGGGCGAAGATCAGTTCCTGTTTGCGAAGGTTGCTCGGATTCTCGATTTTGAAGTTGTTGGCCAACTCCATGAGTTCCGGCATGCTCTTCTGTTTGAGCTCCGTCAGGTTGAGCTTGTTTCCGGAGGCGGGGGCGTAGTCTTCCTCCACGAAGTCCGGCGTGCGTTCGGTTGCGCGTTCCTGGTTGCGCTCGGCGTTGCGTTCTGTACGCTCCTGGCCGCGCTCGGGATTGCGCTCGTTACGCTCCTGGCCGCGATCCTGATTGCGGTCCTGGCCTCGATTACTCTTGTGGGATTGGGTTTGGTGCTTTTCGCGGGGCATCGAACGCCTCACGCTCCGTGGGCTGAGGTTATGGGAAGGTGAAACCCTCACACTGAGGGGGGAATGGTAATGCGATTATTTTGTGGCAAACACCGGATGCGTCATTCTGATTTCCACAGCTGTGCGGAATGAACGCGGCGTATTCCTGCGAGCACCAGTCAGACTGGTTTTCCGAAGGGGATTGAGCCTATTGCGGAAGAGGATCATGCCGCGCGAATGCGCTGAAACTAGCGCCTACCCCAAAGGCAAGGCGTTGACAAGAGGGCTACTTGTTCTTTTGCAATTTTTCCTGTTGTTTTTGAATGACGTCGGCGAACATCTCGTTGATTTCCGCCTTCACGTCCTCCTGGCTGCGGCTCAGGGAATGCGCCAACTCCATGGAGACAAGCGTCATGGCCTGCTCCAGCAGCCTGCGCTCGCCGAAGGAAAGCTCCTTGTCCATGCCGATGAGAAACAATTCTTTGAGCACGTAGGCCACATCGGCCAGCTCAATGCTTTTGAGCTTCTCGGAATATTCACGGTAGCGGCGGTTCCAGTTCTGCCCGGTGTACCCGGTGAAACCGGAGCGGTCCCGAAGTGATTCCAAGACCTCCCTTCCTGTTTCCGGGCTGCTCACATGGCGCAAGCCGACGTTGGCCGCCGTTTTCACCGGCACCATCAACGTAACGGAATTACTTAGGATTCTGACTATGTAATAGTCAGCCTCGATCCCGCCAATTTTCTGGGTGTCGATGCGTTCGATTCGGCCGACCCCCTGTGCGGGGTATACGACCAGCTCATTGATTTGAAACACGAAAACTCCTTCCAAAAGGGGGGCTACACTTCCGGCGAATGTTCACACTACTCCAATGCGTCGGGAGTGTCCATGCCCGTTTTGGACACGGCGGCCTCGGGAAGGCGATAGGCGTTGAGCATCTGCACCGCGTCGGTCATGCCGCGGCGCATGTACAGGGTGAGACCCTTGAGGGCTGCTTGGCGCACGGCGTCGACCGCGCGCATGTCCTCCTCGGAAAACTGTTCCAGCACGTAGTTGACCACTTGGGAGGGGTGCTCCGGCCGGCCAATTCCCAAACGCAGGCGCAGGAAATTCGCCGTTCCGGTGTGCTCCTCAATGGAATTCACGCCCTTGTGGCCGTTGTTGCCACCACCGCGTTTGAGCTTCATGCGCCCAAGCGGCAGGTCCAGTTCGTCGTGGATGACGAGCATGTTGCCCGGATCGAGATTGAAACGGCCGATGATTTTCGCCGCCGCGCGACCGGAAAGATTCATGAACGTGAGCGGCCGCGTCAGCAGACAGGAAACCCCGCCGAGCACTAGCGAATACAGCTCGAAGTCACCGGTGGTCTGCAACGTTTTGAGTGCGGCGCTTTTGCGTTCACGCGCTTGATCGAGGATGGCCTGCGCCGTGAGGAATCCGAAATTGTGGCGGGTTGACTCGTACTGCGGACCGGGGTTGCCAAGGGCGACGATGAGCGGAGTGCTTTCCATGGCGGGGGAGGGCGCTTCGGCCCAGAGCTAAAGGAGGGCGATCGAAAAGGTTGAAACGGCGGAGAGGCTAGCGCCCCTCCGCCGGTCAAGCCGGCCCACGGCCGGCGGCGATGCATGAAACGGATTACTTCGCGGCCTTGCCGGTAGGAGCAGCCTTGCCGGCGGGAGCGGCCTTCGCACCAGCGGCGGGGGCGGCCTTCGCGCCAGCGGCGCCAGCGGCGCCAGCGGCGGGAGCGGCACCAGCGGCGGGAGCGGCGGCGCCAGCAGCGGGGGCGGCGGCGGCTTCCTCTTCAGGCTCTTCCTCGGCCTCCTGAT
>JAIMKR010000015.1:39119-69045 GCA_020692325.1 Desulfocurvus sp.
TTGTCCTCGACGACGGCGCGCACACCTTCGGGCATCTTCACATCGACGATGTGGCGATTCATGCCAATCTCAAGGTCGGCCACGTCAATGACGATCTTCTCGGGCACGTCGAGAGGCTTGCAGACCACCTCGATGTTCTCGCGGAAGATTTCAAGAACGCCGCCCTGCACGATGCCTTTGGCCTTGCCCTCGACCACGACGCGCACTTCGACCTTGATGTCGCGGTTCAGATCGACGCCATAGAAGTCCACATGGATGGGACGGCTCTTGATGGGATCGTACTGCACGTGCTTGATGAGGGAAGGCAGCGTCTCGGTTTTCCCCTCGTTCTCCACCTGCAGGTGGAACACGCGGGAGTTGCCAAGCTTGTTGTACAGCTTGGTCAGGGGGAGCATCTCGACCTGAACCGGGATGTTCTGGCCCTGCTTGTCATAGTAGATGCCGGGCACCAGCGTCTGGGTGCGGATGCGGCGGCAGGGGCACTTGCCTTTTTCGGCGCGGGGGCGCACAGCCAGGGTCATCAGTTCAGCCATGTCGTCGTCTCCTTTGAAGCGGACGGATCAAGCCGTCCGAAATATGTTTCTTAGACGAAAAGAACGCTGACGGAGGTCTCTCCGTGAACGTTCATGATTGCCCGGGAAAGCAGTTCGGCCACAGAGATGACCTTGATCTTCTGGCACTGACGCTTGCGCGCGTCCAGCGGGATCGTGTCCGTCACCAGTACCTGGGAAAACACGGATTTGTCCAGACGCTCGATGGCCGGTCCCGAAAGAACGGGATGGGTGGCGCAGGCCATGATCTGCTTGGCGCCGTTGTCGGCCAGAACCTGGCCGGCGGCGCACATGGTGCCTGCGGTGTCCACCATGTCGTCCATGACGATGGCGACCTTGCCGCGCACGTTGCCGATGAGGTGCATGGCCTTGGCCTGGTTGGGCGCGTCGCGGCGCTTATCCACGATGGCCAGCCCGGCGTCCAGGCGCTTGGCATAGGCGCGCGCGCGCTCAACGCCGCCGGCGTCGGGGGAGACAACCACGAGATCCTCGTTGATGCTGCGGATGGTCTCCATGAAGACCGGCGCGGCGAAGAGGTTGTCCACGGGCACATTGAAGAAGCCCTGGATCTGCCCGGCGTGCAGGTCGATGGTCATGAGCCGGTGCATTCCGGCGACGGAGAGGAAGTCGGCCACGAGCTTGGCGCTGATGGGCACGCGCGGAGCGACCTTGCGGTCCTGCCGGGCGTAGCCGTAGTACGGCACCACGGCGGTGATACGCCGTGCGCTGGCGCGCTTGAGCGCGTCGATCATCAGGCAAAGTTCCATGAGGTGGTAGTTGACGGGAGAGCATGTGGACTGGACGACGAACACGTCGTCGCCGCGCACGTTCTCGTCGATCTCGATGCGGATTTCGCCATCGCTGAACTGTTCACGCAGGACGTGCGTAAGTTTGCAGCCAATGTGCGAACATATGGACTCGGCCAAGTCGACGTTGGCGGAGCCGCTCAAGATCTTCAGATCGTCTGTGCAAGCCATCGTTTTTCTTCCTTAGCGTGCGTGGCTGGGGTGGAAGGACTCGAACCCTCGAATAACGGGACCAAAACCCGCTGCCTTACCGCTTGGCTACACCCCATCATCACAGGGTCTCCACATGGACGGATACGCCGTCCCGCCGCAGAACATCCGCGGCGTCGCCCGCCAAACGGCCGTCCCGGAACAGGGAGGCGATCCCCGCTCCGCTTCCGCTCATTACCGCGCATGCTGCACCAAGGCGTAGCAACCACTCTTTCAGCATGCACAAGCCGGGGTGAACCGGGAAGACGACGCGGTCGAAGTCGTTCACGGCCACTAGGGGCGAAAGGGAAACACGTCTCTTATTCGTGGTTCCCCAGGTTGTCAAGCCTTCTGTCGGGACTCCGTAGCGCTTTTCGTCTTTGACGAGTTCGTCCCATGCGCCGTAGGCCCATGGGGTGGAAATGTGTTCGTTCGGCATGGCCAGAACCAGTGTGAACGCCGAAAGATCAATCGAAACGGGCGTGAGCCGTTCACCGACGCCTTCGGCCAGCGCTGGCGCGCCGAGCAGGAAAAAAGGCACGTCCGCGCCGAGGCGCGAGGCCAGCGTGCTCACCCCGTCCGACGCGATGGCGGACGCTCCCGCGCGGGCACACAGCCAGCGCAGCATGGCCGCGGCGTCGGAGCTTCCACCACCAAGGCCCATGCCGGTCGGAATGCGTTTGACCAGCCGCACGTCGATGTCCGGCGCGAAGCCCGTGGCATCGCCGTAGGCGCGCCAGGCCCGGAACACGAGGTTGCTTTCTGGCGGGCAGCCATCGGGCTGATCGGAGACGACGCAGCCGCTTCCCACAGGACCGGGGGAAATCTCCAGCGTGTCGTAAAGCCCTGGCACCAGGACGAACAGACTCGAAATGTCGTGATAGCCGTCCGGCCGCTTGCCGACGATGCGCAGGGTGAGGTTGATTTTGGCCGGAGCCCGGACGATGTCTGGCATGATCGAAATGGGGGTTGCAGGGTGGGGAGGACGAGCCTCCCCACCTCTGCACGGAATGCTACTTCTTGTCCAGCGTCACGGCGCGCAGCACGTTCTGTCCCTGCCGCTTGATGAGCAGCATGACCACGCCCTTCTGCTTGGCCGAGGCCACGACGGCCTTGAACTGGGCCACTGTGCTCACTGCGTGCTGATCGGCCTCGACGACGACGTCGCCGGGCTGGATGTCCACCTGGGCGGCCTTGCTCTTGGCGTCGATGTCGAGCACGAGCAGGCCCTGAACCTTCGTGAGGCCAAGGGACTGCGTCTCCTCGCCGGCCTGTACCGGACGCACGGAGAGCCCGAGCACGCTGCTGGCGGCGTTGTCCTTTTGCCCGCCCTCGCCGCGTTCGGCGACGAAGCTCGGCTTGCGTTCGCCCAGGACGACGGTGAGATCGGTTATGCGGCCGCCGCGCCACACGCCGAGCCGCACCTTTTCTCCGGGCCGCAATCCGGCGATGCGGGAGAGCAGGGTGCTGGCGTCGTCGACGGCCTGGCCGTTGATGGAGCGGATGACGTCGCTGATCTTGACGCCGGCCTTGTCGGCGGGATCGCCCGGCACGACCTGGGCCACGAGGGCGCCCTTGGTGTTGGGGAGGCCAAGGGCCTTGGCGGTGTTCTCATCCATTTCCTGCATGGTGATGCCGAGCCAGCCACGGGCGATCTTTTTGCCCTGCTTCAGCTGGGTGATGATTTTCTCGGCCATGCTGGAGGGGGTGGCGAAGCCGATGCCCTGGCCGTTGGGCACGATGGCGGTGTTGATGCCGATGACGTGGCCGTTCATGTCGAGCAGGGGACCGCCGCTGTTTCCGGGGTTGATGCTCGCGTCGGTCTGCAGGAAGTTGTCAAAGGGGCCTGCGCCGATGTGCCGGCCCTTGGCGCTGATGATGCCTGCCATGACCGAGTGGCTGAGGCCGAACGGATTGCCGATGGCCAACACCCATTCGCCAACGCGCGCGGCGTCGGAGTCGCCGAACGTGAGCACGGGCAAGTCGTTGCCCGCCTCGACCTTGAGCAGGGCGAGATCGGTCTCCTGATCGCGACCGATGATCTTGGCGTCGTAAAGCTTTTCGCGATTCAGCAGCTTGACCTTGATTTCGTCGGCCCCGGCCACCACGTGGTTGTTGGTGACGATGTAGCCGTCGGGCGAGATGATGAAGCCCGAGCCGAGCGACATGACCTTGCGCGGCTGCATCTCCTGTCCGAAGTAGCGGTTGAATTGATCGAAGAAGTCGCGGAAGGGACTGTCCTTCGGCGCGTTTTTGAAAAATTCACGCATTTGCGCATTGCCGCCGGCGACGTTCTTCGTGGTGCTGATGTTGACCACGGCTTTGCCGGCCTTTTCCGCGAGGTCGGTGAAGTCCGGCAGTCCCGCCCCGGCCTTGGCCAGGGAGAGCTGCGGCAGCGCCAGAAGGGTGAGGAGCGTGGCCAGTGCCAAAATTCGTTTCATGCGTACCTCCATTACCCGTCGCCACCCCGACGACGTTTGCCGCAATATAGTGCCGTCCGGTGTTTTGTAAAGCGCGCCGCCGCGTGAGAACATATCCCTTGAAGCGCGGGGCGGAATTGTGTACGAATTTCCTTCCAGTCGCCCTCGTAGCTCAGTCGGATAGAGCACAGGATTCCTAATCCTGGTGTCGCAGGTTCGATCCCTGCCGTGGGCACCAAGGAATTACAGGCAGTTAGCGTTAATGACGACGCTGACTGCCTTTTTTTTGAAATCTGTCTCCAATCTGTCTCCATTTTTTGCCCGTTTTATCCCAACTTTTGTTGGTCGCCCAAACTCTGGGGAGGCCGCATGAGCGCCGCCCCTTCACGCGGACGCGTGCTGCCTGCGTTGATCGAGCCGCGAGCCAGCACCTCGCAGTGGGCTCACCCTCTCCCTTCGTCCACCGGGGCCGATAGTGACGGTACGCTCGTACCCAAAAGGGGAAGGGGGGCTCGCGCCCCCTTCTCGTTGTCCCTTCCCTTATTCGATTCCGAAACGTTTCAGCAGCCAGAGCTTCGTCGCCTGGGTCAGCGCCGCGTAGCCGAGCAACAACCCAAGCAGGATTGGCCAGTAAGTAGCGGGGAGGCCGACCAGCCCGAGCTGCGCCGCGATCGGCGAGAATGGCAGCCACAGCCCGAGGAGGCAAACCAGCCCCGTGGTCAGCATGAGCGGGATGCTGGCCCTGCTCTGGAAAAACGGCGCCTTGTTGGTGCGGATGATGTGGACGATAATGGTCTGAGAAAGCAGGGACTCGACGAACCACCCCGTCTGGAACAGGGACGGGGCATTCCAGGCGTTGAAGGCATACAGCATCACGAAGAACGTGGCGTAGTCGAAGATGGAGCTGAGCGGCCCCACGCACAGGATGAACTTCTTGATGCTCTCGATGCCCCAACGCTTGGGCTTGGCCACGAACTCCTCGTCCACGTTGTCCGTGGGGATCGCCGTCTGCGAGAAGTCGTACAGTAAATTATTCACCAGGATTTGCAGCGGCAGCATGGGGAGGAACGGCAGGAAGGCGCTGGCTCCCAGCACGCTGAACATGTTGCCGAAGTTGGAGCTGGCCCCCATCTTGATGTATTTCGTGATGTTGTTGAAAACCTTCCGGCCCTCGATGACGCCTTCCTCCAGCACGAGCAGACTTTTCTCCAGCAGAATGATGTCGGCGGACTCCTTGGCGATGTCCACGGCGGTATCCACGGAGATGCCCACGTCGGCGGCGCGCAGGGCCGGAGCGTCGTTGATGCCGTCGCCCAGGAACCCCACCACATGGCCGTTCCGGCGCAGGGCGGTCACGAGGCGTTTCTTCTGCGCCGGCTCCAGCTTGGCGAACACGGTCGTCTTTTCGGCGAGGACGGAAAGCTCCTGGTCGGAAAGCCGTTCCAGCTCCTCGCCCCGGACGATTCGGCCCCCATCGTCCAGACCCACCGCGCGGCACGTTCTAGCTGTGACGATATTGTTGTCCCCGGTGAGAATCTTGACCCCGACGCCGTGTTTGGCCAAGGCCGCGATGGCGAGCGCCGCCGTCTCCTTTGGTGGGTCGAGGAAGGCGAGGTACCCCGCCAGGGTGAGGCCGGCTTCATCGGCGCTTCCGAAGTCGCGACGGGAGCCGTCCACGGTCTTGTAGCCCAGGGCCACCACGCGGAAGCCGTCCTCGTTGAGCTCGCGCGCCACATCCACCATGCGTTCGCGGAATGTCTCGTCCAAGTGGATGCCCCGGCCGTGGGACAGGCAGGTGTCACAGCACGCGAAGACCTCTTCCACGGCCCCCTTGCAGATGAGCAGGGTCGTGTCGATTTCGGTATTGTGGACCACGACGCTCATCCGCCTGCGGACGAAGTCGAACGGCACCTCGTCCACCTTTTCGTACTTTTCCGGATGAATGGCTCCGGCGTGTTCGTCGCCGGAGTGGAGCACGGCCCGATCCAGGGCGCTCTTGAGGCCGGTCTGGTGCAGGCTGTTGACGTAGGCGTACTCCAGGATGCCGTCGTCCTCCTCGCCGTACACGTCCAAATGCTTTTCCAGGATGATCTGATCCCGGGTGAGCGTGCCGGTCTTGTCGGTGCAAAGCACGTCGATGGCCCCAAAGTTCTGGATGGCCGAGAGGCGCTTGACGATGACCTTGCGCTTGGACATGCTCAGCGCTCCCTTGGACAGACACACGGTCACGATCATGGGCAGCATCTCGGGCGTGAGGCCAACGGCCACGGCCAGAGCGAACATGAACGCCTCGCTCCAATCGTGCTTCATCAGCCCGTTGATCACGAACACGACGGGCACCATGACCAACATGAAGCGGATCATCAGCCACGTGAACTTGTTGATGCCAAGGTCGAAGCTGGTGGCGGGGCGGATTTGGTTCAGGCTGCCCGCCAGTCCTCCAAAGTAGGTCTTCGTGCCGGTGGTGATGACCACGGCGGTGCCGGAGCCGCTCTCAACGTTGGTCCCCATGAGGCAGATGTTCGGACGCTCCAGGGTCGGGCCGGTGCCATCGAGGTCAAGCCCCGTGCCCGCGGCGCACTTCTCCACCGGCATGGACTCGCCCGTCAGCATGGCCTGGTTGATGAAGAGATCCTTGGAGGCGGTGAGCTGCACATCGGCGGGAACCATGTCGCCGGCGGAGAGGAAAATCACGTCGCCGGGGACGAGGTGCTTGAGCGGAACCTCCTGTCGGACGCCATCGCGCAGCACCGTGGCCGTGGTGTGGACCATGGCCTGAAGCTGTTCCGCCGCGTTGTCGGCCTTGGCTTCCTGAACCACCCGCAGGACCACGCTGAGCAACGCCATGGCCGATATGACGATGGTGGCCCGCATGTCTTCGGACAGGTAGGAGACCGTGGCAAGCGCCAGAAGCAGCAGAACCAGCGGATTCCGAAATGCGGAGAACAACCTCGTGGCCACCCCCGCCTTCTTTTCGTGGGCGACCTCGTTCAAACCGTGTTTTTCCAGCCGCTCCTCGGCCTCGGCGCTGGTCAGTCCCTCCAGGGGCGACTTCGTGGCGTCCGATGTCTCTGTCAGCTCCTGGCCAAGCTCCGCGATCTGTTCCCATAGTTTTGTCAGGTCGAGAAAAGCCTGCCGGGCTGGAAGTCTTTCGTTGATGGTCAGGGAGGCCAGCACATGGGCGCGTTGGGCGAAATGCTGGAGCTGATAGCCAAACTCCGTGCGTGGAGGGAGGGGCGCGGACGATTCTCCGGAAGCCGGGAACTGCCCGGACAGGACGGACTGGACGCCGGAAGCGCCGGTCGCGGTTTGTTCCACAGAGCAGAAAACATGTCGTGGAGTCGTGCGGGATCCGGTCTCGTGCGCGAGGCTGCGCCCGCCGGTGATTCCGACTCCGGCCAGGGCCTCGGCAACGCGAGGAAAATGGCAAAAAACGCTCCCGGCGCAGCACGCGCCAAGGAAGTCCTTGAGCCGGATGAGAGCTGTTTTGAATTGCATGTCGCCTCCGTGCGCCACCGTACCAAGCGGCACGGCCCGGAGGCGTTCTGAACCGAGGTGGGGTTACCTGGGGAAGAACGGCCCGCTGGAGCGGAGCGCCTGGAAAACGATGGGGTGATCGGTTTCAGGTCGAGGGGTACTGTCGCCAGCGTCCATGATGTCCTCAGGTTGAAGGGTTACGAAAAATGAACCATAGCCGCAGCGCTCATGAGTCAATTCTCGATGGAAGTCAACCACAGCGGATTACCGCCTGATAGCTGCCGAACCTCACCCAGGCGGTTGGTCCCCTTTCCCCTCTGAGGGGCTGCCCGGGAATCCTTGGCGTTCCAAGCGACGTTTGGGGAACGGAAACTGACGTCTTGGTTGCTGGCCCATCGAGCCATGGCCGCCGTGGCGCTCTCTCTTGCGGAGGCGCACGCCGCGTTCGTCCGTTGCGCCGAGAACGCTGGCGCACCGTGTCGTCTTTGGTGCGAAGGCGGACAAGCCTCCGGGGAGAGGTCTCGACGCGAAAGGCGGAAACGCCCGCCGAACTGTTCCGGCAAACGTTTCCGCCTTTCGCGCGGGGCGTCTCTCGATGCTCTGCTATTTCCCGTTGTTCGTTTTGTTGGCCGTCCAGACGCGCAGCCTGCCCGACCTTGCGTAGATCAGGTCGTCGCCGCCGGACGACGTGCCCCCGACGAAGGCGTCCCCCGAGGCGCTCTGAACCACGCTGAGCATGCCACGGTTTTGGGCGCTCTCGTCCAGGGAGAAACCAATGGAACTGGCGTTGATCTTGTCGTCGCCCTTGCCCGTATCGATATTCACCTGCGACTTACCATGGAAGAACGACGAGCCGATTCAGGAACTGGTGATGGTGTCGTTGCCGTCGCCGGTTTTGAGGTTCACCTGCGACGAACCGCCTTCAATGGAGGTGCCGACCCACGAGGAATTGATCGTATCGTTGCCTTCCCCTGTGTCGATGTTCACCTGGGTGCTGCCGCTCCCAAGTGAGGTGCCGATCCAGCTCGACCGGACGGTGTCGTCGCCCTTGCCTGTATTGATGTTGACCTGCGAGGCCGAACCGCCGAAGGCAAGTCCGATCCAGCTCGCATCGACGAGGTCGTTGCCGTCGCCGGTGTCGATATTCACCTGATTGTCACCACCCATGCCAATATAGGCCGCATGCACCTTGTCGTTGCCGTCACCGGTTTTGATGTTCACCTGCGAGCCGTTGGCGCCGATGAAGTCCGCGGAGACGGAGTCGTTGCCGTTCCCGGTGTCGATGGTGGTCTGACCGGAGAAGGTGCCGATGTTCCGGGCCTGGACAGAGTCGTTGCCGTCCCCCATTTTTATTTCGCCGCCGAGGATGCCGCCCTTCACGATGAGCTTGTCGTCTCCGGCGCCGGCGTCGATCGTGTCTTCCAAGCTGTTTGTGGCCACGATGATGGTGTCATTTCCGTCGCCGCCGCTGATGCTTTTGGGAAGGTTGGGACTCACGTCGAAGATCGTGTCGTTGCCCTGACCGCCGGAAAGAGCGCCGCCGCCGGAGCCTATGATGATATCGTCGCCGTTGGTCTCTTTGCCGGCGGAATAGGCGGAGATGTGCAGCTCGCCGTTTTCGTCCTCATTGATGATGGAGTCGCCGGCGACCTGGAAGCTTTGCGCCTCGTGGTTGGCGTCGCCGCTGATGCTGACCGCGTAGCCGACCTGCGCGGGTTGCCCCTGTCCACCCGCGACGAATTGCGAAATACTGACCTGCCGGCCGGATTTGGTGGTCGCCGTACCTAGCAGCTCGGTCGAGCCGGGTTCGAGGGGCTTCTCGACGATCGCGCTCTGGCCGGGCTTCAGATACAGCGAGCCCTGATCGGCGGACACTGTGCCGTATTCCGAGACGGACGAGGTGCCAGCTGCGGCGTTTTGTGCCGTGCTTTTTCCCGCGGCGAGCTGTTGGGCCTTGTCGGAGAACTCGGCTGTGTCGCCCTGAACGGAGGTCTGTGCGGCCTTGTCCGCCGCTTGGGAGTCGGTCCCTGTGGCCACGCCTTTTGGGTCCGCGCCAGAGGCGACGCACTCGACCGAGGACATGCCGCTGTGTCCGGCAAACATGGAGAGGGAGAGGGAAGCTGTGTTTGTCATCGCGTCCTCCTGGGTTGAAGATGAAAGCCCAGGCCGCGACAGGAGCGAGGATGCGCGCGTCGCGGTCAATATACGCATATCGACTCGGCGTACGTAACTCTTTAGATTCCAGATGTGTCAAAAGACGAAGAACGCGCATTTTCCGATTTTCTATTGTCGGCAAGTGGACAATCGCGTGAATCACTCCTATTATCTCAAGATATAGGACCAATCCAACCCAATTCCATCCATACGATTTCGAACGGAGGTTCGCGATGTTCTTTAAACAGATGCAGACGCCGGGACTCGGCTGCTTCTCCTATCTCGTCGGCTGTCCCGCGGCCGGGGTGATGTGCGTTGTCGATCCGCGCCGCGATGTGGCCGAATACCTGGAGATCGCCTCGGCCGAGGGCATGCGCATCACCCACGTGTTCGAAACGCATGTTCACGCGGACCACGTGAGCGGCGCGCAGGAGCTGCGGGCGGCCACCGGAGCGGAAATCTGCGTGCACGAGAGCGCGGGCGTGGCCTATCCGCATACGCCCATCAAGCATGGCGATACGTTTCGCCTAGGTTCGGCCGCGCTGGAGATTCTGCATACCCCCGGACACACGCCGAACTCCATATCCATTCTGGTGACGGACACTCTGCGTTTCGATCAGCCGGAGCTCATTCTCACCGGCGACCTGCTCTTCGTGGGGGATGTGGGTCGGCCGGATTTGCCGGGGAGCGAGATTCTGGGCGAGCAGGTGGAGAATCTCTATAAGAGTCTGCACCACGTGCTGGGCAGCCTGCCGGATTCGCTGGAGGTTTATCCCGCCCACGGCCAGGGCTCGCTCTGCGGACGCGGCATGAGCTCCAAGAGCAGCTCCACGCTGGGGTATGAGCGGCAGGCCAACCCCATGCTGCGCCACAAGAGCCTGGAGACCTTCCGCACGGCCATCCTCTCGGCCCTGCCCGTGCGGCCGCAGAGCTTCACGCACATCATCAAGACCAACCTCGCCGGCGCGCCGCTGCTGGAGCGCTGCCCGCTTTCCCGCGCGCTCACGGTCGCGCAGTTCGATGCGGCCATGAAGGCCGGCGGGGTCGTCATCGACACGCGCGACGCCTCGGCCTTCGGCGGGGCGCACATTCCCGGCAGCCTGAACATCGGCTTCGAGAAACAGATGGCCAACTGGGTGGGCATGGCCGTGAAGCCGGAGTCGAACATCCTGCTCGTGGTGGACAATCGCGAACGCTACGAGGCCATGCGCACCGAGTTGCACCGTATCGGCTATGACGACATCGTTGGCTATCTCGCCGAAGGCGTCGGCGGCTGGATCCGTTCCGGCCGGCCCATCGCCAGCTTGGCGCAGATATCCGTGCACGAGTTGAAATCCATGCTCGAGGGAGACGAGGTGACGCTCATCGACGTGCGCACTCCTGTGGAGTGGGAGGCCGGACACATCGCCCAGGCGCGGCACATGCCGTTATCCGACGTGCTGAGGAATGGACCGGACGCCTGTCTGGCCGGCCCGGTGCAGGTCATCTGCCGTTCCGGCTATCGGTCGAACATCGTGGGCAGTCTGCTTTCCGCCGCCGGTTGCGAGCGGGTGGCTTCCGTGGCCGGCGGGATGATGGCGTGGCAACGCGCTGGTTATCCCATTGAATCGTAGGCCTTCTCAGAGAAATCAGGAGAAGGGGAGGGGGCTTAAAATGCCCTCTCTTTGCGTTTTAGGACATCAAGAATGGCCGCGTTGGCGGGCGTCTGTCGCGCCACGGTGAGGGTGGGCAGGGAGAACGCCCGCAGGCCGTCCTCGACGGAGAGCGTGCCCACGGCGGAGTCGCGCCGGGCGGTGAAGGGCAGGATGTCCGGTCCGCGCTGGCATTTGCAGTTGATGTTCACGCGGCTCACGAGGTTGCGCAGCCGTGTGGCCAGCCGGGACAGCTGTTCCGCGTCGCCGCCGAAAAGACTGGCCTGCTGCCCGTAGTCCGAATGCGCGATGGCGCGCAGGGGGCCGTCCGCTCCCTCCACGTCGTCGAACACGGCCACCGGGGCGAGGGGACCGAACTGCTCCTCGCGGAACGCCCGCATGTTCGGCGTGACCGGGCAGACGATGGTCGGCGCGAAGAAGGCGTCGTCCAACGCACCGGCGGGGCGGCCGGGGATGTCCACCACCTTGGCCCCATGCTCGCGGGCGTCGGCGAGCAGCGCATCGAGGAACGCGGTCTTGCCTGGTTCCGGCAGGGGAGTGATGTTCACCCCCTCCTCCCAGGGGAGGCCGATCTTCAATTTCGACGCCGCATTGGCGAATTCCTCAAGAAATGGTTGCGCAATGCCTCGCGCGGCGAAAATGAGCTTGATGGCCGTGCAGCGCTGACCGTTGAAGCCGAAAGCGCCGCGCAGCACCTCGGGCACAGCCGTGGCCAGATCGGCGTCGGGGAGTATGATGGCGGCGTTCTTGGCCTCCATGCCCAGCACGCAGCGCAGGCGGTTGGGGCGCGGATGCAGGGCGCGCAGGGCCTCGGCTGCGCGGCTGGTGCCGATGAACGCCAGCACGTCCACGTGGCCGGAGGACATGAGCGGCCGGGCGAGCTCGATGCCGCCGCTGACGATGTTGACCACGCCGCGCGGAAAGGCCTCCGCGAAGCAGCTCATGAGCGGCCAGAACAGCAGCCGGCCGATGCGCGGCAGCTTGACCACGGCCGTGTTGCCCATGACCAGCGCGGGAATCAGCGTGGCCAGCGTTTCGTTCAAGGGAAAATTGAAGGGTCCCATGCACAGAACCACGCCGAGCGGCGAGCGGTCCAGCACGGCGGCCAGACCGGACGCCTCCACGTGCCGGCGCGACGGGTCGCGCATGGCGCGCAGCGTGGCGAGGGTGTCGTCGATATACTCGATGGTGCGGTCGAACTCCTGCTCGGATTCTTTGCGCGACTTGCAGATTTCCCAGACCATGAGCCGCACTATTTCGTCGCGGCGCTCGTTCATGCGCCGGGCGAAATCGGCCACACAGGCCATGCGTGACTCCACCGGCCGCGTGGGCCAGTCGCCCAACCCCTCGTCGTAGGCCTTGCGGGCGGCTTCCAGGGCGGTGAGGCCGGTGTCGGGATCGTGCGCGGGGCAGGAGCCCAGCACCACATGTGCCGGGCCAGAGCCGAGATCCGCCACTATGGGCGACAGGACATCCTGCGTGGGGCCGTTCCACGTTCGCAGAGCGCCATCGAGAAGGTAGTCCCGGCGGGAGATGGGCTCGCCCGGGGCGAACCGCGCGGGAATCTCACGCCTTTTGACGATGCGGTATGGGGTGGCTGTCATGATGCTGGTCCTTGATTTCGTTCCGCGCATGGTGCGGTTTGTCGTTTACTCGGACGCAAATGTCGAAACCGACGGGGACGCACGCTGCGCCCGGTGCCGGAGCCGGTGGGGAAAAGCGGTCGCCCGGCGGCTGGATGACGGCGGCCGCATCGAAACTTGATGAGCGGCCCTTCGTCGAACGGACGTGCCCCCCTCAAAGGGGGCGTCGATGATCCGCGCGCGCTGCCCGTACATGCCCAGGGCGTCGTCGGATGCCACAGACGTCGGAAACATGAATCGTGTCGTCGACCACCACGGCCCGCGTGAGCCGGGCTGGCCCCACAACAACATGCCCCCCGACGTCTGTCGTAGGGGTGTGGGTGCGCCGCCTGTACGCCTGTTGTATGCCAGAAAAACACCTGGAACGGAAGAGGCGTGAGCCCCGTCCGTCAGCGCCAACCGAACCGGAACACGCAGGCCGGCGCACCGCCGGAGATCGTCTGCGGGCGGTCCATGACGAGATGTCCCGAGTAGCCGGCGGCGAAAGCGGCGTCGCGCCGGCAGGACAGGGTCGCGAACAGATCGTGCGGCAGGCCCATCTCCGCGTACATGCGCATGTAGCCGCAGCGGGTGACGCGGAAGCTGAAGCAGTCGACCGTCCGGGAGACGTCGGCGATGTCCAGCGCGCCACCGGCCCGCCACATTTCCACCACGCCGGAGAAATGCTCCAGGCTGGGAATTTTCCCCGGAGCCGTGGCCGAGAAGGCCCGGCCGGCCTCCCGCGCGGCGTCGTCGATGGCGTCGTTGAGGATGCCCAGCGCGCGTTCGCGCCCGAGAGACGGCAGGGCGGCGATGTAGAGTCGTCCCGCCAGTTCGGCCTCGATGGCGCGGCGGGAGTTCATGGGAACCTTGCTCAAATCGATTGCCATGGCGGCCTCCGTTGCATTCGAAACGCACTTCACCTAATCTGCGCGGCGGGCAAAACGCCCCGCACTACAAACCTGGAGCAAGAAATGCGTCTGCGCAATGTTTTCAAGGTGTTCATCGTGGCCTTCGCGCTTTTCCTGCCCGCCATCGCTCAGGCGGGCGCAATCGCGGACGCCATTCAGAACCGGTACGATTCCTTAACATCCTTCCAAACCGATTTCCGGCAGGAGCTGACCAACGCCGCCAGCGGTGGGGTGGAGCGCCGTAGCGGGAAGATCTGGTTCAAGCAGTCCCTGGTGCGCTGGGAGACGGTCAAACCCGAGAAGGAGCTGCTCGTCATCGGCCCGCGCGTGGTGTGGGACTACTTCGAGGCCGACCGGCTGGTCACAAAATACCGCGCCAGCCAGGTGTTCAACTCCAAAACCATGATCCGTCTCCTCACAGGCAAGGCGAACCTCAAGGAAGACTTCACCATTCAGGAGCAGGGCGTGGACAAGAACGGTCTGCTCAAAATACGCCTCGTGCCTAAGAAGCCCGAGACGACCATGGTCCTGGCATTCATCTGGGTGGACCAGAAAACAAATATGCTCGGGCAGGTGCTCATCAAGGACTTTTACGGCAACGGCAACTTGGTGACGCTGACCAACCTTCAGCTGAACAAGCGCATGGATGCGCGCATGTTCGAGTTCACCCCGCCGGCCGGAGTGCAGGTGAAGGACAACACCCGTCAAAAGTAGCTAGTCTTTCAAATCCACGGCATGGCGCAGGCCGCGCACTTCCTCGGGGGTGAGCGGCCTGCACTGGCCGGGATTCAACACGCCGAGCTTGATGGGCCCCTGGCGCACGCGGATGAGCCGCAGCACTGTCAGTCCCAAATCGCGGCACATGCGGCGAATCTGCCGGTTCACCCCCTGTGACAACGTCATCTCCAGCCAGGTCCCTCCCGCGTCGCGCCGGAGCACGGCTATATTGATGGGCGCGAGCTTTTCCCCCTCCGCCAGCGTCATTCCCTTGCGCATGATGTCCAGCTTGTTCGTCGTGGCCGCGCCGCGCACCAGCACGTTGTAAACCTTGGGCAGGTGCCAGCGTGGGTGGATGAGCCGGTTGAGCAGCTCGCCGTCGGTTGTGAGCAGCAGCAGCCCCTCGGAAAAGTAATCCAGCCGTCCCACGTGCAGCAGCCGCGCATCGCGAAATTTGGACGGCAGGATGTCGAACACGGTCTGCCGGCCCTGCGGATCGCTTTTGGTGGTGACCACCTGAATCGGCTTGTACAGCAGCACGGTGAGCTGCCGGGGAGCCTCGCCGGAGCGTGTCGTCGGATGCTCCGCACGCTTGCCGTCCACGAGAACCACGTCGCGCGTCGGGTCCACGCGCACGCCCGGCCCGGCCACGACCTCGCCGTTGAGCTGCACCCGGCCGGCTTGGATGAGTTCGTCCGCGCCGCGCCGCGAGGCCACGCCGCACTCGGAAAGGTACTTGTTGATGCGAATACGGTCGTCTTGATCGTGATTCATATATTCCAGCTGGTTATTGTTTCTAGAAAAAATCTAGGAAAAATCATGAATGAAATTTATGCGCGATCCATGCCAAATCTGGCCGAATGTGAAAGCGCAAAAGATGCGCTCCCTTGCGTCGAGCCTTGCCAGGGCGGGCCAGCCCCGGTACATGTCGCCGATGCGCGTCCGTTTCGGCGCGTCGGACATAAACCGCAACCGTAGCTTGAACATGCACATAAATCCCCGCCTCATCACTCCGGCCCTTTCCCTGTTGTACCGCGCCTGGATCCGCAGCATCCGTTATTTCGACGGCGAAGCCCCCTCGGTGCTCCGCGAAGCCGCGGATTCCGGCCGGCCGGTGTTGCTGGCCATCTGGCACTCGGAGCTCTTCGCCCTCACCGGCTACGGGCTGCGCAATTTCGACGGCCGGCTGGCCACAGTGGTTAGCGACAGTCGCGACGGCGAGATCATCGCCCAAGTGCTGGAGCGCATCGGCTACGGCACGGCGCGCGGCAGCAGCACGCGCGGAGGGCTCAGGGCGCTCATGGCGCTGAAAAAGCTCATGGAGCTCGGCCGCATCGGCGTCATCACCGTGGATGGTCCGCGCGGTCCGCGCCACCAGGTCAAGGACGGCGCGGCCTATCTTGCCCGGCGCTCCGGGGCGCTGCTCATTCCCGTGCGCTCCCGACTTGAGCGCCTGCACGTGTTTTCACGCAGCTGGGATCGCTTCGAACTCCCATATCCGTTCAGCCGTTGCCACGTGCTCTTTGGCGAGCCGCTGGTCTTCGAGGCCGGCAAGCCCACGCCCGAACTCCTCGCCACGGACAGCGCGCGCCTGCAGGCCGCCCTCGACGCCGCGCTGCCGGAAAAGTAGCCGTCGCTTAGGGCGAGTACCCCACGCATGACGAATCTGTCCAGTGCGTCGCTTGCCGTGCGATGGTATGGTCAGGCTGAGTGCGGTTTGCCTTCGAGGGCCTCGAGTATGGCTTTCTCCAGATGCGCGGCCAGGGCCTTGCGCCCTTGCGAAGGCCCCAGCGGAGCGAAATCGCGCCCGTAGACCGGAGTCAGCGGCTCGGCGAACACATTGAAGGGGACCGGGCAGAAGCCGCCACGTGGAAGGGTTCGCTCAATGCCGTGAAGACAGACCGGCTGCACGGCGATGTCAGGAAAATCCAAGGCAAGTTTGCCGATGCCGCCCTTAAAGGGACGGACCACACCCGGCTCGCCGCGCGTGCCCTCCGGGAAGAGAAGGACCGAATCGCCCGCGCGCAGCGCCTCCTCGATGGGGGCCATGGCGGCGATCGGATTTTTCGAACGTCGGTCCAGCAGAATGAGGTTGAACAGCAACCGTCCCACGATACCGCCCGGTCCTTTGTCGAAATAATCCTTCGCCGCCACCACGCGCACCCTGTTTACGCCGCGCAACGGAAAAAGCTGCAGCAACACAAGCGTGTCGATGTGGGTGTTGTGGTTGGCGACGACGATACACTGCCTGCTTTCCGGTATTTTTGCCCGCTGCGTCCCGAAGAACAGGGAGATGAGACAGCGGCATATGGCGTGGATGACGATGCGGACCATGGCTTAGTAATAATACTGCCAGCGTATCAGGTGGAAGACGACGGGGATAGTGAAGATGAGGCTGTCCACACGGTCGATGATGCCCCCGTGCCCTGGTAGAACGTTTCCGGAATCCTTGACGCCAATATCGCGTTTGACCATGGAAAAGGCGAGATCACCGAAGAGGCCCAGCGTGCCTATCATGAAGCCGACGAAGGCGCAGTAGCCCGTGGACAGGCGTCCGGCCGGGAATTCAGGCATGAGCGGCAGGAAGAGCAACGAGAGCAGGGAGACGAGCACGGCCGAAACGAATCCGGCGGACCATGTCTTCTTGGGGCTTATCTCCACAGCGATTTTGCATTCCAACATGCGGCGCAGCCACGAGTCATCCGCGAGCCTGCCGGCCAGTCGGCCAAATCCTTTGCCGACCCAGAAGGAAAGCAGATCGCGCGCTTCCGTCAGGGCTATGCAGAACAGCAGCACCATCGGCCCCATGTTGATCATGAACAGGCAATGTCCAAAGTTGTGCACGAAGAACAAAAAACCGAGGGTGATGATGCCCATGGACTTGAGACACCCGCGCGTGCGGTCCTGCAAAATGAACAGAATGGGAACAAGCAGAAAGACATAGACCGGCACCAGAATGATGAACAGGTTGTACCACTCGATGTAGGCCAGATAGATGATGACCGGAATGGACAGATAGCTTGCCAAGATCGCGCCGCGATCCTTGAAGGACAGCAAACGCGACTCCACCTCCTCGGTCATCGGCAGCATGGAGTAGTATTCCCGCAGCGAGGCGAAACAAAGAAAACCGAGAAAGGCGAAGGATACCAGCCGGTGCGTGGACAACGCGAGCATGAATACTGCGACCATCCACCACCATGTGATGGTGCGGTCGCGTATCTCCGGCCCCATGGCCGCGTGCCTAGCCAGCATGATCCGCCACAGGATGGAGAACGCGGCCAAAACGACCACGAGTACGGCCATGACGGAGAACATCGCGGCCTGTCCATGCGCGTGCAACAAGGACAGGGAGACACCGACGATGCAAAGCAGGGTGGCCTTGCCGAGCAGTTGTCTCATGCCGTCATTTTCCTATCCACGTGTAGGAAACGTAGTCCTTGCCTCGTGCCGCCTCGATGGTCTTGCGAATACGCAAAACGCTGGTGACCAGAACGAAAAAACAAACGACGTAGAGATATTCACCGGCATGGGACAAAAATGATGGAACGAAATAGGCGCAGAGAGCGAAGACGCCCATCCAGACGGCGCGGTCCGGCTTTCCGCCGAGGAATGTTTCGTGTCTGCGTATGCCGCCGGGAAAGCTTTTGCCCAACACGCCGAAGTATTCGGCCATCCAGATGAGCATGAGAAAAAGCACGACGGGAAAGACCGGAATGCACGGCACGAAGAACATCACACCATAGCACAGCATGTCGCCGATGACGTCGAGGCTCTCGTTGAACAGTTCGCCCCCGACGCTGCCTGTGCCGTATTCCCGCGAGAGCATGCCATCCAGCGTGTTCATGGCCATGCGCAGCAGGAGCAGCACGGGAATGCACGGCAGTAGCCAAGATTTCTCTGGCTGCATGAGGCCAATGTAGAATGACGCGGAAATGAGGACGATGCAGATCGCGCCGAAAAATGTGGCCTGATTCGCGGTCATCCAGGTGCCGCCCATCCAGCGGACGACTTTTTGAAAATTGCCTTTTTGCTTGTACAGCACGATCACCAACCTCACACAGTGTGTTTACAGCCAACCGGAACGGCTTGGCCAGGAGAATCGTTTCCCTATAGGTGCGCGATGGCTTGAATTCAAGGAATTATACGAGACTGGATACAACGATCTAATATTCCGATAGCTCGTCGAACGCGCTGTGGGAGCAATCATAACCAAAGGGGGAAGTCCCAGTGGACCTCCCCCCTCGAATGATTGTCGGAAGTTGTTTCGAACTATGCCAGCTTCATGCGCACGCTGCCGCCGGTGTGGAAGGGCAGGGTGCCCTTTTTCGCCGGCAGGTCGCCGCGCTGGGTGCGGACCAGGAACTTCGCGCCCTCGGCCGCGTCGGCGCGCACATACCCCAGCGCCACGCAGTGCCCCAGGGTGGGGCAGAAGCAGCCGCTCGTCACCACACCGACCCGCTCGCCGTCCGGCAGGACGATGGGATCGTTGTGTCGCGCGCTGCGGCGGCCTTCCAGAACGAGGGGAACCAGCCGTTCATGCGCGCCGGTCAGGCCATCCTTGCCGATGAACGGGCCCTGCTTGGTGATGAGCGGGCCGAAGCCTGCCTCCACGGGCGTGTGCGCGGTGTCCAGATCCTGGCCATAGAGCGGGTAGCCCATCTCCAGACGCAGCGTGTCGCGCGCGCCCAGGCCGACGGGTTTCACCAGCGGGTGCGCGGTGAGCGCGTCCCAGAGTTCCGGCGCGAGGGACGAATCCTCGTACAGCTCGAAGCCCAGCTCACCCGTGTAGCCGGTGCGGCTGACGATGATTGGCTTGCCGCGCCACTCGGTGCGCTTGAAGTTGAAGTAGCCGGGAGCGACGAAATCCGCGCCCATGATGTCCTTGAGGACCTCGTAGGACTTCGGCCCTTGCAAGTCGATCTTGCCGGTGGCGTCCGAAATGTTGGTGAAGACCGGCCCGGCCGCGAGGTGCGCCTTGATCCAGTCGAAGTCGCACTTTTCGCAGGCGCCGTTGACCACAAGCATGTAGTCATCCTCGCCCATACAATAGATGATGAGGTCGTCGAGCACGCAGCCCTTGTCATTGAGCAGGAAACCGTAGCGACACTTGCCCTGCGCCAGCGTGTCCAGGTCCTGGGTGACCACGGTGTTGAGCGCGGCCTTCGCCCCCTTGCCCCTGAGCGAGAATTCGCCCATGTGGCAGATGTCGAAGACGCCCGCGCAATTGCGGGTGTGGTTGTGTTCGGCGATGATGCCCTCGTACTGGATGGGCATGTCGAATCCGGCGAAGGCGGCCATTTTGGCCCCCTTGCCCTTGTGCCACTGGGTCAGCGGCGTCTGTCTCAGCGTTTCCACGGTGTGCTCCTTGCTTGGGTATGTCTTGCGGACGGGGACACACTGCCATATTTGCGGCGGCAGCTCAATCTTTCCGCGCGACCCGAACGTCCACCTCCGCGTGGCTTTCCCCACCGTGTCCGGGGCCCGTGTTGACGGCCTGGGCCAATTTCTTTAGAAAACCTCCCGAGGCGTTCGCGCCCGGAGGTCTGCATGCGAAAACTCGATCAATGTCCACGCGTCGGCATCAACGCAAAGTACTGCAACTGCATGCACACCTCGTGCAGCAGGCACGGATTGTGTTGTGAATGCCTGCATTTCCATCGTCTTCGTGGTGAGTTGCCCGCTTGCTACTTCACCGAAGAGGAAGAAAAGACGTTCAACCGCACCATAGAATTCTTTATTCAACGCCGTACAGGCAAGTAGGTTTCCCATGTCGCTTCGTCTGCGCAATCCCCTCAAGATGCTGCGCAGCAATGCCGTAGCCCTGGATATGGGCTCCGGACAGACGCGCATCGCCTCCCGTGAGGGTGACGTTCTTCTCGACGAGCCATCGGTGGTGGCGCTTGAGCATGGCGGAACCACCGTGCTCGTGGCCGGAGCCGAGGCCAAAAGCTACATTGGCAAGGCCCCGGAGCGCATCCGGCTCGTGCGTCCAGTCGAAGCCGGAGCCGTGCTCGACTTCGACGCCGCGCGTGAGATGCTGCGCACGCTGCTCTCCCGTGTGGCTCCTTCCGACGGCACGAGGTTGAAGGTCTGTGCCGTGGTGGCCCAGGGACTGACGGACCTGGCGCGCCGCGCTTTCGCCGGCTGCGTCAAGGCCGCCGGCGCCGGCAAGGTCGATCTCGTGCGCGCGCCTCTGGCCGCGGCAGTGAGCGCTGGGCTGGACATCGCCCAGCCCAAGGGGCGGCTGCTACTCGGCATCGGACACGGATTGGCCGAGGCCTCCGTGGTCTGCCTGGGCGACGTGGTCCATTCGGAGACCATTCGCTGTGGTGCGCGCGCCTTCCATGAGGCCGTGGCCCGGCACCTGGCCGAACGGCACAAGATCGCCATTGGCGAGAACATGGCCGAACAGGCCACCTTGCGCCTGTTCTGCGCCGAGGAGCCGGCCGAACCTCGCCGACTCACGATCACCGGCAAGTACGCCGAGACCGGCACTCCCTGCGCGCTCGAACTGACGCACGTCGATCTCGACGGTGCGCTGGATGGGGTGCTCGTCGAGTTGGAAGGTCTGGCGCGCAGCGTCATGGAGCACGCCCCGGCCGAGCTCGTGGCCGACATCGGCGAAACCGGCCTGCTGCTTTACGGCGGCGGAGCGCAGCTGTGCGGTTTGGAAAATCGGCTGTCCCAGCGGCTCGGTCTGCCGGTCATCGTCGTTCAGGATCCGTCGCGGGCCTGCCTGCGGGGGGCGCTCGCCGCGCTCGGCCCTGATCAGAACCTGCGCAAGCAGTTGCTGCGCTAAAAAATATGTCCAAACCCGGCAAGTACGCCGATCCCGAACTGCTTGCCTGCGTGGAAAACGCGGTGCGCGAGGCCGGCGAACTCATCCGCGAGCACGACCGCCGGCCGCGACGCATACGCCACAAGACCAGCGTCAAGGATCTCGTCACCGAGACGGACTGCGCGGTGGAGGCCATGCTGCGGGAGAGCCTGGGGGCTCTCGTGCCCGAGGCGGAGTTTCTGGGCGAGGAGGGCAGTCCAAAACTTGGCCTCGCCGGGCTCAAATGGGTTGTGGACCCGGTTGACGGCACCACGAATTTCGCCCACGGCGTGCCCTTCATGGCCACGAGCGTCGCCCTGTGCCTGCACGGCGAACCGCAGCTCGGCGTAGTGAATCTGCCGCTTATGGACGAGTTGTACTCCGCCGCGCGCGGGCGCAGCGCGACGAGAAACGGCCTGCCCATCCACGTCTCCGAGACCTGCGAGCTCGTCGCCGCCCTTGTGTCCACCGGCTTTCCGTATGACATCGAACGCCACCGCGAGGCTGTCCTGCGCCAGCTGAACCTGGCTCTGCCGGCCACGCAGGGCGTGCGCCGCGCCGGCGCGGCCGCGCTGGATCTGGCCTTCGTGGCCTGCGGCCGGTACGATGGATATTTCGAGTTCGCGCTCAACGCTTGGGACACGGCCGCCGGCGTGTTGCTCGTCGAGGAGGCGGGCGGGCGCGTGGGCGGCATGGATGGCGGACCCTACCGTTTGGGCGGACCGGACATACTGGTGGCCAACGCCGCGCTGTTCGATCCCCTGCGCGACCTGCTTATGGCCGCCGCCGCCACAGCCCTCTGAGACTGACCTCCTCGGCCAGCAGCAGGAAACGCGGCGCGACCAGCTCGCGAAAGTCGCGCAGCAGGCATCCCAGTTCCTCGGAGCTGAAGCCGTACTCGTCTGGCTGCTCCGACGTCGTTCCGTCCTCGGCTTTGTTTTCCGACCGCGTGAGGCTGAAGACATGCAGGAATTCGTTGCCGTTTTCCGGCGTGGCCGGCAGATCAAACATGGGGCGGAGGCGTTCGGAATGGATGCCGAGGCAGGCCTCCAGCGTGCGGACGGCCGCATCCTGAACCGACTCGCCTGCCAGGACGGGGCCACGGGTGGGAACGTCCCAGCGACCGGGCGTGCGACCGGCGGAAGCGGCGGAGCGTCGTAAAAACAGCCGCCCGGGCTCGTCGAAGACGAGAACGGCCACGGCCCGGTGCATGAGTTTCTGTCTGGACACCTCCGTCGCCGGCAGCACGGCGACCGCGCGGCGCGCGGGATCAAGCACCTCCACGAGGGGGGCGGATGGTTGCGCTTCGGCTTCGGACATGTCGGACTCCTTGGACGGGGATGACGAACCATGGGCTGCGGCAGTATAATAAGGATGGTGAGCCGATGCAAACGGTCGCATGCGAACTTCTCGGCCAGGACGACGTTGACGCCGTCACGGAGCTGGAGGGGCTGTGCTTCCGCACCCGCTGGACGCGCGAGCAGATCCTGCTTGGCCTTGCGCGCCACGCCTACCGTATTCTCGGCGTGCGCGGGAAGGGCGGGCTCGTGGCCTACGTGGCCTTTTCCACCATCGCCGGCGAAATGGAGATCATGAACATCGGCACCCGTCCCGGCCACCGTCGCCGCGGGCACGCCGCGCGCCTGCTGACCACGGTGCTGGACATCTGCCGGCGCGAGGACGTCGAAACCGGATTCCTCGAGGTGCGTCGTTCCAACGCTCCGGCCATTGACCTTTACGAAAAATTCGGTTTTACCCAAGTGGGTGTTCGGAAGAACTACTACCCCGACAACAACGAGGACGCGCTGCTGTATCGGCTGGACATCCGTCCGCCAGCGGACGACGCCATATGACATTGGAGCGGACCATGAACAAACTTTTCGCCGCCAATTGGAAGATGCACAAGACCCGCGCCGAGGCCGCGACGACGGCGTCCGAACTCGCGAGGCTCTGCGCCGCGCCGCCCGCCGGTCGCGAGGTGCTGCTCATTCCTCCCTTCACGGCCCTCGCCGAGACCGGCGCGGCCATCGCCACGGCCGATCGGTTCTTTCTCGGCGCGCAGAATCTGTACCCGGCCGATCACGGCGCCTTTACCGGCGAGATTTCTCCGGCCATGCTCAAGGACTGCGGCGCGACGTTCGCCCTTGCCGGGCATTCCGAACGGCGGCACATTCTCGGCGAGAGCGACGCCCTGGTGGGTGAGAAAACGGCCTTCGGCCTCGCCTCCGGGCTTAAAATTATTCTGTGCGTGGGCGAGACCCTTGACGAACGCAAGGCCGGCCGCCTGGCCGAGGTCATCGAGCGTCAGACCCGGGCGGGGTTGTCCGGCGTCCCGGTCGATGTCGATCCTGAACGCATCTGCGTGGCCTACGAACCCGTGTGGGCCATCGGTACAGGACTCGTCGCCGGATCTGCGGAAATCGTCGAGGCGCATGGCCTCGTGCGCAAGCTGCTGGAGGGAATTTTCGGCGCGAATGGCCGGCTGGCGCGCATCCTGTACGGCGGCAGCGTTAAACCCGGCAACGCCTCCGAAATCATTGGGCTTGACAATGTGGACGGAGTCTTGGTAGGAGGCGCGAGCTTGAAGGCTGACGAGTTCAGCCGCATCGTCCTGGCGTAGTGACGCGCGGGACTCACGCGAGGAGAAAGCGTTGCAAAATTTTGTGCTTACCATTCATATTCTGACCTGTATTTTTCTGATCGTGTTCGTGCTGTTGCAGTCCGGTCAGGAGGGCATGGGCGTCATTTTCGGCGGGGGCAGCAGCTCCGTGTTTGGCAGCACCGGCGCGGGCGGACTTCTCGTGCGCGTTACCGCCGTGCTCGCGACTATTTTTCTCATCACTTCTTTGGCGTATAATATCTTGACAAAGCCTAGTAGTTTAGGAGATAGTTCCCTGATGACGAAGGGCGCGGCCGGAATGGCCGCTCCCGCGCCGGTGAAGCAAACGCCGCCGCCCAGCGGCGTGACCTTCGAGGAAAAGGCCCCGCAGTCGGCCGCACCGTTGACTGCCCAGCCGGCTCCTGCGGCTCCCGTCCAGCCGGCCAAGCCGGCCCAGTAGTTTTTTGATTTGCCGAGGTGGTGGAATTGGTAGACACGCTACTTTGAGGTGGTAGTGGGAGAAATCCTGTGGGGGTTCGAGTCCCCCCCCCGGCACCATGAATTCCTGAGGCTTCGTCGCAAGACGGAGCCTTTTTTTATTGTCATCCGTATTTTTTGTTCATTCCTTCCTGGTTAATTTTTCTTTGTGCCAAGGCTCGTTCCCCTTCGTTTCCGCCCCCGTTCGCCTCAAGGGGGCTATCGTACGACGTCATCCTTCACGGAAGTGTTTTTATTGTTGAAGGATCTCGCCAGCGAGCCTCCCCCGTTGATTTCTCTAGGACACAGGGGATTTTCCCGCCATCCGGTTGGGACTTCAAACTCTCCACGTTGAATCGTGCGTCACCCTTGGCGCGTCGATGACGACTCCGTGCTTCGTGCGAGAGTTCGGGGGGGCGACACTTCTGAGCGCACTCTCTCCGTGACGTGCCGAGGATCGTAGGGGGAAAAAATGTTTTGAGTAAAGCTTGAAGTTCTCGTCACCACAAAGAAGGCCCCGTCTCCGGCATCGCTCGCGGGGACGGGGCCTTAAAAGAGCTTGTGACGACGCTAACAGGGTTTGAGGCTGCAGCCGCAGCGCCGCGGGGTGAACTCGGGGTGTTCCTTCAAGACGGCCAGCGAGTCGTCGTAGATCTCCTGCACCGTGCCGGCGGCCACGTTCTCCGCCAAGTAGACGATGGGCGATTCGTCGGAGAACAACGGCCACCAGGGCTTGGACTCCAAAAAGGGCAGTACTCCGCGATGGCCATAAATCATGACCTTGGGCTTTATCTGCACTGTCACCTGAAAGGCGTCGTACTGGTTCACATCGTCGAGGAGTTTCGGCGGCGTGCAGCCGTGCAGCGCGCTGGCCTGGATTGAGAGAAAAAGCACGTCGCCGATGTCGATGTCGTCGAACCAGCGCTCACCTGTGGTCTGGTTCCTCATGCTTTCTTTGAGCTTCGTACGAAAATCGTCTGCCATGCGGGGCTCCTGGCTGTGTGGTTTTAGAGGGAAATGATGAAAGCCTGAGTGGGACGCGCCCATCGATGGGTTGGCGGCACGACGGATGTCGTCCTGTCCGCCGTCGTGCGTTCATCATCACGTTGTCACGTCACGCCCGGCGATCCCAAAAGTTCCTTGGCGTCTATACTTCAGGCGCTGGGAATAATCCAGCGGCGCGCCAGCGTTATGATTGATGTTGGAGACCTCCCCGTGCGTGAAGCGTGGGGACAACAAGTCGGCTACGTGGCACCAGCGTTTGCGTCCGCCTGTGATTATGGCCGATGATCGCGTCATGATGAATTTTTCGATGCGTAAGTGCGAGACGACAAAGCTATTAGCCAAATGACAATACCTGTGAAAAACATGTTGAGAACTGCCCTATGAGATAGGCGATATTTTCCCGCGAGCCTACAGCGAGCATGGGGGGACCGCACCACGAAACTGAACCGTGTGTTTCGCGCATAAATGAGACGACAGGCTCAAGTGCATGGCCACCAAGGCGCGCGTTGTGTTTTTTGGGTGCAGCACCTTTTTATGGAAACGGGCATGCGTGCAGCCGCGAGAACCGGAGACCGGCTAATGAGTTGGTTCTACCGAGACGAAAGAGCCGAGGAAATGACGCGGCCGGCGAAATCGCTCGGGGGTGGGTTACCTTTTTAGAAATACGAAAGTTAACATAATTTACATTATGAGACATTCAAAAAATGGGGAGCGATAGGGTGGCGAAGCCTTCGCTAGCTCTAACGGGAACGGGCGCCTATTTCTTCTGCTGCCCGGCCCAGTCGTCCATGAATTTGGCCAAACCGATGTCGGTAAGCGGATGTTTGGCGAGATCAAGCAAAACGGCCAGCGGCACCGTGGCGCAATCGGCGCCCAAAAGCGACACCTGGAAGAAATGGTTGGTGTGGCGGATGCTCGCCGCTAGCACTTGCGTGGGCAGGTCGTAATTGCGGAAGATGGTCATGATGTCCTGGAGGACCTGCACGCCGTCCTGGCCGATGTCATCCAGTCGTCCGATGAACGGACTGACGTAGCTGGCTCCGGCCTTGGCCGCCAGCAACGCCTGGTTTGGCGAGAAGACCAGCGTCGCGTTGGTCTCGACGCCGCGTTCCCGCAGCTCGGCGATGGCCTTCAGCCCCTCGATGGTCACCGGAATCTTGACCACCACATTGGGGGCAAGCTTCACCAGATCGCGCGCCTCGGACAGCATCCCTGTCCGATCCTGGGCGATGACCTCCACGTTCACTGGTCCTTCCACCTCACGGCAGATCTGCCGGACGATCTTTTTCCAGTCGCCCTTCTCGTGGGCGAGCAGGCTCGGGTTGGTGGTCACGCCCTCGATGGCTCCGAGGGATTTGGCTTCACGGATTTCTTCAATATTGGCGCTGTCGAGGAAAATTTTCATTGGATGCTCCGAAGAATTTACAGCGGATGAAAAAGGCCGGACTTGCGCCCGGCCTATGCGAATCGAAGGGGAAAACTAGGCTTCTGGCTTGGCGCCGGTCTGCTCCTCAAGCCGTTTGAGGTACTTGTCCCGGCAGTCGTAGGAGCAGAAGTTCAACACCACGTCGCCCTGGCGTACACGAATGTCGCTATTCTTGGAAACGTAGGTGCCACAGACGGGATCGCGTACCAGCTCGCCCGAGGCGATGAGCTGGTCCTTGTTGTCCTTTTCCTTGGTCTCCTTGTAGCGCTTGTCGCCGGCGAAAAGCTTCCAGACCACGAAGCCGCAGATGACGAGTATGAGGAGTTTGGTCAAACCCATGGTGGTACGTCCTCTCTGGGCGGGTCGCGCCCTATTTCTGACTGATGCGCCGGCCCTCGAGACTATAGTCGAGCCCCATCAGCATCTGGTCGATGGTTCTGCCATCCTTGAACACGAGTCCGGGCGCGATGTCGCGCAAGGGCACGAGAACGAAGGCGCGTTCACACATGCGCGGATGCGGCAGGGTCAGATACTCACCCGCCATCTCCACGTCGCCGAATAGGAGCAGGTCCAGGTCGATGACGCGCGGGCCGCCCACGACCTCGCCGCGCACACGCCCCATCTGCGCCTCCACGGCCTGGAGTGTGGAGAGCAGCCCTTCCGGCGCCCAGATGTCCGAGGCTGCCTTGAGCCGCGCCACGCAGTTTTTGAACCAGGGCTGATCCTTGACCTCGCCCTGCGGTTCGGTTGTGTAGATCGGAGACTGGGCGTCGAACATCAGGTCGTCGCCATAGACCTCCAGGCGCTGCAACGCCTCCTCGATGTTCGCCTCGCCGTCGCCCACGTTGGAGCCAAGGGAGACGTAGCAATCTAGAGCTGGGAAATCCGTAACACCGCCTCCTTCAGTCTGTCCGTGTCGACCGTGAGCGAGATGCGGAAATAGCCCTCGCCTGGCGTGCCAAAGCCGTTGCCCGGGGTGGTGACCACGCCGGTCTGCTTCAGCAGCCGGGTGACGAATTCCTGTGAGGTGAAGCCCTGGGGCACTTTGGACCAGATGTAGAAGCTGGCGTCCGGCACGCGGCAGGAGATGCCGGCCTTGTGCAGGGCGTCGATGACAACGTCTCGGCGCTCCTTGTAGATGGCGCGCAGGCCCTTGCAGAACAGGTCGCCGTCGTTCAGGGCCACGGCGCTGGCCTCCTGCACGGCCTGGAAAATGCCCGAATCCATCTGTTCCTTGACCTTGGCCAGTCCCTTGACGAGGGAGGCGTTGCCAACGGCCATGCCGATGCGCCAGCCGGTCATATTGAAGGTCTTGGACAGGGAGTGGAATTCGATGGCCACGTCCTTGCCGCCGGGGATCTCCATGATGGACAGCGGCTTGTTGGCCTCGTCGTAGTAGATCTCGGTGTAGGCCGCGTCGTGGACGATGATGACGTCGAATTCCTTGGCCTTCTCGATGAGCTTTTCGTAGAACCAGCGCGGGGCCGTGGCGGCCGTGGGATTGTTCGGGTAGTTCACGTAGATGAGCCTGGCGCTCTTCCACGTATCGTTGTCGATGGCGTCGAGGTCGGGCAGAAAGTCGTTTTCGTCGGTGAGCGGAAGGTACTTGGGAATGCCGCCCACGAACTCTGTGCTGACGCCGTAGACCGGGTAGTTCGGCGTGGCGATGAGGGCCACGTCGCCGGGGTTGACGAAGGCCAGCGGGAAATGCGCGATGCCCTCTTTCGAGCCGATGAGGCCGAGCACCTCGGTGTTCGGATCAAGGTCGGCGCCGAAGCGGCGCTTGTACCAGTCGGACACGGCCTTGCGGTAGCTCAGCATCCCGATGTACGAAGGATACTGGTGGTTGGCCGGGCGCTTTATCGCCTCGCTCATGGCCTTGACGATGAAGTTCGGGGTCGGCAGGTCGGGATCGCCGATGCCCAGGCTGATGATGTCCACACCGCGGGCGCGGACCTCCTCCTTGGCCTTGTCGATGGCGGAGAAAAGATACGGCGGCAGGGTCTCCAGACGCTTGGCGAGCTTGAATTCGGACATGAACCGCTCCTTATGGTGCTAATGGAAACGCCTCTGTACTTCCACGGTCGGGCGCTGTCAATTGAGGCCCCGCCTGCATGGCGGCCGTTTTGGGGTGCGCTTGCGACGATACGGGAAAGAGTTTAGACTTGACCTTTCCCGGCGTGGATTCTTCCGTTTCGTCGGGGGAGCTGACACCCGGGTTGTGATCACGCAGCGCGGTGCAGGTCCAGGAATCGGTGATCACCCAATGAGCAGCATCGCGCCGGCCGCGCCGGCCGCCCCCACGCATCCCATCGCCGACAGGTACCTTGAGCACCTGACCGTTGAGCGCGGGCTTTCGGAGAACACGCTCGGCGCATACGGCGCGGACATCGCCGACCTGCTGACCTTCCTCAACGGCGTGGGCTCGTCGCTCACCGCCTGCACCCAGGGGGTACTGTTCCTCTATCTGATGCATTTGCGAGCCAGAAAGCTGGCCGCGACGAGCCTGGCCCGGCATGTCTCGGCCGTGCGCGGTTTGTTCGCCTTCGCCGTGCGCGAGCATCTGCTCGACGAGGACCCCTCCGCCCTGTTGGAAAGCCCCAAGCTGCCGGAACAGCTACCCGAGTTTCTCACCCGGGCGGAGATGGACGCCCTGCTCGCCCAGCCGGACGTCTCCACCGCCCTCGGTTTCCGCGACCGAGTGATGCTGGAGGTGCTCTACGCCGCCGGCCTGCGCATCTCCGAGCTCGTGGGACTCATGCTGGGCGACTACGATCCGCAGACGGGGCTTCTGCGCGTGTTCGGCAAACGCGCGAAGGAACGGCTGGTGCCCATCCACACCGCGGCGCAAAAGCTGCTGGCGGAATGGCTGGAGCATAAGCGCGCGGGCTTCGGTCCCGTGACCCGGCACATCTTTCTCAACCGCTCGGGCAAGGGGCTCACGCGGCAGGGCGTGTGGAAGCTCGTGAAGCGCTACGCCGAGGCCGCCGGCATCCGGCGGGACATTTCACCGCACACCTTCCGGCACACCTTCGCCACCCATTTACTTGAGGGCGGCGCGGACCTGCGCACCGTGCAGATTCTGCTCGGACACGCGGCCATC
>JAIMKR010000004.1:0-55622 GCA_020692325.1 Desulfocurvus sp.
GGAAGCTGCCCCCGCAGGACCAGGACGACCGTCCTTATGTCGCCGTCGCGTCGCGCAGCAGCGTGCTCGTGGATACGCACCTGGGGCAGGCGCGGCGGTTGCAGATTTGGGGCATGGGCGAGGACGGCCGATTCCGCCTGCGCGAGGAACGCACGGCGCTGCGCGGCTGCGAGGGAGGCGACGGCGGCAACGGCTGCGGCGACAACCTCGGTCTGGGTGGATGCGGCGGAAGCTGCGGCGGCGGATTCGATCCCGGCCGAATGGGCGAGGCGGGCTGGCGCGAGGTGGCGGCGAACTTCGCGGACTGCCGCGCCGTGGTGGCGCGGGAGGCGGGCGACGTGCCCCGCCGCGTCCTGGCCGGGCTCGGGCTGCCGGTGGTCCCCTTCTCCGGCGCGGTGAAGGACGCCTTGCGCCATGTGTACGGGAGCGATGCCGCGGAGCGCGTTGCCGGCGATGCGAGGACGTGAGGCGAAGCCGCCGAGTCTCCATGACCGGCTGGTCTGCCGGCGTGCCCTGCTCGCGGGCGCGAACACCTCCGTTTCGCTGCCGCGCCGCCACATCGCAGGGCTCGCCGGATCCCGTTGACGGAATGGGCAAACAGAATGGGCGGACGGGACGGAGGGAATCAGTAAAGGGGGACGGCGCGCCGCCGGAATGCGGGACCGGAACGTCGTCGCCCCCACGGAACGCGGGCGGCGATAAGGAAATGGACGCGGGTCCAACCCATGTTCCCTGCCCCTGGTATTTTCCCGTATTGAGCCGTGTGCGGCCGGCAAAGGAACGGCTTCATGGAGCGGCGACAGGACCGATCGCCGACGCCTGCCGCCCAGCATCCGCGAATGTGGGATTCCAAAGGGTGAACACCCTTTGGCGGGGTCCAGGGGCAGCGCCCCTGGCGAAGACAGGATAAGGCTCTGGCGGAGACGCGGGGCAAGCGCCCCTGGGCGGAGGCGGAAGCCGCGCCCTGGCGCTTTACTTGGCGTCCAGCCAGCCCTGGAGGGCGGCGATGATCTTGCGGGCCTGGTCCTCGCTGGAGATGGTGAACTTGCTCTGCTGGCGGTATTCGCCGTTCTGCTTGCGGTAGCGGCGGATGGTGAAGGCGACGGGGCCGTAGTCGTTCTTGGCCTTGTCCCAGGAGCGATACTTGTAGAGCACGGTGGCCCAGGCGCCTTTGGAGAGGATGACCTTGTCGAGTTCGTCGGTGACGACGACGCCGTCTTCCTCGTAGCTGATGGTGAGTTCCTCGACGGTTTCTGCCATGGGTCGACTCCCTGTGGTGTGGTCGTTTTGGGTGGTCGGGGGGTCTACCCCAGCGCGGCCATGTTGTCCAGGATGTGGTTCAACAGGCCGCGAACCTGGACGAGCCGCTCGGGGTGCGCGGTCATGTCGTCGGCGGACTGGACGTAGGGGTGGTCGGGACCGACGGTGATCTCATCGGCGCAGCCGGAGGCCATGGCGGCGAGGCTCTCGGCGCTGACCTCCAGGTGGAACTGGAGGCCAACGACGCGGTCGCCGTGGGAGGTGAAGGCCTGGTGGGCGCAGGCCTCGCTTTTGGCGACCCAGAGGGCCCGGGGGGGAATGGCGAAGGTGTCGCCATGCCAGTGGAAGGCCGGATAGGACGCCGGCAGCGTGGAAAAGATGGGGCTCTTGGCGACATCCGGGCCGGGGGTGACGGGGAACCAGCCGATTTCGCGGTTCATGCCCTTGCTCACCGGTCCGCCGAGGACATCGGCGAGGAGCTGCGCGCCCAGGCAGACGCCAAGCACGCGCTTGCCGGCGGCGATGCTCTCCCGGAGAAAGCGCTTTTCCATGGCCAGCCAGGGGAACTTGTCCTCCTCGTAAATGTTCATGGGGCCGCCCATGACGATAAGGAAGTCGAAGGCGTCCTGATCCGGGGGCGTCTCGCCGTTCCAGAGGTCGGTGTGCGTGAGGCTGTGGCCATGCTCGCTGGCCCAGGCGGCAATTTGACCTTCCTTCTCGAAGCTGGCGTGACGCAGGCCGTGCAGACGAAGCATGGGACCTCCGAAAGAATCGCTTCCCGGCGCTTACCGGGGTTGGAACGTTGGCTGCCGGCGGCAGAATGCCCGCCTTGGACGTGGATGTCCAGACGTGGGAGGACGGGAACGGCGACGGGCGGGGGGGAGGCTCCGGCGTTTTTCAGGAGAGCTTGTGATTCCCGGGCGCACACGATTTTGTGGTGGAAACACTCTCCGGCGACAGCCGATCGCGTACGCGAGACGCCCCCCTGGACGCGCACGGGCGCGGGCGCGGCGCACGGTCGAAGGGAAGCGGCGCGCACGGAAGGGCCCGAGGCGGAGGCGAAACGGACCGAGGCAGGCAGGGAAAGGTCCGGTGAGACGGGACCGGATAGAACCCCAGGTGGGGATGAAGGAGGAAGACATACGCCCGAGACGCCACGGGGGATGCGACGATCGCGGCGGCGGCCGGTGCTGAAGCCCGCGCTACAGATCGATGAGGGAGACCTCGTCTGGGGCGAGCTGCCGGCCGAGGAAGATTCCGCCCACGCTGGCGAAGCGCTCGGGGTCGTCGGTGGCGAAGAAACGCGCGTGGCCGCCCTCCGCGCCCTTGGCGGCGGCTGGGCGGCGAAGGCCGCGTTCGGCCAGCTCGCGCGCCACGCACTGGGCGGTGGTCTCGGCGGAGTCCACGAGCTCCACGCCCTCGGGCAGCACCTTGCGGATGGCCGGGGCCAGCACCGGGAAATGCGTGCAGCCCAGCACGAGGCAGTCCGGCTTGCCGCCGGGGAACTCGGCCATGAGGGGAGTCAGGTAGCGCTCGGCCACGGCCTCCACCTCGGGGCCGTCGATCCAGCCCTCCTCGGCCATGGCCACGAAGAGCTGGGTGGGCCGGGTGGCGATGGTGGCCTGCGGGCGCAGGCGCAGAATGGCGGTCTGATAGGCCGCGCCGCGAACGGTGCCGCGCGTGGCGATGACGGCGATGCGGCCGTGGGGGGCGTGCTCGCAGCAGGCGCGCGCGCCGGGCTCGATGACGCCGATGACGGGCAGGCCGGGGTAGGCCTCGGCCAAGCCGGGCAGAGCCACGGAGGAGGCGGTGTTGCAGGCGATGACGAGCATCTTGACGCCCTGGTCCACCAGCACGCGGGTGGTTTGCAGGGCGTAGCGGGCGACGGTCGCGCCGCTCTTGGTGCCATAAGGCAGGCGGGCGGTGTCGCCCAGGTAGAGGAAATTCTCGTTCGGGAGGACGCGCATGAGGGCGCGCAGGACGGTGAGCCCGCCCATGCCGGAGTCGAACACGCCGATGGGCAGGCGCGCGGTCGCGGGATCGGCCGGCTGGGCCGTCCCGGCGATGTCCGGGGTCGTCGGATTTGGTTGCTTTTCCCGATCTGTGGTCATGCGGAGAACGCTCCCTTAGCGGCCTGCGCCGCGAGGGCGTTTGTGCACCGGGACGCGGCGGGAGTCAATGCGGGGAAATGACGGGTCCACTTCGTCATCTATATTTGCTTATCGCCGTGTTCAGGTTGCTTCTTTCTCGCTGAAGCTCGTCCTCGGCGTTGCGAACGCTCTTTTGGGCGTCGTCGAGAATGCTTCTTCGAATGTTGCGGACGTCCCGCGCGGCCTCGTTGTCGATGCAATGCTGGTAATCCTTAACCTTCGAAGCATATGTATTATAGTCGTCGATCACGCGCTGCACGGCGGCCCGGTCGTACACGGCGAACGACGGAGGCGAGGGCTTGCGACAACTGCTGGACTTCCAACGGCAAGGGGCCGGCCACCCGTCAATCCCGCACGAGCCTATTCCTGTCGAGATTTCTCCACAGCTGGCGAATCCCGGTGTGAGGAGAACCCCCAGAAGCGTCAAAACAAAAAATCTCATATGTCCCTTCCTCTCCGCCCGCCTCTCCCGGCGACCCGCGCCGCGTGGTACCTTTGGGAGGACGGGGCGGGAGTCAATGTGGAGGAGAGAGGTCTCATTCGCCCACGCCGATGCGTTTGCCACCGAAAGCATGGATGGTCCGCGTTCCGGCGGTGCAGCGCCCCCATTGCTCCGTTCCCTTGGGAATGAGCAGCTCGTCGCCGGGGTGCAGCACGAACCGCTCGCCATTCATGAAAACCGTGTATTCGCCCTGCACGCAGACCATGTATTCATCGAAATCATGCGTGTGCTTGCGGGATTCCCTGGCCGTGCGACAAGTCCAGAAGGCCATCTGGCCGCCATCGGCCGCCTCGTAGAAACAACCGTTGATGTCTCTGGTATTCTGGGCGACCGATGGAACGCGATTAGCGGCCCGCTTCATGAATTCGGGGAAGTCGTCCATTGTGTCCCTCCGGGGCCGCGTGGCCGCCTAACGCGCAGGTTGCCGCGAAGGCATTCGTGCATTTGGACGGGGAGCAAGAAGGGGGGCGCTACCCTCGTTTAACTCACACCTATGCGGATTCCGGGCCTCTCTCCCGCTCACTCGGCGCATGCCGCAATCAGCGCGGCTCCGAGAGGTGTGATGTTGGGGATAGTAACGCCACCATCGTTAGAGCCAAGATACGCTTCATCCCGAATGCAGCCAAGCCGCTGTAGGTTCAGCAGGGAAATCGCAAAGGCGTCGTTCCGCCTTTTGGCTTTAGCGGAGTCGGCATCCGCCGCCGCGTCGATAACCTCGTCCTCCTGCAAAATCCCTTCGGAAACAAGCTGGGCCGCTATTTCCTCCGAGTTGACACCCTCTTGGGCATCGTCCCCGCAGGCCGAGGAAATCTTTTCCAAGATCTGGGCGTCCAGACTTGTCAGGCTCTCCAAAATATCGATAAAGGCTCGGCGCATCTCGACATTTCGGTCGGCATCCATGGCATTGACCAGCAAACGCGCCCACATCTCGCGCAGCAGGTCGTCCTCTTCCATGGAGGCAGCCTGGAGCAGCGGGATGGCAATATTCAAAGGCACCCGCCGGGTGGGAGACGTCAGCCCGCGTTCCCCTATGATTTTCTCAACTCGCTGGATATATTTTTGCTGTAGTTCCCAGCGAAATTGTCGGAGAAAATCATACGCGATACCTGCGGCCATTTCCGCTGGCTCCATAATGATCGGTGCCAGGAAATGCCCCAAGGCTTGTGCGCATTCCAGAGCTTTGGTGGTGCACTTGAGCCCATTATTGACGATCTCAAAACAGTCACAAGGGTCTGACATCACGCCTCCAGAAGCGCAGGCAGGGAAAGGGGCTCGTTACCCCTCCAGCATCCTTACCGCCTCTCCCGCATCGTCGACGACCTCGAAGGCGTGGAGCAGGGAGTCGGGGACCTTGGTCGGTCGGCCGGAGGTGAGGTTGATGAACACCCACTGGGTTTCGGCCTCGGCCAGCACGGTGCGGTCGGCCGCGCGCCAGAACAGGTATTCGCGCACGCTCTGCCGGTGGGCGAAGGAGGATATCCACGTGCACACGCTCACCACCTCGCCCAGAAAACACGGACGTTTGTAGGTGATGGTGTGCTGCCGCACCACCCACCCCGCGCCCTCCTCGACATAGCGCGTCATGGGCCAGCCCTGGGCCGCGCTGTGCGCCACGGCCACGTCCTGCATCCAGCCAACATAGCGCGTGTTGTTCACGTGGCCCTGAATGTCGATGTCCGACGACGCGACCGTGATATCCAGTCTGAAAATCCTGGGCATTGATGCTCCCGTTTCCCGTCGCGTTCGATTGGCTCGCGGCCGCTACACCTTGGGATCGGCCCCGGCCATGCGCAGGGTGGCCATGCCGCCGGCCACGTTGACCACATCGGCGTAGCCCGCGTGGGCCAGCGTGACGAAGGCCTCGTAGGAACGCGCGCCGGAGTTGCACACCAGCACGATTTTGCGGTCGCGCGGGACCTCCTTGAGCCGGCCGGCCAACTGCCCCTGCGGGATGTTGTGCCACACGCCGGGATAGGCCTTGAGGTACGGCTCGGCGTTGGGGTGTTCGCGGCAGTCGAGAAAAAACACATCCGACCCGTCGCGTTCAGCGAAGAGCCGCGCGAACTCCTGCGGGGCGATGCTCTTGTTGCGCCCGGCCAGCACGTTGCCGCCCACGTTGCCCAGCACGTTCACGATGTCCATGGCCGAGTTGAACGGCGGCGAATACGGCAGCTCCAGGAGCGACAACTCCTCCACCGTGGGCCGGTGCGGCATGAGGGCCGAGACCGCGCCGATACGTCCCACGAGCGCATCGCCCATGGCGCACACGCCCTGCACGCCCAACACGCGGCCGGTGCCGTGCTCGGCCACCAGTTCCAGGAACATGAAGGCCTTGTCCGGGTAGAAGTGCGCGCGGTCGAACTGGCTGACGATGATGGAGAAGGCGTCCAGGCCGGAGCGTCTGGCGGCGTCCAGCGTGAGGCCCACGCCCGCGGCGTTCTGCTCGAAGAGCTTGACGCACCACGCGCCCGCCGCGCCGGGAAAGCGCGAGGAGATGCCGCAAAGGTTGTCGCCGATGACGCGGCCCTGCCGATTGGCCAGGGAGCCCAACGGCAGGAAAAACGGTTTGCCGGTCACGAGATTGCGGATCTCGGCGCAGTCGCCGCCGGCGTAGATGGACGGGTCGCTGGTGCGCATGTTCCCGTCCACCACCACGCCGCCGCGCGCGGAGCACTCCAGGCCGGCCGCGCGGGCGAGCTCGGTGTTCGGCGTCACGCCCACGGACATGACGACCATGTCCGTCTCCATGACCTCCTCGCCATTGGGCGTTTTGATGGCCACGCGCTCCACCTTGCCGTCGCCCTCGATGCGCGTGACCTGACCGCCGAGGCGGAAGGAGATGTCCTTCTCGTGCATGTGCCGTTCGATCATGGAGGCGAGCCCGGGCGAGAGCACCGTGGGCAGCACGCCGGGGGCGTATTCGACCACGGTGGTTTCCACACCCCACATGTCGGCGAGCGCCACGGCCATTTCCAGACCGATGAACCCGGCTCCCACCACCACGGCCCTGCCGACGCTCCCGGCGGTCAGCGCCGCGCGGATGGCGATGGCCGCGTCGAGATCGGCCACGGCGTGCACGCCGGGCAGGTCCGCGCCGGGAATGGGCAGCGCACGCGGGGTGCTGCCCGTGGCCAGCACGAGCTTGTCGTAGGACAGCGTCTCCTCGGCCCCGGTGTCCAGATTGCGCGTCAGCACGGTTTTTTTCGCGCGGTCGATGCGCACGGCCTCGGTGCGCGGCCGGGCCTCCACGCCCTTGATGTCGCGGAAGAACGGAGCGTCGCGCAGCATGTGGAAGGAGGTGGACTGCAACTCGTCGGCGTCGCTCACGTCGCCGGAGACGTAATAGGGAATGCCGCAACCGCCGTAGGAGATGCGGCCGCCCCGGTCCAGCATGACCACCCGGGCCTCCGGATTGAGACGTTTGCAGCGGCAAGCGACCTTGGGCCCAAGGGCCACGGCCCCGATGATGACGATGTTCTCGCGCATGATCCGTCCCTCCTGACTTGCGGCGCGGCGGCTACTTGCCGGCCCGGCGCTCCTCGAAATTCTTGACGATGTCGGCCACGCGGCCCTCGATGAACCGCGCCGCGGCCTGGGCCTCGTCCTCGGTGAAGTGCGGAATGCCCTCGCAGAGCGCCGCGGCCTCGTCCTCGGAAATGCCCGCGGCCTTGCCGATCAGGAAGGTCTCGGGCTCGGAGTCGTCGCGCAGGCCGCCGCAGCCGCCCACCATGCCCACGAGCTCCCCGTCGATGAAGACCGGCACGCAGATGACCATGAGGCCGGCGTCGCAGTCCTCCACGGCGAACCCGCCCGAGTGCCGCACCTGCGCGCCAATGGCCTGGTTGGCCACGGAGCAGATGGCCGAAACCGCGCCCTTGTGCTGCCGCAGCGCCGGGCACAGGCGGTTGCACCACGTGACGTGCCCAGTGAAGGGCGAGCCGTTCGCGTCGTAGGCATGGCCGTTGAGGCCGAATTTCTCGTGAATTTCCTGTTCCAGCTTGGCCCAATCGTCCTTGGGCAGCAGGTCGGTCATCAGCATTGTAAAACCTCTTTGGTAGGCGATTTCACCACATAATGGCTCGTCTTTTCTCGCACAAGCCCGGGGCAGCGTCAAACATCCGCCCCATTCAACCGATTGGTCCAAGCCCAAAAAACCTTATGCCACGCGGTTGCGCGGTCATATGTGAAAAAAGTTGATCGCGGCGCTTGACATATTAGCGAGAACAATTACTACTATCTTAACGCAAGGAGGAACATATGGGCAGCCTGCAGAACTACCGCAACCTGGACATCGACTGGACCATGACGCCCTGGGACGCCGTGACCCTGTATCTGGAGTGGGGCAACAACTCCTGGCGCGCCGACAGGCAGCCCGTGCGTTCCAAGGCGGATTTCAGCAACTACTTTGTGGTCTACACCTGGGACAGCAGGCCCAAGGCCATCCTCGTCAGCCGCAACTCCGAGGAGGCACGCGAACTGGCCGAGGTGGAGCTGCCCGAGGACCTGGGCCGAGAGTTTCTGGAGTCCGTGGGCAACCTCAAGGGCGTGTACCCGCCCAACAACGAGGTTCGCTCCTGGCTCGAAGCGCAAATGCGCACGCAGAATTGAGACGACAAGACATCTCCTCCTCCATCCGCATCAGTCCTCCCTTCCACTCTCCCCAGGGGGGCCGGGAAACCGGCCCCCCCACCCTCCTTTGACGACGCATCGTGAGACTTGCCAGTCACCCCGCGCCACGGTACACGCCCCACATGCCTCCGCATGAAGCAAATCGTATCGACGGAGCCCTCCGCATGTTCCCCAAACGTCTCGCCCCCATCCTCGCCATTCTCGCCCTCGTTTCGTGCGCCGCCTGCGCCCACATCCCGCGCCTGCTCGGCGGCACGCCCAACGAGGAGCTCACCCTCGACGGTGAGCAACGCCACGAGGTCACCATCAACGTGAACCGCACCCTCATCCTAGACCTGCGCGACCCGCGCGGCAGCGGCTACGCCTTCTCCGGCACAGCTTTCGATCCCACTCTGCTGCGCCTGGACGGCCTCGAACCCACCAAGGGCGGCAAGCGCGTCCGCTATCTCTTCACCGGCCTGGCGCAAGGCGAATGCGACATCATCATCAAAATCCGCAAGCCCGAGCCGAACTACCCCGCCGACGTCTACAAGCTCGTTCACGTCACCATCGAGAAATAACCGCGCGGCGCGCGATTTCCCCGGGCGTGGTCTCCACGCCCTTCGTCTTGACATCCTGGTCAGCGCGGCGCACAACCGCCTTCGGAACATACATCCTACATTTGGTCATTTATGGAGGAACGCGCATGGACAAGCTATCGCGGCCTCCCACGCTGGCGGCGCGGGCGGCGGAACGTATCGAGGACATGATCACCCGTGGCGAGCTGCCGGAGGGAAGCCGCATCCCCACGGAGGGCGAGCTGTGCGCCCGGCTGGGGGTGAGCCGCAACACCGTGCGCGAGGCCGTGCGCTCGCTGGCGCACGCGGGCATGTTGCGAGCCCGGCCGGGCGACGGCACTTACGTGGCGGCCGCGAGCGAGATGCGCGCCGGGTTGGTGCACCGCGCACGGCGCGGGGATTTGCGCGAGGCCTACGAACTGCGCATGCTGCTGGAGCGCGATGCGGCGGGAAAGGCCGCGCAACGGGCGTCGGCGGAGGACACCGCGGAGTTGCGGCTGCGGCTTGATGACCTGCGCGCCGCGGTGGAGAGCCGCTCCGTGGAGCGTTACGCCAAGGCCGACGCCGCGTTCCACACCAGCGTCATGAGCTGCGCGGGCAACGCCCTGGCGGCTGAGATGCATGCGCACCTTGGGGAGGCGCTCGGCGTGAACGTCGTCGCCGATGGCTGGGACCACCCGGCTGCGGTATGGCAGCTCCGGCTGCACGCGGAACTCGTCGAGGCCATCGTGGCGCGGGACGGCGAGCGGGCGGAGCGCTGCGCGCGGCGGCTCGGCGCGGGGCGGGAAGACGCATGATGAACAAGAACGCGCACGGCGCGCTGTACCTCGCCGGATTCTTCCTCATCGCCGCCAACCTGCGCGGGGCGATCACCTGCGTGGGGCCGCTCATCCCGACATTGCGGGCCACGCTCGGCCTCACGGCCACGGGCGCGGGCGCGCTGAACACCCTGCCCCTGCTGGCCTTTGCCGCGTTTTCCCCCCTGGCTTTGTTCGGCCGACGCTTCGGCATCGAGCGCACGCTGCTGGCAGGTCTCGCCTGCGTGGCTCTCGGCACGCTCGCGCGATCGCTGGACGGCGTCGCGACGCTGTTCGCGGGCACGTTGCTGCTCTCCGCCGGCATTGGTCTGGGCAACGTGCTGCTGCCCAGCCTCATCAAGCGCGACTTTCCCCTGCACGTGCCCAACATGACCACGGCCTATTCCGTGGCTTTCGGACTCGCCGCCTCCATCGCCTCCGGCGTGGCCGTGCCGCTGACGCTCGTCCTTCCAGGCGGCTGGCGTGGGGCCATGGGCTGCTGGGCGCTGCTCGCGGTCATCGGTCTGCTGGTGTGGCTGCCCACCGCCCGCGCGGCCAGACCCGATCCCCCCGCAGCGCCCGACTCGCCGGAACCGCCCCGACGTCCGGTGTGGCGCTCGCCCCTGGCCTGGCAGGTCACCGGCTTCATGGGTCTGCAATCGCTCGGCTTCTATGTTTCCATCGGCTGGTTTCCCAGCTATCTGCAGGACCGGGGATTCCCCCCCTCGTCCGGCGGCTGGCTGCTCATGCTGCTGCAGGTCGTCTCGCTGGGCGTCGGCTTTCTCATCCCGCCGCTCGTCCGGCGCGCGCGCGACCAACGTTGGCTCGCGTTCGGCGGCGCGTCGCTCATGGCGCTGGCGACCGTGGGGCTTCTGTGGACGCCCCGCGCCGCCGTCCTGTGGTTCGCGCTGCTGGGCGCGGGAAGCGGGGCCAGCATCATCCTCGCGCTCATGTTCCTGGGGCTGCGCGCCAACAACCACGCCGAGGCAGCCGCCCTGTCCACCATGGCCCAGTCCGTGGGCTACCTCATCGCCGCCGCCGGCCCCTTCGCCTTCGGCGCGGCGCACGACCTCACCGGCTCCTGGGATGCGCCATTTTTCGCGCTTGGGGGGCTCGCCCTGACGCAGGCAGTTCTCGGCTACCGCGCCGGTCAGGCCCGAACACTGTAACAACTCCGGCGGGGTCACCATCGAAAAAAGCCGCCGCGACCAACGCCCACGCTTCCATCAGGACGATGAAACGGGGGGCCGCCCGTGTCACCCCGAAAGGCGCTGGCGCTCCCCCATCCAACTGGGGCGGCCCGACCCGCGCGGTAGCGACCGCGTCTTGTCCGGCACGGCCTTCGACTTACTCTGCTGCGGCTGGACGGTTTGGAGGGCGACAAACGCGTTCGCCATCTCTTCACCGGCGTGGCGCAGGGCGAAGGCGACATCACCATTGAAATCCGCAACCCCGAGCCGAACGCCCTCCCCTCGACACCACAAGCTCGTCCTCGTCACCATCGAAAAATTCCGCACCGTCCGCGCGCCACGTACGCCGGCAGCCGCGCCGGCTTGGTCACCGCTTCGTCACGCATTCGACTGGAAACGGCGCTGGATTTCCCTCCGGCAAATGTTTAGAGAATATTTAAAAGCAGACGGGCGGCAAGCCCGCTCCACGGGGAGGTGAGACCGAAGGACGCATAACCCCAGCACGACGACAGGGGACCCTGCCGGCCCGGTTCAAGGGGCCGAAACCAAAAGCCCAAGGGATCCTAATGGCATCGAAAAACTTCGTGCTCGACACCAACGTGCTCATCGAAAATCCGAAGTGCGTCCAGGCGCTTCGCAACGGTCAGGACAACCGCGTCCACATTCCCTACACCGTGCTCACCGAGCTGGACCGCCTGAAGCGCGACCCGCGCCTGGGGCACGTGGTGGCCCAGGCCGTCACCACCATCCTGGCCGATCCCGAGGTCCACATATTTCCGCCCGGCGGCAGCGCCCTGCCGCTGGCCACCGACGAATCGCCCGACGACCGCATCCTGCGCGAAATCAGCCACCACCCGCTCCCCGAGCCCATCCTCGTCACCAACGACCGCATCTTGCAGCTCAAGGCCCGCGTGTCCGGCATCGCCTGCGAGGGCTACCGGGACTCCGTGCCCTTCCAGAGCGAATCGCAAATCTACACCGGCTTCGTGGAGGAAGGTGAGACGCCCGTGGCCAACTCCTTCCGCTGGGAGTCCGGCGTCCCCGTGTTCCTCGGCCCGGACGGTCCCAAGCCCATCGGCTACACCCACGAGATCTGGGGCATCAAGCCGCGCACCGTCTACCAGAACCTGGTCCTGGAACTCATGCTCGAACCGCGCATCGACCTCGTCAGCCTCCAGTCCGAGGCCGGCTACGGCAAGACCTACCTCGCCCTGGCCGCCGCCCTCTACCTGACCCTGGAACGCAAGGACAACCCGTTCAAACGCATCTACCTCGTCAAGCCCGTCGTGGAAATCGGCGCGAAAATGGGCTTCCTCCCCGGCGACGTGGAAGAAAAAATGGGGCCCTACGTGCGCTACATCACCGACCTGCTGCTCAAGCTCCACGAGCTGCGGCCCGCCAACCGCATTTTCCAGGACCCGCAGGCCGACACCCTGCGTCTGAACCCCAAGCGCTTCACCATCCAGCCCATCGCCTACATCCGCGGCATGAACCTGGAAAACTGCGTCGTCATCGTCGATGAGATGCAGAACATCTCCCGCAACGAGACCCGCGCCCTGCTCACCCGCATGGGCGAGGGCGTCAAATGCATCTGCCTGGGCGACACCCGGCAAGTCGACAACCCCTACCTCAACGAAAGCAACAACGGCCTCAACTGGACCGTCAAAAAACTCAAGGGCTTCAAAAACTACGCCCACATGGTGCTCAAGGGCGAAAAAAGCCGGGGCCCCATCACCGACATTGTGCTCAAAAGCAAGCTGTAAGGGCCGCCGGAGACGCCGACGCGTGAGCACAGCCGGAGACGCCGATCCGGGAGGGAGCACAGCCGGGACCCCGCTCAGGGGCGCCGCCCCTGAGAACCCCGCCAAAGGGCATTCGCCCTTTGGAATCCCACATTCGCGGATGTCTCCGCCGCGAAGCCGGCGGAGACATCCGCGACCGGTGCGGGAGCCATTGGCATCGGCGAAGACGGAACGTCGCGCACCGCATGGTGAATGAAATTTTCCAAGGCGGAATTCAGGGGGCACGTTTAAACCCCGGAGGGGGCACTGGTCGCCGGCGGCATAATTCAAACCACACCATTGCGGTCATGCCAAGCGCATGCTTCGGCCGCGACGGTGTGGTTTGTGAACATGCTCCACAGGACAATGGACTTCTCCCCTTGGAACCCCATTATGTAAAAACTGTGTTTCCCTGTGACGCGGGGGGCCGGGGGACGCGCAGTCCCCTGGCCGCCGGAGGCATAATCCAAACCACCGCCTCGCGGCGAGGGGACACACTCGGCAAGCCTTGCAGTCGGGGATTCAATTGACGGAAGAAGGGACAACGCCCAAACGCGGCGGCTGCATCTAAAGACGGCGATGAAACGCGGGCCTGCCCGTGTCACCGATAAAAGCCTTTGGAAGGGGGGGACGGGGGGAGAACCTTTCCAGCGGAAAGGTTTCCCCCCGATTTTCTCCCTACTCTGGCCAAAAGGCCTCGACGACCTCGTAATGGCGCACGACGGTCTCGGAGACGATACGGTAGCGCTCGTCGCCGGGGTAGAGCACGGCGCGACCGGCCTCCTCGTCGGACGAGGCTCCGGCGAAGGCGCGCGCGCCGGCCATGGATTTCCAATAAAGGACAAGGGTGAACTCGACCTGCCCGTCTCGCGGGCGGGTGAGGATCTGATGGCCGAGGAACCCCGGCACGGCCTTGGCCTCGTCAACGCCTGTGGCCCGCAGGTGGCCGAGAAAACCCTCGGCCGTCTCCGGCGGGCACAGGCATTTCCATTCGCGCGCGATCATGCGTTTCCTACAATGGCTTGATGGTGTTGGGGTGGTGCGCGTCGACCTCCATGCGCTTCTTGTGGCAGACGATGCAGTTGCCCCGCGCTCCCATGGCCCGCGCGAGCTTCTGGTACTGCAAGGGCTGGAGGTTGTCGCGCGCTGCGCCATAGGGGTTGTCCGAGGGATAGAGCGCGTGCTGCGGCCCGTGGCAGGCCGGGCAGGGCAGCGCGCCCATCTCGTCCAGGCGCGTGCGGAAGCGTTCCTCCGGGCCCTTGGTCCAGTGGCCGAAGGCCTGGCTGGGGTCGGGGCTGCCGAAGTCCTTGTGGCAGGCCAGACAGTCCGACGTCTGCACCCAGGCGCTGCGCGGCGGAATGGACGCGGCCGCCGCGAGTTGCGGCGTGATCTGGCTAAGCAGCCGCTTGGCCCCGCGCTTGCCGGATTCGGCCTCGCGCTTGAGCAGACCAATGGCGTGATCCTCCAGCGGACCATGGCAGTTGGTGCAATCCATCCCCATACGCGCATGCAGGCCATGCTGGAAGCGGGTGCCGCCGTCGGGACGGCTGGGGTGACAGCGGGCGCAGGACTCCGGCCCCTGGCCACGCAGCGTGTTGGCGTGGAAGCCGTGGATGGCGGCGGAGAGGCCGAGCAGGTCCTTACGGCCCTCCCCGCCGGAGAGGGCGTCGGCGTGACACGAGGCGCAGCGCACCACCGTCTTGCCCTTGCCGACGGCGCGGGCCTGGGCCACGAGCCTGGTGCGGTTCAGACGGTCGTGGATGCGCAGGATGTTCAGGCCTGTCTGACCGGTGATGTTGCCCTTGCCGTCGCCTCCGCCGTGACAGGAGGCGCAATCGACCTCATCGGACACGGGCAGAACCACGCGGGTGGCGACGAGCTTCTCGCCGGTGGCGGCGTTGGCGGCGGTGACCGTGGCCAGCGGATACGGATCGAGGGAACCGTCGGCCCGGCGCGGGGAGACGGCGAATCTGGCCCCGAACCAGTCGCGCCCTGAAAGCGGCGCGAGCACGCCGGAGCCGCGTCCGCCCTCAAGAGCGTAGGTGAGGGTCACGCCCTCGGTGACTTTTTCCGGGCTTTCGCCGCGCTTGATGAGTTCGGCGTTGAGTTCGAGGGAGGACTCCCGCAGGACGAACACGCCCTGTGCCGCGACGTTCATGTGCATGCCGAGGTCCGGCCAGGCGAGCAGCACGTAGTTCGCGCTCGCGATGTCGAAGGACGGGATGTCCACGGGCAGGCCCTTGATGTCCATCGTGGCGGCGGGCGCGTTCTTGCGGCCGGAGAGCCCGGCGAGATAAGCGGCCAGGGCCCCGCGCTCGTCCTTGTTGCCGACGAAGGGCGGCATGGCGGGATTGATGCGGCGGAGCGCCCCGAGCAGCGCGTCGAGGCCGCCCTCCGTGAGGCTGGCGGCCCAGGGCCGGATGCTGTTCATGGGGCCGCCGAGCGAATGGCAGCTGGCGCACTGGTGCTGGAAGAGCTCCGCGCCGGCGGCGAGACGGTTTTCCGGCGTCACGACGCGGATGCGCGCCCACTTGGCCGTGGCCAGGTAGCCCTTGGCGCTGATCGCCTCCTCCGTGCCCACGTGGATGCCGTTGGAGTACGTGTGGTCATAGATGAGGAAGGGCTTGCGCGCGGCCTCGCGGATGAATTCGAAGCTGCCGATGAGCCCCCAGCCCGTGAGCACGATGACGAGCGCCAGGGGGAAGCGCATGCGCCGGGGCATGCGCACGGCCAGCGCCAGCGCGCCCAGGGCCGCGAATCCGGCGAAGGCCTGGAGGAACTTGAAGAATCCGGCGATGCGCGCCGAACGCAGCAGAACCATCTCGTACTGGGCCTGCGGCAGCTTGTGGATGTACCACCAGCCCGCGCCCACACAGACGAGCAACGGCAGAATGGTCCAGGCCGCGGCCATGCGGATCATCCGCTCGCGGTCGGCCCCGCCGTCGTCGTCGGGAATGCGCGTGGCCGTGACAAAGCCGAACAGGCCTGCCAGCGAAAGGGCGATCGCCGTGCGCAAGACCAGCTGCGGCCAGAACGTCGGGTTGAAGAAGGCGTCCCAGAAGGCGCGGGTGGTGATCCACGCGCCGGGGGTCAGCATGAAGCCGATGATGCCGTTGATCATGAACAGCGAGCAGAAGGCCGCGATGAAGTAGGCCCAGCCGAGGATCAGGTGGTCGCGCGCGGCCATGCGGTCGAAGCCGTAGTAGTACAGCAACAACGCCACGATCTCGACGAGGAAGAATACCCACTCGGTGGCGAAGGCGTAGACGAAGAGTTTGAGCAGCGTGCTGGTGGCCTGGGGCGACAACAGCCCGATGATGAACCAGATGCCCACGCCCGTGACGCCGCCGGCAACCATGGTGACGAGCAGGAAGAAGCGCGCGTGCTTTTTCACGTGGGCCAGCAGACGCGGGCTATCCAGCCGGCGGGCGTAGCGCTCGGCCAGGGCCAGGTACAGGCCGCCGCCCACGGCGAAATGGGCCAGGAACACGTGGAAGGTGCCGATGAGGGCGATCCAGAAGCCGCCGCCCAGAACCGCGAGATGCCAGATGGGATATTCCATGGTGGTCTACCCCCTCCCCGTCCGGTCCGGGGCCGACCGGGCGTACAGGTCGATCATGCGGGCGATGCCCCACAGGCCCACAACGAGCACCACGAGGAACAGGATCATGGCCGAGGTCTGCGGGGCCACGGGCAGACTGGAGGGATGGAAATACGGAGCCAGGGTGACGAGGCGCACCTGCGCGCGCGTGGCGCCCATGCAGGCCACCGCGCCCACGGTGAGCAGCGCTGCCGGCAGTGGACGCCCACGCAGCCCGGCGAACAGCGCGCCGAGTCCCAGGGCCACGCTGGCCGCGAGCACGGCGGTCGCGATCGCGTCGCCGCCCAGGAGGGCCAGACGCACACGCCCGGGCTGCGAAAAGAGCACCCACAGGCCCACGACGATCTGCAACATGGTCACGCGCGTGAACCAGGCCAGACCGTGTTCCACCCAGTCGGGCCGGTTTCTTTTGCGCCCCAGCAGCGCGGCGTAAAGTCCGGCCACGGCCGGCGCGCCCAGCATGATGTGGACGAAGCGCGACCACATGGTCGGGTCGGCCACGTTGAGCAGGCCGCCGTCGGGACGGGCGAAGTAGGCGGTCCAGGCTTCGGGCCGCAGCATCAGCGTCATGTTGTTGGAGAGCAGAAAGCCCGTGTAGGCCAGAAAGACGAGGGAGAGCCCCAGGGCGCTGAGCGACGCGGCGGGCGCGGACTCGAATTTCCCGTCATGCACGTAGAGCGCGTAGTAGCCCAGGATGACGGCCGCGATGGCCGAGAGCCACCAACCGGCCATGAGCACCGAGCTGGTGTACAGGAACTGGCCGTACACCACCTGCACGAACAGCAGCGGGGCCACGCCGAGGTTCACCGTCAACGCCAGGAATGTCGGCGCGCGGTGGCCCAACTCGCGGGCCAGCTCACGCTGTTTGCCGCCCAGCCGGCCGAAAAACGCCAGCGCGGCCGAGCCCACGGCGAGGTTCATGAACAACAGGTGCAGGACGAACGTCACAAGAAGCAGGGTCTCGAACCAACCCCAGGGAGAGGGGATGGCCTCGGCCGCTGGTATGAGCGTGGTCGGATCCATCATGCGCATTCTCCTTGACTGATGTCGGTTCTATGGCCAATACACCGGCCAGGACACGGGTGCAACGGATTACGTCCCCGCCATGGTGCCAATTCCGAAACTTTTCGTGTCGCCGCCCGGCGGCCGACGATCGCAACAGGGAACTTCGCGATGGAAACCGTCCTCTTACTCGACGTGGGCAACACCAACGTCAAGATCGCCCTCGCCCGACCGGACCACGGACTCGTGGCCAGCTACGCGCTGCCCACCGCCCCCGCCTGCGGTCTGGACACCCCGGACGCCTGGGGCTTGAAGCTGCTGGACATCTGCCGTGTGGAAAACGTCTCGCCCGGGCAAGTCACGGGCATCGTCGCCTCTTCGGTCGTGCCGCCGATGAATCCGGTGCTCGTCCACGCCGCCAAACGCTTTTTCGGCCAAGCCGTGCGCTTCGCCCCCGGGACCGCCCCGGAGGGGCTGCCCCTGCCCATAGAAAACCGCTACGCCCGGCCGGCCGAGGTCGGCGCGGACCGCCTCGTCACGGCCTTCGCCGCGCGCGAGCTCTGCGACGCCCCGGCCCTCATCGTGGTGGACTACGGCACCGCCACCACCTTCGACTGTGTGCTCGAGGGCGCGTACCTGGGCGGGCTCATCTGCCCGGGCCTGCTCTCCAGCGCCCGCGCCCTGGCCACGGGCACGGCCAAACTGCCGCACATCACCCTGGAGATTCCGCCCGCCCGCGCCGACGGCGGCCTGGACATCGGCGCCAGCACCTCGCAGAGCCTCAACCTGGGGCTCATCCACGGTTTCGCCGCCATGACCGAGGGGCTGGCCGCGCGGCTTTCGCGCACGCTGCTGCCCGGCCGGGAGGATGAGGCGCGCGTCATCGCCACCGGCGGGTTCGCCGCGCGCATCGCGCAGGTGTGCCCGGCCGTGCACGAGGTGCGCGAGGATCTGCTCATGGAAGGGCTGTGGCGCGCCTACCAGCGTGTGCGCTGAGGATTTCGCCACACGCGCGAATCGTCACGCGCGGCATTTGAACCTGTGACGGAAATATTGTATACGCTGCATCGCGGCAACCGATGAAAGACCCGGTTCCACAACAAAAGGAGCGCACAATGAGCACCATCACCGCTGTTTGGGCCAGAGAGATCCTGGATTCCCGTGGCAATCCCACCGTCGAGGTCGAGGTCACCTACGAATCCGGCGCCTCCGGACGCGCGGCCGTGCCCTCCGGCGCCAGCACCGGCAGCCGCGAGGCCCTGGAGCTGCGCGACGGCGACAAGAAACGTTACGGCGGCAAGGGCGTCAGCCAGGCCGTCAACAACATCCGCGAAGAGATCGCCAGCGCCATCGTGGGCATGGACGGCCTGCGTCAGGTCGCGCTGGACAACTCCCTCATCGACCTGGACGGCACCGACAACAAGAGCCGGCTGGGCGCCAACGCGCTGCTCGGCGTCTCCATGGCCAACGCGCGCGCCGCGGCCAACTTCCTGGGCCTGCCGCTGTACCAGTACCTGGGCGGCGTGAACGCCAAACTGCTGCCCGTGCCGCTCATGAACATCCTCAACGGCGGCGCGCACGCGCCCAATAACCTGGACATCCAGGAGTTCATGATCATGCCGCTGGGCGCGGAGACCTTCTCCGACGCGCTGCGCATGGGCGCGGAGACCTTCCACGCCCTCAAGGACATTCTCGCCCAGGACGGCCACGTGACCAGCGTGGGCGACGAGGGCGGCTTCGCCCCCAACCTGAAAAGCCACGCCGAGGCGCTGGAGTACATCATCCGCGCCATCGAGGCCGCGGGCTACAACCCCGGCAGCGAAATTGCCCTGGCCTTCGACGCCGCCGCCTCCGAGTTCTACGAGGACGGCAAGTACAACCTGAAGGGCGAGGGCAAGGTGTTCTCCAGCCAGGAGCTCATCGACTACTACGCCGACCTCGTCTCCAGCTTCCCCATCGTCAGCATCGAGGACGGCCTGGCCGAGGGCGACTGGGAGGGCTGGATCAACCTCTCCGACCGCATGGGCAACGACATCCAGCTCGTGGGCGACGACATCTTCGTCACCAACCCGGACATCCTGGCCGAGGGCATCGAGCGCGGGGTGGCCAACTCCATCCTCATCAAGCTCAACCAGATCGGCACCGTGACCGAGACGCTGGACACCATCGAGATGGCCAAGCAGGCCGCCTACACCACGGTGGTCTCCCACCGCAGCGGCGAAACCGAGGACTCCTTCATCTCCGATCTGGCCGTGGGCGTGAACGCCGGGCAGATCAAGACGGGGTCCCTGTGCCGCAGCGACCGGCTGGCCAAGTACAACCAGCTGCTGCGCATCGAGGAGGACCTGGAGGAGGAGGCCATCTACTACGGCCCCATCCTGGCCGAGAGCTGGTTCGCCGACATGCACGAGGAGGAGGAAGAGGCCGAATAAGCCCCTCCCCACCGCTTCCCGCTTCCGAAACCACAGCCCCGCTCCTCACTTGAGGCGCGGGGCTTTTTCGCGTTTCCGGGCGGTCGCTCTTCGCCCTTTACTTTCGTCTTCGGAAAAGGGATATCCAATGGTAAGGAATTTCAAACCCATCATCCGGGAGGAGCCATGGCCGCTCGATTGTCGCTGACCAAGCATGAGAATGAACTGGAAGGCGCGCTGCGCCAGCGTGTGAACAGCGCCGAAAGCATTCTCGACGTGCAGAAGGCCTTCGCCGAATTCGTGCGCCAAATGCTCGGCCGCATCACCGGCGGCGAGGTGGTGCTGGACGAGGGCGACGTGCGCGTGGCCCCCGGCGAGCCGGACGGCTTCATCCTCGGCCCCGGCATCACGGGGAACAAGGACTACGCCGGCTTCCTCGAGCACTCGGACCTGATGAGCATTCTGCGCCGGCAGGCCGAGGACCCGGTGAAGCGCATCAACCACCTGAACCGGCACACCGAGCGCGCCGAAGCCAAGATGTTCCCCCGCCCGGACCGCAAGTATTAGGCGCGGCGTTCCCGCATTCCGCGCCCCTTGCGCCCCGGCCCCCTTCCCTGTATCGCGGACGCCATGAAACACATCGCGCCCGCCCTCTGGGTTATGATCGCCTTGTCGTCCGCGTCGGCGCTGCCGACCGAAGCCCTTGCCGCCATGGCCCAGCCGACGGATGCCGTCGCGGCGAATACGGCGAAAGCCGTCGCGGCGACTGTCCCCCCCGCGAACGCGGCGGATGCCACGGCGAATGCCGTCGCGGCGAATGCCGTCGTCGAGCGGCCCGACCTCGACCGCCTGTTCGCCAAACACGGGCTGACCGGCACTTTCGTGGCCGACCTGCCGGACGGCGAGGTGCGCGTGAACCCCAAGCGCGCGGGGACGCTCTTCCGTCCCGCCTCGACCTTCAAAATCGTCAACGCCGTCACCGCCTTCGAAAGCGGCGTGGCCCCGAGCGCCGGGCTGTTCCTGAAGTGGAACGGCGTCATGAACGCCGACTACCCCGAATGGAACCACGACCAGACGCTGGAGCAGGCCTTCCGCGCCTCCTGTGTGTGGTACTTCGTGGAGCTGGGCCGCCGCAACGGCCGCGACCGCCTGCTCGACACCATGCGCAAGCTCGACTACGGCAACGCCAATCCGACGGGATCGGACAAGTTCTGGATCGACGGGGAGCTGCGCATCAGCGCCGAGGGGCAGACGCGCGCACTGGGCCGGCTGGCGCGCGGCGAGGCCGGATTCGCCCCGCGCAGCCTGGAGCTGCTGCGCAAGGTCATGCTCCTGGGCCAGGGAGCCGGGGTGAACGGCGAGTGGCGGCTCTACGGCAAGACCGGTATGGCCGTGCGGGGCGGCGGCCCGGGCGACGCGCCCGTGGGCTGGTTCGTGGGCTGGGTGGAGCGCGACGGAGTAGTCATTCCCTTCGCGCTCAATGCCTCGCCAGCCAAGAGTGAGGAGACCCCGCCCGCGCTGTTCACCGAGCGCGTCAGCATCGCCAAGGATATGTTGTCCGCCCTCGGCGTCATCACCGAGCCGGCGAAGGACGCATCGCGAAACGGCCCGGCAAAATAACGACGCTCCCCGACCGAAAACACGACGGCCCGGCGATTCCCAATGGAGTCGCCGGGCCGTCGTGTTTTCGGTGAACGCGCCTACAGGGCCAGCACGGCCTCCAGGCTTCCGGCGTTCTGCGTCACAATGTCCTCGTGACCGGACAGGTTCTGCCCCGCCAGCTTGGTCAGCACGTTCTTCGGCCCCAGCTCGACGAAACGCCGCGCGCCGGCGGCGTACAGCGACTCCATGGTCGTGGTCCACAGCACGGACGAGGTCATCTGCGCCGTGAGCATGGCCTTGAGCACGCCGGGATCGGCCTCCGGCCGGCCGATGACGTTGGCGGCCACGGGGAAATCTGGCGTGCGCCAGTGCAGGTCCTCGATGATCTTGGCGAAAGCGTTGGCGGGCTCGCTCATGAGCGGGCTGTGGAACGCGCCGGAGACGGCCAGCGGGATGGCCCGGCCCTTGGCCTCCTTGACCAGCGCGGCGACGGCGTCCAGAGCGGGTTTCTCGCCGCTGACGACGTACTGCGCGGGCGAATTGTGGTTGGCGATGCGCAAAAACGCGCCGGACTGCTTGGCCGCCGCAGCCACGAGCTCCTCCACCGTGGCCAGCGGCAGCTTGAGCACAGCGGCCATTCCGTGACCGGGCTTGCCCGCGCCGGCCATGAGCTTGCCGCGCTCGCACACGGCGGCGATCACGTCCTCCACGGAGAGAGCGCCGGAGGCGCACAGGGCGGCGAACTCGCCCAGACTGTGCCCGGCCGCGCCGACGATGTTCAGAGCCGCCGCCTTGGGCTTGGCCGCCAGCCACAGGCTGACGTCGACCACGGTGAGGGCGGGCTGCAGGGCGCGGGTGTCGGCCATTTCTGGCGCGGGCGTAGCGCCCTCGTCGCCCCAGTAGATTTCGCGCAGCTTCAGTCCGGAGCGTTTCTCGGCCAGCAGCCACAAATCCATGGCGGCACTCTGGGCCTCGGCCACGTCGCGGCCCATGTTCAGCTCTTGCGAGCCCTGGCCGGGGAACAACAAAGCGGTGGGAAGCATCGATCTCTCCTATTCTTCGGGTTGCGGAGCGGCGGCCGGCCGCGGCGTTTGGGACGGCCGTGGGGCCTGCGCCTTGCCGAACAGGGCGCGGCGCAGCTCGTCGAGGGTCTTGCAGCTGCCGGAGTGGAACAGCGGCCGGTAGCCTAGGCGCGTGGCCTGTTTGAGGCGCGTCTCGTGCCCGGCCACGGGGCGGATGTGGCCATTGAGGTCCACCTCGCCCCAGAAGGCGGCGCCCTCGGGCAGGGGCGCGTCGTAGTACGAGGAAAGCACGGCCGCGGCGAGACCCAGGTCCAGACCGGGATCACGCAGGGCCAGCCCGCCGCCCTGCTTCACGTAGATGTCGCTCTGGCCGAGGTTCAGGCGCAGGCGCTTCTCCAGCACGGCCAGGATGAGATGCAGGCGGTTGGCGTCGAAGCCCAGCGCCGCGCGGCGCGGAATGGACAGAAAGCTGTGCGCGGCCAGCGCCTGGATCTCCACGGCGAAGGGCCGGCGGCCGTCCAGGGCCAGCGACACCGAGGCCCCGGAGAGGCTGGCGTCGCGCGCGCCGAGAAAGAACGTCGAGGGATCGTCCACCACGCGCAGGCCCTGCTCCTCCATGGTGAACACGAGCAGCTCGTCCGAGGGGCCGAAGCGGTTCTTGAGCACGCGCAGAACCCGCGAGTAGTCGCGCCGGTCGCCCTCCAGATAGAGCACGGTGTCCACCATGTGCTCCAGCAGCTTTGGCCCGGCGATCTGCCCATCCTTGGTCACGTGGCCCACGAGGATGAGCGTGGCCTGGCTGCGCTTCACAGCCTCGACGAGTTCACCGGCCACGGTGCGCACCTGGCTCACGCTGCCGGGGATGCCGTCGGCGCGCTGGCTGGCCAGCGTCTGCACGGAGTCCACCACGACGAGCCCGGGCTTGCCGCCCATGTCGGAAATGACGGAGAGCGCGTCGTCGGCGTTGTTGGTGGCCAGGGCGAGAAGTCCGGGACCCAGCAGGCCCAGGCGCTCGGCCCGGCCGCGAATCTGCGTCAGCGACTCCTCGCCGGAGACGTACACGGTGCGGCCCTCGCCCATCTCCGCCTGACGGGCGGCCAGCTGCAACAGCAGAGTGCTCTTGCCCACGCCAGGCTCGCCGCCCAGAAGCAGCGCCGCGCCGGGCACCAGCCCCGCGCCCAGCAGACCATCGAGCGCCGGAATGCCCGAGGGCCGTGCGTGGACGTTCTCGACGTCCAGGTCCTCCAGGGCCGAGGCGCCGGCGACGCTCGCGGCCTTGCGGTGACGCGCGGCGCGGGCGCTGAACCCGCCCTCCACGGCCAGGGCCTCCATGGTGTTCCACTCGCCGCAGGCGGAGCACTGCCCCGTCCAGCGCGGACTTCTGGCCCCACAGGCCGAGCAGCGGTATTCCTCGCGCGATTTCGCCATGGCCGCGTTATGCCCGTTTTGCCGCATGATGACAATGCGGCCCGGCCGCGGCCAACCATCGTCCCCTCCAACTTCCCTTGACCATTGACGAGCGCGAGCGAATCGGACACAAAGGATACGCCCCCCCTGACTATTTGGATTGGAAAGGAGTCCACATGGAACTCGACCTCAAGAAAAAAATCGCCGGGGGCTTTGGCGTTGTCATCGCCATTTTCGGCCTGGCGGGTCTGCTGTCCATTCTCAATCTGCGGGAACAACGCAGCGTGGTGAACGAAGTCGTGACCCACGACATGCCCATGATCGACACGCTGAACCGCTGCACCGTGCTGTTGCAGCTGTACCGCAAGGCCGAGAAGGACGTGCTGCTGAACATCGGCCAGCCGGACAGGCAACGCGAGTACCTGCGCAAGCTCAAGGATCTCGGCGTGGAGACGCGCGAGCGTCTCGAAAAACTGGACAAGGATGTCTCCGCCGACGGCGATCTGCCCGACGCTGCGCGCAAGCTGCCGCGAACCGCGATCACCGGTTTCGCCGACTACGACGCCGTGGTGCTGCCGCTGGCCGAAAAGCTCGCCGCCGACCCAACGGGCAAGGGCATGAGCCACATCGAGGCCAACGCCCTGCTCACGGCGAAGAAGGACACCATCCACGCGGCCGAACAGGCCCTGGACCAGCTGGGCAAGGCCGCAGGCGACATGTTCAACGGCAACCAGCGGGCGCAGTCCGCCCTGGCCGCCAAAACGGAAACGCTGCTCGCCGTCTCGGTCATCGTGGCCATGGTGGCGGGCGCGCTGCTGGCCTGGCTGGCGCTGGCATCCATCACGCGACCGCTCGCGCGCATCGTGGCCCTGGCCGAATCCGTGGCCGGCGGCGACCTCAACGCCACGACCTCCGGCACGTTCACGGCGGAGATGGGCCGGCTCAAGACCAGCATCGAGGCCATGCTCGCGGCGCTAAAGGGAAAGATCGCCGAAGCCGACCGGCAGTCGGATCTGGCCGCCGGCGAGACGGAGCGCGCCAAGACCGCCACCGAGACGGCGCTGGCCGCCAAGGCGCAGGCGGAAGTCGCCCGGGCCGAGGGCATGTTGCAGGCCGCGCGCACGCTGGAGGGCGTGGCCGAGGGCGTGGGCGGGGCCGCCCATGAGCTGGCCTCGCATGTCGCGGTCTCCACCCGCGGGGCGGACGAGCAGTCCTCCCGCGTGGCCGAGACCGCCACGGCCATGGAGGAGATGAACGCCACGGTGCTGGAAGTGGCCAAGAACGCCGGTCAGGCGGCGGATTCCGCCGAGGGCGCGCGCCGACGCGCGGAAGAGGGCCAGCAGGTCGTGGAGCGGGTGGTCGAGGGCATCGGCGGCATCACCGAGGTTTCGGAGTCCCTGCGCGTGGACATGCGGGCGTTGGGCAAGCAGGCCGAGGACATCGGCCGGGTCATGAACGTCATTTCCGACATCGCCGACCAGACGAATCTGCTCGCCCTCAACGCCGCCATCGAGGCCGCCCGGGCCGGCGACGCGGGCCGGGGCTTCGCCGTGGTCGCCGACGAGGTGCGCAAGCTCGCGGAGAAGACGCAAACAGCCACGCGGGAGGTCGGCGAGGCCATCGTCGGCATTCAGGCCGGGGCGAAGAAAAATCTGGAAGGCATGGAGCGCGCGGTGGCGGTGGTGGCCCAGACCACGGAGCTGGCGCGCACCTCCGGCGAGGCTCTGCGCGGCATCGTGGAGCTGGTGGAGACGGCGTCCGACCAGATGCGGGCCATCGCCACCGCCAGCGAGGAGCAGTCCAGCGCCAGCGAGGAAATCAACCGCAGCATCGAGGACATCCACCGCCTCTCGTCCGAAAACACCGAGGCCATGCGCCAGGCGTCGCATACCGTGGAGACCCTCACCGAACAGGCCGGGGCCCTGCGTGGGCTCATCGGAGAGATGAAGGGCGGCGCGGCCTAGCTTCCGGGCGGCGGGGAGCTTCCCACGCGTTGGTCTACCCTGCTGAACGGCGGCGCGTCTTGCGGCACCGGAAATTCGCTGCTGAAGTCGTCTTCAGGAGCCGGCGGGTTGCCCCGCCGGCTCCTGCCCGAAAGATTGGGACAACGCGGTCCAGTCGGGAGCCCCGTCCAGTGAACCGACGCGCAGCAGCCCGATCGGCGTCTTCATCTTCCCCTTCGACACCACGGCCCGCCCGACGGACGAGGAACGCCACTGGAAAGCCCGGGGACGACACGGACGCGCGCCTCGCTCCAGTCACCGAACGAATCGCGTGGCGGCGAACCGAGGGGGGAAGCCGGAAGGCTTGGGGAAAAGGTCGGACATTCCCCCACGCGACCAGGACGCAGCCCGCGCGCCATCACCTGAAAACGGTCCAACGCCAGGAATTCCGAAGGCGCTGCCGGCACGGACACGCGGCCAATACGAGGCCGCGAAAACACATCCGGCGGCTACAGCTTGCCCTTCTTCCACAAACTCACGGCCACGGGCTTGGGCTCGACCCAGCCGAGCGGGGTGGCGCGCGACGACGTCACGACGATCTCCCTACTCTCGCCCCCACGCACGACGAGGGCGCGCACCGGCTCACCGGCCTCGGCCAGGGCGCGGGCGCGCGGCGAATACGAGGACACGAAGCACGCCGCGTCGGCGATGACGGCCTCCGGCCAGTTCGCAGACTCGGCGTCGGCCGGATTTTTGGGCGCGTACTGCCGGCCGAGCGCCAGCGGCCCGGTCACGTCCTTCAGGCGGATGTGCAGATCGTTCGGGCCGCTCGCCGCCTCCAGCGCGTGGTTGGCCGCCTCATTGCGGCCGATGGACAGCCAGAACGGCCCGGCCCAGTACTGTCGCGCCACGTGCGTCAGGGTGAAGTCCCCCGGCGCGGGGTCGGCGAGACGCGTCATGACAGGCAGATAGCGCGCGGCGGGCTCGGCCTCGGCCAGACGGCAACCGCCGGCGGGCGTGGGAATGTCCGTGACGCCGAAATGCGCGGCCAGCTCCAGCTGACCGCCCCGGCCCCGGCCATAGATGCCCGGCAGCAGCGAGCGGTCCACCAGCCCTTCGGTCTCCATGGGCGTGGGGCCGAGCTTTTGCGCCGAAAGCGGCCGCAGCAGCACGTCGGTCACGCCGGCCTCCTTGCGGATGAGGTTGAGCGTGTCCGCGCGCTGGCTCATGGGCCGCTGGCCCAGCACCTCACCGGAGACGAGGAACCTCGCGCCCAGCGGAGCGAGCAGACCGCGCGCGTGGCGCAGCATGAGGATCTTGCAGTCCACGCAGGGATTGAGATGCTTGCCGTAGCCGTGGACCGGCGCGGGCAGCATGGCGAGGAACGCCTGGCGCACATCCACGGGCATGACCTCGATGCCATACTCCGCGCGCCAATGCTCCAGCAGGTGCTCCTTGCCGAAGAACGGACTCACGTAATGCAAACCCAGCACACGCAACCCTTGCTCCTGCAGCACCTTTACGGCGAGCAGGCTGTCCAGTCCGCCGGAGAACAGCGCAAGGGCGTCCCACCGGCGGTTCGAGAAATTCGTGGGGATATCCATGCGCTGGTGCATACGTGAGGCGGGGCCGCAGGGCAAGCCTCCCGCAATGGTAGGATTTGACGCGGACCGCCGCCCGGTTCGCCCGATGCGCCTGGCACGCCCGAAACGACCGACTCGCCCAAGGCACCGCCAGTTCGCCCGATGCGCGACGCTGGCCGGTTGTCCGCCGAGGGCATGCCGAAGATCGGTCGCGGCGTCCCGCGGATCGTGGCGGAAGGGGGCCGGTTGGGGACGTGGCCCCGGACGCGAAGACGCCCGGTCCCCCGTTGGTGCGGAAACCGGGCGTCGCGGGAAAACGGAATTCCGAATCAGCGGACCACGAGCACCGAGCACGGGGCCAGGGTCACGATCTTGCCGGTGACGCTGCCCAGCAGCAGCCGGCTCACGCCCTTCTTGCCGCGCGTGCCGGTGACAACGAGGTCGTAGCCGCCCCGCTGGGCCTCGTCCACGACAAGCTCGGCGGGCGAGTCGCCAGTGGCCTGCACGACAGCCGCCTCCATCCCGGCGTTCCTTGCGGTCTCACGGGCGGCCTCCAGCGTCTTGCGCACGTATTCCTCCACCTGACTGGAAAAGTCGCCGCCGATGACGGTCACTGCGGCTTCGACGACCTCGGCCACGCCCATCAATGTCAGCTCCGCGCTCTCTTTGCGGGCGATTTCCACCGCTCGGACAACAGGCAGGAACTTGGTGTCGGAAGGATCCACCGCGACGAGAATCTTCATGGCCCACCCCTTTTCGGTTGCGGCGCATGCGCGCCAGACGGGGCCAGGAGAAACGTCCCCAGCCGCGACCCCGGACGGCGGGGACTCCTACAAATTTATCGCTTATCAAACAATAGACGTGTCGAGAGCCAAGTCAAGAAAGACGCCGAGGGTCGCCCGGGATCCCGGGCGGCGCGACGATTCGGGCAAGGACGTGAGGCGGTGGGGCTGGAAAGGATGTGCTCATTCGAAAGGAGCCGGACAGGGGGAAGGCGTATGCGAAAGGCGCGCCCGTTCGCCCCGGCACGCCAACCGCCCGCGACGAAAGATGGTCTCGAAGTGGGGCGGACGAAATCATGGGACGCGATCATCGCCACAGCCTCGACGCGAAGCGAAGCGTCCGCCTTGCGGATCGCCACGAATGGCCGCCCGCCGGCTCCCCAAAATTCACAACACGCACCACGCCAAACGACCGCGTGGGAGGGATCAAACGATCCCGACACGCGAGGGGGCAAGGCTTCATCCCCCGACGAGTCGGCCGGCGTGACGAACCGACTGCCACCCCACAGCATTCACCCGCCCCGCGCAAACCCACGCCATTGACGCTGAGGACCGAGGACGCGCATCGCGTCGAACGCCGCCCGCCGTGGCGGGGACGATGGGACGAGAGGGGATCCGACCCAATCATTCCTCCGGCGGCATCAAGGAGGACGCAGCCCCGACCCCGCCGAGCGGGCACCGGACCATAACGGCGAGCCCTCCCGCTATTCGGCGGGACGCCCGCCCATGCGCCGCAGAATGCGCGCCACTGGCCGCACACTCACTGCCGCCAGCAGCATGATGCCCCCGCTCACCCCGAAGAGCACGTCGTACCCCGCTCCCTGGGCCATAACCACCCCGCCGAGAAACGGTCCGGCGAAGAATCCGGCGTCCACGGCGAACATGAGCAGATTGGCGTTGTACATGCGCATTCTCGGCGGCGAGACGGCGATCATGCACGTGTTCACCAGGGGCATGGTCAACGCCATGCCCGTGCCGTAAAGCACGGCCCCGACCAGCAGCAGCCACGGCGCGCCGACGTGTGCGAACAAGGGGATGAGCAGCCCCATGCCCAGGAAGGTGAACGTGAGCGCCCGTCCCATGTCCAGCTTGTCCAACACGCGGCCGCCGCCCACGCGCAGGGCGATGTTGGCCGCGTTGGCGAAGGTGAAGAACTCGCCGGGGTTGACCGCGCCCAGCCCCACGGCGAAGTCGCGCATGAAGAAGAACACGATGGAGTGCGCCGCCACCAGGAAGAAATTCGCCGCCACCAGCAGCACCACTCCGGCCGAGCGCAGGGCCTGCCGCACCTCGCTCCAGCCCGGACGCGACAGGTTGGCCGCCGGCATGGTCGCGGCCAGGGCGCGCGTGCGCCGGCCCAGCGGGGCCAGCAGCAGGAACGCCGGCAGCATCAGCGGCGCGGCCAGGGCGTAAGCCCAGCCATGGCTGGAAAGATGCGGCAGCAGCAGCTCCACGAAGGGCGGCATGAAGGCGTAGGGCAGCAGAATCGTCACCGAGAACAGGCCGAAGCCCTGGGCCATCCTCTCCTTGGGAAGAAAGGCCATGAGCGTGCCCATGAGCCCGGTGACCACCATGACGAAGCCCAGGCCATGCACCACGCGCACCAGCGCCAGCAGCGCCATGGCGTGCGCGAAGGGATAGCTGAGCAGCGCGCAGGTGGCCAGGGCCATGCCCACGCGCATGAAGCGCACACCGTTGTTCAGTGTGAGGTAGCGCCCCAAAAATGGCCGCGCGACGAGCGCCGTGAGGGGCTCCAGCGAAAGCAGCGGCCCGCGCCAGCCCGGCGCAATGCCAATCTCGGTGAGATAGCTGTAGAAACCATAGAATATGGCGATGTTGCAGAACGCCAGGATGCTGATGGCGCAGAGGGCCGCGAACTCGAAGGTCATGAGCCGGCCCGGAGTCTTCGGCTCCGGGGTCGCGGGAGCGGAGGGAACGCCTGCTGCGGCGGAATGCGCGGGGGACTGGGACACGTCAACTCCTTGCGCGCGCTGGCCACCGGAGGGGACCAGGCCGCGCCCGGGCATCGGGCGCGCGCGGGCCGGTGGCATCGCACGGGGAAGTGCGGCAATAGCAAAGCCCGCGCCGCACCGCAACAGACCAAAACGGGCTTCGGGCCATGCCAAAAATGACAACACCATGCATTTCTGACGATCACCCAGTGGTGAATGCTGGCATTTTAGCGCAAACAAGTCGCGCCGCTTTTCGACATTTTTTCTTTTCTACTACAATTTTGTAATAATATCCTTCATTTTTGTCTTCCATCGGCGAGGATTTCCGGCTAGAAACGTCGCGTCGTCGTATGGGGCTGGCGGCGATCCCTCTCGATCCAGGCCGAGGAACCGGCGGGCGTTACGCCGGGCGGCCGCACCGCGCCCCGTCCACAAGGGAGAAACACATGATTCAGGCGGGAGACACCGCGTTCGTCCTCATCAGCGCCGCGCTTGTGCTGCTCATGACGCCGGGGCTGGCGCTGTTCTATGGCGGCATGGTGCGCGGCAAGAACGTGCTGGGCACCTTCATGCAGAGCTTTTTCCTCATCGCGCTGGTGAGCATGGAGTGGGTGGTCCTCGGCTACTCACTCAGCTTCGGACCGGACACGGGCGGTGTCACGGGCAACCTCGCCTGGGCCCTGCTCTCCGGCGTGGGCGCGGCCCCCAACCCGGACTACGCCGCGACCATTCCGCACTCGGTGTTCATGATCTACCAGTGCATGTTCGCGGTCATCACGCCCGCACTCATCACCGGGGCCTTCGCCGAGCGCGTGCGCTTCGCGCCGTTTCTCGTGTTCAGCCTGCTGTGGACGCTGTGCGTGTACAACCCCGTGTGCCACTGGGTGTGGGGCGCGGGCGGCTGGCTCAAGGCCATGGGCGCGGCCGACTTCGCCGGCGGAATCGTGGTGCACCTGACCTGCGGCGCTGCGGCGCTGGCGGCGGTGCTCGTCATCGGCCCGCGCAAGGATTACGGACGGCGACAGTTCTTTCCGCACAACCTGCCCATGACGCTCACTGGCACAGGCCTGCTCTGGTTCGGCTGGTTCGGCTTCAACGGCGGCAGCGCCCTGGCGGCCAACGGCGTGGCGGCCACGGCCTTCGTGTCCACGCATCTGGGCGGCATGGCCGGCATGGCCATGTGGACCATCGTGGAATGGTGGCACCGCGGCAAGCCCACCACCCTCGGCGCGGCCTCCGGCGCGGTGGCCGGCTTGGCCACCATCACTCCGGCGGCCGGATTCGTCTCCGCGCCCTCGGCCATCTGCATCGGCCTCACGGCCGGCGCGGTCTGCTACCTCGGCGTGCTGGCCAAAGCGCGCCTGGGCTACGACGACAGCCTGGACGTGGTGGGTATCCACGGCCTGGGCGGACTCGTCGGCACGTTGCTGGTGGGGGTGTTCGCCACCAAGGCCGTCAATCCCGGCGGCGTGAACGGGCTCATCGCCGGCAACCCTGCGCAGCTTGGCGTGCAGGCGCTGGCCGTGGTCGTGGTGGCCGGTTACGCCTTCGCGGTGAGCTGGGCGCTCCTCCAGCTCGTGGACAAGCTGATGGGCCTGCGCTTGGCTCCCGACGCCGAGTCCCAGGGACTCGACCAGTCCGAGCACACCGAGACCGCCTACAGCGACAGCCTGGACATCGGCGCGCGCTGAGCGCTTCGATCCCCCCGCGACGCGAAAGCCCCCGGCGGAATCAACCGTCGGGGGCTTCGTTTTTTTGTCCGACTTCATCGGGACGACGGAAACTGCGGCGAACGCACGCCGGGAACGCGGCCCGCGAACGGCTCAGTCCCGATTATCTGAACGCGCCTCGCACAGCATCCAGGTGACGACGCGGCCGTGTACGCCGGGCATGACATCCCCGCGCGCGGCCGTGAGCGGTCCGGCCGGGATTTCCAGCGCCATCCATTGCCCGGAGCACGGACAATCCTGACCGGATTGGACGCTCCAGCTTGGCTTTTGGGGGGATGGCGGCTTGATGGAACCCATAGGCAAACGCTATCTTCGATCAATAAATATGTCAACAACGAACACACGGACAAATTTGACCGTTCTTGACGCGCCGCGCGGCACCGGCGCATAGTTCGCGTGTCATCATCATCCCCACGGGAGGCATCCATGGACGCACCACTTCTTTCCCAGCGCGAAAAGCTCGCGGCCCACATCATCAAACAGCTCGCCGCCCGGCGCATGTCCGGCAGCTTCCACGCCACCGCCAAAGAGGCGGCCAAGGCTCTGCTCGACAGCATCCCCAGCCCGGCCAGCGTGCTGCGCTGCGGATCCGAGTCCGTGGGCGCGCTCGGCCTGTGGGACGCCATCGCCCACAAACCCGGCGTCACCCTCATGAGCCCCTACGAGAAGGGCCTGAGCCCGGAGGAGGCCTTCGACATCCGCCGGCGCGGCTTCATGGCCGACGTGTTGGTGACCAGCACCAACGCCATCACCATCGACGGCCGGCTGGTGAACCTGGACGGCGGCGGCACCCGCGTCGCGCCGATGACCTTTGGCCCTCGGAAGGTGCTGCTGCTGGTGAGCATGAACAAGGTGGCGGGCAGCCTGGAGGCCGCCATGGACCGCGTGCGCACCGTGGCCGCGCCGGCCAACAACATGCGCCTGGCCGGCCCCCTCGGCCTCAAGAATCCCTGCGTGGAGGACGGCCGCTGCCACAACTGCCGCAGCGAGACCAAGATCTGCAACGTCTGGAGCATCATCGAGGGCTCCAGCGTCAAGGACCGCATCCACGTCTTCCTGGTGGGCGAGGACCTGGGCTACTAGGTGTCGAGTTGCAAAACGTTGTTCACAAGTCGTCCGATCCGGCCGATTGTCGCTTTCCCATGTACCGCGATGATATCCCGATAAAAGTTGTATCATGGAGCCAGCGCGGCGACTCGCTGGCCCTTTCGTTTGAGCTGGTGTAGCTGGCGGCGTTGGCCCATCGGGACGACGCCTGGATGAAACATTCCGCCCTGCCTGGTGCGTGCGGCGCTGGCCGCCTTTCCTCGCCACGCGGACGACATGAAAAAGCCCCGGTTTTCGCCGGGGCTTTTGGTGACCGATGACGGCGCGAATGCGCACTACCCGGGGAAGTGCACCTGCACCTGTTCCTGATCCTCCACGCGGGGCTTGATCTCGCCGATGACGTAGCCGGGCACGTCCATGCCGGCCAGCCGGTTCATGATGTCCTCGGCGGCGTCGCGCTTGACGATGAGGATGTAGCCGATGCCGGTGTTGAAGATTTGCAGCATCTCCGGCCAGGACAGCTGGCCCTGATTCTTGAGCCACAGGAAAACCGGAGTGACCGGCCAGGAGCCGAAACGGATGTGCGCCGTGACGGTGCGTGGCAGCACGCGCGGCAGATTGTCGTAGAAGCCGCCGCCGGTGATGTGCGCCATGCCCCGGATGGGCAGATCGCGCAGCAGGTTCAGCACGGGCTGCACGTAGATGCGCGTAGGGGCCATGAGGGCGTCGGCCATGGTGGTGGTGTCGTCGCCGGGCAGGGGGTCGTCGGGCCGCAGGCCGGAGGCGTCGTAAATCTTGCGGATGAGTGAGTAGCCGTTGGAGTGCGGCCCGCTGGAGGCCAGGCCGATGAGCACGTCGCCATTGGCGATCTGCGAGCCATCGACGATGCGCTCGTAGTCCACCATGCCCACGCAGAAGCCGGAAAGGTCGTACTCGCCGTCGGGGTAGAAACCGGGCATTTCGGCGGTTTCACCGCCAAGCAGGGCGCACTTGGCAAGCTTGCAGCCCTCCACCACGCCGGAAAGCACCTCCACGGCGCGGTCGCCCTCCAACTTTCCGGTGGCGAAATAATCGAGGAAGAACAGCGGACGCGCGCCCTGCACGAGCACGTCGTTCACGTTCATGCCCACGAGATCGATACCGATGGTGGAATGACGGTTGAAGGCGAAGGCCAACTTGAGTTTGGTGCCAACGCCGTCCGTGCCGGAGACGAGCACCGGGGCCCCCACGTTGGAGAGGTCGGGCTTGAACAGCCCTCCGAATCCACCGATTCCCGAGAGCACCCCCTTGGTGTGTGTGCTCGCGGCAAGGGTCTTGATGCGCTCGACAAAGGCGTTGGCCTCGTCGATATTGACCCCGGCGGCCTTGTAGGCATCGGCGCGATTGGACATGCTGTGCTACCTCCTGCGTGGAACGGCGCTCACGCCGACCGTTGCTTCTTCGTATCCTGTCATTGTATACCGAAGCCGGCCAAGATTCAAACCCTAATTCCCATGCCCGCGGAAACGGCCGGTCGGCATCGACTGACGGGCGGGGGAAGGAGACGGCCATGCGATCCTTCCGGTCATACGGTCCCGGTGCCGGTCTGATTTTTCTCTCGGCGTTGTGTGTTTTTTGCCTCGCGCCCGGTCTGGGTCCGGATTTCGGCTCCGATGACGCGCGGGCGCAGACCTCGGTGCGCGGTCCGGTGATTCCCCCACCGCGCAAAAGCCTTCCCCCAGCCCCGACGACGCGCGCCGTGCCCACGGCCAGCCCGTCCGCCGGACGCGAGGACTACGAGATGAGCACCGACGGCGGCGACAGCGCCATCACCATCGGCCGCGACGCGCACGGCGACGAGGTGACACGCATGCGGCCCAAGAAAAAGCCCCAGCAGACCAATCCATTCGTGGGACAGCCCATCCAGGTGCGGCCCATCGTGCCCATGGGCTCCACGAGGGGCGGCGGGCAATAGGCCCGGCCGCGCCTCAGGCCAGCCCCTTCTCGCGATAGAGGTCGAGGTTCCAGCGGAACACGAACTTGCCCAGGCCGGGCACCTCGTCGAATTTGAGGGGCCGCCAGACCATGCCGTCCTCCTCGCTCTCGCGCCCCTCGGCCACGAATTCGAAGCCGAGCGCGGTCTCGCTTTTTTGCGGATCGTAGAAGACGTTGCGCAGCACGGCCAGGGTCCAGAATGTCGCCGACGCGCCGCCGGGTTCGGCGAGCACGCGGAACCACATGGCATAGCGCCCGCCCTTGACCGCTTCCGGCAGGGCCGCGCGCATGAGCGGTGCGCCCACCAGCAGGCGCACCCCGTTGGCGGAAAAATTGTCCACGCGGAGCGCGCCCGCGGCCATCTTCTCCTCGTCGAACAACGCCGTGCGCCCGGCCGCGCCGCCACGCCCGGAAAATTCCTCCCACAGGGAGAGCTCAGGCACCAGCCGCGCGTCCGGCCGCACGCGCACGCTGCGCCGCAGCTAGGCGTTGCGCAGGCCGGTCGGATAATCCAGCCGCAGCAGCACCATGCCGCCGGGCCGCTGTTCGGTCGCGCGCACCGTGGTCTCGAAGGCCATGTACTGTTCGAGATTGCGGTTTTCGCGGTCGCGCACGCGGAAATAACAGGTGAGGGGGACCCCGGTGAAGGCCCGGGGGGCCTTTTTGAGGCTGGCGAGCTCCACCGCCAGGCCGTCGCCGTCAAAGTCGAGCAGACTGCCGGTGAGACCGGTCAGACTCGTGACGCCGGGCGGCAGCTCCAACCGGAGTTTGGAACGCTGATCGCGGATGTCCTCCAGCGCCTCACGCAGGAGGCGTTGTCTGCGGCGATCCTCTTCATCGTCATGGCTCCAAAGCGCGCACATGGCTCGTCTTCGCCCCCACTCCGCCGGCTTCGCCTGGACGACGGCCCGACGCCGCGCGCCCGGGCCGGCAGTTCCGGCCGGTCTGGGCACGACTTTGCAAGCGCCGGGCCGTCTCGGCCCGGATCGACGCTAGTTCACGGCGTTGGAGGCCGGATGCTCGGGATCCCCGCCCCCGACTATGAGCTTGCGGCGGTATTCCTTGACCTGCGGCATGCCGTTCCAGCCCTCGTACATCTCGCGCCATTCGGAGAAGGGCATGCGGCGCTCGTCGAGGTACTTCTCGTGCATTTTGAACCACACGTTGAACACGTACTGCTCGATTTTGAATTGCTTGGAGTTCAAGGCGCTGGAGACGACGCCGGCGGGATACTTGGCGCCGTCGTAACGGGCGCCCACAAAAGCGCAGACATTGGTCTGGCTGCTCTCGTAGGTCAGCTCGGAATTGTTCGCCATGTCGGCCAGGGGGGCCAGGTGCGCCTCGTGCTCGTAGACCGCCTTCATGTCGGCCTCTGGAATCTCGAGCCGGAGCTTGCCCTCCTTCTCGACGACGAAATAATGGCGCAGCCACTGATCGAACATGAACACCTCGGCGATGTCGTCCACCACCTGGGCGTTGGTGTCTTTGGTCATCTGTCGGGCTCCTCGAATGCGTTGCGGATGTCGGGCCGGGCGGCCCTTGGTCAATAATGAGACCGGGAAACCGCCGCGTCAAGAGGTCCCCCCCCCTTGACGAACGTCCACGACGCTTTACATGGGGAAGGATCTGGGCTAAAAAGCGCCAATTCAGCGCGGTTTCCGCAATTTTCCCAGGAGGACACATGGCCAAGCATAAGAAAGTCGAACGCATGAAGGAACTTGACCGCAGTCGCAAGCGCCGCGAAGAGCGTCTCAAGGAGCGCGTCCGCGAGGCCAAGGCTGCGGCCAAAGGCAAATAAGGCGTTTCAGGTTGGCGGGCGGTCCTCGGACCGCCCCGTCCTTTCCGGGCCCCTTTGGGCCCGTTTTTGGTTCGGAGGACCGAAAAAATGCCCATCTATGAGTATCTCTGCCAGGATTGCAAACAAATTTTCGAGGATTGGCAGCAGGACCACGAGGAGAGGGACATCCCCTGTCCCGTGTGCGGCGGCAACGCCAAACGCATCATTTCCAGCACGTCCTTTGTGCTGAAGGGCGGCGGCTGGTACGCCAGCGGCTATTCCAGCGCTTCCGACAGCGCGGCCTCGGCCAAACCCGCGACCAAAGCCGCCCCCGCCGCGTCACCGGCCAAACCGACAGAAAAGCCCGCGGCTCCCGCGCCCGCCGCGACCGCGACAACCGCAAGCTGAAGAAACGGCGACGCAGGCAGCCCCAAGGCTGCCTTTTTTTGCGCCAACGCCGGCGCACGGCGGCCCGCGACGAGAGACGCGCCCCGTCACAACCCGCAGCCCAAACGGACATCATCATGATCGACCGCTACTCCCGCCCGGAAATGGCCGCCCTGTGGACGCTCGACGCGCGCTACGGCGCGTGGCTGGAAGTCGAGCTGGCCGTGTGCGAGGCCTGGACACAACTCGGCGTCATCCCCCAGGCCGACATGCGGACCATCCGCGAGAAGGCCCGTTTCGACACCAATCGCGTCCTCGAAATCGAGGAGCGCACCCGCCACGACGTCATCGCCTTTCTGACCGCCCTGGAGGAGAACGTGGGCGAAAGCGCCCGCTTCATCCACCTGGGCTGCACCAGCTCGGACATCGTGGACACGGCCAACGCGCTGTTGCTGACCCGGGCGGGGGGCCTCATCCTCAAGGACATCGACCTCGTGCTCGGCGTGCTGAAGGACATGGCCCTGGCCTACCAGGACCAGCTGTGCATGGGCCGCACCCATGGCATCCACGCCGAACCCACGAGCTTCGGCCTCAAAATGGCCGGCTTCTACGCCGAGTTCACCCGCCACCGCGTGCGCTTCGCCGACGCCGTGGAAAACATCCGCGTGGGCAAGATCTCCGGCGCGGTGGGCACCTACGCCCATCTCTCCCCCGAACTGGAGGCCAAGGCCCTGGACATCCTCGGTCTGGCCGTGGACCCCGTGTCCACGCAGATCATCCAGCGCGACCGCTACGCCCAGTACTTCACCACCCTGGCCCTGCTGGGCGGCGGCGTGGAGCGTCTGTGCACCGAGCTGCGGCACCTGCAGCGCACCGAGGTGCTGGAGGTCGAGGAGGGCTTCGCCAAGGGGCAGAAAGGCTCCAGCGCCATGCCACACAAAAAGAACCCCATCAGCGCCGAGAACCTCTGCGGCCTCTCGCGCCTTCTGCGCTCCAACTCCATCGCCAGCATGGAGAACATGCCCCTGTGGCACGAGCGCGACATCAGCCATTCCAGCGTGGAGCGCGTCATCATGCCCGACTCCACCATCCTGGCCGACTACATTTTGCACCGTCTGGCCCGGCTGCTCAAAAACCTGCGCGTCATTCCCGAGAACATGCGGCGCAATCTGGAAGGCTCGTATGGGCTGTTCTATTCGCAACGCGTGCTCGTTGAGCTGGTGGAGCTCGGCCTGCCGCGCCAACGCGCCTACGAGATGGTCCAGGCCGCGGCCATGCGCTCCTGGGACACCCGCACGCCCTTTCGGGGGCAGGTGGAAAACGACCCCGAGATACGCAAGCATCTCAGTCTAGAAACTCTTGAAAGATTGTTCGACCCCTGCTACTACCTTCGCTACGTGCCTGCGATCTTCGAGCGCGTCTTTGGTTCCGGGGTGGTGGCGAAATGAATGATTCCAAGGCGAAACTCGCGCGTCTGCTCATGAAGCTCTCCTACGTCCAGGGTGAGGTCACTCTCACCTCCGGCCGGAAGAGCGACTATTATTTCGACTGCAAGCAGACCGCCCTCAACCCGGAAGGCGGCTATCTCATAGGAAAGCTGTTCCTCGACATGCTCACGGGAACGACCGCCCGGGCTGTGGCCGGCATGACGCTGGGTGCCGATCCGTTGGTCACGGCCGTCTCCGTGCTCTCGCACATCGAGGGCCGCCCGTTGCCGGCGCTCATCATCCGCAAGCAGGCCAAGGGCCACGGCACGAACCAGTTCCTGGAAGGGCTCAAAAACGTCGCCCCGGGCGACGAGATCGCCCTGCTCGAGGACGTGGTCACCACCGGCGGCACCCTTGCGGCCTCCGCGGAGCGCGTGCGCGCCGCGGGCTTCAAGGTGGGCGCGGTGCTATGCGTGCTGGACCGGGAGGAAGGCGGCAGACAGCGCCTAGCCGACGCCGGACTGGCGCTGACGTCGATTTTCACGCGCAACGAGCTATTGGCCGCAGCCAAGCTCTAAGGGGACAATGGGCGTCCAGGTCGCCGTCGCGCAGGGACCGGTTGGGCGCCGCAACCGACCGCGGATGAGCCTTTGAAAACCTTACGCACGCTTCTCTTTCTGACGGGTCTCGCCCTTTCCCCCGTTCTGGCCTTTGCCGCGGGTTCCGGTTCGGGGTGGGAAACCCGCGTCGCCACCCAACCCACCGGCCCGGAACTCTTTCTGGGAATCGACAAGCAGTCCCAGACCTTCTACATGTTCGGCAAGAAGAGTCCGCTGGAGGTGCTGCGGCGATTCAGCTGCACCACCGGCCAGGACATGGGCGACAAAACACGCGAGGGCGACAAGAAAACGCCCGAGGGCGTGTACTTCGTCGAAGAGAAGGTCCCCGGTACGCTTGATTACTCGCTGTACGGCAACTACGCCTTCAGCCTAAACTTCCCCAACCCCGTCGACAGGCTCAAGGGCAAGACCGGCCACGGTATCTGGATCCACGGCCGCGGCAAGCAGCTCGTTTCCCGCGACACGCGCGGCTGCGTGGCGCTCACCGCCGAGGACATCAAAAGCCTCGATGGCAGGATTCCCAGCGGAACGCCGGTCATCATCGCCCACAAGCTCACCTGGAGCCACGACGCCGCGAGCGACCCCACCGCCCTGCTTCTGGCCGAGCGCGTGCATCATTGGGCCGACGACTGGCAAAACAAGCGCGACAGTTTCTTCGACTACTTCCAGCGCGACAAGTTCGCCCAGACCGAGGGCGTGAGCTTCTCGGCCTTCAAGAACCACAAGCTGGGCATCTTTTCCCGGCAACCGTGGATTCACGTCATGGTGGACAACGTGCGCGTCATCCAGGGACCGGACTACTGGGTCACCACCTTCGACCAGTTCTACCGCACCCAGTCCATCATCTCCACCGTGGGCAAACGCTTCTACTGGCAGAAGGACCACGACGGCGCGTGGCGCATCGTGGGCGAGGAATACACCGACGTGCCCGCCGCCAAGCTGGAGACCCGCTACCTCGGTTCCCTGCGGCCCGGCGTGGAGAAGATGCTCAAGGACTGGCTGGAGGCTTGGCTCTCGGCGGACATCGACAAGTACATGACCTTCTATGACGCGGAATCGGCCAGCGGCGCGCAGCATAGCGCCGAGGCCATCCGCGAGTACAAGACGGCCCTGTGGACGACCAAGACGCCGTCGCGCATCGCGGCGGACAGGGTGGAGCTGGCCCTGCATCAAAAAGGGCTCAAGGTCAGCTTCGTCCAGACGTTCGAGGACAGCACCGGATACTCCGACAAAGGCCTGAAGACCCTGATCCTCGCGCCCAAGGGCGATGGCTGGATCATCGAAAGCGAGACCTGGAGCAAAGGCTGATGCCCAACGACAGCTACAGCGTGCTCTTCATGCGCGACGACGCGGACGTCAAAACCTACCGCGTCAGCCCGCGCCGGCTCAAGCTGTTGCTGTGGTTCTCCGGCGCACTCGCCGTCATCGTCGTCGTGGCGCTGATCGTGGGTGCGCGCTCCTACATGGGCTACCGCTCCCTGCTCAAGGAGCGCCGCGACCTGCAACTGCGTCTGGCCGACGCCCAGGTCAACCTGGAGCGTCTGGGTAATCTCCAAAAAATCCAGCAGGATGCGGGCCCGAACGGCAAGGGCGCGTCCAAGGCCACGCCGACGAAGGCCGCCGGGCCCGCTAGCACGGCCCGCGCTTTCAGCAGGATCAACACCGGCGCCATCGCCGTCGACAACCTTCGTCTCCAACTGGCGGGCGGAACCCTGCGCGTCGGCTTCGACCTGAACAACCGCACGGGAAACGCCGCCGCCGGAAGCATCGACCTTTTGCTGCTGCGCGCCAACGGCTCCCTCACCGCGCTCGACGCCGCGCCCGCCACCGATCTGACGTACCAGATCACGCGCTTCAAGCGCATCGCCGTCACCGCCGTGATCCCCCGGACGGGACGACGCGACGCCCTGGGTCTGCGGATGGAAATCAAGAACACAAAAGGAGAGGTGATCCTTGGCGAAACATACGCTTTGGGCGACTAGCCTCATCCTGACGCTGCTGCTGGCCGCAGCCACGGCCCAGGCCTCCACACGCACCGGCTTCGTCTTCTTCAAGGGCACGCAGTATCCACTGCCCGTCCTCTTCGTCCGCGGCGACGCCCCCGGCCCCACGGTCATGGTCCAGGGCGGCATCCAAGGCGACGAGCCCACCGGATTCCTCGCCGCCCAGTACATCGCGGAAAGTCACGTGCTCAAAGGCAACCTCATCGTGGTTCCCCGGGCCAACGTCCCCTCCATCCATGTGCACAAACGCGCCGTCAACGTGGACATGAACCGCCGCTTCGACCGCGACTACAATCAGTACTACGAGGACAGACTGGCCAGGGTGGTGCGTTTCCTGCTTTCCCAGTCCAGCGCCCTCATCCACCTGCACGAGGGCTCCGGCTTCTACGATACGAAATACGTAAGTCAGCTACGCAACCCACAACGCTGGGGGCAATCGGTCATCATCGACGCCAGCGTGCATGATCAGCTGAACCTGGCCCAACTGGTGGATGACGCTCTCGCCGAAATCAACACCTCGGTCGACAACCCGGACTACCGGTTCAGGCTCTTCGACACCCGCACCTTTGAGCCGGACAGCCGCTACCGCGCGGAAATGAGCAAATCACTCACCTACTACGCCCTGGCCAACCTGAACATTCCGGCCATGGCCGTCGAGGTCAGCAAAAACATCGGCGCGCTGGGCTGGAAGGTGAAGCATCAGGTCTTCGCCGTTTCCGTGCTGCTGCGGCATTGCGGCGTGGACATCGTGCCGCCACGGATCGACGAGGCCGAGGTGGAACGCAACTACGCCCGCGCCCAGGCCGTCACCGTCAATGGCCAAAAGGTCGAGGGCGGCAGCGTGGACGTAAAATCCGGCGACACCCTGAGCGTGGAGCCGGCCGACAGGACCGATCCCCACGGGCAGGTGCTGGCGGTCTTCGCCTCCGACAGGCAGGGTCAGAACCTGGTGGATGCGCCGCGCATGGCGCTCGAGAGCTTCCGCACCCTGGAAACCCGCGTGGACGGCCGCAGGGTTTCCACCACGAAGGTGCGCTTCGACGGGGCCATGCCGCCGCCCACTCCCGCCGGTCCGCCGGTGTTCGTGTGCTGGATCAACGGCAAAAGCGTGCAAGTCAAGAATGGCGAGGCGCTGCATGCCGTTGCCGGCGACCAGTTCCTCATGGAGGGCGTGCTGGGCAGCAAGTGGCGGGAGGTGCTCAACCTCAAGGGGTATGCCGCACGCCCCCACGCCAACGATGGCCAGGACATGGGCTGGGAAATCATTCTCGACCCCGAAAGCTTCATGGGCAAGTACCGTCTGCCCTCGCCCATTCCCGGCGCCGTGCGCTATCAGGTGGTGCGAGAGACGCGCGGCGCCCGCCCGGCCAGCTTCTACATCGACGTGGTGCCCCGGCGCGTGATCGCCGTGAAACTGGTGGACGCCGCCGGACGCGCCACGGTGCTGCACTGGACCAGCGGCGGCGAAATTTCCCTGCCGCCCGGCGAGTACACCGTGGCCGAAACCTCAAGCAACGGGCCGCAAAGCCGCATTCTGGCGCTGGCCGGAACCCGGCCCCTCCAGCCGGGCGACACCTTCCGCGTGGAGCCAGGCCGGCCGCTGCTTCTCTCCATCCGGCAGGCCACAACCTTCGCCGGCCTCGGCGTCATGACCCTGGTGCCGGGCCCGGAGAAACCGCAAACCGCCGAGGGCGCGCTCAAAAACGACGCCCCGACCACAGCCACGTCCGACGCCGCTTCCCGCCGGCCTCACCAGCGGTCGTAGCGAATGCGCTCCGGCTTGAACCGGTTCTCCGGCGCGGGCTGTTCCGCCGGGTGGCCGATGACAAGCAGCGCCAACGGCGTCACATGGGCCGGCAGCCCGCACAGGGCGCGGAACCCCTCCACGCGGTCGGCCAGGGGGTAAATTCCCGTCCACACCGCGCCCAGCCCCATGGCGTGCGCGGCCAGCAACATGCACATGGCGCAGTTGGAACAGTCCTGCACCCAATATCCCTGGCAGCGATCCAACTCCAGATCGCCGCAGACAAGCACGGCGGCCGGGGCTTCCCGGGCGAACGCGGCGTAGGGGTTGATCTCCCCGGCCCTGGCGAGCAACGCCTTGTCGCGCAGGATCACGAACCGCCAGGGCTGTTCGTCGCAGGCGGAAGGCGCCTGCATCCCGCAGCGCAAAATCTCCCGCAGGTCGGCCTCGGCCAACGGCCGGGATGTGTATCGTCGCACGCTGCGCCGAGTCTTGATGGCCTCGATGGTGTCCAAGCCCCGGGCGGCCGCCACCGCCGGCAGAACGCCGGCCAAGGCTGCCGCCGACACACCGGCCAGGCCAAGCAGCGCCACACGCCGCGGAATTCCCGTCTGTCTCGACATACCGCCCATAACGCACCTCCCCGTTTCCGCCAGACGGTCAGGGATAAAACACCCGCGCCGTCTTGCGGACGATTTTGCGCCATACACGCGCTGGCAACCGCCAGGGTTCCTCGCGCTTGTGCTCGCGCCTCCATTCCGAGGGACGCTGCGGGGCGTCGTCGGCCCACAGGCCCAGACGCGCGGCGCGCGCCCGCTCCTCCAGATCCCGCAGACGCGCGCAGGGATCGGAACGGCGGCAGTACTGTCCGTAATACCAGGCCGCGCCCCGGGCCACCAGCTCCTCGTTGACGAGGAGACCGTCTTCGAGACGGACAAGGGCCACGGTGCGTCCATAGCGGTCGGCGTCCACAGGCTCCACGTCCACGGTCTTACGGCGAACCAGGGAGGAAAGCGCGCGCCGCGCCTCCTTTCCGTAACGCTGGTCATGCTCCGGGGCGTCGATGCCATACAGGCGCACTTTCAGCCGCTCCTCGTCTTCCCCCTGGACGGTGAGCGTGTCGCCGTCGGCCACGGAAACCACGCGCGCGGAAAACGCCAACGCCGAAGCATCGCCCCCAAGCACCGCGACAAGCACCGCGACAAGCACCGCGAACAAAGTCAGTAACCGTCGGATATTGCGCATGTGTTCTTTCAGCACGGGGTCCCCACCCGGGTCAACCCTGTATAGGCAACCGCCCCGATGATATTATGCGTACTTTTTCCCCTTGACTGCGTAACCACCGATGCGTATCAGATTTCATGCAAAATCTTACGAGCGGCTCACCAGCCCTCCCCCCACAAGGTGAAGACATGCAGTACAACGACACGAAGCGCTATCGGGTGCTTTTGGCAGAGGACCACGCCCTGCTGCGCCAGAGCCTGAAGGCCTATCTCGAAACCCAGGGGTCCTGCGAAGTTGTCGGGCAGGCCCAGGACGGTCGCGCCGCAATGCGGCTGTATGGCGAACTCCGCCCGGACATCGTGCTCATGGACCTCTCCATGCCCGGAGTGGACGGCATGGTGGCCGTCAAGTCCATCAAGCGCGACTTTCCGGAGGCGCGCATAATCGCCCTCACCGCCCACCGCAGCGAGGATTACCTGCACGCCGCGCTGGATTCCGGGGTGGACGGCTACGTGGTGAAGGCCGCCAGCGCTGAGGACCTGCTCACGGCCATCCGCGCTGTGTGCAACGGAGAGGCCTACGTGAGCCCGGAAGTCTCGGCCACGCTCATCAACGGCTATCTGCGCGGCAGCCGGACGGAGCGCACCTCCCCCATCGACGGACTGACCGCCCGCGAACGGCACATCCTCAAGTTGGTGCTCCAGGGTTTCAAGAACAAGGAAATCGCCAAGAAGCTCTTCCTCTCCACACGCACGGTGGAAAAACACCGCGCCAATTTCATGAAAAAACTCGACGTGCACAACCTGCATCAGGTGCGCAGCTTCGTGAAAATGCACAGCGTCGATATGGAGAAGGAATTCTAGACGGCAAAAACGCGTTCCGAACACCATGGGAACCCAAAAGCGGCCGGACCCGAGAGGGCTTCCGGCCGTTTTTTTGCGCCCGCCCCCCGTTGACATCCCCTCGACCCTGCTTACCTTTCACATCGCCCGAGACGGACCGCAAGTTCATACATGCGCGGTGAGCCAGCCGCCCGGTCCAACGGGGAATCATCACACACACCCTTGAGGAGGAGTCTCAATGAAACTCGCACCCTTGCATGACCGCGTCATCATCCAGCGCCTGCCCGAGGAGGAGAAGACAGCCGGCGGCATCATCATCCCCGACAGCGCCAAGGAACGCCCCATGCGCGGAACCGTCGTGGCCGCCGGACCCGGCACCACGAAAGTCAAGATGCAGGTGAAGAAAGGAGACATGGTGCTTTTCGCCAAGTACGCCGGAGCCGAATTCAAGCTGGACGGCGAGGAATGCGTCATCATGCGCCAGGAAGAGATCCTGGCGGTCATCGAGAAATAGCGATACGCGCAAAAATTGACGAGACAGGAGCTGACAGAACATGGCCAAGACCATCCGTTTCGATGAAAGCGCCCGCGCGGGCCTGAAGATCGGCGTCGACACCCTTGCCGACGCGGTGAAAGTCACTCTCGGCCCCAAAGGCCGCAACGTCGCCATCCAGAAATCCTGGGGCGCGCCCACCATCACCAAGGACGGCGTCACCGTCGCCAAGGAAATCGAGCTGGAAGACAAGTTCCAGAACATGGGCGCCCAGATGGTGAAGGAAGTCGCCAGCAAGACCAACGACGTCGCGGGCGACGGCACCACCACCGCCACAGTGCTCGCCCAGATCATCTTCAGCGAGGGCCTCAAGCTCATCGCCGCCGGCCGCAATCCCATGAGTGTCAAACGCGGCATCGACAAGGCCGTGGAGGCCATCGTGGCCGAGCTGGGCAAAGAGGCCAAGTTCAGCAAGGACCGCAAGGAAATCGCCCAGATCGGCACCATCTCCGCCAACAACGACCAGACCATCGGCGACATCCTGGCCGAGGCCATGAGCAAGGTCGGCAAAGAGGGCGTCATCACCGTCGAGGAAGCCAAGAGCATGGAGACCGTGCTCGACGTGGTCGAGGGCATGCAGTTCGACCGCGGCTACCTTTCGCCTTACTTCACCACCAATCCGGACAAAATGACCTGCGAGTTCGAGGACGCCCTGCTGCTCATCTCCGAAAAGAAGATCAGCAACATGAAGGACCTCTTGCCCGTGCTGGAGCAGGTCGTCAAAATGAGCCGCCCGCTGCTCATCATCGCCGAGGACGTGGACGGCGAGGCACTGGCCACCCTGGTGGTGAACAAGCTGCGCGGCACCCTCAAGGTCTGCGCCGTCAAGGCCCCGGGCTTCGGCGACCGCCGCAAGGCCATGCTGCAGGACATCGCCATCCTCACCGGCGGCCAGGTCGTCTCCCCGGACATGGGCATCACCCTGGACAAGATCCGCGTTGACTCCCTTGGTTCCGCCAAGCACGTCACCATCGACAAGGAAAAGACCACCATCGTCGACGGCGCCGGCAGCAAGGAGAACATCAAGGCCCGCATCAAGCAGATCGAGGGCGAGATCGACAACACCACCTCCAGCTACGACAAGGAAAAGCTCCAGGAGCGCCTGGCGAAGATCGTTGGCGGCGTCGCCGTCATCAAGGTCGGCGCGGCCACCGAGATGGAGATGAAGGAGAAGAAGGCGCGCGTCGAGGACGCCCTCAACGCCACTCGCGCCGCCGTCGAGGAAGGCATCGTGCCCGGCGGCGGAACCGCCCTCGTGCGCGCCGCCAAGGTGCTCGCCTCCGTCAAGACCATCGACGACGACGAGGCCGCCGGCGTGCTCATCGTGCACCGTGCCGCCGAGGAACCCCTGCGCATGATCGCCGGCAACGCCGGCTTCGAGGGATCCGTGGTCGTCGAAAAGGTGCGCGACGGCAAGGGCGCCTTCGGCTTCAACGCCGCCAGCGGCAAGTACGAGGACCTCTTCGAGTCCGGCGTCATCGACCCGAAGAAGGTGACCCGCGTGGCCCTGCAGAACGCCGCCAGCGTCGCCAGCCTGCTGCTCACCACCGAGTGCGCCGTGGCCGACAAGGTCGAGGAAAAGGAAGAGAAGAAGTAGCATACGCGGGAACGACACGATCCGCGTTTTGGCCGGGCCCGCAAGGGTCCGGCCTTTTTTTTCGCGCGGCGCTGGCGGATGGGCTTGATCGCGCGCGGGGATATGGTATGCAGGGAAATCCCTCCGCACCACCCTTCGCAAGGAGACGTTCATGGCCCCAATCGAATGGAGCCCGACGCTGGAGCTCGGCATCAAAAATCTGGACGATCAGCACCGGGAGCTCATCGAAGCCCTGAACACCCTGCTCGCCGCGCGGCGGGCGGGAACCAGGGCCTGCTCCGCGCGGGACGTCGTCACCCGGTTGCGCGCCTTCGCCGACGCGCACTTCCACATTGAGGAGGGGTACATGCGGGCCTTCGGCTACCCCGACGCGAAGACGCACCAGCAGGAACACCAGGATTACCTGGCCGCTGTGGACCGGCTGGAGGCGGCCTGCGCTGGCGGCGCGGGCAACCCGGAGGCGGCGCTCGGCTTCCTCGAAACCTGGATACGCGGGCACCTGCCCGGCGCGGATCGCCGCCTGGGGCGCTTTCTGTACGACTATCTGCGCTGAGGCGGCTGGGACGCTAAATGGGCGGGGCGATGGTCACGAGCGCCCGCATGTCCGTCAGCGCGCCGATGCCGTGGCGCACGGCGATGGGGCACACCAGCGTGTCGCCCGGACCGGCGGGCGTCTTGCCCAACTCGGACAGGAATTCGCCACGCCCCTCCAACACGGTGAGGACCAGCTCGCCCTCCACGTCGTGGCTGTGTAGGGGCAGCCCCTGCCCGGCCTTGAAGGTGAGACAAAGCACCTTCACGTGCTCGCTCTCATGCACAAGGGCGATGTTCGGCGCGCCCTCACGAAAGGTGTTTTCGAAAAGTCTGGCAATCTTCATGATGAACCTCCATGCGCATTGAGGTCAGGGGTGGTGACGAGGCCCGGCCCCTTGGAACCCCGATCACGGAAAGCCACGCTCCACCTACGCAGGGTCCAGGGGGGCGCGTAGCCCACTGGCCGCCGGAAGCATTCCAACGCCACGACGTCGTGCCGGGGAGACATGCTCCCAGGTCCAGGGGCTGCCCGCCCCTGGAAACCCCGGTCATGGAAATCCTCGCCTCCCCTGTACGCAGGGTCCAGGGGGCGCGTAGCCCACTGGCCGCCGGAGGCATTCCAACGCCACGACGTCGTGCCGGGGAGACATGCTCCGCAGGTCCAGGGGCTGCCCGCCCCTGGAAACCCCGGTCACAAAAATCCACGCTCCCCTATACGCAGGGTCCAGGGGGCCGTAGCCCATTGGCCGCCGGAGGCATTCCAACACCACGACGTGCAGACTCGAGCACGTTCCCGCCGTTGAGCCATCACAGCCTCAGCTGTTTGAGTCCTTCCGCCCCCACCGTCTGGATGCGCCCCTCGCGGGTGATGACGACGGTATGCGCGGGCACAGTCTTGCCGCTGGCGGCCACGGCCCGGGCGGCGATGGGCTCCAGCGCCGCGCAGCACGGCACCTCCATGCGCAGCACGGTGATGTCGCGGATGTCGTTGGCGCGCAGAATCTCCGTCAGCTTGGCCACGGCGGCGGCCGAGTCGTCGAACTTTGGGCAGCCCAGCAGCAGCACCCGGCCGGGCAAAAAGCGCTCATGGAACCCCGGGAAGGCAGGCGGAACGCAATCGGCCGTGAACAACAGACTGGCCTCGCGGAGGAACGGCGCGGTGGGCGGCACCAGCCGCAGTTGAATGGGCCAGTGCGACACCCCGGGACCGGCCTGCTCGCGCGGGATGTTGGACTCGCGGCAGCTGGGAGCATCCGACGGGGCGGCCGATGCGGACCGGTTCAGGCTCATGGCCGCGCTCCCGGGACAGCCATGCGGCGCACCATTGGTCATCCCTGCGCCAAGCCGCAGGCTCGCCGGATCGGGCATGTGATCTGGCGCGGAGCGACCCTGCGCCGCCAAATGCGAGGTCACGGCGGCGGGGTCGAAATCTCCGACTTCCACCTCAACGATCCTGAGCGCGCCGGTGGGGCACTCGCCCAGGCACGCCCCCAGACCGTCGCAAAACACCTCGTTCACCAGCCTGGCCTTGCCGTCGATGATGGCCAACGCGCCCTCGGCGCAGCCGGTGACGCAGTTGCCGCAGCCGTTGCAAAGCTCCTCGTCGATGCGGATGAGCTGACGGGTCGCCTTCATGTTTGCCTCCCTATGAGGGGGCGCGGGAGTGTTCGTCAGGCCCCCGCGCCCTGTGGAGTCGAGGAGCGTTCGTTCTAGCCGAGAATGGCCTTCAAGTCCTCCTCGGGCGTGCCAATGGGCTTGATCTCGAAGGTCTTGACCAGGAAGGACAGGACGTTCGGCGAGAGGAAGGCCGGCAGGCTGGGTCCGAGGCGGATGTTCTTGATGCCGAGACTCAGCAGGGTCAGCAGGATGGCCATGGCCTTCTGCTCGTACCAGCTGAGGATGAGCGAGAGTGGCAGCTCATTGACGCCGCAGTTGAAGGCCTTGGCCAGGGCCAGGGCGATCTGCACGGCCGAGTACGCGTCGTTGCACTGGCCAACGTCCAGCAGGCGGGGAATGCCGCCAATGTCGCCAAGCTGCTTGTCGAAGAAGCGGAACTTGCCGCAAGCCAGCGTGAGCACCACGGTGTCCGCCGGGGTCTTCTCCACGAACTCGGTGTAGTAGTTGCGGCCGGGCTTGGCCCCGTCGCAGCCGCCCACCAGGAAGAAATGGCGGATCTTGCCAGCCTTCACGGCGTCGATGACCGCCGGGGCCACGCCCAGCACGGCGTTGCGGGCGAAGCCCACGTTCACCGTGCCGCGATCCAGATCATCGGTGAAGCCGGGCATGGCCAGCGCCTTGTCGATGACGGCGGAGAAATCGCCGTTCTTGACGTGCTCCGCGCCCGGCCAGCCCACGAGCCCGGTGGTGAAGATGTTGTCCAGGTAGCTTGCGGCCGGCTTCTGGATGCAGTTGGTGGTCATGAGGATGGCCCCGGGGAAGGCGGCGAACTCCTTGAGCTGGTTCTGCCAAGCCGTGCCATAGTGACCAAAGAAGTGCTTGTGCGCCTTCAGCTTGGGGTAGCCGTGGCAGGGCAGCATCTCACCGTGGGTGTAGACGTCGATGCCTTTGCCCTCGGTTTGCTCCAGCAGGGTCTCCAGGTCCTTCAGGTCGTGGCCGGAGACGAGGATGCACTTGCCCTTGCGGTGGCCGAGGGGAACGGCCGTGGGGACCGGATGCCCGTAGGTTCCGGTGTTGGCGGCGTCGAGCAGCTCCATGGCGCGCAGGTTGGCCTTGCCGCAACGCATGGCCATGTCGATCCAGGCGTTGAGGTCCAGATCGTCGCGCAGGGCGCTCGACAACCCCTCGTAGATGAAGGCGGCCACGGAGCCATCGTACTGGCCAAGAATATCCGCATGGTCGGCGTAGGCGGCCACGCCCTTGATGCCGTAGATGACGGTCTGCTTGAGGGACTGGGTGTCCAGGTTCTTGTCGGCCATGACGGGAATGCCGTGGGTCTCGCCCTGTTTCACCAGCCCGGCCAGATCGCCGGCGGGCGTGAAGGAGAGCGCCTCGCATGAGGGCGGAACCACGCCGAGCGGGGCCAGACGCGCCTTCATGCACTCGCGCAGTTCCACGGCCTTGTTGATGAGTTCGGGGAAGCGCGCGGGGTCGAAATTCACGTTGGTCAGCGTGCTGAACACGGCGCGGTAAATGAACCGGTCGGTGTCCTTGTCCTGCACGCCCTTCTCGGCGGCGGCGTGGGCAGCCACGGAAAGTCCCTGGCAGGCGTAGATGAGAAGATCCTGCAGGGCGGCGACTTCAGGCTGCTTGCCGCACACGCCCAGCTGCGTGCATCCGGTACCCTTGGCGGTCTGTTCACACTGAAAGCAAAACATGGCTGCCTCCTGGCGGTATGGGTTGGCTTTTTCGCGCGGGATGAGGGGGGGGAGCCCACCCGCAGGATCAGAATTAGGCCAAGTGTTGCACAGATTCCTTGACTTGTGTCAATGGGGATGGTCGCACGCAAAAAAAACCCGAGGCGGATGCCCCGGGCAAGTTCGAGAAAGGAAGGAAACGCCGATATTCTACCCGGCCGGCTCCTGCCTGGTCAGACAATGGATGGTGCCCAGGCCCCACACGAGGTCCACGGCGTGGATGCCGACCACCGGCCGGTCGAAGAGTTCAGCGAGGATGCCCAGCGCGATGCGGTCGTTCGCATCGTTGAAGGTGGGCACGAGCACGGCCGCATTGGTGATGAGGAAGTTGGCGTAGCTGGCCGGCAGGCGCATGCCGTCAAAGTAGAGCGGCGCGGGCATGGGCAGGCGCGCCACCTCGGGACGCGAACCGTCCTCCAGGCGCGCGGACTCCAGACGCTCGCGGTTCTCCTCCAGAATGGCGTGATTCTCGTCCGCCGGATTTTTCTCCTCGCAGAGCACCAGCGTGCGGGCATCGACGAAGCGGCAGAAGTCGTCCACATGGCCGTGAGTGTCGTCGCCCTTGATGCCGTTCGCCAGCCAGATGGTGTTCGGCGCGCCGAGGGCCGAAGCGAACACCGCCTCGTAGTCCGCGTGGGTGAAGCCGGGATTGCGCACCTGCACCTCGGGGTCCAGGCAACACTCCTCGGTGGTGACGAGCGTTCCGCGTCCGTTGATGTCCAGCGCGCCGCCCTCGAGGGTGACGAGCCGGCCGGCGCGGGTCGCGGGCGCGTAGTCCAGGCCCAGCAGCCGCGCGATGGTTTCCGGCACCTTGGCGTCGCGGACGAAGTCCGGGTACTTGCTCCAGGCGTCGAACCCGAAGCCGGCCACGGCGACCTTGCCGCCGCGCTCCACGAAGCACGGACCGCAGTCGCGCATCCAGCCGCGATCGGTGGGGATGACGTGGAAGTCCACGCGCGAGAGGTCCACGTGGGCCTTTTTCAACTGTCCGCGCGCACGCGCCTCCACCGCGGGGGAGCACACGAGCACACGAGCGCGCTCACGCCCCGGCGCGCCGGCGATCTTGCGGATGATCTCGGCGAAGGCCCAGGGCATGGGCTGGAACTTGCCCGGCCAGTCACGCGGATTCTGCGGCCACGTTATCCAGGTGGCGGCATGGGGCTCCCACTCCGCCGGCAGCCGGGCGGCGTTCTGCGCGCCCATGGTTACTTTCCGGCGGCCGCCGCCTTCTTGGCCAGGCGGTCCTGCAGGCCCTTGATGAGGATGGGCCAGGCGATGGTGGCGTCGGCGTGGACCTCGGCGAAACGTCCGCCCTCGGCGGGCGGCACGAACTTGCCCCAGCTGATGCCCTCCTGATAGGTGCAACCGGACAGGCCGCCCCAATGCACCGGCTCCGGACAGATGCGGATGGCGTAGGAAAAACGCCGCGGCGGCAGGTCGCGCTCCAGGCGGTCGCTCATGACATCGAAGAACGGGCCGATCTGCTGCGCCCAGTTGCGCGGCACGCCGCCGCCGATGGTGAAGATGGCCATCTTCTTCGCGCCGTACATCTTGCGCGAGTAGCTGAAGAGATCGAGGAACGGGTTGAACTGGAAGGGCAGGTCCCCGGGCTCGCGGCCGCCCTCGAGGTGTCCGAAGTCGCGCGAAAGGATGGCGCAGGCCACGTCCAACGCCAGCTCGGAATCGGTGAAGGCCGGGATGTAGACCGGCACGCCCTTGTTGTACGCGCTCTTGAGAATGCCGGGGCCTTCGTACTTCTCGGCCAGGTGCTTGCCGATGGCGCGGCAGATGAGTTCGCTGGACAGGTGCGTGACCTTGTCCTCGTCCATGAGCTTGCCCATCACCTCGCGCATGACCAGCTCGGCCTGCGTGAAGTTGGTCTCCGGCTCCAGGGTGTCGTACACACGGTTGTAACCGGCGTCGAACAGCGCCTTGTCCGGCACGCCGGAATCGTACTTGAAATGTTTGAGCCCGAGCGACTCGATGAAGCCGTGGGCCATGAGCGCGCCGGTGGAAACCACCACATCGAGCCAGCCCTCGTCGATCATCTTGATGATGAGCTTGCTCTGCTTGGCCACGGTCATCGCGCCGGAGAAGGTGCCAACCACCACGCAGTCGGGGTCGGACACCATGGCCTCCAACACGTCGAGAGCCTCGCCCAGGCTGCGGCCGGCGAAGGCGGTGCGCCCCATGGCGGTGAGCAGCTCGTCAAAATCATTGATGGCGTCCGGGTCGAGCGTGGTGAGGGGGGTGAGGTGATCCTCGACGGCGTTGTGCAGCTTGCGCTTGATGGTGGACATGCGGCCTTCCTTATGACAGGGCCTCCCGCCTCCGGTGAAGGGAGCGGGAGGCCCATGGTTGCGGTGCGGAATGGATCTAGAAGGTGAAGACGACGGCGGCCACGGTGGTGGTCCACATGTTGGCCGCGCCCGCGGCGGAGACCGCCGCGGAGAATGAGTCGATGATCTTGCCGCTCATGAGGTAGACCTCGCGGCGCTCATCGTAGCCGATCTCGGGATCGAAATCGACGCCGAGAGTGGTGGCGAGCATGGTGGAGGCCAGATCCTCGGCGAAGTCGCCCAGCTCCTTCACTTCCTCGCCGAAGCTGTGGTGCTCGGAAATGTAGCCGTAGTGCTCCTTGTCGGCGGGGATGGCCATGCCCACGGCCGAGCCGACCAGCCGGCCCTTCTCGTTGGTCTGGTTGCGCGCCATGACGCAGAAGGTGACCTGCCCGGAGTGCAGGGCCTTCTGCCCCTCTTCCAGAGTCACCAGCTCGCAGTTGGGCGGATAGATGCTCGACACATAGACCAGGTTCTGCTTTTCGATGCCCGCCTCACGCAGGGCCAGCTCGAAGGATTGCAATTTGTTCTTGTGGACGCCCACGCCCTTCGTGAAGAAGGCGTGGGTGGGAACCATGGGGTATGCGGCCATAGTGGACCCTCCTGGGCTTGAGATGTCGCCGGGTGCGCCGACGAATGACGCCATATATTTTTTTGGAAGGGCTGGCTACTATTAAATTGGGCAGCCCTTTGCAAGCACTTTCCGCGCGCCCGTCCGCTAGCCCGCCAACAGCTTCAGCTGGCCGCAGGCGGCGGCGATGTCCTGGCCCATGCTGCGCCGCAGAAACGTGGTGAGGTGCTTGCTGCGCAGATAGTCCTCGAAGGCCTGCACGTCCGCCGGGTCCGGGGCGCGGTACGGCGGATTCGGCGCGACCTGCGGCGGGGGCGGATTGTAGCCGATGAGGTTGACCTTGCAGCGCCGCTGCCCAAGCAGCCGCACCAGCTGCTTGGCGTGGGCGATGGTGTCGTTGACCCCGCCGAGCAGAATGTACTCGTAGGTCACGCGCTCGCGCTGCTTCAGCGGATAGCTGTCCAGACAGGCCATGAGCTCGTCCAGGGGGACGCGCGCGGCCTTGGGCATGATTCTCTCGCGCAGCTCCTGGGTGGGCGCGTGCAGGCTGATGGCCGGCACGGCCAGGCCGGAATCGCCCAGCACCTTGAGCGCGGCCGGAATGCCCACGCTGGAGACTGTGCTGCGCCGTGGCGAGATGGAGATGCCCTCGGGACTGCCCAGGGTCTCCAGCGCGCGCAGCAGCTCGGACAAATTCATCAGCGGCTCGCCCATGCCCATGAACACCAGATTTTTGAGGTCGCCCAGACCGCTTTGCGCCAAATGCGCGCGGCCCACCAGCACCTGCCCCAGAATCTCGCCCATGGTCATGTTGCGCGTGAGCCCCAGCTCGCCCGTGGAGCAGAAGGTGCAGGCCATGGCGCAGCCCACCTGCGTGGACAGGCACTGGGTGTAGTGCCCACCCATGGGGATGAGCACGGTCTCAATGCGCTCGCCGTCGCCCAGGCGCAGCAGCAGCTTGATGGTGCCGTCGCGGCTGACGCGCGCCACGTCCACCACAGGCAGACCGATGACGGCGCGCTCGGCGAGCCGGGCTTTCAGCTCCTTGGAGATATTGGTCATGACGGTGAAGTCTTCCGCGCCGCGATACCACAGCCAGTGCCACAGCTGATCGGCGCGGAAACGCGGCAGTGCGAGTTCGTCGACCACGAAGGCCTCGAGCTCGGAGCGCGTGAGGTTGAGCAGATCGGTTTTGGGCGCGGCGTCGGTCATCGGTTCAGCATGTACCAGCGCGGGGGCGGATGCACAAGGAAAAGCGCGCAGCGTCTCGGAAAGGGGTTTTCGCCTGCAGGGATGCACGCCGTCGGTCACTCCATGGTTACAGATCACGCGGCGAGCCGGACCGCCGCCACCCGTGCGAACATAAACGACGCCGACCCTCTTTTCAATGGATCAGGGAGTCAGCCTTCCCCCTGCCGGCAAGTGCATTCGCCCCCCGAAGGGGGCGGTCGCCGGAGGCATGTCCAACAAGCCACATCGCCAAGGCGAGAAACGTGGCTCACGCACGCCACGACGTCGCAGCGCGAATATGCCTCCGGCGGCCGGGGGCTCCGCGCCCCCGAACCCCGCGTACAGGAAAGGCGGCCTCCTTCCGTAGCGGAGTTCCAACGAGCAAGCACCCCTTGAAGCCCCGGTAGGACAGGAGGCTGTTTCCACCCGACCGACCAGACCCCGTCGTCCGGCCTCGCGCCCACCGATTCCTCCCGCC
>JAIMKR010000004.1:55695-108382 GCA_020692325.1 Desulfocurvus sp.
CCATCGTCCCCCCTACAAAATTTTTTGAGGGGATGGGTGAGGGGCGCGGGGGGAGGGAGGGGGGACTTTTTAAAAAAAGCCCCCCCTCCCTCCCCCCGCATCACCGCCTTTTCTCCCGTCTTCTCCCCTCTTCCCTCCCTCCCCTCTTTCCAGCCCCACCGCCCTTGCCTCCCTTCTCTCTTTTCAGCGCGCGCGATTTGTCCTAAGGCAGGGCCCATGAGCGAAGCATCAACGACGAAACGGGCGGAGGAGCTGCGGCGCAACCTGCAATCGGTGCGCGGGCGGATGGCGGCGGCGTGCGCGCGGGCGGGCAGGCGCGAGGACGAGGTGCTGCTGGTGGCGGTGTCCAAGTTTCATCCGGCGAGCGACATCCTGGCCGTCGCGGCGGCGGGGCAGCGTCATTTCGGTGAATCCTACGCGCAGGAGGCCCTGGCCAAGCAGGACGAGTTGTCCGGGCAGGACATCCTGTGGCATTTCATCGGCGGGCTGCAAACGAAGAAGGCCAAGCAGGTGACCGGACGCTTCGCGCTCATCCACAGTCTGGACTCGGAGAAGCTGGCGCGGGAGCTGTTCAAACGCAGCAAGGACGCGCGGGTGCTCCAGCCGGTGCTCATCGAGGTGAACCTGGGCGAGGAGCAGAAGGCGGGCGTGGAGGAGCACGATCTCATCGCCCTGGCGGAGGTGACGCTCTCGCTCAAGGAGCGCGGACTGGGACTGGACCTGCGCGGACTCATGTGCTTGCCGCCGAAGTTCGATTCGCCGGAGGAGGCGCGGCCGGCCTTCGCCTACCTGCGCGAGCTGCGCGACGATCTTGCCGGACGTCTGGGCGCCCCGCTGCCGGAGCTGTCCATGGGCATGACGGGCGACTTCGAGGCGGCCATCGAGGAGGGCGCGACCATCGTGCGCGTGGGCACCTCCATTTTCGGACCGCGACCGGTCAAATAGCGCGGCGGGGTGGCGCATCTTGATTAACGGCGGGGCGGGTGCTACGCTTTATTCCTTACGGTGTGGCCGGCTCCTCCTGCCGGAGCACGCCGTCCACGTCGGACCCTCCCCAACGGAAAAGCCCATGCAGCTCCGCCGCAAAACCCCGCTCGTCGCCGCATTCGCCATCGCCCTGTGCCTGTGCGCACACACGGCCGCGGCGGCCAACCTCACGCTGCAGAACCTCGTGGTGGACAACCAATCCGGGGTGCTGGCGGCGCGCTTCGGCATTGGTGTGGACTCCCTGGCCGAGGTTTCCGAAGCGCTCACCAGCGGCATGACCCTCGATTTGCGCTGCAAGACGCGGCTGACGCGCCGTGTCGGACTGTTCTCGTCCACACAGCTGGCCGCGGCCACACTGGACAGCAAACTGCGGTACGACTCGCTGACGCGCGAATTCTCGCTCACCCTGCCAGGGCGCGATACCCCGCTCAAAAACACGCGCCTGGACGATCTGCTGCGCGATGGCTGGGGCGCGCTGACGCTGGAAATGGGTCCCTGGCGGGCCATGGAACGCGGCCAGGACTACACGCTGTCCCTCGACGTGCGGCTGCATCAGGTGGACATTCCCAACTGGGTCCAACGCACGCTGCTTTTCTGGACCTGGGACCTCGCGCCACAGGCCTCCTACCAGCTGCACTTCAAGGCCTAGTCAGTCGTGGACGCCGAGCCGAAGACCCCGCCCGCTGCCTCCACCGAGGTCCGCGAACACCGCCGGCGGCGGCGGGAGGCGGGAATCGCCATCGGCGCGACCCTGGGCATCGCGGCGCTGGTCTGGGTTGAGCTCAAGCTGCTGGGCATCACGTCCTATCTGTTCCTGGGCCTGTTCAACCTCAATTTCATTCTGCTGCTCGTCGTACTCTTCGTGGTGGGACGCAACGCGGTGAAGCTGGTGCTGGAGCGCCGGCGCAACGTGCTGGGCTCCAAACTGCGCTCCAAGCTGGTGCTGGCGTTCATTCTGCTCTCGCTGGTGCCGGTGGCGCTCATGTTCTACGTCTCGGCGAAATTCGTGCAGACCAGCGTGGACTACTGGTTCAAGGCCCAGGTCGAGGACTCCATGGAGCAATCCCTGGAGATCGGCCGGGCGTTCTACCAGTCGGCGCAGACGCGCGTGGAGCAGCGCGGGCGCGAGGTGCTCTCCCAGGTGGAGGGCGATCGCTACACCTGGGGCGGCAGGAACATGGACATCCACCTGCAAAACGCCATGCGCGAATACGGGCTGACGATCATCGGGGTGCTCTCGCCCGAGGGCCGGCCGCAGAACACGCATCCGCAGCGCAGGTTCGACCGCGTGTGGGAGGATGCGCGCGGCAAGGTGGATCTGGACGACCTGCGCCGCAATCCACGCTACGTCTCGGTTATGCTCTCCAGCGCCGGCAACGACCTCATCCTCGGCGTGCTGCCTGTGGACGGCGGCAAAACAGGTTTCCTGGTGCTGGGCGAAAGCATCGGCGACGGGCTTCTGCACAAGCTCGACGAGGTGGTGCGCGGCCTGGACGAATACAAGAAGCTGCGCAAGCTCAAATATCCCTGGAAGATGAACCTGTACCTGACGCTCGGGGTCATGAGCCTGCTCATCGTGCTGGGAGCCTCGTGGTTCGGCTTTCGCCTGGCCAAGGAGATCAGCTCCCCCCTGCGCGACCTGGCCGACGGCACCGATCGCATCGCCAAGGGCGATCTCGCCGTACGCTTGGCCGACTCCGGCGACGACGAGCTGGGATCGCTGGTGCGCTCCTTCAACCGCATGGCCGCGGACTTGCAGGCCAGCCAGCAGCGGCTGACGAACGCCAGCGATCAGATGGCCAAGCAGTACGAGGAGCTGGAACGCCGTGGCCGGTACATCGAGGCCGTTCTGGACAACATCACCAGCGGCGTCATCTCCACCGACGCCGGCGGACGCATCGGCACCGTGAACAAGGCGGCGGAAGCCATGCTCGGCGTACGCGCGGAGCAGCTGGTGGGCCTCAAGGCCCAGCATCTGGTGCATGGGGAGTTTTCCATCCTGCTCTCCGAGGCCCTGCGCCACGTGGCCAAGGTGCCCGAGGCCCGCTGGACCCGGCAGATCGACATCCAGCTGCGCGAACGCGGGGCCCGGTTCCTGGTGAATCTGGTGGGCCTCACCGGAGGTGGCGCTGGCGACGGCACGGGACTGGTCGCCGTGTTCGAGGACATCACCGAACTGGAGAAGATCCAGCGGCTGGCCGCCTGGCGCGAGGTGGCCCAGCGCATCGCCCACGAGATCAAGAACCCGCTCACGCCCATCAAGCTTTCGGCCCAGCGGCTGCAACGCAAGTTTTCCGCACTGACGGAGGACAAGAGCTTCAACGACTGCACCGAGCTCATCGTGCGCGAGGTGGGGCGCCTGCAACAAATGGTGAGCGAGTTCTCCAACTACGCCAAGCTGCCGGAGCAGAACCCCGTGCCCGGCGATCTGCCCGCGCTGCTCGCCGAGGTGGTGGGCACCTTCGCCACCGCCCACCGGCGCATCGACTGGAAGCTGGAGACCACGACGGACATGCCGAACATTCCCTTCGACGCCGAGGGCCTGCGCCGCGTATTCATCAACCTGCTCACCAACGCGGCCGAGGCGTTGGACGGCCGCGACGACGGCCGCGTGGAGGTGCGCGCCGACGCCGATCAGGCCCGGGGCGTGGCGCGGGTGAGCGTGGCCGACAACGGCCCGGGGTTCAGCCAGGAGGAGCGCGCGCGCATGTTCGAGCCGTACTTCTCGCGCAAAAAGACCGGCACGGGCCTGGGGCTCACCATCGTGCGTTCCATCATCACCGACCACAAGGGCCACGTGCGCGTGGAGGCGGCCAGCCCGCACGGCAGCGTGTTCCTGGTGGAGCTTCCGCTGGTCTAGCCCCCCGACGCGCTCACGGCGTCCGGCGACCCCATCGCCCCGATCTCGGCGATGCGCGCGCGCAGCAGCCCGACGAACTCCGCCGCCATGCGCCCCACGTAATCGAGATAGTACCGCAAACCGGCCTCCCGGCTCTCCGGCGTCACACCCTCCGCCAGCGTCAGGGCATGGAAACGCGCGTTGTCGAAGTCCGCGAACCGCTGCGCCAGATAGCTCGTGTTGTCCCGCTCGAAACACTCGAACAACCGGCCCGCCGCGTCGAGAAACGCCGGTCCGGAGGCGCGCAGCACATGCGGCGCGGCCCCGGCGACGGCCTCCCACCGACGCAGCTCGCCCCCCAGCATGGCCAGCGCCAGCCGCCGGTCGACGTGCGGAGTCGTGGCGTCGGACGCCAACCGCGCGAGCAGCCGGGGCAACCGCCCGGTCGGCTCGATGGCGCAGTTCGGCTCGTAGCCGACGCCCGGACCATGCAGGATGGTCTCCCGCGTCAGGCTGACGCAGGGCACACCGGAGGCGCGGATATCCTCGCGCAGCCAGTGGGCCACGTCGAGGAAATTCAGCGTGGTGTAGCGGGTCTCGCCGGCCATGTCGCGCACGGGGACGAGCTGCGGCCAGGCGCCCGTGAGCGGCCGGGCGGCGCTGACCTCCGCCTCGTGGACGCTTCCGCGCGCGTAGCCCAGCCGCCAGGGATCGCGCGAGCACAGCTGCGCCCCGGCCAGCACGCAGCGCACGCAGCCCATGTGCCGCGCCAGCGAGAGCGCCGTGGTCAGCACCGAGCCGTACAGCCGGAGCCCCGCCCGCTGGCCGAAGATTTCCGGCTCGCAGTTGCCGAAGAGATATGCCCGCTCGAACACGCCCCGGCCGAGGTCCGTGAGACAATGGGCCACGAGGGCCACATCGCGCAAGAGCGGCAAGCCCTCCCACGACCGGCCGGTGGCCAGCGAGTTGTCGTTGGCCACGACGAAATGCGGATGCACGCCGGCGGCCACGAGGGTTCGGAGCGCGTTGTTCACGGCGATGAGCACGGCGTCATTCCGCACGCGGCGCAGATACTCCATGCGTTCCGGCAGGTCCGGCCCGGCGGCCACGATGACCGCCGTCTCCCCGACGAAGGCCCGGCGAAGGGGGTGCAGGTCCGGCAGGCGCAGAAAGGCCGGCGCGTTATCGTAGAAGTGTCGTTGCTGATCGTAGAACATGCCGCGCGTCATGGGCCGCACGGGCAGGCCGCGCGCGTTGGCCTGACCGCTCAACCCGTAGAGGCGGTGGCGGTAGAAGAGCACCTCCACGGCCTCGGCGAGTTCCAGCAGGCGCTCGCGCGGGGCGAACCCGGGCAGGGCGTAGCACACGGGAAAGCCGGCGGCGAAAATCTCCGCGCCCACGGCCTCGGCGAAACCGGGCCGGAAATCCTCCGGCCGGCCCAGCAGCAGCCGCGCGTTCCTGGCCAGTCTGACCGGCGTCGCGGCCACGGCGAGACGGGCCATGCGCGCGGGGTCGGTCTCCAGCACCAACAGTCGAACGTCCGGCGCATCGAGACAGCGCCGCAGGGTCGGCGTGTCCGCCGCGCCGAGAAAAACAACGAGACGGGTCTTGCGCAGCGCCACCTCCAGGCCGGGATCCTCGGGCAGGGACTCGAAGAGCGGCGGCAGCCCGGCCGTGAAGTACGGATAGGCGTAGCGCGGGTCCTCGTAGCTCCACAGGGGCGTGTGGGCGAAAAAGGCATGATCGGCGTCCGGCGGAAGCCCCGGGGCGGACGAGACATCCTCCGCGCCCGGTGCCTCGATGAGCGCGCCCAGCTCACGCAGAACGGAAAGCGCGACTTCCGGCGACATGGCTTCCTACCCAAGGCCCTCGGGCACAGCCATTCCAAGAAAATTATACTCGATGCCGGCCCCGCTCAGCTGACCGGCCAGCGAACGCAGCGCCGCCCGCTCACGTTCGGGAACGTCCTCGCGGTAAAAATCCCTGGAGATGATGACCCGGCGCACGCCCTCGCGCTGGCAGCGCCGCACGAAGGCCGCGATTTCGCCCTCCGACGCGTTGTCGGCGGTGACGATGTACTTGACCGCCACATTGGACGCCCCGGCAGCCACATAGCGGGCGATGTTGGTCCAAACGCGTTCGAAGCCGTCCACGCCGCGCACGGCCGCGTAGGTTTCGCTCGTGCCGGCGTCCACGCTGCAGGTGAGGGAGAGACGCCCCCGCAGTCCCCACTCGATCACCTCGGAAAAGCGCAGGGCGTTGCTGTACACCAGCCCATGCCCACCCTCGGCGAGCAGCTCCTCCGTCAACGCGCCGAATCCGGGATAGAGCGTGGGTTCACCAGCGCCGCCCCAGTCGAAATACGGTCCTTCCGCCAGCATTCCCGAGGTCCGCAGCGTCCGAAGCAGCGCGTCGAAATCGTATTCGACCCCCTGGAAGGTGTTTTTGACGATGCAGTAGGAACAATTGAGGTTGCACTTGGTGCTCACGTCCAGGTGCAGGCCGTCGAACCGCGTCGGCAAAGCGGATTCAGGGGTCTCGCAAAGCTCCGGGCAGGACGCGCAGAAGGGATTCTCACCCCTGTCCAGGCTGGCCGCGAGTTCGTGGCGGATCGCATCCAGCCGCCGCAGCGCGGCCAGAAAATCGGAGGGGCCAGCCTTCTCCGGCAGCTCCACGAGGTCCGGCAGCCAGCAACACAGGGTGAGGCCACTAGGCCGGAAATACACGCTGGAGAAGGATCCACAGCGCAGACATCCGGCCTCCAAACGCCCGCCGCCGCGCGAAGGCCTCCGGGTGGCGCACAGGGGATGGCGATGCCGTGCGAGCACGCCCGGCACCTCCGCCGTTGGAACGTCCACCAGGGGCGGTTCCTCCGTGGGATCGAGACAGACGAACTGGTCCATGATGCCGATGGAGGCCAACGCCACGGCGATCTTGCGATGGAACGTCGAGGCCACCACGATGCGCGCCCCCGCGGCCTCCGGCCGAGCGAGGAAAACTGGCAGATCGTCCAGGCGGCGCACGGGCAGATCCATGCATTCCCCGGCCTTGAAGGAGTCCACGAAGCCGAGCAGACGATTCGCGCCGGCGGCCTGAATCGCTCCCGCCAGGGTCTGGCCCCGGCCGCCCGCGCCGTAGATGAGCAACGGAACGCCCGGCGGCAGCTCAGCCGCGTCATGGAAATAAGTCGCGCTCAATGGCAGTCTCCTCCCCCGCGTTCCCGCCGCGAGACGCTACAGCGTCCGGCCGAGGACCGGGTGCTCGGCGGGGACTTCCGCCGCCTTGCGCGCCACGACATAGGCGCGCGTGTCGTTTTGGGAAAGTTCCGCCCGCAGGATCTCGAAGCCGCAGCTCTCGTGCCAGTCGCGCAGGCAGTGCAGATTGGGCACCCACCAGTTGCTGCTCTCCCCCTCGTAGCCGCCCTTGATGTAGGCGGCCATGGACAGGGAGGCCATGCGGCGCACGTCCTCCGTCCTGTCCGCCCAGGCCGCGTCCACGGCGGGCGCACCCTCGAGCACGGCCCCCTCGGTGAAAAGGAGGCCTCCGGGCCGCAGCACGCCGTTGATGTTGGCCAACGCGGCCAGGGGATTACGCAGGTGATAATACACGCCGAAAAACGTCACCAGATCGTAGGTGCCGTGCGGGCCGGGATCGAGATCGTAGACATTGGCGCAGATGTGCCGCGAATCCAACCGGTTGAGCGAACGCATGACATCGAAGCCCGTGCGCACGGCGGGTTGGATGTCGAAGGCCGTGACGCGCGCGCCCCGGCGCGACATCGCAAGCGTGTAGGCCCCGTCCCAGGCCCCGATGTCCAGCACGTCCAGGCCGTGCATGTCGGCAGGCATGGGCGGCGCCAGCAGCTCCGGCTTGAAGCGGCACATGCCGGGGGTCGTCACGCCGGGCAGGATTTCGAAACGGTGGTACCACACGGGCACGGAACACAGCCGGCGCAGGGTCTCATTGGGCAGCCGCCCGTCCAGCCCGGCGAAATACAGATAGGAGTAGGTTTGGATGCGCCCCTCGGCGATGCCGAGGCCCAGGGCCTGCCGCTTGATGTCGTTGTAGAACACGCTGGCGATGATGAGGGCGTCGAAGTCCATGCCAGCGGCGGTCGCGGGCGAGACCACGGGCCGGCCGTGGAAGGTTCCCCCCTGGCGCGAGGGATTGTTGTCCACGAAGGCGGCGATCTCCACCCCGCGCTCGGGGACCTCGGCCATGAGCGTCTCCGCCCGGCCCCCCGTGCCCCAGACGAGAATGCGTTTCATCCCCGCCCCCCTTCCGGCTCGGCCGGGGGCGGCAGAATCTTGAACTTCTCGCTCACGGGCGTATGCCGCTTGGCCCAGGCCTGCTGGATCGCCCACCACTGGTAGCGCAGCACCGGCCCGGGGAACACCTTGGGATACTGGGCCGCAAGCCGGGGCAGCTCCCGGAATTTGACCAAACGCAGCAGAAACCGCACGAGCCCCTTGCCCATGAAGATGGGATAGAACACATCGTAATTCCGCAGCACATGGTTGATCATGGTCCAGCGGAACAGGTCGTGGGGTGGATGCTTGTCCAGGTTGCCCACGCTGTTGATGTTGCCCAGCACCGGGTTGGAGCCGAAATTATTGTGCCCATGCCGGCGGTAGCAGCCGTGGATGGTGGGAATAAGCAGACTGTCGCCGATGAGGTGGCAGAAATGCGCCAGGTAATAGTCCGCGCAGATGCGGAAGGTGGTGCCATCCGTGGGCATGACGAGCTCCAGCGTGCTGCGGCGGAAGACCATGCTGGAGCTGGTGGCCCAGATCCAGAATCCGGTCTGGAAGCTCGTTTTGCGCACGTGGCGGTAGTGGCCCTTGGACTGGTGGTCCATGTGCTGGCCGCCGATGATCTCGCCCTTGGCGTTGATCTGGTACTGGTTGGAGCTGGTGAAGGCCACGGTGGCCACGGAAAGGTGCGCGCGCATGTGCGCGGCCAGGAAATCCTCCAACAAAACGTCGTCGGCGTCGAGCATGCACACGAAGGCTCCGGTGGCCGCACGCAGGCCGTCGTGGAAGGCCTCCATCTGGCCGCCGTTCTCCGTGCGCTCGATGAGCGTGAAACGGCCACGCGCCTCCGGGCTCTCGCTGAACGCGCGCACGGCGGCCACCGTGCCGTCAGTGGACACGTCGTCCACCACGATGCACTCCCACTCGTCGTAGGTCTGCCGCGTCACGGAGCGCAGGCACTCCACGATGTAGGACTCGTAGTTGTAGCTGGTGACGATGAAGCTGACCTTGGGCCGCGCCATGCTGGCGCGTTCCAGGCGCGGATCGCGCAGGGCCTGCGGCAGGGTCACGGGGGCCGGGGTGCCCGCGCCACCGGTCGCTCGGCGGGCGATGAGATCATGAATGGACATGCCTATTCGCTCCTCACAGCGCCCAGCCCGCGTCCTCGGGCTCGACGATCTTCTCCTGACTGCCGATGTAGTGGCGCGGATCGTCCACGGGAGAGTCCGCGGCGATGGGCCGCGCCTCGCCGAAGCCGAAGAACGCGGCGTAGTCCCCGTGGAAGCCGTCGCAAATACCCTTGGCCCCGCAGGCGTCGCAGGCGGGGGCGTACTTGTAGCCGCAGTGTTCGCGCGCGCGGATCAGCGCGCTGTGCCGGTACTCGTCCTCGCCGGAGATGTCGCCGCGCGTCAGGTAGTCGGGATCGGCCCTGAACATGGGTGAACGGAAGTTGGCCTGCCGCAGGCTGATGAGCGGCGAGAGCCCGCCGTCGCGCATGCGCTGGGGCTTCATGTCCGTCCACGACCAGGAGGCGTAGTCCCATTCGTGCAGATCGTAGGGCAGCTGTTGGAAATTGTAGAGATTCCGGCGGTAGGCCTCCGGCACCTGGCACAACGGGAAGTAGCGCACGTTGGCCTCGACGCCCGCGGCGTTCAGGATGTCCAGCGCGGCGACGAGCGGAGGGGCGACCTCGGAATAGGCGGCCACGTCCTCGCGCGAGCGTTCGCCCTTCTGCTGGTCCTCGAAGGGATTGAAGGCGATGAAATTGACCACGCGCGCGCCCACGCTCTTCGCCAGCTCGGCCACGGCGGAAAGATGCGGCAGCGAGGAGTTGGTCAGCACGCAGTTGAAACGCACGGGCATCCCCACGGCCACGCAGTGGTCCAGCGCGGCCATCTGCCGCTTGTGCGCGCCGGGAACTCCAACGACGTCGTCGTAGTTCTTACCCAGACCGTGCACGCTCACCAGCAGGTCGCGCACGCCGGCGTCCTTGAGCCCCTGGCAGGCCTCGCGCTTGTTCAGCGCCACGGCGTTGGTGATGAGCGTTGGCAGCAGGCCGATTTCCGCGCAGTGGGCGCACAATTTCTCGATGCCCGGGTAGATGGTGGGCTCGCCGCCCTGGATGTCGATGGCGGAGTTGCCGTAATGGTTGCGCAGGGTGTCCACGATGCTCGTGGCCTTCTCCAGCGACATGAAGGGATGCTCGGGATGGTCCTTGGCCTCGATGCGCGTCTGGAAGTAGCAGAAGCGGCAGCGCAGATTGCAGGTCTGGCCCAGCCAGACCACGCCACGGCGGGTCAACACTCGGCGGGTGGTTTTGGCGACGGGGTTCATTTGGCCTCCCCCGCGCTTTCGGCGGCGTCGCCGCCCAGGCGCTGGGCGATATTATCGCGGTATTCGAGCTCCACCGTGCGGTCGATCTCGTTCATGTACCAGTTGGGGCCGGGATTCCAGTCCTTGGCCAGCCCGCCGCCGTAGATCTCCACGTGCCCGCGCAGAGCCTTGGGCGAACGGATGGCGAGCAGCGCCTCCAGATTTCCGGGGCTCACGTCGTCGATCTCCTGGCAGCTGGGACGGCGTTTGAGCGGGATGGCGCAGCCGCAACGCGGGCAGGTGCGTTTCATCTGCTCGTCGTAGTCGCCGGGGCGGCGTTTCCACCAGCCGGGCTCCACCGGCCAACCGCCGGGGCCGTCGAAGAGCATGTCGAAGCTGGCGGCCACCTCGCAGAAGAACGCGCCCTTGGGCGTGATGGACGCGGACCAGTACTTCTGGATCCAGCAGTCGTCGATGAGCCGCCACATCTCCTTCTCGTCGGCCACCACCTCGCGGGCGGCCACCAGCAGCGGCTGGTGCATGATCTTCCCCATGCTGTGGTCGTTGAAATAGAAGTTGCCGAAGGCCTCGCGGATGAGCGTTCCGTATTTCTCGCCCAGCTCCTTGGGCACCGTGGACCACAAGCCCCGGCGTTTCTTGCCGGGTATGGTCGCGGCCAGATACTCGGCCATTTCGGCGAACTGCGGGTGCATGAGCGGCTCACCGCCGATCATGCCGACCATGCCCGGAAATTCGACCAGGGAGTCCACCGCGCGTTTGAACGTGTCCATATCCATGAAGAACGGTTTGCGGTGATGCCTGGTGAAGCGCGTGCAGTTGGAGCAGCGGTGCATGCAGGCATTGGTCACGTCGATCTGGATGATCTGCATTTCGGCCAAGGGAATCATGAGGCCTCCTTTCGCCCTGGTCGGGGTCGCCAGGGGAATCGCCGACAAAATGCGCCGACGTCAAAAATGCGGCGCGGTGACGCGACGCCGCGTAGAATATTGCAAAGGCCGCGCCAGGGGCGTCTAACTCCGCCCACAGGTCCGGCGGAAGCCCTCGGCGACCGCCGCGCGAACGTCCTCGAAGGGCTCGCTCTTGAGCACGAAGGCCGGCAGGTACGCCAGCCGCGCGGCCGTCAGCGGCGGACGGCCCTCCATGCGGGCGAAGGGCGCGAGCCCGGTCCCGCCGTGCAGCAACAGGTACTTCGGGTCCAGCCCGTCGCAGTAGGGCATTGCCGCGCACCCGCCGCACAGGGCCGGGAAAACCTTGAAGTCGTCGCCGCGCACGGCCACGGCGTCCACCGCGCCGGCGGCGCCGAAATCCAGCCGCCGCGCCCCGGGCCTGAGCGCGTAGATTTCGCGCGGGCCATCCACAGGCACCGACAACACCTCGGCGCAGTAGTCGGGATCGCGATCGGGGTTGCCGGCGCGGTTCATCCACTCGTGCGGATCATGATGCACGCCGACCACGCCGACGATGTTGCGCGTCAGCTCCGGGGCGGCGCACAGGGGCAGGTAGCGCACGGTGACGGCCACGCCCGCAGCCTCCAGAATCCCCACGGCGCGCGTCAGCGGTCCGCGCACGTCCGCGTAGGCGGCCTGCATCCCGGCGATGTGCGCGGGCGAATCCCAGCGATAGTAGGCGTTGAAGACGATGAAGTTGTGGTGGTACACGCCGTGGGACGCGGAAAGCCGCGCGATGTCCGGCAGCTCGGCCACGTTGCCCGCGTGGACCACGGTGTTGGCCGAATACTGGAAGCCGCGCGCGTCCAGGGTATCCATGGCCGCCGCGACCTTGGCCAGCGACCCGCGTGTGGTCTCGTGGAAGCCGGCCTCCGTCGATGAGTGCAGGGAAAAGAGGAAGTCGGTGACGCCGGCCTCGATGAGCGCGTCGAGCAGCGTGGGGGCGCTCTCCTCCTCCGGCGGCAGCGGCGGCCGCATGAGGAACTGGCCGAGGGTGATGACGCGCACGGTGAGCCCGCGTTCGCGCGCGCGGCGGACCATGGCCGGCAGGCCGGGATGCATGGTCGGCTCGCCGCCGGTGATGTCGAAATTCGTCAGCCCATTGGCAGCCAGGCGGTCGATGATGGCCAGACAGTCCTCCGTGGAGCGGAAGACGGCGTGGCGCAAGGCCTCGTGCTGGTGGCCGTCCGCGCGGCCGGCCATGAAGCTGTAGTAGCAAAACTTGCAGGAGTGGGCGCATTTGAGGCCCACGTCGAGGACGCCGCTGGGCGAAAGCGTTCCGGGGGTATGGCGAAAAGCGGAAAGACGTGGCATCAGATTCCCGTGCTTAGCGTGGCTTGTGCGTTGATAAATGGTTGCGAACGCCAGTAGCTGACTGGAAATGCATAACGCGAGCCACTTCTCAAATTCCACTGTTTGCGCAAGGGTAGCAGTAAGAGAATGCCTCTTCAAACCTTTTCTGCACTGCGCCATCCGGTGACGATGGTCCTACGCGGGCCCCAAAACGCCCCCCAGTTCTCGGCCAGGATGATTTTGCCGCCTTCTTTAGCCAAAGCGGAAGTGAACGAACCATGCGCAACAACGCCGCCCCCCCCACGCTCCTCATCCACAACCTGTTCAACTACGGGCACTTCCTCGTCTATGCGGATACGCTGACCAAGTGGGCCCTCTCGCGCGGTTGGCGCACCATCCTCATGGGACGCGGCCTGGGGCGCACAGCCTATGCGCGCCGCTACGCAGGAAACCTGGACGTGTCATTGAGGGATTCGGATCCTGGTTGCCACATGGACCAGAACCAAGCCGACATGTTCAAGGCCCGCATTGTGGAGCCGGCCCTGGACGAGCTATTGGAGGCGCAAACTGCCCTGCGGCCGCAAATCAGCATTCTCCTCACCACGGATGAGCTGATTTTCCGGGCGGAACGGCTGCGGGACGAGGGCTTCAGCTTTCCCACCCCGACGGTGGGGCTGGTCACGTTTGGCCATCGCGACCACTATCTGGGGTTCAAAGACTGCTACGCCCGCCGTTTGGACCGGATACTGGCGACGCGCCGCCCCTTCTCCCGCATACTCACCCTCGACGAATTCCAGGTCGCTTTCCACGATCCCGGGCAGGAATATCTGATTTTCCTGCCCGATATTTACGCCGAACCGGACCGGACAAACGACGACGGAACGGACGGGGAGCAAGCAAGCGTGGCGGACGAACTGCAGGCCTTCCTGGACAGGGGGTCCGGTCCGGTGCTGCCGGTTTTGGGCAAGATCGACCAGCGGAAAAACGCCTCATGGGTGCTGCGATTGGTGCGCGATACGCCGGCCGCCAGTTGCGTGATGCTGGGCGAACGCGTGCATGGACCTGCGGACAACGAAATCAACGCATTGCTGGCTGAGCTCTCCGACCAGGGACGCGCCTTCACCTGTTTCGACTACGTCCCCGAAAGCCTGTTCAGCAACACCCTACGCAACCCCAGAACGAATTTCATGCCGCTGCCGTATTCCTGCCATTACGGCTCCTCAGGAATTCAACTGCAGGCGATCGCCGCAGGCAAACCCACGCTGACGCCCAATGTGGGGCTCATGGCCATGCGCACCAGTGGGCATGGTCTCGGTCTATGCTATGAAGCGGGCAACGAGGCGGACTTCCGCCGGAAAGCCACAATTCTCTTACGCCAAGGTCCAGCGGATTATTCCAAAAATCTACAACAATTTATCGGCTGTTTCACGCCTCAGGTGCGCTTCGCGCAGCTGGACATGGCCTTTGACTCAACGTGTGGCGACACCGGGGTGGCGACGCGGCTGACATCCCAGGCGGACAGCGGACCACGGGAAATGGCGCAAGCCATGGAAGAGCTGCTCGCCGGGCGGGCTCTTGCCGCTCTCGGCAGGCTGAACGTGCTTGGCGCGAGGGCCCCGGTCCATGCGTTGAACGCCCCCCTTTTGCTGCGGCAAGCGCTGGCGCTCAACGCTCTGGAGCGGCACGCGGAAGCCCAGAAAAAGCTGCGACGGTGCATCGAAGCGGGCGGTGCAGAGGAAATGCTAACGCTGCTGCGCGCCCGTGTGGACGAAGCCGCGCAGTTGTTGCATCAGGGCCAACGCGAGCAGGCGTTGGCGGAACTGCGCGCCACAACGCTGCTCGTTCCCCAGGCCTCCCCCCTGCCCGATCCCCTGCCGGCGGAGACACAGGAACTCGTTCCCGTCCTGGTGGCCGGCATTCTCACCTCGCAGCCACTGCTGGATCACAAGCTCTGGCACCAGCTGGGAGCCATTCTCGCACAAACGGGAATGCACGACGCCGCAGTGGCCTCGTTCCGGCGGGCAATACAACTCGCCCCCGCCGCTCATGGTTATTGGCTCAATCTTTCTGACGTGTTACGCTACGCAAAGCGTCTGGAAGAAGCCTGGAGCTCGCTGGAAAAACTGGAAGCTCTTTCGCCGCTGGAGCCAGGTCTGCACCACAAACGAGGCCAAGTCCTCTTTGAGCAGGGCAAGCTGGACAAGGCCCGTGAGGAATTCCTGCGCGAAAAGCCAGACGGCGAATTCGGAACGGCCGCACGCGAATACTTAACGCGTCTCGGCGCAACGCCGTCGGATTAAAAGTCCCTGCGCCCCGCACGTTTTGACGGAATCCGTGGGATGCGCCAAAACAGCCCTCCCACGGCGTCGACCTGCTCGACGCCGTGGGCTTCCCGACCGCTGCGGCCTTACGGCCGCTTCCGAAACACAATCGTCGCGAAGGTGTAGCGGCAGCCATGGTAGACGAAATCTGGCGCACCACAATCCCACTGCGGGGAATCAACCAGGGCGCAATCCGGCACCTGAGGCAGCAACCGTTCCCGGAAGTCACGCTGCGTGTAAAAACGGTAGTCCTCGCCGGGGATGGCGTCGCCCGGCGTATAAGCGTCGTTGTAATCACAGGTCAGCACGCCCGCACCGCCCGGAGCCAGCAGCCATCCTATTTGCCGCACAAACTCCTCATCGTCGCGCACATGCTCAATAACTGAGGTGGAGAAGACCAAATCGTAGGACGCGGCCCCAGTGGTGGGCAATTCGCAAAAGGCATTGAGGTCGTAGTTCGCCACGGGATCGATCTCCGTCACATCATACCCGAGCGCCTTCATCGAGACGCAGGCGGTATCCTCATGGCTGCCCACACATAGGATCCGTGGCGCACGCACGTCCCCGGCAATGCGCAACGAAGTGTCCAACACAAAGCCCTGCTGCACGTTGGCCTCGGCAATCTTCCGGGACATCATTTCGGGAGCGAGAGCGAACAGCACCTCGATCATCGGAGCGTAAATCCCGCGCGCCGTATCGTCCAGAATGCGATTGTAGCAAAGTTGCCCGCCGGCGCCCCGCTCCACTGCGGCCAGGGTGTCATCCCTCAGCTTTTTAAGATCAGCCACGACGGCCTCCCTTGATGATGACGGATTCCAGGATCCGCTCATAATCCATAAGGAAATTAGCCTCATCCCATTGATTGTAATACGGGACCAATGGTGCGATTCCCCTTTCTATAATTGAATGCAAATCTGTATACTCGATACATATCTGCTCCCTCACTCCATGCATATGCCGGAACATGCCGCACATGTTGAGCGCGATGGGCCGCTGCGCGGCCAAAGCCCACTCAACCGTGCTGGAGATGCCGAGAAATTTGTTCGTATCGTAAAAAAAAGCATTCATCGTATTCTCGGCAAGGAAATTGAGCAGCTGATCCTGCTCCCAGAACTGATGGTCAATTTCTAGCCGGATGTTAGGCTTGCGCACAATCTTCCTGCATTCTTCCGCAGTATCCAAGATGTTAAATGCACCAGTAGATGGCACAAGATCATTATATGGCATATGCAGCCGAATCACGGCCTCGTCGAATTCCTCTTGCACCTTGTTCACCAAGAAGGAAAATCCCTTGTCCTTGAACCCGAATCCGAAACTGCCGATTGTAACGGTTTCGGGAAGACGGTGGGAATTGAGAAACGGAGGAATAAGCCGCTTCGTTTTGAAGACGGCCGGATTCCGCTCCACCAACGTGGGGTCGGGGCAAAGATGGTAGTCGAAGAATTCCGTGGTGGCGGCATCCGCCGCTTCCTGAGTCACCTCGTGCATAATCTCAAGCTGCGGCACATGGTAGCGCTTCGTCGTCTCCGCCGTCAGCCAAGGCATGGTGAAAGGATAATAATTATAAATAATCAGAGCGGGATTAGACGCGAGCACCGCGTTTTCCAAACTCTGGGCGCAATCGCATTCGGCATACACGAATTGGAACTTCTTGGACTTACGCAATGCGTGGAAAATGTTGACGCCATATTCATGAATGCCACAACGCCGCTGCTTATGCGAAATAAAGAGCACCACGGGACGCCGCGCATCGGCCAAAACGAATTCCGCCTCTCCGGCGTCCAGCAAGCCACGGTCCGCCAGCACCTGCTCGAACCGGGTCTGGAACCGGGCGGGGGTCCAATTGGCGCGCATGTGCGCGACTTCAGGGCCGGAGGAAAGGATGGACTCCCGCAGGGAGCGGTAGGGGTACGGTGTCAGGTAGGCGTGGATATGCCGGAAGGTTTCGTTCGTGGAGACCGCCAGGGGGCGTCCACTGGTGATGGCTTGATCCGTGGTGGCCGAAAGCCCTGGCTGAAATCGGCTGTACAAAAAGCAGTTGAGAGTGTTCCGTGCACACCAATCTATCAGCTGCTTCTTGTCCATAAAGATATGAGTAACTTCCACGGTGACGCCGGGCTTGGCCACCTTTTGACACAGCTCGGCGAGATATTCCGCGTAATTGCGCCGAAACATCTTCCCGCACACATCATCGGCGAAGGTTCCCGCAGGAATGTTGATACGCACGTGAGCCTGGTCGAATTCATTGTTCACCGCCTGCACAACCAGCTCGAATCCCTTGCCCGGTGTGGCGAACCCGAAGCTGCCAATGACCGGAATTTCGCTTTCCACACGGGCGGGCAGGTCCGACGCGACTTCAAGCGGGCGGGGAAACGGGTAAACATCCCTTGACGGATGCACCACCGTGGGATCCAGGGGGCAATATACATCAAACTTATCCGGCGGGCAGAGCGCAAAGGGATCGTTGGGCAACACCTCCAGCACAAAGGTGAGCTTCAGGCCCGGCAATTTCCGAACGGCGTCGAAATCCATCCAAGGCATGGTGTAGGGGTGATAATTGAACGCGTAAAAGTCATACCCCGGCAAAGTGTTGACGTCGCCTTCGCCAATCTCAACGTAATCGATATCGTATTTCTCTGAGTTTTTCAGGCATGAGTAGATCATCCTGCCAGACTCAAAAATGCTGCATTGCGCCGGTTTTTGATTAAGGAACACGCCGTGTGGCTTATTCTTCGCCGAGATGGGACAATCCATGACAACTCCTTATGATGCCGGGATTCGCCGCGGCCGCAGTCACTCGCCCCCCGGGGCGGCTTCGGCCATGAAACACAACTGGGCAACACGCTGGGCGTGCCAGAGCGAGTGTCGTTTGGGAAAACGCAGAGCCCTGAAATACGTGTTCCCAGACGCATCTCCCCGCAGCAGCTTGCATAAGTCTTCCAGCCGCCCGCCGGATGCGGCCAGGAAAGAGAGATCCAGCTTGAACAGGGGGGGGAAATCCTGCCGTCCGTGAATGGGAACGCCGCTTCGAGCATTGACGAACGCGCCGCTAGCGTCGTCAATCCGCCAATACCCATTCTCGATCTCAAGCGGACGCACCCAATCAACGTTGCCCCCGTCCACGCAGCGCCCCACGGTCACAGCCAACGCGCCATAACCCGCCGAGGCCGAAATGCGCACGATGGTCTTCGCAGAATCCGCGCCCCCCGCAACATCCAGCACAGAAGGAACGGCAATACTGCCCGGCAGTTCCTCCGCTGTTTCGCCAGAGCGGAGTCCCAGTACCCGAAGCTCTGGCCGCCCCTTCCCCAGCTCGGGCCGAAGGCTCAGGTCCCAGCCGATGGGGGTTGAGGACAGCAACACAGCGCTCAGAGCCGGATCACCAAACGCCGGAATGTACCCGTTTCGGGGCAGCCCCGACGGCACCACACGTCGCAGACTCGAAAGGCCGGCGCGGAGATAAAGCCTTCCCTGCTCCGCCACGGCGATTCTGGCCTCAGAGGAACCCCGGGCCGGCCGGAACAGGCTGCCACCGCCGACCTCCCACAATTCCAACGCCTGCCCGTCCTCGCAGTCCTCCGTGAGCATGCCGGCGACATCGAACGTGAAGGGCCGCGTGCATGCATGCCCCAGGAAATCCGGACCGGCATCGTCCACCGACACAAGGAATTCCAATGCCAAACATTCCATTGCACGCAACAGCTGCACGGGGTGATCCTCCGCCTCAACCACACCCACGAGTCCCAAGCTATCCGTCCGTCGAAGCGCGTCATCCAGCTCCCCGGCAAGACTCGCCACTCCGGAAATGTTGCGCCAATTGAGAAACAGGAAATCTTCCGGTTCACCAGCGCGCCGTCCGCTGCGGAGTCGCTCCATGGTGGGGATCAAGCCGCAGAAAGCCGGCGCGTGGTCGTCGGTCCTCTCAAAAGGCATGATGTGGCAGGTGAAGCCCTGGTCTTTGCAATACGCCTCGACAACGGGCTCGTCCGTATACACCTCAACCACCGCGTGAAAACGCGCCGCAAGCGGCCGGACAGCCTCCAGCATCGCCTTCTCGCGCCACAGCCAGACCAGGAGCTCCGCCTCCACGGCCGAGGCTGCGTAGGCCGGAAACGCCAACATCCTGGATGTCACCGCATGCTCCATAGATTGTGCGCCACAACATAGCGGGCGAGTTCCAGATCTTCCGGATCGTCGATGTCGATGAGACTGATGAGGTTCTCCACGCGATGGACATAGGTGCCCAGATTTCCACCACTGCGCCGCACGCCATCGAAAAGTCCATAGGGCCTGAAGCAAGGAACGCCCTCGGGCCAGGCGACGAGTCTCGCCGACGAGAGCGCGCCGCCCTCCCCAACGGTGAAGTACGTGTCCGGCGCCACGGCGACGGGCTTCCCCACGAAAACGCGTCCATAGCCTTCCGCCAACTTATCCATGAGCCCTCGCAGCGTCTCAACGGAACGGAAAGGATGGGTGGGGTACATGTAGGCGACGATCTCGGGGATGTACCCTTGCTCCGCCAAGACGGCGTGCATGTGCTCGAATACCGCCGACAAGGAGGATTTATCGCCCGCCAGCGCCTTGGGACGCAGGACCGGGACCTCGGCCCCGTATTGCCGGGAGATGTCCGCGATCTCCACGTCATCTGTGGAGACGACCACCCGATCGAAACGGCTGCAGGCCCGAGCGGCGTCGATGGTATACGCGATGAGCGGGCGGCCGCCGATGTCGATGCAGTTTTTCCGGGGAACCCCCTTGGACCCCCCCCGCGCCGGGATGATGGCCAAGCTCTTTGGGTAACTGGACATACGACGTTCCTCTTTCGCGCACCGGAAACCGGCCGCTCGGCCGGCCTCACATTGTTGCATCCACGAACCGGCCCGGCTCAGGCGGTCAGGCGGTACACCACCGAGCCTTTATGGTAGTTCAGCGAAAGCAGGCAGTTCTCGCCTCCGCGCCGAAATGGCATCACGCCACAGCTCAAGCCACACCCCAGACTTGTCGTGGAGACGACCATAAAATCCGCATCGGTTCCGATAAGTATGTCGTACAACAGACCGACATTGCCCGGTTTCACATACAGCCGCTTCACCATGAAGAAGCCCGTACGTCCAGGAAGCTGACAAATGGACAGAACACCCTTCAGGTTTCCCCTACGCACGATGCTCGTTGCGCCGGTTTCCACGTCCACCACGAGGAGCTGGCCGACATCGGCGAACGTGACATACGCCTTCTCGCCAAGGACCCCGTAATACAAAGGGCGCCCATGCCGACCAACATCGCAGATCATGCGCGGCAACAGGTCGACGGCGCTTGCCGCGTAAAGTCGGCTACGCGCGAGATCAAGGAACACAAGCGTGCCGCTTCCGGTGCAGCCCAGGCCATACGGGAGCCCCTGTCCAAGGCCATCCACGCGTGCGATGTCGCGCGTCTCCAATATCCGCCCGGAGAAATCCAGCCGGTGCAACGCACGGACGCGCAAGTTGCCGCCCTCGCCGCCGCACAGCCCCACCAGCCCTGTTTTTCCAGGGTCCAGGACCAGACCGGAGAATTGTCTTCCGGCGTTCAGCTGCCTCGGTTCACGCTCACCAGGCCCCAGACGGGACAATGCCGCCTGGGTTCCCTCAAGGGTGTAGGAACCGAAGTAAAGGGCTCCGTCATCCGCCTGGGCCACGCTCATGGGGCGAGGCAACATGGACGGGGTCAAAATATCCACCTGGCGCAACACGCCTTGGATATTCCTCCCATCCCCCAAAACTGCCAGGGCCTCCTCACAGTCCTGGTCGCGCCGCAGTATTTTCCGGGCGAGCCGCTCCGCGCGATCGATATCATCAGCGGCCCGTAAGGCGTGAAGCCGCTTCTGGGACATGGCCAGCCAACGTTCCCAACCCAGAACTACACGCCAAGCCCCGTTCAGCAGCTCATTCCCCATGGCGCGTTCCATGAGGGACAGCGCACGCTCCGTTCGCCCCTGCCTCCGCCAAAAACAGGCCAGCAAGGCCAGCAGCGCGGGGAAATCCGCACACAACCGCCCCGCACGCAGCGTCAGCCCCGTCGCCTGATCCAGACGTCCGGCCAGCAGCTCTCCACGCAGCTCAGCGAACAGCTGGTTCAGTTCGGCATCGAGCGTTGGGGTGAGCTTGCACACTTGCCCCTGCGCAATGTCCCGCATCCGCTGCGCCTCGTCATGGAATCCGCCGGAGCCGATGTTGGCGAGAAAGACCCGGGCGGTGTTGAGCCGCGCGTTCCTTCGCTCTGTTTCCGGGCACTCCCCGGGACATGGCGTGGACGGTTCACTCACCGCCAAGACTCCGCTCCGCGCCACCGCTCGGTCCTCGCTCGTCCTGTCCGAACTGATTGCCGAATACCCGCTGTTTATAGAGGGTTTCTTCCTGACACTTCCACGCGATGTCGTAGAAATCCATCAGGGGAATGTCCGTCAACAACGGCGCGTCCTTCAAGGCGTTGATGTCGGACGGGATGTCCATGACGATACGCTTGTAATCATCCACCGGGATGTTGCGTTTCATCGCGTAGTCCCAGAACTCGGTACCGGGGAAGGTGGTCGAGATGTAGGTCAATGGCGTGAAGTACTTGTTGTCGCGGTAGTCGAGCATGAACTTGTGGGTGTACTGCAAGTCACGCATCGTTTCGCCAGGGTTGCCGATCATGAACGACCCCATGACGGGGATGCCATAGCGGGTCGAAAGATCAATGAGGTTGCGGTTCATTTGCACGGTGGTCGTATCCCGTTTGAGATAGCGCAACATACGATCCGATCCCGACTCCATGCCCGCACCGGTGGCGACGACGTTCATGTCCCTCAGAATGGACATCACCGTGTCATCGACCATGTCCGAGCACACCAAGCACATGAACTTCACCTTGCGCGGGAGCTCAGCTTTCTGCACCAGCTTGCCGATTGCCTGCAGGCGTTTTTTGTCCGCGATAAACAGATCGTCGAAGATGTGTATGATTTCGACTTTGTACTTGATGGCCAAGAGTTCCATCTCCGCCACAACCCGTTCGGCGGAAAAGGCGCGGAACTTCTTCCAATGCACCTTGGTGGAACAAAAACGGCAGTTGAACGGGCACCCCCGACTGGAAAGCATGGTGAGCGTGCGGCCGGTATAATAAGGGATTAAATTCCTCGGCTTCAAGTAGTAAGCGAGATTGAAGAGCTCCCTGTCCGGCAAGGGGATGGTGTCGAGGTCCTCAATCAGCTCTCGCGGTTCGGTGAAAACGACCTCCCCGCCATCGCGGAAGCAGATGCCACGGACCTTGCGCAGGTTACACGGCGTGAAATCCGGCAGACTCATGAGCTCCAGCATGGTCACCTCGCCCTCGCCGATGACGCCGATATCGAATGGTTCTGGAAGCTGCCTGAGGGTCGAGATGTGCACTCCGCCGAGGATAACCGGGATATCCGCCTGCGCCTTCACATACCGCGCGAAACGAGTGGCGTTTTCAATATCCTGAGTCACGGAGGTGATGCCCACGACATCCGTGGGGACAAAATCCTTATAGATATCCTGGCAGTTGGCATCCAACACGGAGATATCGGCAAACCCACCGTAATATTTCAGATAGGCGGAGATGGACGCTAAGCCTAGAGGCAATATTCCCGAACAGAAGCCCTGTGAGGCATAAACCAGGGTCAAATGCTTACCGGTGAGAAACTTATGCGGCTCCATTATGGCTCCTCCTTCTGCTTCGTTTCCGCTCCCCACTCATAGCCTTTGGCGGCCCGCGCCTTCGCCTTCCGCCGGGAGCCGTCCCCCCGCCGCCAAACGAGTCCGGACCATCTGCTCGGCCACATCCAAGATGCCGACGCGGGGGGAACGTCCCACGCACTCGACCAGCCGGCGCACATCAAAGGTGAAGCGCGGCAAAACCATCCCCTTAGGCTGGACCTCATCGATATGGTGCCGCGCCACAAGCCCAAACCGGGCAAAAAGCCGCTCCACAAGTTCCCGCCCCCACCAAGTGACTCCTGAGGCCATAAGAACATCTCGCCCAGGCGCCTTCTCCACCAGCTCGGAGGTGAGCTCCATATATTCATCCGCAGAGCCCCAATCGCCCCAAAAATCAAGCGTGTGGAGCTCAAACCGGTGGTCCGGACGTTCAACACAGCTGGCGATGTTGCTCGCCAGGATAGAAAACAAAAAATCCGGCCCCCTCAGGGAAGACTCGTGGTTGCCGTAATACACAATATTGGCACGCACGCCGAAGTTTTTGCGATAGCAGCCGATGAGCCCTTCTGCGGCAAGCTTCGTCGTGGAGTAAAGACACGACATGGCCTTGGGCGAGGCTTCGGACACAATGCCTGCAAGCGGGTCGAAGACCTTGACCGAACTGGCGTAGACAAGGCGCACCCTCTCGGGATCCTGGCGGGCGTATTCCAACAGGGGATGCAGGGCCCCGACGTTGACGGCCAACATCTGCGCGAAAACAGGCTCATAACGGAATCCCGCCGCGCCATGAACGCCGGCCAGATAATAGATCCGTTGGGGCTGAAAGTCCTGGACCAGCTGCGCCACCCCCCGCGTGTCGCATAAATCCAGGGGATGATAGCGGCACGGCAACGCGGCCACACGCCCGGCGGAAGGCTCGGCCCGGCCGACGCCAAGCACATCGTGCCCCCCCGCGACCAAGCGCGCAGCCAGAAGGCTGCCGTCCTGCCCGCACACCCCCAGGATAAGGCTGCGCACTAGAAGACCGCCCCGCTCAACGCCTCGACCGCGCTGTTACCACGCGCGGCCTTGTGCTGCAGCTCGGCGATGGCCGCATCCACATTGCCGGCGTCCACAACATGCAACGTGGGCAGAGGAAACAACATTTTGACACCGGCCATGATGGTCGCACGCTCACGCAACAGAAACTCCAGCTTGAAGTGCCACGGCAGCACCAGATACCAGTCCGGCCGCATGTCCCTCGATTTTTCCTCGGATATAATAGGGATGTCCGTTCCGAGGGTATGCGCGCCGTCCTTGTCGGGATTGCGGTCGGACGCCGCCTCGATCCACAGGCGGTTCAGGCCGTACCACTGGAGCAACACATTGCCCTTGGTGGACGCGCCATAGACATGAATGCGCTCGCCCCGGGAACGGATGTCCGTCAACAACTGCACCGTGGCGTCCCGCAGCCGTTCTATGCGCTGCTGGAACTGGGCATAGGGCTTGCCAGTGTCCAGCTCCATCTCGAATTCGCGGATGCGCAGCCACCGGATGAAGTCCCGCTCTTCCGAAGTGGTTTGCACCGTGCCTATCCCGTGCCGGACATGGCAGCGGATGCTCCCGCCGTTGATCTCGTTCAGCTCAACCTTGAAAATTTTCAACCCGACCCTGGCCATGATCTGCTCAAGGGAACTCAGGCTGTAGTACTCCAGGTGCTCATGGCAAATGGTGTCGAAGGAGTTGCGCACAAGCATGAGCGGCATGTACGACATTTCAAGCACCCACACGCCGTCATCGGCCAGCAGATCGCGCACGCCGGCGGCGAAGGCGACGGGATCGTCCAGATCATAAAACATGGCGATGCTGGTGACGATGTCGACCTTTTCGCCCCCCAGCATGGCTGTGGTTTCCGGAGAGGGGAACACCGTGTTCGCGACACGGGTCGGCGCGGGAATGCTTTGCGCGATGTCCGAGGGATCCACCCCATACTTGATGAACGTCTGCGGATAACAATTGAGCAGCGTACCGTCATTGCAGCCAATGTCGAGCACGCGCAGATCAGTACGCTTGGGGGCGTACGCCTGGGCTTGCTCGGCTATGCCGCGCAGATGGTCGCGCATGGTCTGGTTGGTGCCGGAACGGTACCAATAATTAGCGTACAGGATTTCCTGCGGAAAGGTATTGGCCAGCTGGAGCAGTCCGCAGGCATTCTCATAACCGTCCAGGTCGCACCGGACCAGCTCCGTGGGCAACTTGCGGGTGGGCGGATTCTGGCATCCCGGTTTGACGAAGGAGCCTTGCAGGTATTGCTCTCCAAGATTTATCACATGATGCAGTACCGGGTTTCCACAAACTCGACATTTGAAAACTCTTTTGGTGTACATGGCATTTCTCCGCAATGTTGCAGCCATAGGGTCCTGGGCGTCCGCCTGCGATGGTTTGCAAATTCAAGACCAACACCAGCGGGGGAGCCGCCCGCTAAAACCGCAGGGCAGAAAGTTCGTTCAGCCGCAGCGCCGCCTCATCGCAGCCTTGTCCCGCCTGGGCTTGCAACGGGGCCCATAGCTCCGTCCGGGTAAAGCGCTCCAGAGTCTCGTTCCAACCGAAACGCCTGCCCGTGAGCAGCAGCGAATGCGCTGCCGCCTCGGGCTGGTGCTGGGCCAAAAGCGCGCGCGGCCCCATATCGAGATAGAAAGCAAAGGTCATAGGCACCGGCTTGTGCCACCGTTCCTTGACCTGATCCACGCCGTGGCGGCACACATCCGCCAGCATGGAAGCCATCCGCCCGGGGTCCGCGTCGTAGGTTTCAATAAACCTTTCCGAGCCCAGTCCCCAGTAATCGAAATCCCTGGCAAAGGACGCATAGAGCGCGGTGTCCGCGCCAATCAGCTGCACGACGGGCAGATTCTGGTCGGCCTGCTCAATACAGGTGGCGATGACGGTAAGCCCGCTGCCGCAGCCTGCGAACAGCGTGCACCGTCCCAGAAGCACCGCGGTCTCGCGCATGGTCAGACGGCTGCCGTCTAATATGGCGGGATGTCCGGACTCAATAGGCAGATGCGACGACAAAACGATGCATGTGTCCGGCAGTGTCTCCACAACCCTCCGCGCCGCGTCAAGCGCCAGGGCCGGGGTCATGAAGGACTGCCGGCTTTTTGAATAACACTCGAAAACGATGCGGTGCTCATACGAGAGAAAGGCGGAGCGCTCCATGAAGCGTTCCACCTTCTCCTCCTCGGAGGGCGACGGCCGCAACACGCTGCGGATGGGCACGGTGATGGGCGCGCCGTAGTTGCGAAACAGACTCGGCCGGATGGTCCCGTCGTAATTGCGCAGGGTCTCCACGCCGGGGGAAATTTGCAGGAACCAAGCGCGGGCGAACTGCCCAGTGGCCACCATGTGGCGGGCCGCCTTCTCAAAGGCTCTCCAGTTATCGGCGTAGTGGGCCCAATCAAAAAACGGAAACTCCCACACCTCGTCCACGTCGGGATTGTTCACCAACAGGTGGCGACATCGGCTGGAAATCCCCCAGACGAGATGGCAATCGGGATGATCCTTTTTGATCTGCCTGGCCACTGTGGTGCCATACAAGCAGTCGCCGTTCGAGGCCAGAAGCCCCAGCAGGACACGTTCTTTCCCCATTCTTGCCTACCGGGTTTGCCGCAAAAAGGCTTGGTAGGTCTGGGACAACCCCTCCCGCAAGGAGACGGTGGGCCGCCAGCCAAGGCTCCGCAAGCGTGAGACGTCAAGCAGACGCCGCGGCATCCCATCTGGTTGAGTGGCGTCGAACACAAGCGAGCCTTCAAACCCGACGACCTCTGCCACCATGTGCGCGAGTTCCGCGATCGAAAGTTCTTCCCCACCCCCGATGTTGACGAGCGGCGCTCGGTCGGGGGCGCAAACGCCGTCATACCCAGCCTCCGGCAAGCTCATAAGATGCACGCAGGCCGCAGCCATGTCGTCGCTGGACAGGAACTCCCGCAAGGCCTTGCCGCTGCCCCAGACGACGGCTCGCGCGTCGCCGCGCACCTTGGCCTCGTGCAGCTTGCGGATGAGGGCGGGGATGACATGGGAGGTCTCGGGGTCGTAATTGTCGCCAAAGCCATAGAGGTTGGTGGGCATGACGGCCAAAAAACGGGTCCCGTACTGACGGTTGTATGACCAGCACATTTCTATGCCGGCGATTTTCGCCACAGCGTAGGGCCTATTGGTGGGTTCCAGGGGACCCGAGAGAAGATCGTCCTCGCAAATGGGCTGCCTACACAGTCGCGGGTAGATGCAGCTCGAGCCAAGGAACAACAGACGGTCCACACCGGAAGCCCAGGACTCGTGGATGACGTTGGTCTCGATGGCGAGATTGGTGCGAATAAACTCCGCCGGGTATGTGTCGTTGGCATGGATGCCGCCGACCTTGGCCGCCGCGAGAAAAACATGCTCCGGCCGTTGCGTCTTAAAGAATGCGCGCACGGCGACCTGGTCCGTGAGATCGAGTTCGGCGTGGGTGCGAGTGATGATATTCGTGTAGCCACAGGCGGTCAGCGCGCGCACCAGGGCCGATCCAGCCAGTCCACGGTGCCCGGCGACATAAATTTTGCTGTCCTTGCGCATCAATTTATCCCAACTCATTATAATTGCAAATCGAATAGCCATACTGTTTCACCAGCTCGTCGCGCTTGGCGTCCTGCAGATCCTCGCGGACCATCTCGCGCACCAGCTCCCCAAACGTCGTGCGCGCCGTCCACCCCAGTCGCTGCCGGGCCTTGGCGGGGTCGCCCAGCAGGGAATCAACCTCGGTCGGACGATAGTAACGCGGATCCACGGCCACCCGGCAGATTCCGGCGGCGTCGCTGGCCATCTCCTCCACCCCGCTTCCACTCCAGAAGAGCTCCATGTCCAGCTCCCGGGCGGCGGCGTCCACGAACTCGCGCACGCTGTGCTGGCGGCCGGTGGCGATGACGTAGTCGTCCGGCTTGCCCTGCTGAAGCATGAGCCACATGGCCTCAACGTAGTCCCGCGCATGGCCCCAGTCGCGCTTGGCGTCCAGATTGCCCAGATACAGCCGGTCCTGCAGCCCGAGTTTGATGCGCGCCAACCCCCGCGTTATCTTGCGGGTGACGAAGGTTTCGCCGCGAATAGGCGATTCGTGGTTGAACAGGATGCCATTGCTGGCATGCAGGCCGTAAGCCTCGCGATAGTTCACGGTGATCCAGTAGGCGTAGAGCTTGGCCGCCGCATAGGGGCTGCGCGGCTGGAAGGGCGTGGTCTCGGTCTGCGGGGTCTCGCACACCTGACCGAAAAGCTCGCTGGTGGAGGCCTGGTAAAAGCGCGTCTTGCCCTCGAGCCCCAGAATGCGGATGGTCTCCAGCACGCGCAGCGCGCCCAGGCCGTCGGAATTGGCCGTGTATTCCGGCTCCTCGAAACTCACGGCCACATGGCTCTGGGCGGCGAGGTTGTAGATCTCGTCGGGCTGGATGCGCTGAATGATACGCAGCAGGCTGAGCGAGTCGGTCATGTCGCCGTGGTGCAGGATGAACCGGCGATCCCGCTGGTGCGGATCCTGATAGAGGTGGTCGATGCGGCCGGTGTTGAACATGGAGCTGCGGCGTTTGAGGCCATGCACGATGTACCCTTTCTCCAGCAGGAACTCCGCCAGATAGGCGCCGTCCTGACCGGTAATGCCGGTGATGAATGCGATTTTCGCTTTCAAACTCTCCTCCACGGACGCCAGCGGCACACCGCTGGCATTCAGATTGTGGACCGACCCGCGTTCCCCGGGGACAGCCCCTTTCCCCATCATTCTCCAACGCCGCGGGCCCGCGCGCGCAACACCAGCGTCTTGGATTCCTCCAGCAGGCGATTCCAGCTGCTAGGCGCGTGGATGTCCACCTCGCGCCGGGCGTGGTCGCGCACGTGCATGAGCACGTGGGGGATGTGGACGAATTTCGCACCGCCCTCGGCGAAACGCTGAAACAACTCGTGATCGTGGGCGAGCAGGGCCTCGTCGTACCAGCCGAAACGCCGGTGCAGCTCCGTTTTGTACAGCTTTGCCACCCCGCACAGATACCAGTCGGCGAAGGATCGCTCGAAGGAGTAGTCCGGCAAGGCGAAGCGCCGCACCCAGCGGCCGGAATCGTCCACGATGGCCATGTCCGCGTAGGCGAAGTCCGCCCCGCGCGAAAGCTCCGCCGCCATTTCCGAAATCATGGACGGCAGGGGCGCGTCGTCGGAGGGGATGTACGTGCAGTACTCGCCCGTGGCGGCGGCGAAACCCGTGTTCAAGGCGCAGGCCAGCCCCTTGTTCGTCTCGTGGCGGATGACCCGGAACTCGCGCCCGACGCTCGGGTAGCGCGGCTGCTCCACGCGCTCGATGACGTCGCGTTCGGCGTCGTAACGCGAGGCGTAGGAGACCCTGTCCTCGGCCACGGCACGGGCGAACTCGGCCAGCACAGCCTCGGTGTCGTCACTGGAGCCGTCGTTGACCACGATGATCTCCAGCTCCGGGTGGTCCTGAAACCACACGGCGTCGAGGCAGGCGGCCAGGTACTGGGCCTGGTTGTACGCGGGCACGATGACGGAGGCTTTGGGCATGGCGGTCTCCCTGGGGTTCACAGTCCGGCGAGACCTTCGTAGTCCCCGCGCAGGAGGGCGTCGAAATAGGCGATGGTCTTGGTCAACCCCTCGCGCAAGGGCACCACTGGCTCCCAACCGAACTTTTCGCGCGCGACGCTGATATCCGGCCGGCGCTGACGCGGATCGTCCAGCGGCAGGGGCTCGCAGACGATCTTCGAGGCGCTGCCGGTGATGTCGATGACGAGCTTCGCCAGCTCCATGATCGTGAACTCGCCGGGGTTGCCCATGTTCATGGGACCGATGAACGCATCCTCGGAATTCATGAAGCGCACCATCAGCTCAATGAGGTCGGAGACGAAGCAGAACGAGCGGGTCTGCTCGCCCTCGCCGTACACGGTGATGGGTTTGTTCTGCAGGGCCTGGACGATGAAATTGGAGACCACGCGTCCGTCGTTGGGGTGCATGCGCGGGCCATAGGTGTTGAACAGCCGGCCCACCTTGATGGGGATGCCGTGCTGGCGGTGGTAGGAGAAAAACAGGCTCTCGGCGCAGCGCTTGCCCTCGTCGTAGCAGGAGCGCAGGCCGATGGGGTTCACGTGGCCCCAGTAGTCCTCGGTCTGCGGGTGCACGGCCGGATCGCCGTAGACCTCGCTCGTCGAGGCCTGGAAAATGCGCGCGCGCAGGCGTTTGGCCAGCCCGAGCATGTTGATGGAGCCGTGCACGCAGGTCTTGGTGGTCTGCACGGGGTCCAGCTGGTAGTGGATGGGCGAGGCCGGGCAGGCCAGATTGTAGATCTCGTCGGCCTCCACGTAGAGCGGGAAGGTGATGTCGTGCCGAAGCAGCTCGAAACGTGGGTTGCCCAGCAGATGCTCCACATGGAACCGCGCGCCGGTGAAGAAATTGTCCACGCAAAGCACTTCGTGGCCATCGGCCAACAGGCGCTCGCACAGGTGTGATCCAAGAAAACCGGCCCCACCAGTGACGATGACCCGTTTACGCAAATGCATGCATATCCTCCCCGGACGCCCCGTCCGCGCCGGGCGGATGGCGAAGCGCCGCCCGCGTTATCGGCCGGTCGCGGGTCTTATTTAGGTTTAACCACGGAGCCGCGCACGCTCGGCCCGCCGGAAAGCGGCGGCGAAACAGCGAGCGCCACGCCGGACGAAGCGGCGTCCGACGCTCCCCGCGGCTGCGGGGGACGAGCCGGATTTTCCGCGCCGCCCCTCTGGGCGGAGGTGGATGCATTGTCCGTGCCGAAAGCGGGAATGGACGCGACGCGCTCGGCCGACTGCCGGGCCGTGGAGTTGGCGCCCGGCGGCAACGCGCCGTCCAGGGCGACCTCGGCGGGATCCGGAGCCTCCGGCGGCGCCAGCGGGCTGTCCGGCGGCGCCAGGGGCGGGCTTTTGAGCCGCAGCACGTTGTGCTCCAGCACGGCGCGCGCGGGGGACTCCGGGTCCAAGGTCAGGCCCCGGGCCAGGAAGGCCTCGGGCGGGCGCAGGACCGGAGCCGGCGCGGGAATGAACCCCGTGATCAGATAGGCCAGCCCCAGTCCCATGGCCGCGGGCAGAAACACCCGCGGCAGCGTTCTTACGACGCCCCGCACGTCTTCCGCTCCCGGCTAGCCCGCCAGGGCGGCGGCGATCTCCTTCTGCACCGCCATGGTGAGGTACGGATGCATGGGGATGCTGAACACGCGGGAGGACGCGTCCTCGCTCCCCGGCATGCTGCCGGCGGCGTAGCCCAGGTGGGCGAACACCGGCTGCAGGTGCAGCGGCACGGGGTAGTAGATGCTCGACGGCACACCGGCGGCGGTCAGCCGCTCCAGCAGCTGGGCGCGATGTTCGGAGGACTCGGCGAGAATGCAATACTGCGCGAATACGGACATGCGCCCGGTCCCGATGGTCGGCAACGTCAGTCCGGGAATGCTGCCGAGCAGATCGCCGTAGCGGCGCACGACCTCCTGGCGTAGGCGCACCTCGTCGTCGAAAATGTCCATCTTGGCCAGCAGCACGGCGGCCTGCATGGTGTCCAGCCGCCCGGTGACGCCCAGGCGCACGTTCTCGTACTTGTTCGTACCCTGGCCATGCACGCGGATGGAGAGCAGCAGCTCCAGCATGGCATCGTCGTCGGTGAAGCACATGCCGCCATCGCCGTAGCAGCCCAGCGGCTTGGCCGGGAAGAACGAGGTGCAGGCGATCTTGCCGAAGCTCCCGGCCTTGCGGGTCTTGCCGTTCAGTTCCATGGTCGCGCCGAAGGCCTGGGCCGCGTCCTCCACGATGGCCAGACCGTGGGCCTTGGCGATGGGGAGGATGCGCTCGTAGTCGGCCAGCTGACCAAAAAGGTCCACGGGAATGACAGCCTTGGGCGTCAACTTCCCGTCGTGCGCGGGCAACGGATGGATCGAGGCGTCGTCGGTTTCGACGGCGCGCACGGCGCGCTCCAAGGCCTCGGCGTTCATGTTGAAGCTGGCCGTGTCGATGTCCACGAATACCGGCGTGGCGCCGAGCAGGGCAGCAACCTCGGCCGTGGACATGAAAGTGAAGGGCGGACAGAACACCGCGTCGCCGGGGCCCACGCCCAGGGCCATCAGCGAGATCATCAGCGCGTCCGTGCCGGAGGCGCAGCCCACGGCGTGGCGCACGCCCACGTATTCGGCCAACCGCTTTTCGATGCGCGCCACGTCAGGTCCGTTGATGAACGCGCCGGATTTGAGCACGGCGTCCAAGCCGGCCCCGACCGGTCCGGCCACGCGGGCGTACTGGGCCTTGAGGTCGATGAAGGGAATGCTCATTGTCTTTTCGCCTCCGCCTGCGGCGCGGGCCCTTGCCCGGGCAGGACTTCGTATATGCGCACGAGGGGAAAGCCCTCGCGCAAGAGTTTAAAATAACGGGCGATCTCCGGCCGCGTGGGATCTCCCACGAGCAACTGCACGGCCATGCTCGAATAGGCCGCGTCGTCCAGCAGAACGGCCTGGCCGGCGGCCGTGTTCACCAAAAGATGCAACCCCACGGGATGCTCTGGAATGTCCAGCCGCTCCACTTTGTTATCGGCCAAGATCTCCGCGCTGGCAAGAGGCAGGGCCTCCCCGCCGCCCGGCCGCAAAAGCGTGCCGTTGGCGCGGTCCAGCTCCATGGCGCTATGCACGGTGGTCACCATGGCATGCCGTCCCCGGCCCGTGACCACGTCCCACGAACCGTAGTAACTGATCCAGTACAGCAGCGTCAGATTCTCCCAGGTCGCCACCAGGTACTGCGGCGGCGCGGGGGGCAGCGCCACGTCGCGCTCGGCCAGGGATTCGATCTCGTCGCGCACGGCCGTGGCCGGCATCTTGTCCCACACTTTGGCCGGGTCGTTGCCGCGCGCGGCCGAAAGCCGGATGATCTGCGCCGCCTGCCGCGGGCTGTCCGTGGTGAGCGCCACGGCCGTGGCGTAAATGTCGCGGCCGTCGTGCCGGCCGCCGTCGCTCGGAGTCGGACGCTCGGCGAAATACTGCGTGGCGTAACCGAAGTCCCACCAGGTCCACACCGAGGCATCGCGCGGGGCGATGGTCCGGCAGCCCAGCAGCGCGGCGGCGTGCGCCGGCGTGAGCACGGCCGTGGCCGGCGTCATGGAATAGACGAGTCCATAGGCGAACAGACACCCGGTTCCGATCAGCCACTGCGCCCAGAGCGAAAGCGTGCGGCCGGAGCCGTTCATGGCCAGCGCCGCGCCACGGCACAGCCAGTGCGCCGCGGCGCCCAGGCCGATGGCCAGCACCGGCCCGCCGAACATGGTGAAGCGCGTGCCCAGCACTAGGCTGGCGAAGCCGAGCGCCGCAGTGGGCGCGAGCAGAAGCGTGGCCGGCCGGAAAACGAAGAGCGCGACCACGCCCAGCGCCCCCAGCGCCCCCAGGGTGGTGGAGACGGACATGCCGGCCAGCGCCAGCCCCACGTCGGCCACGTTCTTGGCCTCACGGATGCTCTGGGTGATGCCGGGATACTTGGGCGCGCTGGCGGCCGCCACGTCGGCCACGGGCTTGAAGTAGCTGAGCGCCTTGGCCCAGAACGCGCCCAGCGGCAGCAGCAGCCCCCCGGCCAGCGCCAGCGCGGCGATGCCCGCGAGCCACGGCCAGGGCTTGTCGAACCACGGCGAGGACAACCACGCCGGACGCCTGGGGCGCGAGAGCGTCCAGGCCAGACCCACGGCCATGGCGAGGCCGGGCAGATCGGCGGGGCTGGGGACAAAGACGTCCACGCCAAAGCGCCGGGGACCGGCATAGCCGGCCAAGCCATAGACGAGCAGGATGCGCAGCGCCGCCGTGCGCCGTCCGCGCAGACCGACGAGACCGACAAGCCCCAACGCCAGCCAAAAGAGCCCCACGCCCAGCGGCCGTACGTCGTCGTGGGCGAAGTGCGCCACGTGGACCACGAGACCACAACACAGCGCCGCCCAGGGCAGCCAGCTGGGGACCTCGGGAGCGGCCGCGCGCTCGGTCTCCGTCGGCCGCCACGCGCGCGAGCAGTATGGCGCGATGAGCGAGGCCAGCATGAAGCCGATGAGCAGCGGCATGAATTCGGTGAACACGTCGGAGTCGAAGTAGCCCAGACGCGAACGGAAGAAAAAGCCCGGAGCCAGTCCGCCGATGAGCGCGGGCAGAACGGCCGCGCGCGCGCCGGCCAGCCGCCAACCCCACAGACCGGCGGCCACGGCCGTGAGCCCGGCGAAAAACGGCGGGCTCCAGAAGCCCACGGCCCAGAGCGGCTGCCCCGTGACGGTCGAGAGCAGCGCGGCCAGACGCGACATGCCGAAGCGCGCGTAGCTGTTGACGCCCTTGGCCCCGGCCAGCCAACAGTAGGCGTCGTGGGTGGAGAGCAGGCGCTGCCCGTCGACTTGGTAGTCCGCACCGGCCCAGCTGCCGGCGCAGAGCAGATGCACGACCACTGTGGCCAAATATCCAAGCAGCAGGGCGCAGAGCAGACCGCACCAGTCGGTGGCGAGGTTCGGACGGTCGTCCAGTTGTTCGCTCACGAGGAGATAACCGCGGGAATTGGAACTCATGCCTGCCATCCGAATCGTCGAATTACAGCGTTGCGGAGACACGAAGCGCGCCCTCACCCCTGGCGGCGGGCTGTAGCCGTTTTCCCGACCAAGGGCAAATCATCGCACCGCGGAGGGGCCGCCGAAAAAGTTGTTCAGACGGCCCTCGGCGCGGAAGGGCACGGCCGACTGTCCGCGCACGATCTCGCCGGACACGGCGTAGGGGGATTCGAGCAGGCCGCCGGGCGTGAGGGCGGCGGTGCCTTCCACGCGCACCTGCAACGGCTCGCGCAGGGTAAAGTTGCGAATGCGCAGGGACCCGGCCTTGTATTCCAGGGCCAACACGGCGTCGCCCAGCCACAGGCCGCCGGGCAATTGCAACGCCTTGCCGCGCAGGTCCAACAGCCCGGACTCCAGCACACCCGCGCGGCGGTCCACGCGCCCATCGGCGCGCACATCCACGCTGCCCAGGAAATCGCGCCGGCCCAGACAGGCCAGATTGGCGGACCCGCTCACGTCGAAGTCCCCCGTTTCCAGGCAGACGATGTGCAGCTCACGACCGCCGGTGTCCGCCCTGATGGACAGGCGCGGACTCACGCCCAGGCGCACCACCACGCTCTGGGCCCGCGGCGAGACCGGCCAGCCCGGCGCGCCCGCGACCACCCCGTTGAGACGAAAGCCCAGCGGCCCGGCGTGATCCAGGCTCTGCCAGAAAACGTGCGCTCCTGGCAGGCGCTCCGCCAGGACACGATGAAGCACGGCGTTCCAGACGGTCTCCCAGGGCAGGTACAACACCAATCCGGCGAGAAGGCCGACGAAAAGCGCCAGCAATCCGGTCTTGCCCATGCCTCCGGCGCAGCGCGGCGCCTTTTCGTTCCCTGTCGCGGCCATATGTCTACCGGGAGAGGACCATGTCCAGGTCCATGAGGTTGTCCGCGCCATTCACGGGGGTCAGCTGCGCGGAGACGGTGGAAAGCCCGCCCTCCACGCGCAAATCGCGCAGGATGTTCACCAGTTCGGAAAGATTCAACGCCCGGGCGTGCAGCTCCACCGTTCCTCCCGGCGTGACCGAGGCGTTGGGCGAGAGGCGCAGGCTCAGGCGGTCCGGACCAACGCCAGCGCTTCGCGCCACGCGCTCCGCCGCCATGAGCGGAGGCTGAGCGGCCAGCTGGCCGCCGCTGTTGCGCAGGTCCATGACCTCCGCGGCCATGGGGGCGACGGTCACATACATGCTGCCGGCCTCCTCACTGGACTTTTCCGCCGCGCGGGTGAGCACGAGCAGAACGGCCCAGCAGGCGAACAGGGTGGCGCCCCAGCCGGCGGCCAGCCCCCGCCACAACCGCCGCTGGGTTTTGGCGTCCAGATGCGTGCGCCGGGCCACCAGCCGCCACGGACCGTTGCGCCAGCTCACAGGCTGTCCCCCTTGGGCGGGGCGGCCCGGTCGCGCGCCTTCACGCTCAGGGTGAAGCGCAGCGGCCGCGCAAACCGGTCCACGTCGGCCACGGTGACGGTGAAGGAGGCCTCGGCGGCCAACGCCGCCTGATAGCGTTCGAAATCCTCGGGGGTGGCGGCCAGGCCGGTCACCGCCCCGCTGGCCGTGGCCATGGCCACGGAGGTGATGCGCACCCCATCGGGCGCGCGACGCGAAAGCGCGGCCAACAGCTCCACCATGTCCAAAGGCTGGACCGAACGCGCGCGCAGCTTGCCCAGTTCGAACTGCAAACGGCCATAGGGCGAGGCCCCCGGATCGCCGCCGAGGGCACGGCGATACACCCCGGTCAAGGCACGTTCCATGTGGTCGGCCCGGACGGTCTCGTGCCACAGGCGCACGGCCTGCCCACCGATGAACAACGCGCCGGCGATGGTCATGCCGAGCAGGATGCGGCCGTAGCGGTGATGCTCGGTCTCCGGCAGATTGGCGCAGGCGTTGTCTTTGTTGTCGTTGGGGGTCATCGGCGTCTCCGGGGCGTCGCGTTCCTTGGCGGGCGGCGATGCAATAGCACGGCCCGGGCCCGCGGTCCAGGGCGACGCCAATCGCCCGTCCCTGCTTGAAACAACGGTCTCGACGAATCGCCCGAACGAGGGAAGCGGGACTGCGTCCTCACGTCCCTACCACGCGCCGTCTTCGCCGGACCGCGAGGGCGCGCGCCGGACGGACGAGCCCCCCTCTCCCCACCGCACCCGCCGCGCACGGAAGGTCTTCCCGGACGACGCGGTTCCCGATGAAATGTCCATCGACATGCGGCGACAAGCCCGACGGACAACGCACGCGCGGACGACGCCGAAAGGAGAATGCGAAGTCTGGTCGGCACGTACCGACGGACAACGCGGTTCGGCGGACGCGGATGCGGGAAAACCGGCGAAAGGACTTCGACGCGTCGGCGGCCGCCCGCCCCTTGTGCGCCCTGGACGATGCTGGTACCGAATGTTCGTGGTGCGAATGAATTTCAACCGAGAGATCATGTCGTCCCGTCTTCGCAACACCCTCGCCTTCCGACTGGTCGTCGTGGTGCTGCTGGCCCTCGTGCCGGCGGTGGTCATCGCCATGCGCCAGCAGTACGATCTGCGCGCGAGCCTGCGCGGCGGCGCGGAGCAACGCGTGCAGAACCTGGCCGAGACCATGGCCGTGCAAGGCCGCGAGCGCATCGAGGGCGCGCGGCGACTGCTTTCCGGTCTGGCGCGGTTGCCCCAGCTGCGCGGCGGCGAGACACGGGAGTCCGCGTCCATCCTGCGCGACATGCTCGCCCAATCCACGGTGAACGCCGCCTGCATCCTCTACGATCTCCATGGCCGCGTGCTGGCCGCCACCCGGCCCACGGCCGACAGGCCGACAGACGTCGGCAAGGACGCCTCGCGCGAGGCCTGGTTCCGCGAGGCCGCGCAAAACCGCACCTGTACGGCGGGTCAGCCCGCGCCGGGGCCGGATGGACGCCCGGCGGCGCTTTTCGGCTGCCCCGTGCTCGACGCCCATGGCCGGTTGACCGGCGTGCTCGCCCTGGCGCTGTACTACGACGACTGGCTGAACCAGGTGGCGCGCGGACTGGGTGGCATGCCCGCCGGGACGAGCGTGGCCGTCGTGGACGGCGACGACGCCCTGCTCCTGCGCTATCCGCCGGCCGTTCCCGCGCCGGACATGCCGCGAAGAACCGCGCACACGGCCAGACGCCACGCAGCCGGAGGGCAGGCCGTGGAGGAAACCGGCCAGGATGGCAGAAAGCGCATCTGCGCCTACGGCGCGCTCATCGCCGAGCCGGGCCGCGAGCTCTTCGTGCGCGCCGCCGTCCCCGAACGCCTCGTCATGGCCCCGGCCGAGGCCAGCGCCCGCCGCAGCGTGCTCGGGCTCGTCGCGGCGGCGCTGCTGGGGCTGCTCGGCGCCATTTTCTCGGCCCAGGGGGCCATTCTCACCCCCGCGCGGAAAATTCTGGAGGCCACCCGCCACCTCGGCGCGGGCGACCTCTCCTACCGCGTCAACAGCACCGACACCGGCGAACTGGCCGAGGTGGCGCACGGTCTGGACAGCATGGCGGCCTCTCTGGAGGCCTCCACCGCCGCGCTCAAACAAACCGAGCTCAAAGTCCGCACCATTCTGGAGAACACCGAGGAAGGATATTTCCTTTCCACCACCGACGGCCGCTTCCTGGAGGCCAATCCGGCCCTGTTGCGCACCCTGGGCTACGAAAGCCTGGAGGCGCTGCAGGCCGGCGTCGCCGACATCGGCGCGCAGATTTACAACCATCCCGGGGACCGCGCCCAGGTGCTGCGCACGCTGGAAAGCCAGGGACGTCTGCACGGATGGGAGTTCGAGTCGCGCCGCCGCGACGGCGTGGTGCGCTGGGTCTCGCTTTCCGTGCTGGCCGTGCGCGACGACGCCGGCCGGTTGGTCGGTGTGCAGGGATTCGCCTCGGACGTGACCGAACGCAAACGCGCCGAAATGGAGCTGGAGCAGGCCAACGAACGCTTCCTGCGCGTGCTGGACAATCAGGCCGACGTGCTCTTCGTCACCGACGCCGGGAACGACGTGATCCTTTACGCCAACCGTGCCGCGCGCGAACGCATGGGCCAGGCCCTCGTGGGGCGCCCCTGCTGGGAGGCCATGCACGGGCGACCCGGCCAATGCCCCGGCTGCCCGCGCGAACGGCTGCTGGACCCGAATGGCGAGCCCGCCGGCGTATGCTCGCGCGAGGTTTTCGACGAGGCGGCCGGGGCTTGGCGGCTGGTGCGCGTGCAGGCCCTGCGCTGGGTCGATGGCCGCATGGTCCGTCTGGAGAGCGACACCGACATCACCGACCTCAAACGCGCCGAGGAGGAGCTGCGCGTCACCAGCGGCCACCTCAACAGCATTCTGGAGAACACGCCGCTGTTCCTGTCCATCCGCGACCGCGACGGCCGATTCCTGGTGGTCAGCCGGCGCATGGAGGAACTGGCCGGCGGCTGGCCGGCGCAGGGCCGCCTCGCCACCGAGGTTCTCCCGCCGGAGATGGCCGCCGAGGTCCTGCGCGAGGACGGGCGGGTCCTTGAAACCGGAACGACCGTCACCACGAACCTGGAGATCATGCTGCGCGATGGACGGCGCATCACCCTGCTCATGAACAAATTTCCCTTGCTCGACGCCGGCGGCCGTCCAGACAAGGTCTGCGCCATCGGCACGGACATCACCGAGCGCGTACGGCTGGAGGGCGAACTGCGCGCCGCCAAGGACGCCGCCGAGAAGGCCAACCGCGCCAAGAGCGACTTCCTGGCCCGCATGAGCCACGAGATGCGCACGCCACTCAACGCCATCCTCGGTTTTGCCGAGCTGGCGCAGATGGCGCGCGACGAGGCCGAACGGACCAGCGCCATCGGCTCGCTGCGGGAGTCGGGCGAGACGCTGCTCGCGCTGGTCAACGATCTGCTCGATCTCTCACGCGTGGAGGCGGGCCGCCTGGAGCTGGAGCACGAACCCTTCGAGATCGCCGCCGTGCTGCGCGCCGTGCTGGAGCACCCGAAACTGGAGGCCGCCAACCGTGGCCTTTCACTGGAGGGCCGCGTGGCCGAGCCCGTTCCCCCCGTGCTCGTGGGCGACGCCGCCCGCCTGCGGCAAATCCTCTCCAACCTCGTAGGCAACGCCCTCAAATTCACCGAGCGCGGCGGCGTGGACGTGGCCGTGGAGCCAGCGGCGGGACCGGAGACGCCCGGACGCGCCCGGCTGCTCCTCTCCGTGCGCGACACGGGCATCGGCATCGCCCCCGAGGCGCAGGAGCGCGTGTTCGAGAACTTCACCCAGGCCGACAGCTCCACCTCGCGCAAGTACGGCGGCACCGGCCTGGGGCTGGGCATCTGCCGCCGGCTCGTCCGGGCCATGGGCGGCGAAATCCGCCTGAGCAGCGCCCTCGGGCGCGGAAGCAGCTTCTATGTCACCCTGCCCTTCGACCTGCCCAAGAACACCACGGCCGCCCACGTCGAACCCCGGACCGCCCCGGCGCGGCCCGCGCCCGAAGCGTCCGCCCGGCCCCTGGACGTTCTGCTCGTGGAGGACACTCCGGCCAACGTCATCATCGCCCAGCACTTCCTGAACCGCCTGGGGCATCGGACGACGCACGCGGCCAGCGGCCGCGCAGCCCTGGCCAGGCTGGCGGAAAAACGCTTCGACGTGGTGCTGATGGATGTGGAGATGCCGGGCATGGACGGCCTCACGGCCACGAAGCTCCTGCGCGCCGGCGAGGCTGGCGAGCTCAACCGCCACGTCATCGTGCTGGCCATGACCGCTCACGTGCTGGAGAGCTTCCGCGCCCGCTGCGCCCAGGCCGGCATGGACGGCTTTCTGGCCAAACCGGTAAGCTTTGGGACCCTGGCGGCAACCCTGGACGGTCTCGACCTGCCCCCGACGCCGGTTCCAGCGTCCGCGAACGACGATGCCCCCCTGGCCGATCTGGACCGCGCCGCCGAGCAGCTGGGCGGCTACGACGACCTGCTCGCCGAGGTGCTGAACATGTTCCAGGCGGAGCTACCCGCCAAACGCGCCGCCGTGGCCGAGGCCATCGAAGCGGACGATATGCCCACCCTGCGGCTCGTCGCGCACACGCTCAAAAGCACCTGTGCCAGCGTGGGGGCCATGCCGGCCAGCCACACCGCCCGTCGCCTGGAGGAGCTGGCCGCCGCCCGCCTCGAAACGCCCGCGCCCCCTCCCGACCAGGAACTGCGCGAGGCCGCCGCGGCCCTCGACGAGCTGCTGGCGCGCAGCTCCAAGGCCCTGCGCGCCGCCGCCGAAAACCGCTTCACGAAACCGGCATAAGAAAGCCCCGCCGGAACGTCTCCGACGGGGCTCACGACAATCAAAATACGCCGAACGGCTACGCCAGAGGCAGCCCCAGCGCCGTGGCGTTGATCTCACCCGTGAAGGTCAGCTCCGCCGCGCCTTTCAAAAACACGCGGCCGCCCTCCATGCTGGTGGTCAGTACCTCGCCGCCGCTGGTCGTGTTGGCCAGCTCGCCGCCGGCCAGCCCGAGTGCGGAAAGTGTCACCTGCACGGCCGAGACGCCCGTGCCGCAGGCATACGTCTCGCCCTCCACGCCGCGCTCGTAGGTCCGCACGCGCGTGTGCCCGGCGTCCATGATCTGCACGAAATTGACGTTGGTGCCCGCCGGCGCGAAACGCTCATGAAAACGGATGGCCCGGCCCAGCGCCGCCACGTCCACCGCCGCCACGTCGTCCACCGGAACCACCGCGTGCGGCACGCCCGTGTTGACGAAATGCGCCGTGACCTCGCGGCCGTCCACGTCCAGCTTGATGTTCAGCTCCAGGCCCTTGGGCTCCGTGAGCTGCACCTTGACCAGCCCGGCCGCCACGTCCACCGCCACGGCGATGGGACCGGCGTCCGTGCCGAGCACGTGCCGCTCGCCCGCCAGGCCCAGCGCGTGCGCCAAGCGCCCCACGCAGCGGCTGGCGTTGCCGCACATCTCCGCGCGCGAGCCGTCCGCGTTGTAGAAATGCCACACGTAGTCCGCCGCCACGCCCGGCGCGGCGGGCTCCACGAACAAGAGGCCGTCCGCCCCGACACCGAAGGCGCGCGGGCAGATTTTTCTGGCCCACTCCGCCATCAGCTCGCGCGGCAGGCGCAGCACCCGGTTGTCTATGGCCACGAAGTCGTTGCCGCAGCCCTGCAGCTTGTAAAAGGGCACACGCGCCCCGAACATGGTGCTCATCGTCCGTCTCCCATTATCGCCGATTTGGCGCGGCTCCAATAGAAAGCATCACCGGGGCTCCCGTCAAGGGTGATGGGACGTGGGTATGGGGAAAAGGAGCAAAGGGGAAGAGTAAAAAGAAAGGGGAAAAGCACAAGAATCGGTGGGAAACCTTTCCGCTGGAAAGGTCCTCCCCCCGAGCCCCCCTTCCAAAGGCTTTTATAGGTGACACGGACACGGCCCCGGCTTCATCGCCATTGCCAGTGTCGCTTGAATTCCCCTTTCGCCTCCTCCATGGAGCCCCTTTCCGAGTGAAACGCGCTACCTCTACGAGCCTTCGGGCCTGCTGCTGGCGATGGATACGCCCGGCGGCGAGCGCATCGAATACGCCTACGATTCCAATGGGCGGCGGCGCGAGAAACGCATCGGCGGCGGCCTCGTTGAGGCCTTCGAGTGGCTGGACGCGCTGCGCTTGCAAAAGTTTTTCGATGGCGAGCGCTGGTGGCGACTGGTATATGATCCGGCGCGCCCGGGGCGCACGCCCGTCGGCGTCAACGATGGCGAGGCGTCCTTTCTCATCTATTCCGACCATCTGGGCACGCCGCGCGCCCTTGCCGACATGGACGGAAACGTTGTACAGACGATGCGGTACGACGCCTTCGGCAACCCGCTGCGGGGGATTCAGGGGCCTGTGCGGCTCCCCCTTGGCTTCGCGGGCGGGCTTTTCGACGCCGATACCGGGCTGACGCGCTTCGTCTGGCGGGACTATGACGCCGGCACGGGGCGCTTCACCGCGCTGGACCCCATGGGCGCGAAGGGCGGCGACAAGGACCTCTACGGCTACTGCGTCGATGATCCGATCAACCGGTTGGACGTGTGGGGGCTGGAGGTGCAATTTTGCAAGCGGCCAGTCAACAATAAGTATCTCGGAGCGATGTTTAGCCACCACTGGCTTAAGACCGACTCCATAGAGGCAGGTCTAAAAAAGGAAAACGACGGAGATGTCTTTTCGAACTCAAGTTGGGAAGATCACACTGGGCAGTCAGAGCAGCCTAATGCCCAGTGTTGGCCTGTTCCTAATGTAGACGAAGATTGTGTGAATGAATTAATACGCCCGGGGACAAATATAGGAACATATATTCCCGGCGTAAACGATTGCCAAACAAATGTAAGAGAAGTTTTAGACTACTGTAGAACAGATGTGAAGTAATTCAAAGCCAGCAGGGAGAGCCAATGAAACGATGGTCGCCAATTTTATTTCTTGGGCTATCCTTGCTGGCTACAGCTATAGTTGAAATAAGCTATTCGCAATATCTTATGTCTTGGACTCCTTACGCCGAGAATCCAATTCCACAGCCAATTGGTTTGCTCATATTTCTGTCGTTACCGGTCGGACTCATTCTTTTGTGGCATTGCTGGCGGCCGAACGGGCAGCGGCTTGCGTCTCTACCACATCTACGCCAGTATTGTGGAAATATACTGCTCGGCATTTCTATTGCCGCTTGGATTTACTTTTGTATCGACTCGGTTGTCGACTCTTGGGTCGCGACCACTCCAACGCCTGATCCCCTCAAATGGCTTCGGATCAGCTCGTTCAAAAGTACTCTATCCTTGCTATCCTTATGTGTTGGTGGCCTTACTTCGCTTTGGTGTAAGGGAATTCACATGCCTCCACGATAAATCGATCCAACACAATCGGTATATGTGATCTGCCTTGCCCACTTCAGGGGGAAATTAGGCCGCTTCACCGCGCGGACCCCATGGACGCGAAGGGCGGCAACAAGGACCTCTACGGTTACTGCATCGACGACCCGGTCAACCAGTTGGACGCGTGGGGGCTCAGCACAATCAGTCTGCCTGGTCCATTCGGTCTTCCCGTGCCTCCGGTGTTCATCCCTGGCACACCTGAAAATACTCAATTAACCAAGGGAACACTTGATATACTGAAGGGGTTGGGGGGAGCGTGGAATGGTAGCGACGGACCGGATGACGATCCGAATACATATGAATCTGAACACTCGTCCAACCGCACTCCTTCCAACCGCAACAAACACCAGGAAGGGCAAACCAGAAAGCAAAGAGACAAGGATGGGGAAAAAAAGAACCAACATCCAGACTGGCGCGGCAATCCGAACAGACGACGCAGAGACCAAAGCGACGACGGGTTCCCGGAAAACTGGGGGGAGGCGGACAGTGATGACGCGGCAACTACGGAGGATGATGTATGAAGCCACCTTTTGAAGAAATATTGCGACAAGCGAAGCTGAATGATGACATTGTCAGTGTTCACTACAGTCACCAGAATTACGACGATATCTACTGTGGCCGAGTGGATTGCGTTTGCGATGGGGAATTCCGGCTCGAAACCTATCGTCGCCACGGGCGCCCCGACGGATGGTTCGCCATGCGGCTGGAAGACATCATCCTTGTGGATGTTGGAGGACCATTCGAATTGCGGCTGGCCTTTCTCCTGGCGCACAGACCTTCGCCGCGGGGCTTGTGCCTGCCGCCCATCGAGCAGGGGCCGATCCTCCTGACGACGCTTCGTCAAGCCAGGGATGCGAACCTGATCGTCAAGGTTCATCTCACCGATGGGCAATACTCCTTAGGCGGTTTGGTACACGAATTGGACGCAGAGGAATTGGTGGTTTCGAGCTTCGATACATATGGCGCGCAAACCGGTCAGGAAGCCGTGCGCCTGGACCATGTCCGCAGCATCGAGCTGGGAGACGCGGATTGTCTGATGGTGCAGTACTTGCGGGAACATCAGGCAAAATTTCTCCAGTTTAAACAGGAGCACCGGCAATGACGCCGACACGGGGCGCTTCACCGCGCTCGCCCCCATGGGCGCGAAGGGCGGCGACAAGGACCTCTACGGCTACTGCGTCGATGATCCGGTGAATTGGGGGAGTCGAAAGGCTGGATAAAAAACGAGGCGAGGAGCGCGTAAGCTTCCCGCCCCGTTGTCGTTTTCTGGGAACGCCGGTGACGGCGGCCTCGATGACGGCGGGAGAAATCCGTCCCGCTACAACGTCTGTTGTACTCTCTGGCCGACGGTGCTGACGCACGGTTGGAGATGGAGAAAATTCCATCTGAACTATGTAAATAGATTCAACCGTAATTTTCTTAATTTTTCTCAGAAATCAGAGCACGGATCTTTGCTATCTCTTCTTTGACCCTGTCAAGGGTCTCCTGATCCAAAGGCTCCTCAACATCGTTCAGGTCATGAGCTACGAAGTAAGAATGCCCTCTTTTTGCCGCTTGACCATAGTATGCATCCCCCATGCTTTGTTTAGTAGTGAATTCCTCTTTTGATTTTATGGGGTAATGTCGTATCCGCGCAATATTCCATGCAGCGGCAGCGCCTTCATCATTCCGAATCACGCAGCGCGTTCCATCAAATGCATACAAACAACGGTACAATTTAAAGACATGATGTCCTGGTATTGCTTTTCCAGTCGACCTTAATAAGGATTTTATAGATACAGTTGAAGTCCTAGCGAAAGATTTTACCTGCTGATTCCACATGTGCTCTGAAGGAGCGTGCGCGGTGAATCTTTCCAACACAAGACCATCTTTCCATAGTTCTTGCCCACTGCTACCGAATGAACACCAGCGGAATGACACGGCGCACAAAAAGGGTTTCCTTAATTGCCTTTTTATAAGCGCTGCTCCGCCGAATTTTTCTCCAACAAGGGGTTCAAAAAACTCGTCAGCATCCAGATAGCCGAGATAACGGTAGTGTAATTTGACCGCGTTGTGAAACATTATGTGGTACGCAGGCATTTGAGGACGATCGCCAATGTCCCTCACATCCACATAATGGATAAGCCCAGCAGAGGTGAGCCGTTGCAGCAAAGCCGTCTGCCGCCCTTCAGTGCAATTGTCTGCTATCATTATATCGAAGCCCTGTAGCCGATGCCATGCCACCCACTCGAGTATGTACCTCGACTCGAGTTTCATGATGGCACATATCAAGGGCCTTGATTTGCTAAATGGGAATTCCATACCATTTCCACCCATTCTAAATGTTCATCCGCTCCTGGTCGCGGGCGCGGATTTCGGCGCGCTTGATCTTGCCGCTGATGGTCTTGGGCAGCTCATCAACGTACTCAATGATGCGCGGATACTTGTAGGGCGCAGTGATGTGCTTGACGTGGTTCTGCAGCTCGCGGGTGAGTTCGTCGCTTGGCTCGTAGCCGGGGGCGAGGACCACGGTGCCCTTGACCGCCATGCCGCGCACGGGGTCGGGAACGCCGGTGACGGCGGCCTCGATGACGGCGGGGTGGGAGACGAGGGCGCTTTCGACCTCGAAGGGGCCGATGCGGTAGCCGGAGCTTTTGATGAGGTCGTCCGTGCGACCGAGGAACCAGTAGTAGCCGTCCTCATCGACCCAGGCCTTGTCGCCGGTGTGGTAGAAGCCGCCGCGCACGACCTGGGCGGTGCGTTCGGGCTCGTCGAGGTAGCCGCAGAACAGACCGGGCACGCCCTTGGTGGTGACGCCGTCTTTGAGGCGCACGCAAATCTCGCCCTCCTCGCCGGGGGGGCAGAGCTTGTCCTCGTCGTCCAGAAGCACGATGTCCCAGTTGGGCATGGGCTTGCCCACGGAGCCGGGCTTGGCCTGCATGAAGGGCAGGGTGCCCAGCTGCATGGTGGTCTCGGTCTGTCCGTAGCCCTCGAAGATCTCCAGGCCAAAGGCCTCCTTCCAGGCATAGAACACGGAATCGTTGAGGAGCTCGCCGGCGGTGCAGCAGTGACGGATGCTCGACAGGTCGAATTCCTTGAGGTTCTCGCGCACGAGGAAGCGGTAGATGGTGGGCGGCGCGCAGAAGGTGGTGATCTTGTGCTCGCTCATGATGTGCAGCAGCTCGCGGGGCTGGAACTTGCCGCGAAAGTCCCAGACGAAGATGACGGCCCCGGCGATCCACTGGCCGTAGAACTTGCCCCACATGCTCTTGCCCCAACCGGTGTCGGACACGGTGAGGTGGATGTCGCCGGGCTCCAGGTCATGCCAGTACACGCCGGTGGTCACGTGGCCCAGCGGGTAGGTGTGCGAGTGCAGGACCATCTTGGGCATTCCCGTGGTGCCGCTGGAAAAGAAAATGACCATGGGATCGTCGCCACCGGCGGTTTCCGGCGTGCGGGGGAAGTCCGGCCCGCCGGTGGCGAGCAGGGTCTCGAAGTCGTCCCAGCCGGCGGGGGCCTTGGGACTCTCCGGGTCGGCGGGGATGTCGATGAGCAGTTTGAGACCCGGGCACTGGTGGCGCACGGCCTCCACACGGGGCGTGACCGTGTCCTCGCAGATGAAGCAGGAGACTTTGGCGTAGTTCACGCGGGTCTCGATGTCGTGGGAGGTGAGCAGCGAGGGCGAGGGAATGGGCAGCGCGCCGATGCGGCACAGGGCCAGCATGACGACCCAGTACTCCAGCCGGCGGTAGAGGATGATCATGACGCGGTCGCCCTTTTTGACGCCGCGGGCGGAAAGGGCGCTGGCCAGTTGCATGGACCGGTCGCGGAAGTAGCCGAAGGAGAGTTCGTGGCGGTGGTCGGTGGGGTCCACGTGGATGAGGGCCAGCCGGTCCGGGTCCTCGGCCGCGCGCGGGTCGAGAAAGTCGTAAGCGAAGTTGTAATACTCGGGCACGTCGAGCTTGAACTGGGCCATGAAGTCGCGGTAGCGGCTCGGCCGGATCTTGTCGAAAGTGGTGCTTTTCATGTGCGTCTCGCTCTGTCCCTAAAGGATAACGTCGAGGAACTCGGCCTGGTTGTCGTCCAGGCCGCGCAGGGCGTGGGGGGTCTGAGAATCGAAGTAGAGACTGTCACCGGGCTCCAGGGCCAACGCCTCCTCGCCGAGGGTGATTTCCAGCCGGCCGTGCATGACGTGGATGAACTCCTGGCCCGAGTGGGTGACGGCGTTCATCTCCTCCTTGCGCTTGGACGGCACGGTGACGAGGAAGGGCTCCATCTTGCGGCCGGAGAAGCGGTAGGCGAGGGATTTGTAGTCGTAGTCCTTGCGGCGCTCCACGGAGAGCCCCTCGCCGTGGCGCACCAGGGAATAGCCGCGCAGGTGCGGCTCCGTGCCGCTGATGAGCACGGTGAGATCCACGTGGCAGGATTGCGCCACCTTCATGAGGAAGCTCACGGGAATCTCCACGGTGCCGGACTCGTAGGACTCGACCAGTTCGGAGGGAACGCCGGTCTCCCGGGCCAAATCCTCCACGGTCAGATCGAGGGCGTCGCGCAGGCCACGCAGCCGGGGCGCGATCTCCTTGTATGCCTGTTCCATGTGCATGGTCCGCTCCTTCTGATTAGGCCTTCTTGGGGGGCTCCTGCATGGCCTGGGGGAACATTTCGGCGGCGATCTCGCGCAGTTTGAACTTCTGGATCTTGCCGCTGGCGGTCATGGGGAAGCTGTCCACAAAAGTGATGTACTTTGGAATCTTGTACCAGGCGATGTTCCCGCGGCAGTAATCCTGCACGTCCTCGGGCGCCATCTCCACCTCGGGTTTGAGGATGACGAAGGCGCCGACCTCCTCGCCGTATTTGCGGCTGGGCACGGCCACCACCTGCACGTCGAGGATGCCGTCCATGCGGTAGAGGAACTCCTCGATTTCGCGCGGGTAGACGTTTTCGCCGCCGCGGATGATCATGTCCTTCAGGCGGCCGGTGATGGTGACGTACCCCTCGTCGTCCATGGTGCCGAGATCGCCGGAGTGCAGCCAGCCGTCGGCGTCGATGGTCTTGGCCGTGGCCTCCGGGTTCTTGTAGTAGCCCTTCATGATGTTGTAGCCGCGGCAGCATATCTCGCCCACCGAACCGCGCGCGGACTCCCGGCCGGTGTCGGGGTCGATGATGGCCACCTCGATTTCCGGCATGGCGCGGCCCACGGTCTCGGTCATCTGCCGCAGGCTGTCGCCCTTGCGGGTCTGGGTCATCACCGGGCTGGCCTCCGTGAGGCCGTAGCAGATGGTGATCTCACGCATGAACATGTCGCTCATGGCGCGCTTCATGAACTCGATGGGACATGGAGAGCCGGCCATGATGCCCGTGCGCAGGCTGCTGAAGTCGAACTTCTTGAACAGCTTGTGCTCCAGGATGCTGATGAACATGGTGGGCACGCCGTACACGGCCGTGCACTTCTCCTCCTCGATGCTCGTCATGACGAGCAGGGGGTCGAAGGTCTCCAGGAAGATCATGGCCGTGCCGTGGGTGACGGCGGCCATGACGCCCAGCACGCAGCCGAAGCAGTGGAACAGCGGCACCGGCAGGCACAGCCTGTCCTTCTCCGTGAAGCTTTGGTGCTCGCCGATCCAGTAGCCGTCGTTGCCGATGTTGTTGTGGGTGAGCTGCACGCCCTTGGGGAAGCCCGTGGTGCCGCTGGTGTACTGCATGTTCACCACGTCGTGCGGGTCGAGGCTCTTCTGCCGCGCCTCGAACTCCTCGTGGGTGGTCATGACGGACATGGCCTGCACCTCGCTCATGGAGTACATGCCGCGGTGTTTCTCCGCCCCCAGGAAGATGACGCGCCTGAGGCACGGGAAGCGCTCGCTTTTGAGATGCCCGCGCTCGTTGAGCTTGAGTTCGGGCACGAGGTCGTACACGGTTTGCACGTAGTCCGTGTCGCGGTAGCCGTCGATGATGACGAGGTTCTCGCAATCGGACTGCTTGAGCAGGTACTCCAGCTCGGCCTTCTTGTAGTGGGTGTTCACGGTGAGCATCACCGCGCCGATGCGCGCGGTGGCGAACATGAGCACCACCCAGTAGGGAACGTTGGTGGCCCAGACGCCGACCTTTTCCCCGCGCCGCACGCCCATGGCCATCAGCCCCATGGCCACCTCGTCCACCAAGTCGGAGAACTCGCGCCAGGTCAGCCGGAAATTGCGGTCCACGTAGACCACGGCGTCGCGGCCGGGCCAGGCGTTGGTCGTCTCCTCGAGTATTTGCCCCAGGGTGCGTTCAATGACGGCTTGCTCTCGGGGCATGGGCTACTCCGGGAAGTACAGCACCGCGTAGATGCTGGCGGATTCGCCCGCGGCCGAGAGGTTGTGCGGCACCACGGAGTTGTAGTAGATGCTGTCGCCGGGGCCGTAGGTAGTGGTCTCGCGGCCATAGACGAGCTGCACGTGGCCGGAGACGACCACGATGAACTCCTCGCCCTCGTGGGACGAGAGGGTCTTGTCCTCCTCCGGCTCGGGGTGCATCTCGACGTAGAACGGCTCCATGTGCCGGTCGCTCTTGCCCTTGCCCAGCGAGAAGTAATCATGGCTGGAGGGTTTATCGCCGGCCTGATGCATGCTGAATTCCTCGGTCCGTTCGGCAAGGCGCACGACCAGCGGGTCGCGGCTTACATGATCGTCGAGGAAGGTGCCCAGGCGTACGCCCAGGGCGCGGGCGATTTTGAGTAGCGGGCCAAGGGAAGGATAGAGGTCCCTGGTCTCCACGGCGTCGAGGAAGTCCTCGGCGAGTCCCGTGCGGCTGGCCAGATCCGAAATTCCCAGGTTTTGCTTCTCGCGAAACGCGCATATGCGCTCACCCACCTTCTTACTCATGCTGCCACGTCCTTATCACGTCTTAAGGTCGCCGGCGCCGCGGCCCGGCGCAAGGCTCCCGCCGCGTTTCCGCAGCGATTCCAGGGAATGGCGCGCGTCCAGGATAACGTTCCCGACCGCGCGCGGCCGCTTTTCCTCGATGTGCCGGAATCCATAACGCATGCTTTGGACGTTGTCGACACTTCCCAAGCGCTTGAACGTTCACTCGCATGGCCCCGGCCTTGCAAGCCGGGGGCGAAGCGTGTAGCGGTGGTCCATCGTGACAGACGTTCCCGCCAGTCCGCATCACAGGTGCAGCATGACCGAAGACCACGCGCAGCAACAGCACGCCCCCGTCTACAGACCCGAGGGCGGACGCAAAATCAAGGGCCTCTTCTCCACCCAGACCGTGGAGAAGGTCGGCACCGGCACGACCCAGCGCAAGACCATCAGCAAAATGTACTGGTACTGCGAGCAGAACGACGACCAGAACGTGGGCGTGCAGGCGCTGAACAAGAACATGGTTCCCGCCGGTCCCACCACCCTCGTTCCGCTGGACGACTTCCTGGCCCGGTACAATCCCGAGCCGGAAATGTACCTCAAGACCGTGTTCCCCAAAATGCAGGAGCTGGCCGCCACGGTGACCCGCGCCGAGGAGAACCGCCAGCGTGGAGCGTTCTACAGCGCCCAGTTCGACTTCGAAAACGCGCTGAACGTGGACGAGGAGAACGTGCGCGCCAACTTCGGCCTGGGGCTCACCTACGTGGAACGCGGCGAAACGGCCAAGGCCAACGACATCCTCGGACGCATCGTCGGACTCGACGCGGCCTTCGCCCCGGAGCACAAACACCTGTTCAACGAGTTCGGCATCTCCCTGCGCAAAAGCCACATGGTCGATCAGGCCATCGAATACTACACGCGCGCCCTCACGCTCACCTCCACCGACGAGAACCTCCATTACAACGTGGCCAGGGCGTTCTACGAGAAGGGCGACCTGGGGAAGTGCCGCGAGCACCTCGCCGAGGCGCTGCGCCTCAATCCCGACCACGAGGAAGCCAAACGCTTCGTGGAATTCCTGGACACCAAGAAATAGGCCACCAATGCCCCGGACCGACACGCCCGGAATCTCCGCCCACCTCGCCCTCGCCGGCGTGCGGTTCGCCTATCGCCGCGCGGGCCAGCCGCCGCATGTGGTGCTCGACGGCGCGGACATGACCGTGCCGCGCGGAGCCTTCGCCCTGCTCACCGGTCCTTCCGGCGCGGGCAAAAGCACCCTGCTGCGGCTGTTCTGCCGACTGGAAGAGCCGGACGAGGGCCGCGTGACGCTCGCCGGCAGGTCCGTTGACGAACTTCCCCCGGCCCTGCTGCGCCGCCGCGTGTGCTACCTGCAGCAAACCCCCACCGTGGTGCCCGGCAGCGTGCGCGAGAACCTGCTGCTGCCCTTCACCTTCAAATCCGCCGCCGGGCAGCCCCCGCCGGACAACGCCGAACTCGCGCGCCGCCTCGACCAGCTCGCCGCCGGCGACATTCCCCTCGACCAGGAGGCCGCCACCCTCTCCGTGGGCCAGCGTCAACGCCTGTGTCTGGCCCGGGCCCTGCTCACGCGGCCCGAGGTTCTGCTCCTCGACGAGCCCGTCAGCGCCCTCGACGCCGACAGCGCCCGCGCCGTCATGGACGCCGCCGAAAGCTTCTGCCTCGACGACGGCGGGACCGTTCTGCTCGTCAGCCACGCGGAATTCCGCCCGGCGCGCGTCGCCCCCCTGCCCTTCCACCTCTCCCAAGGAATCCTCGCATGGACGCCGGCGTCATAGACATCCCCACCTGGCGGCTCGCCCTCGCCCTCGTGTTCTCCCTCGTGGCCGGCGGCTGCTCCATCGCCCTCAAGCTCGGCCTCGGACGCGACATCCTCATCGGCACCGTGCGCACCTTCGTCCAGCTCTTCCTCATGGGCTGGGTGCTTGGCATCGTCTTCGCCATCGACTCCCCCTGGCTCGTCCTGCCCGTGTTCCTGCTCATGGCCGCCGCCGCCGCGCAAACGGCCAGGGCCCGCGTCAAGGAGTCCGCCGTGGCCTTCGCCTGGCCCATGTACCTGGGCATGACCGCCGTCTACCTGCTCGTCACCACCACCGTCACCGGGGCCATCGTCCACGCCCAGCCCTGGTGGAAACCCCAATACTTCCTGCCCATCGGCGGCATGATCCTCGGCAACTCCATGAACTCCGTCGCCGTCGCCCTGGACCGCCTATTCTCCGACATGCGCGCCCGCGCCGCCGCCGTCGAGATGAAACTCTGCCTCGGGGCCGACCCCGCCGAGGCCAGCGCCGACATCGTCCGCGACGCCGTGCGCGCCGGCATGATCCCCTCCATCAACTCCATGATGGCCGTCGGACTCGTCTCCCTGCCCGGCATGATGACCGGCCAGATCCTCGGAGGCAGCGACCCCACCCAGGCCATTCGCTACCAGATCGTCGTCATGCTCATGATCGTCGGCGCCACCGCCCTCGGCAGCACCCTGCTCACCCTCATCATCCGCCGCCGCTGCTTCGGCCCCGGCGACCGCCCCCTGCTGCGCTAGCTCGCAGGCGTCCTCCCACGTAGCCGTCCCTTCTGGTCCGGCGGAGCGCCCCCTTGGCATCCGTCACGCAGGGGGAGGAATCCCAGGGACGCGGCCCCTGAGGACCCCGCCGGGGCGTCGCCCCGGACCCCACCAAAGGGCATACGCCCTTTGGAATCCCACATTCGGCGTGGTGTTTCGACGCGAAGCCG
>JAIMKR010000004.1:108400-221440 GCA_020692325.1 Desulfocurvus sp.
GCCGACAGGTGCGGAAGGTGAAAAGCGTCGGCGAAGGGCAAAGACAGCCAACACCTCGATAAAGGAAAATCTCCTTTTGCGCAGGGGCCGGGGAGAACGCAAGGGATTCCGAATGGGATCGACAGCCGGAAGCATACCCACGCCCCCCCCACAACGTCGCGACGGAAGAACACGCTCCGCGCGGTCTTTCAGTCGAAGAGGGAATCGACGGAATGGAAGACAACGCCCGAATCGACTCCGGCACGGCGACAAAATCCGGCGACGGAGCGCGGGCCCACCCGTGTCACCTTGAAAAGCCCTTGGAAGGGAGACACGGGGGGAAAACCTTTCCAGCGGAAAGGTTTCCCCCCGATTCTTTCTCATACTGAACGGAGGTATGAATCACTTTTTCATATAAAATAGGGTTCACCTCGCCGAATCCAACTTCACTCCATGCTTCAAAGGGAACGATGCGGATTCGGAGGCGGCCCACATTCGCACATGATGCGCCAGACGTATCGCTCTTTCCACGGAAACGTATTGACTTAGCCTCCAACTTGTGCATCAACTAAAGAGATGCAGGGAGAGGGGGGCACGCCCGGCGAAACGCCCGCGAGCCCCCGCGCGATGTCACACTCCTGCGCCCCAAAACCCCCAACGTGACCCCAACCCCTAGGAGGCTCACAGTGAAGACGCAGATCGACAAACAGTACAAACTGTTCATTGGCGGCAAGTGGGTCAAGAGCACCGCCGGCGACACCTTCACCACCACCAATCCCGCCAACGGGGAAGCGCTCGCCACCTGCGTCGACGCCAGCGCCGAGGATGTGGATTTGGCTGTCAAGGCCGCGTGGAAGGCCTTCGAATCCTGGAAGCGCACCAGCGCCCAGGAGCGCGCCACGGTGTTGCTGCGCATCGCCGACCTCATCGACCAGAACGCCGAGCATCTGGCCATGGTGGAGACCCTGGACAACGGCAAACCCATCCGCGAGACCTCGGGCATCGATGTGCCGCTGTCCTCGGACCACTTCCGCTACTTCGCGGGGGCCATCCGCGCCGAGGAGGGTAGCGCGGTGATGATCGACGACCAGACCATGAGCATCATCCTGCATGAGCCCCTCGGCGTGGTCGGACAGATCATCCCCTGGAACTTCCCGCTGCTCATGGCCGCCTGGAAGATCGCCCCGGCGCTGGCCGCCGGCGACTGTGTGGTCATCAAACCCTCCAGCGAAACGCCGCTGAGCGTGCTGGAACTGGCCAAGCTGCTGGAGAAAGTGCTGCCGGCCGGCGTGGTCAACGTCATCACCGGCCGGGGCTCCAAGTCCGGCAACTACATGCTGGAGCATCCCGGCTTCCGCAAGCTGGCCTTCACCGGTTCCACGGAGGTGGGCTACACAGTGGCCGACGCCGCGGCCAAGAAGCTCATTCCGGCCACGCTGGAGCTCGGCGGCAAATCCGCCAACATCATCTTCCCCGACGCCCCCTTCGAGAAGGCGCTGGAGGGCATTCAGCTGGGCATCCTGTTCAATCAGGGGCAGGTGTGCTGCGCCGGCTCGCGCGTGTTCGTGCATGAGGACGTGTACGACAAGTACGTGAAAGCCGCCGCAGCCGCCTTCGGCAAGATCAAGGTGGGGCTTCCCTGGGAGAAGGACACCATAATGGGTTCGCAGATCAACAAGCGGCAGCTGGAAAAGATCCTGGCCTACATCGAGGTCGGCAAGGACGAGGGCGCCAAGGTGGCCGCCGGCGGCAAGCGCGCCGACGCCGGCGAACTGGCCAAGGGCAGCTTCATGCAGCCCACTCTGCTGGTGGACGTGAAGAACTCCATGCGCGTGGCGCGGGAGGAAATCTTCGGCCCCGTGGCCACCGTCATCAAGTTCAAGGACGAGGACGAGGTCATCGCCATGGCCAACGATAACGAATACGGCCTGGGCGGCGCCGTCTGGACGCGGGACATCAACCGCGCCATGCGTGTGGCCAGGAGCGTCGAGACCGGCCGCATGTGGGTGAACTGCTACAACCTGCTGCCCGCGCACGCGCCGTTCGGCGGGTACAAGAAGTCGGGCGTGGGCCGCGAGACGCATCTGCAGATGCTGGCCCATTACACCCAGACCAAGAACATCTTCATGCACATGTCCGAGAAGCCTCTCGGTCTGTACTAGCGGTCGCCGGCGGGGCGGCGTCTCCGGTCCACGGGGGACCGCCCCGCTTCCGGCGGCGGAGGATGCCGCCATGTACGACAAGCTCCCCGACCTGCCCGTCACCATGGACACCCCCGCCGAGGAGGTGCTGAACCTGCCCGGCGCCATGACCTACTGCGTCAAAAACGGAATATCGCCCTTTTCCTGCGCGGGGGAATACCCCGGCAGCATCGGCGAGCTGCTCGCGCGGCGCAACGCCAAGGACCCGGCGGGGTTCATCGCCGGGCTCAACGAGCTGGCCCGCGGCGGCGGCCGATAGCCGGAGCTACAGGGTTATTCCCTGCCGCTCGGCGATGAGCTCGAAGGCGCGCCGGGTCAGGGTGGCTATGTCCGGCTTGGAGACCTGATCGTCCGCGCCGACGCTTTCGCCCTTGTGCCGCAGACGGTCGGTGATGAGCGAGGAGAACAGGATCACCGGCAGCTGCTTGAGCGTCGGATCGTCCTTGATGCGCCGGGTCAGGTTGTGTCCGTCCATAACGGGCATTTCGATGTCCGAGACGACGATGTCCACAAAGTCCGTGACCGGGACATTGGCCTGCGCGGCCCTGTCGCGCAAGGCGCAAAGGCTGTCCCAGGCCTCCTGGCCGTTGATGGTCTGCGTGACCTCGAAACCGGCCTTCTCCAGCATGGAGCCGATCATGCGGCGGATGCTGGTGGAGTCGTCGGTGATGAGCGCGCGATAGTGCTCCTTCTTGACGGGCTTCTTCTTCCCGATGTCGGTGAGTTCCGCCTCGCCGAAGCGCATGGCCAGCCCGGGGTTGAGGTCGGCCAGGATCTTCTCCATGTCCAGAATGAGCAGGATGCGGTCGTCGAAGCGCACCACGCCGGTGACGCTGGAGCCGGAATACTCGTTGAGGTGGCGACCCGGCGGCTCCACCTGCGTCCAGCTGAGACGGTGAATGCGGTTGACGCCGGAGACCATGAAGGCCGAGGTCATCCGGTTGAATTCGCTGACGATGACCTTGGTGTCCTGCCGCGGGGTGGACATGCCCTTGCCCAGCCACAGGGCCAGATCGATGAGCGGAATGATCCGCGAGCGAAGGTTGAAGGCCCCGAGCACCGAGGGATGCGGAATCTCCGGCAACTGCGTCACCACGGGCATTCGGATAATCTCCAACACCTTGGCCACGTTGACGCCGTAAAACCCCCGGTAGGTCTTCCCCGAGGAAGGGTCCTTCTCGTCGATGAAGAACTCCACCAACTCCAATTCGTTAGTGCCGGACTCGAGCAGAATGTTCGTCTGGCTCATGGGCCCTCCACATGGCTACTGACGATTTTCGTAGGTTATGATACGTATCCGACTTTCCATGCGCTGTAAACAGAATGCCCAGGCCACCACGAGGGAAATAGCATCTATCGACGAATCGACACGCCCGCGTCGGCCATTCGTTATCCGCAAGGCGCGGACCGCCTTGATCGCGGCGCGTTCCGGGGACGCGCGGCGGGGCATTTTGCCCTTGACTTTGCACCCGCTCCAGAACTACTATTGATTAGTATTTTTAAAAAAGTATAGATTTTTTTGCGGGAATCTATCAAACTTCACTAAAGATCGGATCGTCCCCCAACAGGGACGGCCCGATTTGTCTGTCTGCACAAAGCCGTCAGCATGGCCCGGGGACAATCGGAGCGCGCGTGAACCTCAAGGATCGCCTCACATCCACGGAAAATCTGCTGCGGACCATTCGCGGCGGCCAGGCTTCGGCGCGCGATTCCCAGTCCCCCGGCGGGCCGCCGGCCACGGCCTCCACCAAAGGCTCCATCTGGACGCGTCCCCTCAGCCTGCGCGCCCTGCTTCCCGGCCGGGAGCGGCGCGGCGCGCCCGGTGAGACGACGAACGCGGCGACCAACCCACCGTCCGGCGGAGCCGCCGGTTCTTTCTGGACCAGACCGCTGCGTCTGGGCGGCAAGGGCAAGCCGCTGAGCGTCGGCGTGAGCGTATGCGCCCAAACGTTGTGCGTGGCGGTGGTGCGCAAGAGTTCGGGGGAGCTCACCGCGACGCGGCGCTTTCCCATCGGTCCCGGCCAGGCGCCGGGGGAAAAGAGACACGCGGCCTTTCTGCGTCAGTGCCTGAACGAGGTCGGCGTCACCGCCGTCGGAGCGGACCTGTGGACGGTGCTGCGCTCGACGGATCTGGACCTGAACGTCGTCACCGTGCCCAAGCTCTCGGGCGCGAAGCTCGACGCGGCGGTGTACTGGACCCTGCAACGCGAAAAGAAATTCGCCGACGCCGAATACGTGCTGGATTACCTCGTCCTCGGGCCGACGGACGACGGGTCGGGCCGGCTCGACGCCCTCACCTGCCTGACGCGCAAGCAGGATGTGGAGACGCTGCGCGCGGGCTTTCTGGCGGCGGGCGCGCCTCTTTCCGGCATCACCGCCATCCCCAACGCCTTTCTCGGCATGTACCGCCGGGGCGCGGCCCTGCCGGAGTTCACCCTGGCGGCGAACATCCACGTGGAGACGGATTTCTCGACCATCGGCCTGTACACCGGGGACCGCCTCGTCTTCAGTCGCTTCATCCGCTCCAGCGGGGCCAGCATGGTGGAGGCCCTGGCCGACCACTACCAGCGGCTGGCCCGTCCCAACCCCGCCACGGTGGACGACCTGGAACTGCCCCTGCCCGGCGACGAGCCGGCCACGCCGGAGGGGCGGGATTCCGCGGCCGAGCCACTGACCACCGAGGAGGCGCGCGCCATGCTGCGCCACGTTTTGCTCGGCGGCCCGCGGCCGGACTGCGCCGACAAGGTCCCGACGGTGACTCCGGCCGAGTGCGTCGACATCATCGCCCCGGCCATCGAGCGGCTGGCGCGGCAGGTGGAGCGCACCCTGGACTATTACGCCGGAGCGAAGCAGGTCCGCTGCGACGCCCTGCACCTGAGCGGCGAAATTTTCAGCTCCGGCGCCATCGCCCAGACGCTGGCCGGACAGCTCGGCTTCACGCCCACGCTTTTCGACACCGTCGCCATGACTCCCGGCGGAGGCGCGCTGACGCCCGAGGCCGACCACATGATTCTGGCCCCCGCCATCGCCGCCGCCTATTCCCAGACCGGGCGCGGCATCAACCTGCTGGACACGTACACCACGCGCACCGAGCGCGAGGCCCGGCGCACCGCCACCAGCCGTATGCTCATGGGGTTGGCCGGGTGCATGGCGCTGCTCGGCTGCGTCGGGTTCCTCATGGAGAACACCAATCGCGACAAACGCGCGCAGCTCGAACGGGTCAAGCAGGACATCGCGGCCCTGGGCCCCACCCTCGACGACTCGACCGTGCGGGCCAAGGCCGAGGCCTATCGCGACCGGCAGCAGGCCCTGCGCGAGGCCGCCAGCCGGCTCCTGGCCCCCGCCGCCCTGGTCGAGATCGGCAACTGCGCGCCGGAGAACGTACGCATCATTTCCTTCACCGCCGAGTATCCGCCGCCCAGCACGACGTCGCCCGGCCAACCAGGACAGCCCGGCCAGCCAGGTCAACCTGGACAACCAGGACAACCCACGCCGCAGCCGGCCGCCGGAGCCAAGGCCGCGCCCAAGTCCAACGGCGTCATCAGCATCGAGGGCGTCGTCAGCGGGGATCAGGCGGAATTCGACGCCGGTCTGGCCCGGTTCATCCTTTCACTGCAGGCCTCGCCCATGTTCTTCATGCCCGTTGTCAACGAGTCGGGACTGAAGGATCTGAGTGACGGAGGCCAGGTGCTCGCTTTCAGCATGCACATCGGGGTGAAGTGATGACGCTCAATCTGAGCAAGGAGATCAAGCTCTCGCCGCGGATGCGCCAGCTGGCCGCGCGGTTCGGGCTGGGGGCGCTGCTGCTGGCCGTCGCGGCCTACGTGCTGGTGGCGATGCCCTGGGTGGAAGGCCGCCGGTTGGACCGGCAGCTGGCGCAGGCCCGGCAGGATCTGGAGCGCAGGGAGCGGATCATGCCCGTGCTGGCCGGTCTGAACGCGGCCGACAACGACACCATCGACGCCCTGGCAGCGCCCAAGTCCCGGCCTCTGCCGCGCGCGCAAGCCTATCAGCTCAGCGAACAGTTGACGCGGATGGCCACGGCCGCCGGCCTGGAGACCTTGCAGGCCACGCTGAACACGGCCACACTGGCCCAGGAGCCGGACACGATCCAGGCCCAGGGGGTTTTCGCCGGAGAGGTGGGCGGCGTGCGCGCCATGCTCAAGGCCATCGCGCGGATGCCGAGCCTCGCGCGCGTCGAACGCGTGGAAATCCGCGCCGTGGACGACCGACTGGAAATGATGGTGCTGCTGCGCGTGGCCCTGGGCTGACGCGGGCCGGACGATTTTCGCGGGGAGACATGGAGAAACGGGAGAAAGTGTTGCTGGGCCTCGTGGCCGCGACCGCCCTGGCGGCGGGAATCACGCTGCTGTCCGGCCCGTCGCGCCCCACTGTGGCGTCCGCGCCCGTCACCGCCGCGGGTCTGGACGACGTGGTGCGCGACATGGAGCGGGCCAAGCTCACCCCGGAACTGACCTACCGTCTTTCCGTGCTGACGCAGAACGCCACGCTGGACCCCTTCTACGGACGGGTCTCCGCCATCGCGCAGGACAACGCCTCGCAGGGGGGGGACGAAATGGTGTACAGCGGCTACATGAAGATCGGGAACAAACTTTTCGCCGTCATCGACGGCATCGAATACGCCTGCGGCGACAGATTGGCCGACGGAAACTACGTGCTCTCGGCCATCGAGAAAAACGCCGTGCTGCTCGAGCGAACGGATAGCGCGAACGGCAGGAAATACACCAAGCGCATTCCCCTGGTGGAAGACGACGCAGACAAGATCCGCGTACGGGTGGTCAAACAACGATGAACCGAATGCCCATGAAATCGCTGGCCCTCGCCTTGGCGCTCGCCTCCGCCACGCTTCTTGGCTGCGCTTCACAGCACAAGCCTTCTCCCGTGGAGAACGCCGCCAACGTCTGGAAGGCCATGGAGCAACAGTCGCAGGGCCACTCCCCGCGCGGCCGGTTCGAGCTGGCGCAGCCGCCCATGGTCATCGACTCCCCGGCGGTGGACGGCCAAGCCACCACCAAACGGGCCGCCGCCCTGCCCACCGTGATTCTGAGCCTGCGCATGCACAACGCCGACGTGGTGGCCGTCTTGCAGGCCCTCTCCCGCGCGGCCGGGCGCAGCATCGTCATCAGCCCCGGCGTCACCGGCACCATCAACGTCAACATCGTCCAGCGGCCCTGGAACGAAATCTTCACCGGCATCCTTGCCGCCAACAGGCTCACCTACGCCGTGGACGGCAACACCATCCGCGTCATGGCCGCCGACGATCTGCAGGGCGAGCTGGACATGGAGACCATCCGCCGCAAGACCTTGGCCGAGCGCGCGGCCATGCTCAAGGAGACCCCGCTGGTGACCAGCGTGGCCAAGGTGCGCTTCGCCGACGCCAAACAGCTGCAAAAGACCGTCGAGGCCACCCTCACCAAGGACGAAAAGGGCCAGCCCATCGGCAACATCCAGGTGGACGAGCTCACCAACTCGCTCATCATCCAAAGCATCGGCCCGGACATTCCCAAGGTGACCCGCCTGCTGGCCAGGCTCGACGCCCCGCGCGCCCAGATCAAACTCAAGGCGCACATCGTGGAGACGACCAAGGAGGTCGCCCGCGACCTCGGCATCCTGTGGGGCGGCAACTACTCCGGCCGGGTGCGCAGCGGCAACAACATCGGCGTCAGCGGATCCAAGTCCATCAGCCTGGACACCAACTCCTCGAGCAGCAGCACGAACACCACCACGGCCACGGTGGGCACCGGCAACCTGGGCGCGATGGGCGCGGCCTTCCCCGCCGCCAACGTGGCCTCCTCCGCCACCGGTCTGGCGCTGGACCTCACCTTCGGCAAAACCAACAGCAACATTCTGGAATCGCAGCTGCAGGCCCTGGCCACGGAAAACAAACTGAACATCATCTCCAGCCCATCCATCGCCACCATGGACAACCAGAAGGCCTACACCGAGGCCGGCGAACGCGTGCCCTACCAGACCAGCACCGGCACCGGTTCGGACATCACCTATTCCGTCAACTTCCAGGACGCCGTGCTGCGCCTGGAGATCACCCCGCACATCATCGACGACGAGTTCATCAAGCTCAAGGTGCTGGTGCAGAAGGACGAGGTGGACAGCACACGTTCGGTCTCCGGCAACCCCTACATCCTCAAGAAGAAGACGGAGACCATGCTCATCGCCCGCAACGGCGAGACCGTGGTCATCTCCGGCCTGTCCAAGCTCAAGAACCAGCTGCAGGAGTCCGGCGTGCCGGGACTCATGAACGTGCCCGGCCTGGGCTGGCTGGCCAAAAGCCAAAGCAAGGACGACCTCAAGGACGAGTTTATGATCTTCATCACGCCCACCGTGCTCTCCGACTGGAAGGCGAACGAACGACAGAAGTCCTACGAGGAATTGGAAAAAGAGCTGGCCGAGGCCAAGCGCGAGGTCAAGGAGGAAAAGAACGCCGCCGCAGCCAGAACTCACCGCATCGTCGAATCGCCCCTGACCGACGAACCGGTGATCACCCGCGCCGAACCTGGCGCGGAGGGAGGCACGCAATGAGCCACTACGCCGGCCGGGGACTCGCGCGCGAGCCCTTCTCCAACTCGCCCGACCCGAACTTTCTGCTGGCCACGCGCCAGCACGCCACCTGCCTGCAGGAACTGGAGATATCCCTGCGGCTGCGCCGGGGCCTCAACGTGGTCACGGGCGACATCGGCACGGGCAAAACCACTCTGTGCCGCAGCCTGCTCAAAATCTTCGCCAGCGACCCGAACACCGACGTACACCTGCTGCTCGACCCATATTTCGAATCCCGCGAGGAGTTCCTGCGCGTCATCCTCACCAGCGTCTCCGGCCTCGCGCCCGAACCAGGGCTGGGGCTGTGGGCCCTCAAAGAGGCCCTCAAACAACAGCTTTTCCGCCTGGGCATGGTGGAGGGGCGGCTGGTCATCCTCGTCATCGACGAGGGGCAGAAGATCTCGCGGGAGAATCTGGAAATCCTGCGCGAGATGCTCAACTACGAGACGAACACCGCCAAGTTGCTGCAGATCGTCATTTTCGGCCAGCGCGAGCTGGAGGCCACCCTCGCCGCCATGCCCAACCTGACCGACCGCATCAACGTGCGCCGCAGGCTCGCGCCGCTCACCTTCGCCGAAACGCGCGCCATGATCGGCCACCGCCTGGTGGTGGCCTCCGGCGGCGGCGCGCCGGACGTGCGCTTCACCTGGCCGGCCGAGGCGCTCATCCACCTGCGCGGCGGCGGCTCCCCGCGCAAGACCGTGCGCCTGTGCCACATGGCCATGCTGGAAATGCTCGTGCGCGGACACGACCACGTGGGACTCGCCGAGGCGCGCGCCGCCGTGCGGCCCGAGCCCTCCGGCCGGCCGCACCCGCGTCTGCGCGCGGCGCTCGCGGCCACGGCGGGCATCTGCCTCATGCTCGGCGGCCTGTGGCTCTCCCTGGGCCGGCGCGGCCCGGTGTTCAACGCGGACCGGCAAGCCGCCACGCGAACCGCCGCGCCCCAGCCCGTCGCCGAACCGAAGGCTCGGATTGGCGGACCGAGCGTGGAGGGTCTGACCCTGCAACCGCGCGAGTCCGACGCCGTCCCGGCGGCCAAGGCCACCCTGACGGGGCCCGGACCGGACCTCGGGCCGGTGGTGCGCGTCAAGGTGACGGCCCCAGCCCCGCCCATGCCGCAGGTGAGTGCGCCCGATTCCCGGCCGCGCGCCGTGCTGCGCGCGGAGAACGGCCGGATCGGCCAGGGACGCCCGGAGTAGCCACATGCGCAGGGAACGCAAACGCCTGGGCGAGCTGCTGGTGGAGACAGGCGCCCTGACGCCGGAACAGCTGGAAACCTCGCTGAGCGGGCAAAAGAAGTCCGGGATGCGTCTTGGCCAGTATCTCGTACAAGCCGGCATCCTCAACGAAAACATCATCATCGACACCATAAGCCGGCAGCTGGGCATCGAACGCTACACGCCGAGCAAGCACCCCTACGACGAGGGCATCGACACCTACCTGCCCGAGGACCAGGCCCAGAAACTCCGCCTGGTTCCGCTCTCCAAGCACGGCCACCTGCTCACCATCGCCATGACGGACCCCATGGACATCAACGCCCTGGACGCCGTGGAGGTCGCCACCAATCTGGAGGTGGAGCCGGTCATCTGCTCGGAGAACGACTTCGATCTGCTTTTCGACGCGGTGTACGGCCGCAACACGGAACAGCAGAAGAACATCTTCGGCGACATGGCCGAGGAGGGCGACGGCGACATCGACACCCAGGCCGGCGGCGAGGAACGTGAGGACATCGCCATCGACGCCCTGCAGGACCAGGCCTCGCAGGCGCCCATCATCCGCATGGTCAACTCCATCCTGGGCCAGGCCGTGCGCGAACATGCGAGCGACATCCACATCAGCCCCGAGAAGGACAGCATACAGCTGCGCTTCCGCGTGGACGGCCACCTGCGCATGATTCCCGCTCCACCGAAAACGAGCTTTCTGCCGCTTGTCTCGCGGTTGAAGATCATGGGCAACATGGACATCGCCGTGTCCAAGATCCCGCAGGACGGCCGCTTCACCTTCACCACGCAGAACCGCGAGTTCAACGTGCGCGTGTCCTCGCTGCCCACGGTCCATGGCGAGAACCTGGTGCTGCGGCTGCTGGAGCGCAACGCCAGCGGTCTGAACCTCGGCGAGCTGGGGCTGGCCCCGGCCGACCGCCTGAAGGTCGAGTCCGCCATCGTCAAGCCGTACGGGCTCATCGTGGCCGCCGGCCCCACCGGCTCGGGCAAGAGCACCACGCTCTACGCCCTGCTCAAGCACATCAACAAACCCGACATCAACATCGTCACATTGGAAGACCCGGTGGAGTACCGCATCCCCACCGTCCGCCAGGCGCAACTCAACCGCAAGGCCGGCATGACCTTCGCCTCGGGACTGCGCAGCATTCTGCGTCAGGACCCGGACGTGATCCTCGTGGGGGAGGTACGCGACTCGGAAACCGCCGCGATCGCCGTGCAGGCCGCTCTCACGGGCCACCGCGTGCTCACGACCCTGCACACCAACGATGCCGCCACCGCCATCACGCGGCTGGTGGAAATGGGCGTGCAGCCCTACCTCGTCAGCTCCGTGCTGCTCGCCTCCATCAGCCAACGTCTGGTGCGCAAGAACTGCCCCCACTGCTCCGAGCCCTATACGCCGCGCAAAGAGCTGGTGGCGGCCTTCGGCATCAATGAACAACTGCTGCCCCGGTTCAATTTCCGGCGCGGCGCGGGCTGCCGCACCTGCCATCAGACCGGTTACTCCGGCCGCATGGCCATCTACGAGGTGCTTTCCGTGGACGACATGGTGCAGGAAATGATCATGTCCGGATCCTCCGCGCGGGAGATCGTCCGCGCCTGCGTGTCGCGCAAGGCGCTGCGCACCCTCAAGACCGACGCGCTGTCCAAGGTGGCCAAGGGGCTGACCACCCTGGAAGAAGCCGCCGGCGCGGTAATGATCTGAGGTTGGGGAGCGGCGTATGCCCTACTTTAAATACTCGGCCCTGAACTCCACCGGCGACGACGACAAGGGTGTCGTCGAGGCCGTGAACGCCGCCGCCGCGAAGGACACGCTGGCCGCGCACGGGCTCATCCCCATGCGCGTGGTCGAAACCAACGCCCCGGCCGGCGAGGAGGACGACGGTTTTTTGACGAGCCTGCGCAACCGGATGCAGTCCATCAGGCCGCAGGACCTCATCCTCTTCACCAAGCAGCTCAAGACCATGCTCAACGCGGGAATTCCGGTGCTCCAGTCCCTGGATGTTCTGCAAGCCCAGACGGAAAGCCTACAACTCAAATATGCCATCATCAGCATCGCCGGCGACATCAAGAGCGGCTCGACCCTTTCGCGGGCCTTCGCAAAACACAAAAATATTTTTTCCGATCTCTACTGCAACATGATCCGCGCCGGAGAGGTCAGCGGCACGCTCACAGAGGTGCTCGAAAGGCTCATCTACATCATCGACCATGAATTCCGGGTCAAGAAAGACATCAAGAGCGCCCTCACCTACCCCATCATCGTGGTCATCGCACTGGTTCTGGCCTTCTTCATCCTCATTTTTTTCGTGCTGCCGCAGTTCATCACCTTGTTCAGCAAGGCGGGAATAGAGCTCCCCCTGCCCACGCGCATGTGCCTGGGGCTGTATCACGTGCTGGCGCACTACTGGTACGTGGTGCTTGGCTGCCTCGGCGCGCTGACGTTCGGTCTTTCCGCCTACTTCCGCACCGAACCAGGAAAAGTCGCCCGCGATGGCGCCCTGTTGCGGCTGCCCATCCTCGGCCCCGTGTTCCAAAAGGCGGCCATGGCGCGCTTCGCCAGCATCTTCGCCATCCTGCAGGCAAGCGGCGTCACCGTGCTGGAGGCCATGGACATTCTTGCCGACACCATCGGCAACGCCTATGTGGCCTGCGACTTCCGCATCCTGCGCAAACAGCTGGAACAGGGCCGAGGTCTCGCCGCCCCCCTGCGCACGGCCAAAAGCTTCACGCCCATGCTCGTCTCCATGGTCAGCATCGGCGAAGAGACCGGCAACATGGAGGAAATGCTCAAGGAGGCCGCCCACCACTACGACTACGAGGTGGAGTACGCCGTAAGCAAAATGAGCGACATGCTCGGCCCGGTCCTGGTGGCCGGGCTCACCGTCGTGGTGGGATTTTTCGCCCTGGCCATTTTCCTGCCATTGGTGGACCTGATGCAACACTCCATGGCGCAGGTGCATTAAAAGTCTTTGTTTTCCAGTGAGTAATCGAAAACTGCGAATTTATCCTAGACATGTTGGAACAAGGTTTGCTATCAGTAATCCAGCGCCTATGGAAATGACTTCAGGGCGCGAGTAGCGGAAAAAATATCCCGGTCCGCCGGGGCACCCCCAAGGAGGAGAGATCTATGGCTTTGAGGAAACGCAGGAAGGGCGAGAGCGGCTTCACTCTCATCGAATTGGTGTCCGTGGTCATCATCCTCGGCATCCTGGCCGCCGTCATCGTGCCCAAGTACATGGACATGACCAATCAGGCCAAGCGTGGCGCGGCCATCGGCGCAGCCTCCGAGGGCGTGGCCGCCATCAACATGGCCTTCGCCAGCTACGTCATGGACCAAGGCAAAGCGCCGACGAAGCTGTCCGACCTGACCGGCACCAACCCCACCGGTTCCACCACTCCGTTCCTCGCCCTCGACTACACCACGGGCCACGTCAACGGCGACTACACCATCACCGTCAGCGGCACCAATGCCGCGCTGACCGTCCACACCTACCTCACCAAGGACGGCACCTACGTCGCCGCCACCGGCGGAGAAAAAATATTCACGCCCGAGTGGGGTACCGCCCCCGCCAACCCGTAACGATCTTCACACGACAAAAAAGGGGCCTTCGCGGCCCCTTTTTTTTCGCCATTCACCGCCCCCTGATACGTATCGTCCTTTCCTATGGCGTAAATTCCCCCTTTAATTTCACACGCCGCCAGGGTATGCTGCCCAAAGACCAGGGTTCGCACGCCGCCGACCGCAGCCGGAGAGCCGTGGATTCTTTGCCCCGGGGAGGTCCGCATGGCGCAGATCAACGCCTTCTTCAACATGCTCCACGAATACGGCGGGAGCGACTTGCACCTCGCCAGCGGCTCACAGCCGCTTTTGCGCCTGCGAGGCCAGCTCACGCGCGTCAAATTCAAGACGCTGGAGCATGAGGAACTCAAGGCCATGCTCTACGAGATCACGCCCGAGGCCAAGATCAAGCAGTTCGAGGAGACGGGCGACGTGGACTTCGCCCACGAGCTGCCCGGCGTGGCCCGATACCGCGTGAACTTCTTCATGCAGCATAGGGGCATCGCGGCCGTGTTCCGCGAGATTCCGCAGAACATCCTGAGCGTGGAGCAGCTGGGGCTACCGCCGCGCCTAAGCGAGCTGGCCATGCTCAACAAGGGACTGGTGCTCGTCACCGGCCCCACCGGCAGCGGCAAGTCAACCACCCTGGCCGCCATCATCGACCACGCCAACAAAAACCGCCGCGACCACATCCTCACCATCGAGGATCCCATCGAGTTCGTACACAAGCCGCAAGGATGCCTGGTGAACCAGCGCGAGGTGGGCCGCGACACCGCGAGCTTCAAGGCCGCGCTGCGCGGCGCCCTGCGCGAGGACCCGGACATCATCCTGGTGGGCGAGATGCGCGACCTGGAGACCATCCAGCTGGCCCTGGAGGCCGCCGAAACCGGGCACCTGGTCTTCAGCACCCTGCACACCCAAAGCGCCCACAAGACCGTCGACCGCATTATCGAGGTTTTTCCCGAGGAGGCGCAAGCGCAGGTGCGCGCCAGTCTGGCCGAAAGCCTGCGCGCCGTCGTCTCGCAAACGCTGTTCAAACGCATGGACAAACCCGCCCGCGTGGCCGCGCTGGAGATTCTCATTGGCATTCCCAGCGTGCGCAACCTCATCCGCGAGAGCAAGACCCATCAACTGCCCGGCGTGCTGCAAACCGGGCGCGACTATGGGATGCAGACCCTGGACGACGAGATCTGCCGGCTCGTGCGCGAGGGCGTCATCGATCCGCGCGACGCCCTCGTGCAAGCGCAGGACAAAGCCAAGGTGCAGTCCGCCATCGATGGCCGGGAGGACGGCAGGTGAGCGGCATGACGCGCCAGCAGTTCGACGTGGTGATGAATCAGGTGCTGGATCAGCACCCAGGCGTGTCCGACGTCATCCTCACCACCGGCAAGGCCATCCAGGCCGACGTGGATGGCGAGCTCAGGAGCGTGGCGACCACGCCGGATCTCGGCCGGCTTTCGCCGCTGCTCACCAAGGCCATGGCGCTCGCCCTCATCGGCGAAAACGCGCGCCTGCAGAAGGCCCTCGCGGCCAAGGGCTCCTGCGACCTCTCCTACGCCCTGCCCGGACGCGGACGCTTCCGCGTGAACATCTTCAGCCAGCGAGGATCACTAGCGCTGGTGCTGCGCCGGCTGCCCTCGCGCATTCCCACCATGGAGGAACTAGGCCTGCCGCGCGCCTTCGCCGACATGGCCGAGGAACGGCACGGACTCGTCCTCGTCACCGGGGCCGCTGGCTCGGGCAAGAGCAACTCGCTCGCAGCCCTCATCGACCGCATCAACGCGACCCGCGCCGAACACATCGTCACCCTCGAGGACCCGGTGGAGTTCACCCACCAGCACAAACTGGGTACAGTGAACCAGCGCGAACTGGGCATCGACTTCGACACCTTCGCCTCCGGCCTGCGTGCGGCCTTCCGGCAGGGGCCCAAGGTCATCCTCGTGGGCGAGATACGCGACCCGGAAACCATGGAGATCGTGCTCCAGGCCGCCGGCACCGGGCATCTCGTGCTCTCCACCCTGCACACCACCGACGCCGGGGCCACGGTGAACCGAGTGCTCGGCCTGTTCAGTCCCGAGGAGGAACGGCTCATCCGCATGCGCCTGGCCGAATGCCTGCGCTTCGTGGTGTCGCAGCGGCTGCTGCCCAAGGTTGGCGGCGGGCGCGTGGCCGCCTTCGAGGTCATGCGCAACACCATGCGGGTCAAGGAGCTCATCCTCCAGGGGGAATCGGCGGATCGCACCTTCTACGACGTGCTGGAGACCAGCGACGTCCAGGGGATGCGCACCTTCGACCAGCATTTCCTGGCCCTCTATGAGAAGGGACTCATCACCGAGGAGACCGCCATGCTCTCGGCCAGCGACCGCTCGCGTCTGGGGCAGATGATCGACGGCGTCAAGGCCAAACGCGGCGACCGCTCCTCCGGCCTCGTGTTGGAGGGACTGGAGGACGACGCCGCGAAAACGTAGCTTGCACCTTTTTTCCCAAACTTCTTTGTTTGACCGGTTCACAGCCGGATTCTTTTGCGTTACTGCTGACTTGAAAGCAAATCCCAGCGGCGGGAAGAGGCGCCGCGCCAACCCTCAATCGCAGGAGGCCACCATGGCGGATTTCACGCAAAAGAATCTCCCGGTCACGCTGCACACGGACGATCTGCTCCGGCTCGATAACGGCACGGCGGTGCGCTGGGAATCCAGCGGCGAAGCCAAGGACATCATGCTCAATGATGACTTCGGCGCGACCTGCCAGCTCTTCCCCGGATGCGACTACACGCTCGATGCCGGCGGCAAGCAGTTCCGCATCAGCACGGACTTCGGCGATACCGTCGTGGTCGAGGCCGTTTAGCGATTCACCCGCATCTCCGGCGGCCGCCACACATCACGACCGCCGGAACGCCTTCCGCGTCCGGAGCGTTATGAACAAACATCTCCTGGTCACCATTTCCGAGGACCACAGCGCCCTGCGCGGCCTACGTTTCGTCTGCTCCTTTTTCGAAAACAAGCTGGACATGCACCTGACCCTTTTCTACACCGCGCCGCAGCCGCCGGCCGTGTGGGGGGAGGAGGCGAACTTCGAAAACCTGCGCGAGTGCGAGGCCAGCGCCGAAACCATCATCAAGAACGGCCGAAACGCCCTGGAAGACGCCAAGAGCGTGTTTCTGGAGGGCGGCTTCACCCCCGAGCAGGTGAACGACAAGATCATCATCCGCAACTTCTCGCGCATCGGCGACATCATCAAGGAGGGGGAGACCGGGCTTTACGACGCCGTGGTCTTCGGCCGGCGGGCCATTCTGAGCCTGCAGAACCTGCTGGACAAAAGCGTCAGCGAGCAGATGCTGCGCGCCAAGTTCGACTTTCCGATCTGGCTGTGCCGCGACGTGGACTACGACCGGCGCGGCGTGCTCTTGTGCGTGGACGATTCCGACGCCTTCCGACGCATGGCCGACCACGTCGGCTTCATCCTACGCGGGGAGACACGCCACGAGGTCACGCTGCTGCGCGTGCTCAAGAAGTCCGAATCAGTGACGCCGGACGTGCTCTTCCACGACGCCATCTCGGTGTTGGAGGAGAACGGCTTCCCCACCAAGCTCATCAACATGCGCATCGACGTGGACGAGGATGTGCCCGGTGCCATTCTGCGCGAGGCCGAGCGCGGCCGCTACGCCGTGGTGGCCGTGGGCCGCACCGGTGCGAAGAAGGGGCCGCTGGCGCGCCTTTTCTCCACCTCGGTCACGCTGGCGCTGTTCAAACAGCTCAAGGGCGCGGTGCTCTGGGTGAGCCGTTAGGCGAAGGCCCCGGCGCGCCTTCGCGGCGCCGCCCACGCAAGACGCAAGACGAGGGGCAACGCCCCACGGCGACCCGCTGGCGGAAGCCGCCGGCAACGTGCCCGGTCCATGGTTTTCCTGGCAGTTTTTTCCCGCTGGGGCTGGACCGGAGAGCATCACGAAGCGCGGGAGTCGATGGCCCGCGGACCGTCGCATTCCCCCCCCCCCGCAAAAGGCAAAAAAAACGCGGGGGCGGCCGATCCGCCCCCGCAACCACGGATGATTCCCGGGCCGACGCTACTGACCCAGGAGGTCCCTCTTGCCTTCCAACAGGCTGGTGATCACGGTCGGATCGGCCAGCGTGGAGGTGTCGCCGAAGTCTTCAATCTCGCCCGCGGCGATCTTGCGCAGAATGCGCCGCATGATCTTGCCCGAACGGGTCTTCGGCAACCCGTCGGCGAACTGGATGACCTCGGGCGTGGCGATGGGCCCGATTTCCTTGCGCACATGGACGACGAGCTCCTTGCGCAGCGCGTCGCTCTCCTCGATGCCGGCCTTGAGCGTCACGTAGGCGTAGATGCTCTGGCCCTTGATGTGGTGCGGCATGCCGACCACGGCGGCCTCGGCCACCTTGGCGTGGGCCACCAGGGCGGACTCGATCTCGGCGGTGCCGAGACGGTGGCCGCTCACGTTGATGACGTCGTCCAGGCGGCCCATGATCCAGAAATACCCGTCCTTATCCACCCGGGCGCCGTCGCCGGACTCATACACGCCCGGGAAGCGGTCGAAGTAGGTCTTGCGGTAGCGCTCGGGATCCCCGAAGACGCCGCGCAGCATTCCCGGCCAGGGTTTGGTGATGACGAGATGGCCGCCCTCGTTCACGCCGGCGGGGGAGCCGTCGCCATGGACCACCGCCGCGGCGATGCCGGGGAGTGGCCGCGTGGCGCTGCCTGGCTTGAGCGGCGTGGCCCCGGGCAGGGCGGAGATCATGATGCCGCCGGTCTCGGTCTGCCACCAGGTGTCGCAGATGGGCGTGCGCTTGTTGCCCACGTTCTCGTAGTACCACATCCAGGCCTCGGGATTGATGGGCTCGCCCACGCTGCCCAGGACGCGCAGGGAGGAGAGGTCGTGCTTCCTCGGCCAGTCGGTGCCCTCGCGCATCAGCGCCCGGATGGCCGTGGGCGCGGTGTAAAAGATGTTGACGCGGAATTTCTCCACGATGTGCCAGAAGCGGTCCGGCTTGGGATAGCTCGGCACGCCCTCGAACATGACGCTGGTGGCGCCCAACGCCAGCGGGCCATACAGGATGTAGCTGTGCCCGGTGATCCAGCCCATGTCGGCGGTGCACATGTAGACGTCGTCGTCATGCACATCGAACACCCACTGGGTGGTATGGACGGCGTAGGTGAGATAGCCGCCCTGAGTGTGCACCACGCCCTTGGGCCGGCCGGTGGAGCCGGAAGTGTACAGGATGAACAGCGGGTCCTCGGCGTCCATTTTCTCGTAGGGGCAGTCGCTGGCGATATCCTCGGCGGCGATGGCCTCGTGCCACCAGAGGTCGCGGCCCTCGACCATGCGGATGTCGATGCCGGCGCGCTTGACCACCACAACCTGCTCCACGCTGGGACAACCCTTGAGGGCCTCGTCCACGTTGCCCTTGAGGGGAATGGACCGGCCGGCGCGCAGCACGGCGTCGGCGGTGAGCAGCACCTTGGCCTTGCAGTCGTCGATGCGGTTCTGCAGGCTCACGGCGGAGAATCCCGCAAAGACCACGGAGTGGGTGGCGCCGATGCGCGTGCAGGCCAGCATGGCGATGGCCAGCTCGGGAATCATGGGCATGTAGATGGCCACGCGGTCGCCACGCCCCACGCCCAGCTTTTTGAGCAGGTTGGCGCAGCGGCAGACCTCGGTGTGCAGCATCTGATAGGTATAGACCTTGACGTCGTCCTCGGGCTCGCCCTGCCAGATGAGCGCGGCCTTGTTGCGCCGGCCGTCGGTCAGGTGCCGGTCCAGGCAGTTGGCGGAGACGTTGAGCTTGCCGTCGGAGAACCACTTGACGCTCGGCACGCTCATATCGGCCTCGAGGACCTTGGTGAACGGCTTGTCCCAGGTGATGAGCTCACGGGCCCGGTCGCCCCAGAAGCCATCGGGATCCTCGTCGGCCCTTTTGCACAGGGCCTCGTAGTCGGCCATGCTCTTCACATAAGCCTTCCCGGTGACGGTCTTCGGCGGAGTGAACACGATCCCGCTCTGCTGCTGCACGCTGACGATCTTGTTGGTTTCGCTCATGTGCCTCCTGCCTTTCGGTTATGCGCCACGCCGGGGGCGGTCCCCACGCCTTGGCGCGCTTTGTCCGTGCCCCTTGATTATGGAAACGCGAACCCGGACGCAGCATCTCTTCGGTGAACGGCGCAAATGGCGGAGTGAACGGCAGGCCATGCGGCCGGAAGGACGGAAGAAAGGCCCCCGGGGCGACCGCCACGCCCCGCGCGAAAGGCCCGGCGAACGGTGGGGAGGGCGGGCGGCGCACAAAGGGATCCCGCACACGTTGAACCGGCAAGAGGCTACGACGTTCTCTCCCGCCGAATCTTGGGAGCCGCTCCAGCGCGAAGCGGGCCAAGCCGAACCGGGCTGCCCGAACGCCGCGCCCATCCCAATAGAAACAAAGGACGTGGCGGCGGAGTCGTCTCCTTGCCCGGCGATGGCCTGACGGGCCGTGCGGCCGAAGGGGAACGCCAGGAAAAAGCCAAGGGCCGTCCACCGCGCACGCGGCGAAACGCTCCGGGGAGAACCCGGCGAAGGATTTCGTGAAAGCGGGGATCGAGAGGGGAGGAGAAGGAAGGCTGGTGCCGCCCGAGGCCTTGGTCAGGGGCCTGCGGACGGGCGCGGAGGCAGTGTCCGGCGCGGGGCGATGTCTGCGTGGTCAGGCTCAGGTCAGACTGCTGGCCATGCCCTCGGCGCTGGTGCCGCCGTTGGAGCTGCTGCTCGAGCCGGAGGTTTCGGCCTCGGCCTGGGTCAGCTCCTGCTGCACGCTCATGAGCTGGGTCTGCAGCTGCTGCACCTTGGCCTGCTTCTCATCGTCGGTGAGGGTGGTGTCGTTCTGAGCCTGCTGGATCTGATTCTGCAGCTGGGAAACCTGCTGCTTCAGCTTGGTCTCCAGCTTCTCGCTGGAGCTGCTGCTGGAAGTGCTGTCCGAGCTGCTGGTGCTGCTGCTGGAGGAGCTGCTGCTGGAGGAGCTGCTGCTGGAGCTGGACCCCATGGTCAGGGTAAGGGAGCCATTGCTCGAGAGCGTCTTGCTGCTGGAGGCGAGCGACTTGGCCTCGTCAGAGATGCTGACCGTGTCGCCGGAATCCGAAGAGCTGTCCGAGCTGGTTGAGACGCTCAGCGACGACTTTGACGTTTTCGACATGCTGCTGATGGTCAGCCCGCTTGTCGAAGTCGCATCGTCCAATGTCGATGCGAGATTCGAGTAACCAGAAATGTCCATACGCTACTCCTATTTTAAGGATGGCGACAATCCGCCGTGTGCTTTATCGGACATCCCGCGCATTTCCTTCAGGTGGAACAGCGCGCTTTTCCGTCATTGCGGAAACCGGCGCATTTTGCCGCAGGCTCCGCAATAAATTCCGCCATACCCACACAATACGACGCCCCGCGCCGAGCCGCCGCATCGCGCGACATCAATTGCATAAAGAATGCCCATGGCGTTTCACGGCAAAAACGACCGGTCAGGTCAGACTGCTGGCCATGCCCTGGGCGCGCGTGCCGCCGTGGTAGGGCAACGCGTCGCCCCCGCCGCTCTTGGCCTTGGTCTCCTGCTGCTGCGCCTGCAGTTGCATGAGCTCGGACTGAAGGCGCTGCACCTTCTCCTTGCGCTCCTTGTCCGTAAGGGTCGGGTCCTGCTGCGCCTCACGGATTTCCTGCTGGAGCTTCTCGATGCGCTTGGCGACGGTCACCTCGCCCTTCTGCTCGGTCTCCGCCGACACCTCGGTGGAGATCTTGGCGTCGCCCGCGCTGGCGGAGCCGGTCATGCTGACCGCCCCGTTCCGGTCGCTGAAGCTGCCGGAGAGGGAGGTATCGGCGTTGCTGGCCTTGGCGAGCGCGTCGGCCAGACTGCGTCCCTGGGACGAAATGGTCATAGAGTCGCCGGAATCGGACTGGGGATTTTGCGATTCCGAGGTCGCGGAGGAAACGCCGGGCTCCGTTTTCCCGGCGGTCGCCGTGGCCGTGGCCGAAAATCCGATCGAACTGGCGCCCCGCGCCACGCCAAGTGTTGTGGAAAGGTCCATCTCATAAGTCCTTCACCGGCTGGTCAGGCCGGTCTGGCCACGCGCCAATGCGCTGCCTTCGAAAGACGAAAATCAATACATGTTGTCTATCGACGGTTCGACGGCGATTCTTAAGCCCGGACCGGCCATCGGGTGGCGGAGGTTGCCACGCGGGGCGGCTTCGGGCTATCATGGAGAGCGGGATCCGGCCGGTCGGACCCCGCGTCGCGCAGACCTTTCCCAACGGGGGCCGCATGAGCCTGACCAATCTCAATTCCCTCTTCAGCCCCAAGACGGTGGCGGTCATCGGCGCGGCCAACGATCCGCAGAACATCGGCCGGCTGGTGATGCAGAACCTCATGAGCGGCGGCTTCGCCGGGCCGGTCATGCCCGTGAGCCGCGAGGCCGAGGCCATCGCCGGCGTGCTGACCTATCCCTCCGTGGCCGAACTGCCCAAGACCCCGGATCTGGCCATCGTCTGCCGTCCGCTGGACGAGACCCCGGAAATCATCGACGCCCTGCGCCAACGCGGCACGCGTTCGGTGGCGCTCATGGGACCGGGCTTCGGCCGGCTGGACGAGAAGAGCCGGGGCAGGCTGCGCGCCCGCATTCTGGAGGCGGCCCGGCCGCCGGCGCTGCGCGTGCTGGGGCCCAAGAGCATGGGCCTCATCGTGCCGTCCCTGAACCTCAACGCCAGCCTTGCTCACACCAAAAGCCTGCCTGGCAAGACAGCCTTCCTCTCACAATCCGACAGTCTGTTCACCACCGTCCTCGACTGGGCCACCAGTCACGGCATCGGCTTCTCGCACATGATCTCGCTGGGCGTGCAGCTGGACATCACCTTCGCCGACATTCTGGACCACCTGGGCGCGGACCCGCTCGTGCGCTCCATCCTGCTCTACGTCGAATCCATCCACGACGCGCGAGGCTTCATCTTGGCCGCACGCGCGGCCAGCCGCAACAAGCCGGTGCTGGCCCTGCGTCCCGGACAGGCGCTGCACGCCGCCCTGGAGGAGCTGGCCCGCGCCACCACGGTCAAAGCCGACGACATGGACCCCGCCGCCACCACCGACGAAGTCTACGACGTGGCCTTCCGCCGCGCGGGCATGTTGCGCGTGGGCAGCATCGACGGCCTGTTCGACGCCGCCCAGACCCTTTCCGGCGGGCGGACCGTGCGCGGCGATCGTCTGGCCATTCTGGTCAACGGCGCCTCGGCAGGCATCATGGCCGCCGACGCGCTGCTCACCGGCGGCGGCCGGCTGGCCCAGTTCTCCGACGACACGACACTCGCCCTGGACAAACTTTTCGCCGGCGCGTGGGACGGAGGCAATCCCGTTGGTCTGCGCTTCGACGCCCAGCCGGACGTCTGGACGGACGCACTCAAACTGTTGCTGGGCGATCCCGGCGTGGACGCCGTGCTGCTGCTGCACGCGCCCTTCGCCGGCCTGCCCGAGGGCGAGGTGGCCAAGGCCGTGGCGGCCCAGGCCCGGCGCGCCAAGCGCATGGTGCTCACCTCGTGGATGGGCTCGGACTCCGCGCGCAAGGCCCGCGCCGTCTTCGCCGACGCCGGCGTGCCCACCTACGACACGCCCGAGCAGGCCATCCGGGCCTTTCTCTACATGGTGGAGTTCCAGAAGAACCAGGAACTGCTCATCCAGACGCCGGACTCCCTGCCCTCGGACTTCTTCCCGGACACGCACACCGCGCGGGAGATTTGCGGCCGCGCCCTGGACGAGGGCCGCAGCCGCCTCACCGGGGCGGAGACGCGCGACGTGCTCACCGCCTATGGCATCCCCGTTGTGGAGACGCGCCACGTGGTCAGCGCGCGCGAGGCCGTCATCGCCGCCGAGGCGCTCGGCTACCCCGTGGCGGTCAAGCTCAAGAGTCCGCAGATCAACCGCCCGCAGGAGGTGGGCGGCGTGGCGCTGGACCTGGAGGGGCCGGACAAGGTCTGGGAGGCCTGCGCCGGCATCCTGGCGCGCGTTTCGCGCCAGCGGCCCGACGCCTACGTGGAGGGATTCTCCGTGCAAAAGATGGGACGCCGCGCCGGAGCCCACGAATTGTTCCTCTCCGCCCACCCGGACCCGGTGTTCGGACCGGTCATCGCCTTCGGCCACGGAGGCGAGGCGCGGGAGATGATCCGCGACCGCGCCGTCACCCTGCCGCCGCTGAACATGAGCCTGGCGCGCGAGCTGGTCTCGCGCACGCGCATCGGCCGGCTGTTGGAGGGCGGGCCGGAACGCCCGGCGGCGGACATGGACGACATCTGTCTCACCATCATTCAGATCGCCCAACTGCTGGTGGATGTGCCGCTGCTGGCCGGGTTGGACATCAATCCGCTGTACGCCGACGACCTGGGCGTGCTGTGCCTGGGCGCGCGGATGCGCGTGGCCCGGGAGTCGCGTCCCGGCTCGCGGAGGCTGTCCATCCGCCCCTACCCGCGCGAACTGGAGGAGACGGCCATTCTGCGCGACGGCCGCCCGGTGGCGCTGAGGCCCATCCGGCCCGAGGACGAGGACGCCCACCGCGCGTTCATCAACAGCCTGTCCGACGAGGACATGCGCATGCGCTTCTTCGGCTCGGTGCGACGCGACTTCGCACACAAGGACATGGCGCGCTTCACCCAGATCGACTATGACCGCGAGATGGCCTTCATCGCCACCGCGCGCACGTCCGGCGGACTGCCGGAAACCCTCGGCGTGGTGCGCGCCTCGGCCAAGCCGGACAACTCCGAGGCCGAGTTCGCCATCATCGTGCGCTCGGACCAGAAGGGCACCGGTCTGGGCAGCCTGCTGTTCAAGAAGCTCATCGCCTACACGCGCGGACGCGGCACGCGCAGGCTGGTGGGGCAAACGCTGGTGGACAACAAGGCCATGCAGGGGCTTGCCCGCAAGTTCGGTTTCACCATCACCGTCAACTCCGAGGAGGAGCTGGTGGACATGAAGCTGGAGCTGAACCCCGCCGAAACGCCCGGAGGCGCGTCGTAAAACCCCTCGTCGCTGCCCACGCCGGACTAATCTTCTTCGCTGCTTTCCGCGCCTTTCACGTTCACCCCGCCGGACACGCCCGGTGATTCCAGCGCGGCCCGGGTGTTGAGCAGCTCCACCTGCGTGCGGCTCAACTCCTCGACGCAGCCGGCGATCTTCGTTTGCGCCTCGATCTGGCTTTGGATGCGCGCCGCGCGCTCGACCATGAGCCGGTTCCCCGCCGCGACAAGGGCGTCGCGCTCGCGCTCCAGACGTTGGAGTTCGGCGGCGAAGCCGTCCCGTTCGGCCTCCAGACGTCCGACCTCGGCGGTGAGGCCGCCCCGCTCGGTCTCCCGGCGTTCGCACTCCATGGACAGGCGTTCGCGTTCAGCCGTGGCACGGTTTTCCAGCGCGGCCATGCGCTGCGCGGCGGCGATCCCCGCCTCGCGGGCCCGGCGGCTCTCGGAGGCGAGGTCCGCCTCCAACGCCGAGCACTTTTCCCGAGCGCCCGCAAGCTCCTCCCGCGTCGCCCCGAGTTCGCGCTCCACGTCGCGCTCGCGCGCACGTCGCAGCTCGGACACGCGGGAGCCGGCCTCGGCCAGACGCGCGCGCATGGCCTCGGCCTCGGAGGCCAGACTCGCGTGGGCCTCGCGCAAGGCTCGCAGCTCAGCGCGCAGTGATTCATCGGTTTCCGTGACGACGGCCTCGGCCGCCGGGGGCGCCGGCTCGGCCGGACGCGCGCGCAAAACGCGCAGCTCGGCAGCGGCGACGCTCAGACTTCCGGCGAGGTCGCGCCGGCGGCCGCGTTCGTCGCGCAGCGTCAAGGCGCATCGTTTCGCAACGTCCAGCGCGCGGCGCAACCGTTCGCCACGTCGGTCGGCCAGCTCGCGCAGCTCGGCTTCGCGACGCGAGGCGTGCCCGGTCCATGCGGCCACAAGTCCCACAAGGGCGCGCTCGAAAAAACGCTCCACATCCTCATGGGCCCGCGACCGGGAATCCTGGTCCACCCATGATTCGCGAACGAGATCATCATAGGCCCGGTGCAAAAGCCGCTGCACTTTGAGGGAGGCGGGCATGGGCAGGCCGGCCTGCTGGTGCGCCACGGCCTGCTCCCGGCCCATGCGCGCCACGGGATCGGAGGAATCGTCCGCGCCAAGGGAGGGATGCCCCTCGGCCAAAAGAATTTCGGACAGCACGCGCGAGGAGGCCCCCACGGCCAGCCAGGCCACGTCGGGCGGCACGGAAAGGCCGGAGAGTTCGGCCAGCCGCTGCAGCCGCGTGGCCAGCCACTGGCCGTTGGCCGCGGCCAGACCGGCCAGGGTCAACGCATCGTGGTCGGGCGGCTGGGGCATGAGACGTTCCTTGCGGACTTCGGGTGAAACCGCCCCGGTCCGACGCGCCTCAGCACTCGCCGTGGCGCTGCCCGGGCAGAACGGTCAAAAGCGTATCGGCCCACTTGAAGGAGGCGTTGTAGGCCGTGGCCACGGACCCCGTGGGCAGACCGAGCCGCACGGCGAACTGCGCCATGTCATCCCAGCGCGTGTCCTCGATGGCCTGGGCGATGCCCAGCCACGGAGCGTAGGGGCCAGGCGCGCCGCACAGGCCCGCGCGAAGATCATCGTCCAGGGACAGCTTGTCCAGCACCGCGTCCATGGGCATGTCGAGCATGGCCGGCAGCAGCGAGAACAAGCCGAGCAGAAAGAGGCTGTCCGCCTCGTCGTCGCGGCCGGAGGCCTGAGCCAGCAGCTCGAACAACTTGGCCCGCTGGGCGGAGAGATGAAGAAGCTCCCGCGCCTTGGTCGAGGGGGTGACGTCGCCCATGACCATGACGCGCAGCCAAGCCGACAACTGCACCCATCCGGCCAGCAGCACCGCCTGGCGCACGCTGGAGACCTTCTTGAGCAGGCCGAAATGCGCGGAGTTGAGCAGGGACAGCACCCGGTAGGCCACGGAGGCGTCGGCCTCGATGGCCGAGACGAGCATGTCCGTGGGTGGCTCGGACTGGGCCAGCACCTCCAGCAAGCCGAGACGCGTGGCCTCCGCGGCGGAAACCTTGCGCTGGGAAAGCGTTTCCGGCTCGCGGAAGTAGTGCCCGGAAAAAAGATCGAAACCCAGCCCGCGGGCCAGCGCGGCGGCCTCATGAGTCTCCACCCGCTTCGCCAGCAGACGCTTGCCCCGCGCCTTCAACTCCGCCACCACGCCCTTGAGTTCGCCGTTTTGCAGTTCCGGCGTCCGCATGTCCAGAATCACCGTGTCGCAGGGGGTGAGCAGCGGCGTGGTCAGATCGAAGGGCCGCGGCAGGTCCAGGGCCAGCTCGTACCCGTCCGACGCCAGGCCGTGCAGCGCCGCGACGAGGGTTGGTTCGTCGCCGGGGTAGAAGTCGAGCACGGGGACGACGCACGCCGGACCGAGCGCCTTGGGGATGCCGGTGATGAGCGCCTGCGGCGGCAGGTGGATAAGCGACTTGAGTGGCCCGGCGCAGGTGTCCACGCAGGCGGGCAGGCACTGGATGACCGAAAGCGTGGCCTGCAACGGATCGGTGAATTCGGAGTAGGTATGCTCCCGGCAACGTCGATAATAGTGAAAATATCCCCAGGTGTTTTTATGTTCGTCGAGCACTGGCTGTCTGGCCACGAAAAGGGTTTCGTAATTCGCTGGGGGGATCATCGCCTGCCTCGGGGGACTGTTGGTGACAAAACGGATAACGGCTCTCTGAACATAGACTTAGTTCCAGACAAATGCTAGCGGTTGATTCTATGAATGTAAAGGAACTGATGGAGGAGGGCGCTGGGCCCGACGTCATCGCCCGCTTCTTTACCGTCGAGCGCTACGCCTGGATGGCCCTGTCCTACGACATGGCCCTGGCGCTGGACATGGACGGCTGCATTCTGGCCGTCAACGCCGCCTGGCAACGGGCGACGGGCCTGTGGCCCGAGTCCCTGCGCGGCAAATACCTCCTTGAGTTCATGGCCTTCGAGGATCGCGAACGCGTGCTCGCCTCGCTGCAAAGCCTCATGACCAGCGACACGTCCAGCACCACCTTCGAATTCCGGTTCCGATGCGACGCGGGCCTGTACAAACGCTTCAACTGGAACGTGCTCTTCTCACCGGACACCGAGATATTCTACTGCATCGTCAAAGACCTGAGCAACGTTCACGACCTGCACCACGCCGCCTACCACGACACCCTCACCGGCCTGCCCAACCGCCTCTTCCTCACCGACGCCCTGCCCAAGCTGGTGACCGGCGCCCTGGAGCGCCGCCATGTGCTGGGCCTGTTCTTCCTGGACCTCGACGGCTTCAAGTCCATCAACGACACCCTGGGGCACCAGGCCGGCGACATTCTGTTGCAGACCGTGGTCGACCGCCTGCGCGAGCACGTCTCCCTGCCGGAAAACTGCGTGCGCCTCGGCGGCGACGAGTTCGTGCTCATGCAGACCTGGCCCTGCGAGGCCTTCGATCCCGAGGGACTCGCCGAACGCGTCATCACCGCCGTGAACGAACCCGTATGCATCGACGGCACGCATGTGCGCGTGGGCGTCTCCGTGGGTGTGGCCCTGGCCCCCACGGCCGCGCAGACTCCCGTCGACCTCATGGATCTGGCGGACAAGGCCATGTACAGCGCCAAGCGCAGCGGCAAAAACCGCTTCGTGCTCGCCACCGGGACCGATGGCCCCGCCTGCCCCCTGGGCCCATTGACGTTTGACCCCTCCGTGGGAAACAGGTAGGCAGGCTGGCGGACGTCCCTCCGCGCGGGACGCCGCAAGTCCCCGGAGGTTCCCATGCGTCCCAGCCCCAACGTCCTGGCCATACTGGCGGCAGCGTTCGCCGCGTTGGCCTGCGCCGTCGCCCTCAACTTCGGTTTCTGGTGGATCCAGGGCCGTCCGCAGGACATCCCCGACGCGCACGAACCACGCATAAAAAGCGCATCCTTCAGCCCCTACCGCCGGGGCCAGAGTCCCTTCGGCGCGACATTCACCCAGCGCCAGCTCCAAGAGGACATGGCCGTGGCGGCCAAGCACTTCTCGCGCATCCGCATTTACTCCAGCACCGGTCCCTTCGCCGACGTCCCCCGGCTGGCACACCAATACGGCCTCAAGGTCATCCTCGGCGCCTGGATCGGCGCAAGCCTGCCCGACAACGAGGAGGAGATCGCCGCCGCCATCAAAGCCGCCAACGAGTACCCAGACACCGTGGAGCGCGTGGTGGTGGGCAATGAGGTGCTGCTGCGCGACGAGGTGACGCCTGGGCTGCTCATCAGCTACATCCGGCGCGTCAAGGCCGCGGTCAGGCAGCCCGTCACCTACGCCGACGTATGGGAATACTGGCTACTGCACCCGGATGTGGCCCGCGAGGTGGACTCCATAACCATCCACGTGCTGCCCTACTGGGAGGACAAACCCACCCCGCTTTCCAACGCCATTCCCCACATGCTCAAGGCGGTGGACGCGGCGAAACGCGCCTATGGCAAACCCGTGCTCATCGGCGAGATAGGCTGGCCCAGCGCCGGCCGCGTGCGCGAGGGCTCAGTGCCCGGCCGCGTGGCTCAGGCCGAGTTTGTGCGCAAGGTCATGAACGTCGCGGCCGAACGCGGCATCGACTACAACATCTTCGAGCTCTTCGACGAGCCATGGAAAGCCGGGCAGGAAGGCACCGTCGGCGCGCACTGGGGAATGCTCGACGCCGACCGGCAGATGAAGTTCCCCCTCACCGGCCCGGTGAGCGAAATGCCCAATTGGTTCACGGCCTTCTGTCTCTCCAGCGCGTTGGGCGTGGTGCTGGCCCTGCTGGCGCTCGGTCTGCGCCGGCCGGTCAAAGCCCTCGCCGGGGTCCGGGTCATGCTCGCGGCACAGCTCTTCGCCACGCTCCTGGCCACCAGCGCGTGGCAAAGCCTCCGCCTGGGTTTCGACGCCACGGGAATACTCTGCGGCGTTTTTTACACCGGCTGCGGCGCGCTGCTCTGCCTCGCGGTCTTTTCCGAACTGGCGGACCAGGCCGCCGGCCGCATTTCCGGGCCAAGCCCGCTCTCGCCCGTCGTGGCCCGGCTGGACGCTTTGCGCTCCGGACGCCTCAACGCCTTTAAAAACCGCGCCGGCCTCATCGGCCTGCTGGATCTGGCCCTCTCCCTGGCCGCACTATCCCAAGCGGTCGGACTGGTCATCGACCCGCGCTATCGCGACTTCCGCGTGGCCCAGCTGCTGCCCGTCACCCTGGCACTCATCGTGCGCCTGCTGGCCGGGCGCGAGCGGCAGAAACCCGTGGGCTCCGCACGCGAGGAATGGCTGTTCTGCGTCGTCCTCGTCATCTGCGCCCTGGTCACGCCGCCGCTGGAGACTCTGCGCAACCCCGCCGCGCTGGCCTGGGGCTGCACCCTGCTGCTGCTGGCCGCGCCATGGGCGGCGTCGATTCTGCGCCAGCGCCGCGCCGTGGCCGAGGGGCTCGCCCAATGACGGACGCCCCCGCTCCCCCGGCGCAACCGCGTTCGACCGCCCCCGTCCATCCGGCCCGCGTCCGGCGCATCCTCGACCGCCCGGAAACGCCCGGTCCCGTGCTCTACTGGATGCACCGCGAAATGCGCGCCACCGGCAACTGGGCGCTTCTGCACGCGCGGGAGCGGGCCGCCGCCCGCAACCAGCCCCTGGCCGTTGTCTTCTGTCTGGCGGGCGGCTATCCGCCGGCGGCCATGAGCCACTTCGCCTTCATGATCCACGGTCTCGCGGAAACTGCGCGCACGCTGGCGGCCAAAGGCATCCCCCTCATGGTCCTGCGCGGCGCCCCCGGCCGCGAGGTGGCCGCCTTCGCCCGCGAAACGCGCGCCGGCCTCGTGGTGACCGACGCCGACCCCACAAAGCCCAAACGCGCCTGGCTGGCCGATCTGCTCGCCGACGCGGACTGCCCGGTGGAGGAAGTGGACGCGCGCAACGTCGTCCCCGCCCGGCTGGTCTCGCCAAAAGCCGAGGTCATGGCCCGCACCCTGCGACCCAAAATCCAACGCCTGCTGCCGGAATTCCTCACGCCCTTCCCGGAGCTCACGCCCCAGGACGCACCCTGGCCGGGCCCCGCGCCCCGCACCGACTGGCCCGCCCTGCTCGCCGAGTTCAGCACGCCGCAGCCTTCCTTCCCGCCCGGCGCGACCATGGCCGCGGCCACCCTCGAAAACTTTCTGCGCGAAGGTCTGCCCCGCTACGCCGACGCCCGCAACAGTCCCCTGGAGCCGGCCGGATCGCGCCTGTCCCCATATCTGCACTTCGGGCAGCTCTCCGCCCAAACGGTCGCGCTGCGGGTTCTCGCCGCCAACGCCCCTGTCGAGGCGCGCACAGCCTTTCTGGAACAACTCATCGTGCGGCGCGAGCTGGCTGAAAACTTCTGCCTTTACGTTCCGCATTACGACACCATCGACGCCTTTCCCGCCTGGGCCAAAGCCACTCTGGGCAAACACGCGACCGACACCCGCGCCGTTTTGCCCGACGACCAGCTGGAGGCCGGCGAGACGCCCGATCCGCTCTGGAACGCCGCTCAACGGCAACTTCTCGCCACAGGGCACATGCACGGCTGGCTGCGCATGTACTGGGCCAAGCAGCTGCTCCCGTGGTCGCGCGACGCCGAAACCGCCCTGGCCCGCGTGCTACGCCTGAACGACTCGCTCTCCCTCGACGGACGCGACGTGAACGGTTACGCCGGCGCGGCCTGGAGCATCGGCGGCGTCCACGACCGCCCCTGGCCGGAACGGCGCGTGTTCGGCTGCGTGCGCTCCATGACCGCCAGCGGAGCGACGCGCAAATTCAACGTCCGCGCCTTCGTCGAACGCTGGACCCGACCCAGCCTGATTTAGGCGGAGGGAATCGGCATTGACGAAAGAAGCGGAGGGAAACCTTTCCGCTGGAAAGGTTCTCCCCCCGCACCCCCCTTCCAAAGGCTTTTAAAGGTGGCACGGGCAGGCCGGGGTTTCTCCGCCATGCTTCGGATGTCGTCGCAACGCCTCATCACGCCATCGGCACGTTTGGACGTTGCCGCGTCCCCGCCGATTTCCTCGCCGATTGACTCGCCCGCGCGGCATGTTTCCCCGCCGTGAGGTCGTGGTTTGGGTATGCCTCCGGCAGCCAGGGGGCTGCGCGCCCCCTGAACCCTGCGTGAAGAAAAGACGTCACTCGCTCAGTCGCACGTGACGTTTTCCTTTCGCCGACGCATTTTGAACCCGCACTTGTCGGGGATGTTTCCCGCCGGCCTCGCGGCGGCGAACATCCCCGAATGTGGGATTCCAAAGGGCAAACGCCCTTTGGCGGGGTTCCAGGGGCAGCGCCCCTGAGTGGGGCCCGGGGGGGGGCCCCGATTGATTCACGGGCGAAACCCCAGATATTCAACGCTGCGGAACCTGACCGACTCGAATTTTAACGCCAAGGACCAGGACTTGAGCCGCACGACTCGCAGGCACTGGCCGCGTGGGCGTGAGCCCGCGCGGTTATGGGATTCCAAAGGGCGAATGCCCTTTGGCGGGGTTCCAGGGGCAGCGCCCCTGAGTGGGGTCCGGGGCGACGCCCCGATAAAAGGACAAGGACAATCCCGGCAGGGCTTCACTGGTCTACCAGGCCACGGGCAGACGGGCCTTTTGCCCGGCCTTGTTCTGGAAGAGCACGTAACGTTTCTCGCGACCAAAGAGGTACAGATCGCGGGTGACGGCGACGTCCTGGCGGCAGTATTTGGTGATTTCGTCGAGTTTGCCCTCGGTCCACCATTTGAGGGCGAGGAGGCCGTCGGCGCTTTTGCCGACGCCGAGGGTGGCCTGGGCGAGGTTGTCGAGCTTGAGACGGTACCCCAGACGCTCGTGCACGCGCAGCAGCAGGTCGAGGGTGGGCAGATTCCGCCAGGGGAAGGGATGGATGCCCGCCAGCACGCCATAGTCGAAACGCATGATGTTGAAACCGACGACGAGGTCCATTTCGCGCAAGCGCTCGGCCAGGGCGGGAATTTCGTGCTCCTCGTAATCCACGAACTCGTCGCGGCCGGAATCGTAGAGCACGGCGATGCTGACACCCATGAGGTCCGCCCGGTTCCAGCCGCCGACCTCGGCGGCGCTGCGCCGCGTCTCCACGTCCACCACGCCGAAGCGCTTGGGCACGATGAGGGCGGGGCCGGATTCCCCGGCGGCGGACGATGCACCGAACGTCGGCTTCGCGTCCACGACGGCCTCCTGGTTTGGCTGGGGGTCGGCCGGGGAGATTTTGGGGGCGATGTCCGGTCCAGGCTGCCCGGTGACGAGGCGCCGCAGGAGGAAGAGGGCGGCGGCCTTGTCGATGGGCCGGTTGCCGCTGCCGCATTTGGGCGAATGCACGCAGGAAGGGCAGCCGAGTTCGCAGGGGCAGTCGCGCACCACGGCGAGGGTGCGCTCGAGGAGCTCCTCGGCGCGGGCGTAGGCCTCGCGGGTGAGGCCGGCTCCGCCGGGCATTCCATCGTAGATGAACACGGCGGAGCCGCCGGTCTGCGGATGCAGGGGAATGGAGATGCCACCCAGGTCGTTGCGGTCGGTAAGCACGAGCAAGGGCAGGATGCCTATGGCCGCGTGCTCCAGGGCGTGGATACCGCCCATGAAATGCAGATATTCGGCCTCGGCGGCATGACGGGCGTCGTCGGGCACGTCCAGCCACATGCCCTCGGTGACGAAGACGGCGGGCGGCATGTCCAGCGGCATCATGCCCAGCAGCGTGCCCCCCTTTGTGCTGCGTTTTTCGAAGCCGGTAATGTGCTCGGTGACGCGGAGCTTGGCGCGGGTGAAGCGGGTGCCCAGCACCACGCGCCGGTCGTAGACCTCCAGGATCTCCGTCTCCTTGCTGCTGCGCACGCGGGTGTAATAGCCCACGCGCGCGGCGCGCGCCTTGACCGTGCGGCCGGGCAGATCGAGGCTTTCGATGAGGTACGTGCGGCCCCGATGCAGATACACCGCGCCCGGGTGCGTCTCGCGGCAGGCGCGCAGGGTGTCCACCGCGCCGATGACCTCGCCGGTTGCGGCGTCCTCGATGGCGATCTGCGCGCCCGCGCCACGCAGGTCCACGTCGCGCTGGGGGCGCTTGCGCGGCGAGAGCACCTCGCGGCCGTCCTCGCTTTTGAGCAGCTCACCCTTGTCGAGGAGTTCGGCCAGAGCCTCGCGCGCACCGGGGGAATCGAGATAGGGCTCGCCCTGGCCGGAGATGTCCAGTGGCAGCTCCGAGGCGGCGCAGACGAGGTGTCGCGGCAGAATGACCGGATTGGCCGGGTTGAGCACGGCGTTTTCCGGCGGCCGGGCGAAAAAGTCCTCGGGATGACGCATGAAGAACTGGTCCAGCGCGTCCTCCTGGGCGACGAGCACCACGGCGCTCTCCTGCCGGGCCCGGCCCACGCGGCCACCACGCTGCAGGGTGGCCATGACGCTGCCGGGGTAGCCCACGAGGATGCACACGTCGAGGCCGCCGATGTCGATGCCCAGTTCCAGCGCGCTGGTGCTGATGACCGCCAGCAGCTCTCCCGAGGCCATGCGCGCCTCGATCTCTCGGCGTTCCTCCGGCAGGAAGCCCGCGCGGTAGGCGCTGATCTTGTCCTTGTACTTGCCGCTTTTCTCACTGGCCCACAGGGCGATGAGTTCGGTCATGCGCCGGCTTTGGGCGTAGACGATGGTCTTGAGCCCGCGCGAAAGCGCTCCCCGCAACAGCTGGATGGCAGCGCTGGCCGGACTGTCCTCCGGGTTGAGGAAGACCATGTGCCGTGCGCCCGCTGGCGCGCCGCTCTCGATGACGGGCGTGGCGTCGAGCCCCGTGAGCATGTGGCAGAGTTCCGCCGGATTGCCCACCGTGGCGGAGCAGAACACGTAGGACGGGTCGGACCCGTAATAGCGGCAGATGCGCGCGAAGCGCCGCAGCACCTGGCTCATGTGCGCGCCCATCACCCCGCGATAGGTATGCACCTCGTCGAGCACCACGTGGGTGAGGGTGGCGAAGACCTGCGCCCAGGTGCCATGATGCGGCAGCATGGAAAGGTGCAGCATCTCCGGGTTGGTGAGCAGCAGGTTGGGCGGATGCTTGCGGATTTTGGCGCGCTGCGAGGGCTTGGTGTCGCCGTCGTAGATGGCGGCGGTGGGCCGGCGCGCCTCGGGCACGGCGGTCAGGCCGTCCACGAGTTCGTTGAAGCCGCGCAGCTGGTCCTGGGCCAGGGCCTTGAGCGGATAGACCGCGATGGCGCGGCTGTCGGGGTTGGCGAGCACCGCCTCGATGATCGGCAGCTGGAAGGCGAAGGTCTTGCCGCTGGCTGTGGGGGTGGCCACCACAACGTGCCGGCCGGAGCTCACGATGTCCGCCGCGAGGGATTGATGGCTGTAGAGGTCGTCGATGCCGCGCGCGGCGAGCATCTCGCGGATGGCGCGGGGCCAGGGCCGGTGGGGCTCGGCGTATTGGGCCTCGTGCCCGGGGATGAGCCTGTGGTGGCACACCTGCCGGCCCAGGCGATCGCTGGCTAAAAGCGCGGCGATGAATTCGGCGACGTTCGATGAGGCTTCCGACATGGCCCGAGCATAGGGGAAAGCGGGGCGGGGGGGAAGAGGGGGGAGGTGGGGCCCCCCTCAAACGGAATGGTAACCTGCTTTACTTCGATGAGCTATTCTGTGGGGAAACCGTCTATTGTTATCAAAACATGAGCTCCACGAAGCAAAGCCTGCCTAGGGCTGTACGGTCTGCTTTGAGATACCTTGAAGCGATTGAACTATGAACTCGGCATATTGATCGAGCGCTTCCTTTTGCTTATTGAGTGCAACTTCTCCTGAACAATAACTGAACTGAGCAATATCCTTGCCATTTTTCTGCACAGTAGCAAGGACTGTAAAGAGCAAACTCCCATTTTCGAACATACCGGGCTTGTAATAGTTAAATTTAATTACAGAAAGTTTTATATTGTAAGCATTATTAGCCGTATTGGTGAAGACTGAACTCTTCGAGATCGCTCTCTGGACTGCATTGGGTAGTGTTAACCATGCGAAGCGAGACATTCCTGAAATACTGACTCCTCCGTATCTGACGCTAAACACCATGGCCTTAACAATATCATCAGTCTTTACTAAATCCCCATCAATATACAGTAATGTTCCAGAAATAGGTGCACAGCTGCTTGAGACCACTATTGGTGAGACGTGCTTAGTGTCTGCACCGAACTCGTCTAGACTTTCATTGACGGCATCTTGGAATGATTTTTCGCCAATACTTCTATTAATGCAGGTTGCTGAATAACCAGCGCCATCGGCATTTTTTTGTTTTGCGTAATGTTTTGAAAACAACACTTTGTTAGTATTCGGATCAATAAGGCTGCATTCCGTGGAAAATTGCGCTGGCTGCTGCGCAAAGAGGGTCGCGGTTGCCGAGAGCAAAGTATCTGGTGTGCACTCAACACGCACGGCCGGAGCGGAATCATATCCGGATTCGCCGGGCAGTTTGAACGAACCTTTGATGAGCGTTGCAAAATCATTGAGCAAATAGGTTGTCATTTCTTGCCTTCCGCTCCTCATGACATTTAGCCCGTTTTGGGCCTTCTCGCGCGCGGTCTCAACGATAACACCACTGAGCCGAAAGTGCTTGAGGGGTGAGGTGCTGGAAGGCTGAGGGGTGGGATCTGGAGGGCATTTCGGCGCGCACGCGCCAAGCAGGAGCAGCAGGGCGAGGGCGAACAGTTTTATTTTCATCACTGCCTCATTTGCCGTCGTTTTGAATACGCGGATAGGATCCTATAATAATAAATATTCACTGACACATTACGTGAGACGCAGCTATAGGCCGACGCCAAAGGTGTGGCAAGAATTAATTTATGCACACAAGAGCCGACAAAAGAAATCAACTTTTCGCAATGGTGGCGAAAAGGAAAGACCCGATCGAGTTATCGGCCAGGCCTTGTGGTTTTGGGAGGACGGGGGGTTACTTCGCCGAGATGGTGTACTTTTTCAACTTGTACTGAAGCAGGCTCTTGGAGATGTTCAGCAGCTCGGCGGCCTTGACCTGCACGAAGTCGGCCTTGACCAGAGCGCGGCGGATGACGGCGGCCTCGATCTTCTCCAGCGTCTCCGAAAGGTCGAGCTTGGTGGGCAGCAGGTCGACGGCGCTCTTGAACTGCGACTCCTCGTCCTTGATCTCCGGCGGCAGGTCCTCGGCGTCGATCATCTCGCCGTTGGAGAGCACCACGCAACGCTCGATGACGTTCTCCAGCTGGCGCACGTTGCCCGGCCACTCGTAGGCCGAGAGGTAGTCCATGGCCGAGGGCGTGAACCCCTTGATCTGCCGCGCGTTCTCCTTGGCGTACTTGTCCAGGAAGTGCGCGGCGAGAAACGGAATGTCCTCGCGCCGCTCGCGCAGGGGCGGCAGTGCGATGCTGACCACGTTGAGGCGGTAGAACAGATCCTCGCGGAAGCTCCCGTCGGCCACGGCCTTGGTCAGATCGCGGTTGGTGGCGGCCACGATGCGGATATCCACCTCAATGGGATCCATGCCCCCCACGCGCTCGAAACGGCGCTCCTGCAGCACGCGCAGCAGCTTGACCTGTAATTCCTGCGAGATTTCGCCGATCTCATCGAGGAACAGGGTCCCCTTGTCGGCCAGCTCGAAGCGCCCCCGCCGACGCGACACCGCGCCCGTGAAGCTGCCCTTCTCGTGGCCGAAAAGTTCGGACTCCAGCACGCCGGGGTTGAGCGCCATGCAGTTGACGGAAACGAAGGGACCGTCCTTGCGCGGGCTCTCGTTATGGATGGCCTTGGCGATGAGTTCCTTGCCGGTGCCGGACTCGCCGGTGACGAGCACGGTGCTGCGGCTGGGCGCGGCGCGGTGCACCATGTCCAGCACGTGGCGCATGCTCTTGTCGCGGCCAATGATGTTATCAGGGCCGAAGCGTTCCTGAATCTGCCGGCGCAGTTGCAGATTTTCCTGCTGCGCGCGGGCGTACTGCATGGCCTTGGAGAGCGAGAGCAACAGCTCCTCGTTGGAGAAGGGCTTGGTGATGTAGTCGAAGGCGCCGGTGCGCATGGCCTCCACGGCGGCCTCGATGGAGCCGAAGGCCGTCATGATGAGCACGGGGATGTGCGAGTAATGCTTCTTGACGTGGTCGAGCACGTCCCTGCCGGTGAACTTGGGCATCTTCATGTCGGTCACCACCACGTCCACCTCGCTTTCCTCCAGAAAGGCGAGCCCCATCTCGGGGTCGGAAAGGGGGGTGACCTTGTAGCCGGCGTCGGTGAGAATGGCATCGAGCACGAGCAGATAGTTCTGCTCGTCGTCCAAGATGAGGATGTTTCCTTTTGCGGGCATCGCGTCTCCGTCAGGCAGAAGGTGAATCGGGCGGGAGGATCAGGCCCCGGCCGGCGGCTGTTGCGCAGCGTCGGCGGGGGGGGCGGGGTCCCGCGGCTGCGGAGCCGGGCCCACGGCGGGCAGGACGAGTTCCACCAGCGCGCCGCCCTCGGGATGGTTTTTGAGCGTCACGCTGCCGCCGTGGCTTTCCACGATGCTGGTGACGATGGCCAGCCCCAGGCCCGTGCCGGTGTCCTTGGTGCTGAAGAACGGGTCCTTCATCTTGTCGAAATTCTTTGGATCGAATCCGGGGCCGGAGTCGTGCACGAGCAGGCTCAACCAGGGGCCGTCCTCGCGTTCCGCCTCGCCCTCCGCAGGCGACAGTGGCCGCACCTTCACCTCGATGCGCCCGCCCTCGGGCATGGCCTGCATGGCGTTGCCCAGCACATTGTACACCGCACGGTACAGCAAATCGCGGTCGCCGCGCACCAGCGTGTTCTCCGGGCAATCGCGGTAGAGCCGAATGCCCCGGTCCTCGCATTCGCGCTCCAGAAACACGCAGGCCTGCTCCAGAATGCGGCACAGGTCCGCCTCTCCCATGCGCGGCTGCCTGGGCCGCGCGTAGTCCAGAAAGTCGTTCACCGTGCGCGAGAGCCGGCGGCTCTCGTCGTAGATGGCCTCGATGATGCGCGTGTGCGGGTGATTGTCGGCCTTGGCCTTCTTGAGCACCAGCTCGGCGCTGCTTTGAATGATGCCCAGCGGGTTTCTGATCTCGTGGGCCACGCCAGCCACCATGCGCCCCATGCCGGCCAGCTTCTCCTGCTGGTGCAGCTCGGCGGTGAGCTTCTCCTTCTCGGCCTGCCGCTCCGCGCTGATGCGGTCCACCCGGCGCAGAATGCTGATGATGAGCGAGAAAAGCACCATGCTGGTGATGAGCGAGGAGGAATAGACCAGCCGTTCGAAGTTGACCACGGCCATATAGTCGTCGGTGATGTCCTGGCTGAACTCCAGAATGCCCATGATGGGATTTTTGACGCCGGGACCAAAGTTGCGCTCCATGCGCAGGGGGGTGAACCCGCGCAGCACCACGCTGCCGGGCCGCAATTCCAGTTTGAACATGGCCGAAAAGGCCGAGATCTTGCTGAACAGCTCGAAGCTGGCCTCCTCGTGGTTGAGGGCGCGCTTGACGCCCTCGCCGGCGAGCCCCGTGCGCAGGATCAGATTCGGATCGGTGCAGTAGGTCACACGCAAATCGGGATCATAGATGCGCACCTCCTGCACGTGGAAGCTGTGGATGGTGCTGCGCACCACCTGATCCAGGCGGGTGAACTGGTCGGGGATGCGCAGGGATATCTGCCCAAAACCGATGATGGTGGGCAACGTGAAGCGGGTGAAGATCTGGTGCGACAGGTTCTCGGAAAGCAGCAGGCCGAATTCCTTCTGCTTTTCCAACAACACACGCTCCGCGTGCTTGGACAGGAACGCGGAGAGCGCCAGGTTGGTGCCCAAAATGAGGATGAGAAAGATCCAGGTGAGGACCTTCACGAACTGCAAGGGCTTGTGCGAGCCCAGCAGGTTGGAATAGATGCTCAAGCTTTAGAACTCCTGCGCGGCGTCCCCGCCGGACGTGAAGGCGGCCAGGGCGGCCTTTTCCTCGGCCAATCCCTGCGCGCCCAACCGCGCCTTGGCCAAGCGCTTGCCCAGCTCCACCGCGGGCTGATCCACGGGGTTTATGCCCATCAGCCAGCCCGTCAAGAGCGTGGCCGCGCCGCACAGGGCCATCAGCTTGCCGGCGGCGTGCTCATCGGCACTGGACAAGCGCATACCCGCCAGCGGGACCTGATGCCGGCACAGGGCCATGCGGGTGCCCAGCGCCTCCGCAGGCAGCAATTCGCCAAAACGCCGGCCCCGCAGATATTCGAAGATTTCCGGCAAATCCTCCGGGAAGGGCAGCCCCTCGGGCGCGTCCACTTCCGAACGGCCACGCTCCACGAACAGACAGGCCTTGTTGCGCGGACCGTCCAGGAACATCTGGTTCACGCTGTGCTGGTCCGTCACGCCCACGGCCGGAATGGGCTGGCTGCCCTGGCCATTCTTGCCCAGACTCTCGGCCCAGAGCTGCGCGAACCAGTCGGCGAAGCTGGCCCACTGCGGAATGTAGAAGAACGTGATGAGCTCGCAGTAGCCCGCGTCCATGAGGGACTTGCCCCACACGGCGAACTCGAAGGACGGATGCGCGGCCAGTCCCGCCGCGTCGAGCCCGGGCGCGGCCAGCGGGTCCGCGACCTCGCGGAAGCCGCGCACCAACGCGCGCCAGTCGATGCCGAGGAACGCCGCCGGAACGAGTCCCACCGCGCTGATGGCCGAATAGCGCCCACCGAGGTTGTCCGGCACGGGCACGGTGGTCAAGCCGAAGGTGTCGGCCTCGCGCCGCAGGTAGCCGTGCTTCTCGTCGGTGTTCAGCAGCAGGTGATCCTTCCAGTCGTCGGGCAGCTCGCGGCGCAGCCAGTCCTTGACCAGGAAGTACTGGCCGATGGTCTCGATGGTGTCGCCGGACTTACTGACCACGTAGACCAGTGTTTCGGCCGGGGGCAGGCGCAGCAGATGCGTCTCCAGCGTCGCGGCGTCCACGTTGTCCAGAATCCATAGGCACTTGCCCGTGTGCCCCGGCAAATCCTGCCCGGGGGCGAAGGCCTTCTGCAGCGCACGCGCGCCCAGGGACGAGCCGCCAATGCCCAGAAGCAGCATGTGCCGGAAGCGTCCGAGCAGACCGCTCTCCAGTTCCGCCAGACGTTTCTCCAGCTCCGGCATGAAAGGCAGAGAGAGGAACGGCAGACGCCCGGACGCGACTTCGCCCCCGAGCTTCTCCGCCATTTCCCGCGCCCGGCCGCGCAGCACAGCGCTCGTCGAAAACAGATCCCAGCGTGCGCCGGTCCAGTCCAGAACGTCCTTGCCGCCTGCGGTCATGGAGCCTCCCCGCCCGTCGTCGGGCTGTTGCGGTTTTTCATCCCGGTCGGCGTTCGGGCCGGCCGATCTCCGCGTGTCGGCTACTTGCCGAAAAGCGCCGCGCCCACGCGGGAGAGCGCGTCGATGAGCACATCATCGGCCACGGCGTACGAAAAGCGCACGCAGCGGTCATCGCCGAAGGCGCTGCCGGGCACCAAAGCCACGCCGGCGTGCTCCAGCAGATACGTACACGTCGCGGTCGAGTCCGGCATCTCCGGCGTGTAGTGCTTGTCGATGACCGGAAAGAGATAGAACGCGCCATCGGGCTTGGGGCAGGTCACGCCCGGCCAGGTCTCGATGATCGAAAGGGCCAGGTCGCGCCGGCGCCGGAAGGCCGTGCGCATCTCGTCCACCAGCGTCCACGGGCCGGTAAGGGCAGCCACCGCCGCCTTCTGAGCCACGCTGTTGATGTTGGACGTGCTCTGCCCCTGGATCTTGGCGCAGGCCTTCACCAGATCGGCGTGCGCCAGCGCCCAGCCCACGCGCCAGCCGGTCATGCAGAAGCTCTTGGACAGCGCGCCCACCACGGCCACGTGTTCGGGGTTGCGCTGCCAGAAGGTTGAGAGGGTGCTCGGCGTGGCGGGGTCGTACACCAGACGGTCATAGACCTCGTCGGCGATGATGAAGATGCCGCGCGCCTTGGCCCAACGGGCGATGTCGTCCAGGGCGTCCTGACTGTAATGGCATCCCGTGGGATTGCTCGGCGTGTTGAGCAGCAACACCGAGCTGCGGGGCGTGCACACGGCCTCAAGATCGCGCACATTCACGCGAAAGTCGTTCTCCGGCGTGGTGGGCACCACGACGGGCACGCCGTCGGCCAGCTCGACCATGGCCGGATAGCTCACCCAGTACGGCGCGGGAATGAGCACCTCGTCGCCGGGATTGATGAGCGCCATAAGCAAGTTGTACAGCGCCTGCTTGCCGCCGCAGGTGACTATGGTGTTCTCGGCCTTGGCCTTCACGCCGTAGAAGTCGCCGTAATACCCTGCCACCGCCGCGCGCAGATCCGGGATGCCCGGCACCGGCGTGTAGCGGGTGAAGCCCTCGTCGATGGCCTTCTTCGCCGCCTCGCACACATGCTCGGGCGTGGGGAAGTCCGGTTCACCCACGGCGAGGCTGATGACCTCGCGGCCCTGCGCTTTGAGTTCCTGGGCCTTGGCGTTGACAGCCAGCGTTGCCGAGGGCTTGAGCTTCTTCAATCTGTCGGAAATACGCATCGGGTTACCGTCCCCTTATAATCGTGAGTGTTGGAGGCGGCCTCAACGCCGCCTGCCTCATTAGTAGTGCAAAATCCGGCGCGGGGAAAGAGGAAGAAGCGGGGAGAAACCTTTCCGCTGGAAAGGTTCTCCCCCCGAGCCCCCCTTCCAAAGGCTTTTACAGGTGACACGGGCACGGCCCGGGCCTTTGTTCCTTTTGCCCGCTGTCATGTTCTCCCTTCGCCACCTCCCAGGAGCCCCTTTCCGGGTGAAACGCCTCGGGACGCGTCCGCGTCCAGGGGCGTTTCACCCGGCCTAAGGAGTCCAGAGGACGAATGTCCTCTGGCGGGGTCCGGGGCTGGCCCCGGCGGGGGCTCGGGGGCGGAGCCCCCCTGTACTTCTCCTCCCACTCGTCAACCCACTTTTTTCATCCTTTTCACGGCCGAAATCGCCCCCATTTTATCCTCACACGCAACTTGGCGGTATACTTGCCGATCCTCGCCCACCCGCTCGGGGAATCCAACACCGGCGCGCAAAACCAAGGAGCTGCCATGCCCACTCCATTTCCCGCATTTCAGCGCGACCAGAAGGGCCGTATCACAGAACGCAGTTTGAACCTCGGCGGCGAGGCCGAGACCCGACGCTACGCCTACGATTCCGCCGGCCGCCTGACCCGCGTCACCGACGGCCTGGGCAACCTGCTGGAATCGTATCTGTACGACGGCGAAGGCCGCCGCCTCGCGGACATCAACCCGCGGCGTTTTCGCGGCGAACGGCGCTACACGTATGGCCTGGACGACCGGCTGTTGCAGGCTGGTCGCGTTCAGTTCGACCATGATCGCGCGGGATTCCGTAACCTGAGAGTCGATGACGCGGGATTGAATCCGCGCGAGACGCGTTACCTCTACGAGCCTTCGGGCCTGCTGCTGGCGGTGGATATGCCCGGCGGCGAGCGCATCGAATACGCTTACGATTCCAATGGGCTGCGGCGTGAAAAACGCATCGACGGCGGGCTCGTGGAGGCCTTCGAGTGGCTGGACGCGCTGCGCTTGCGGGAATTTTTTGACGGCGAGCGCTGGTGGCGGCTGGTGTACGATCCGGCGCGCCCGGGCCGCACGCCCATCGGCGTGACCGACGGCGAGGCGTCCTTTCTCATTTCTTCCGATCACCTGGGCACGCCGCGCGCCCTTGCCGACATGGACGGAAACGTTGTACAGACGATGCGGTACGACGCCTTCGGCAACCCGCTGCGGGGGATTCAGGGGCCTGTGCGGCTCCCCCTTGGCTTCGCGGGCGGGCTTTTCGACGCCGATACCGGGCTGACGCGCTTCGTCTGGCGGGACTATGACGCCGACACGGGGCGCTTCACCGCGCTCGACCCCATGGGCGTGAAGGGCGGCGACAAGGACCTCTACGGCTACTGCGTCGATGATCCGGTCAATCGGCTGGACGCGTGGGGGCTAGAGAGCAAGACGGCTCAGAATGGCTCCACGGGGAACGGGGATGAGGAGCCAGCAAAAGCTGCTGGCAAGCACATCGTGGGCAACGGGATCAAAAGCGCACTGTGGAATGCCGCCAGCGTATACCGCACTGAGGGCATGGCTGCTGCTGCAGCACGTGGAGCACTCGGTCTCGGGACGGGGATGATTTTAGGAACCATGCTGGAATCCCCCCCGGTTAAAGAAAAGGTGAACCAGGCCATTACATGGTTCGAAGACAACTATAAACAAACTGATGATGGCACGATGCAGGATTAAAGATGGAAACCACGCCCTCATGCCCGTGTTGTGGGGAACCACTCAACAAGATCAACCACGCTAACCTTGGTTGGCTCAACTTCGCTGGGGCCTTGGTGTCAGTGCTCTTTGCATACTGGGCAAACCCTGCTTACGTCATTCTTGCAGTGGGTGAATTCGGGGTGAGTCTTTTCTATTTTCTGAGGCGGGATACGCAGTATGTGTGTCGACAATGCATGCGACGTTTTGGATCGAAGGAAGTTGAGCGAATGAATTCAAACAATAAGCTTTGAAGGTGTGGGCATATCCTGGCCTAACGCGCTTCGTCTGGCGCGATTACGACGCCGACACGGGGGGCGCTTCACCGCGCTCGACCCCATTGGGCACGAAGGGCGGCGACAAGGACCTCTACGGCTACTGCGTCGATGACCCGGTCAACCGGCTGGACGTGTGGGGGCTGGAGGAGGACTGGTGGGACGGTCCGGGAGGCAAAATTGTCAAAGGCGGATTGATCGGGGCCGGAACAGGCGCGTATTCGGGTTTTCAGTGGGGAACTCCCTTCGGCGTGCCCTGGGAGGGTGCGGCGGCTGGCGCAGTCGTTGGTTCAGGGACAGGAATGCTCAAGCAGACGATTTTGGAATATCCTCCTGTCGAAGAACGGCTTAAGATGTTGAAAGACCAAGTCCGACAGAAAACGACCGAGATATGGAACAACATCCCGGAATCCACTCGAAACACGTTAGAATCGATACGGGCTTTGGAAGACTATTCCACGGAATAGCCGTCAACGAGAGAGGTCGGCAGTGAAGCGTCTCTGTATGCAGTGTGGCCGGGAAATGCCTTTCTTCTGCACGAAAGATGTTGTCAGGCTGACGGGCCGCTTCGTCTTGGCCAGCGTTCTTGTGTTTGTCTTCTCATCCTTCTTTTCTGGCAGCCTCGGTTTTGTCCTCCCCGCGACGATCGCGGCGGTCGCCTGGGCTGAACGCGGGGCTCGCGCGAAAGGCGCCAACCTGTGCCAGAAATGTCGTGAGCAGCGACAGATGGACGAAGGTTCGTAATCAGCGTGGGGCCCGTGACCGTCAATCGCATCGCCCCCTTCCCACAACGGCGCGAAGGGCGGCGGCAAGGACCTCCACGGCTACTATGTCGATGATCCGGTGAATCGGCTGGACGTGTGGGGCTGGGAAAAAGAGATGGGGTGGGAAGCGCACAAGCTCCCCGCCCCATCAGCATTTCAGAATGTGCCCGGCCGGGCGTTCCTTCACCCAGCGACCGGAGTCGAGTTCGAAGCCGCTTGATTCTTCCACGCATCATGGCGCGCGGCGTGTGGCCCGACACGAAAAGGCGAGACGCCGGGCGCAGGCGCGAACGGTCCACGCGACGTTCGCCGCCACCGACAGGCTGGCGGCAGCCGCTTAAACGGAGCCTCGACGCCGCTACTTGCCCTCTTCCTCGCCCCCGTTTTTGTCCGGGGCCTCGGCGGAGTCCTTCACGTAGTCGCATTCCTTGTTGCCGCAGGCGATGAAGTCGCCCTTGGCGCGGGTGCGCTTTTCCACGAGCAGGGGGAAGCCGCACTTGGGGCAGGGGCCTGGGATGGGACGATCCCAGAGAGAGAAGGTGCATTCCGGGTATTTGGAGCAGGAGTAGAACACCTTGCCGCGGTGCGAGACCTTCTCGACCATCTGGCCGTCGCAGCCGGGCTGCGGGCAGGCCACGCCGGTGGGCAGGGGCTCGGTGTGGCGGCAGGCCGGGTAGCCGGTGCAGGCGATGAATTTGCTGCCGCGCCGGGCGGTCTTGATGACCATGGGCTTGCCGCATTCGGGACAGGTTCCAGCGGGGATTTCCTCCGGGGCCTCGAGCACGATGATCTTCCCGAACTCATCGCGCTTGAAATTTTTGATGTTCTTGCACTTGGGGTAGCCGGTGCAGCCGAGGAACTGCTCGCGCGCGCGGCCCTTGCGCGGCGTCTTGACGGCCATGGGCTTGCCGCACAGGTCGCACATGATGTCGGTGATCTCGTCGCGCGGCTTGTCCACGGGCACGATTTTGCCGTGCTCGTCGCGGACGAACTCGCGTACGGCCTTGCATTCCGGGTAGCCGGAGCAACCGAGGAACTCGCCGTTCTTACCGAACTTGACCAGCATCGGCTTGCCGCACTCGGGGCAGGGCACGCCGGAGTCGATGTTGGCGCGCTGCATTTCCGCCCCGGCCTTCTCCAGGGCGGGGATGAAACCGGTCATGAAGTCGCCGATGACATCCTCCCACTTGCGGCCGCCGGCGGCGATCTCATCGAGCTTGGTCTCCAGCTCGGCGGTGAAACCAATGTCCATGAGCTCGGCGAAGTGGGCCACGAGCTTGTCGCTCACGGTGGCTCCCAACTCCGTGGGGGCGAAGCGCTTCTCCTCCATGGCCACGTACTCACGGTCCTGCAGGGTGCTGATGATGGCGGCGTAGGTGCTGGGCCGGCCGATGCCCTCCTCCTCCAGCGCCTTGACGAGAGTGGCCTCGGTGTAGCGCGGCGGCGGCAGGGTGAACTTCTGTTCGTTCGTCAGGTCGAGCAGCGCCAGCGCCTCACCGATGGTGAGCTTGGGCAACTGGGCGGAACCGTCCTCCTCCGTCTTGGCGTCGGGGTCCGGGGCCTCCAGGCCCTGCGCCTTCAAATAGCCGGGGAAAAGCAGCCGCTCGCCCTTGGCGCGCCAAAGGGTCTCGCCGTTCTTCGCCGTCACCGTGGTGTCGTGGAACTTGGCGGACGACATCTGCGAGGCCACGAAGCGCCGCCAGATGAGCTGGTAGAGCTTGAACTGGTCGGCGGGCAGAAACTGCTTCACGCTTTCGGGCGTCAGGGTCACATCGACGGGGCGGCAGGCCTCGTGGGCGTCCTGCGCGCCCTGCTTGGCCTTGAACACGCGCGCCTTGGCCGGGGCGTAGTCCGGGCCGTAGGCCGAGACGATGAAGTCGTGCGCGGCCTTCCTGGCCTCGTCGGCGATACGCACGGAGTCGGTACGCATGTAGGTGATGAGCGCCACGGTGCCGCGATCGCCCAGCTCCACGCCTTCATAGATTTTCTGCGCCGCGCCCATGGTCTTCTTGGCCGAGTAGCCCAGAGCCCGGTTGGCCACCTGCTGCAGGGTGGAGGTGGTGAACGGCGGGGGCGCGCTTTTGCCGCGCTCCTTCTCGTCCACGGCCTCGACCGTGAATTTCCCGGCGCGCACGGCCTCGTCCAGCGCGTGGGCGGCCGCCGCGTCGCCAATGTCCTTCAGGCCGGGCTGCACGGTCTTGCCGGCGACCTTCCAGAGCTCGGCGACGAAGGGGGGCGGATTCCCGCCCTCCAGCTTGGCCTTGAAGGCCCAGTACTCGACGGGATTGAAGGCCCGGCGCTCGCGCTCGCGGTCCACGATGAGCCGCAGCGCCACGGACTGCACGCGGCCGGCGGAAATGCCGCGCTTCACGTGCTTCCAGAGGATGGGCGAAATTTTGTAGCCGACGAGCCTGTCGAGCACGCGGCGCGCCTGCTGCGCACCCACGAGATCGGCGTTGATGGGCCGGGGGTGCTCCAGGGCCTCATGCACCGCGCGGGAGGTGATCTCGTTGAACTGAATGCGGCTGACGTTCTTGTTCTGGCCCTTGATGAGCTCGGACACGTGCCAGCCAATGGCCTCCCCCTCGCGATCCGGGTCCGGGGCGAGGTAGACGCGATTGGCGGCCTTGGCGGCCTTGCGCAGCCGGCCGACGATGTCCTCCTTGCCCTTGATGATCTCGTAGCGCGGTTCGTAGCCGTGCTCCTCGTCCAGGCCCATGTCGCCCTTGGGCAGGTCGCGCACGTGGCCCACGGAGGCTTCCACGGTGTAATCCTTGCCCAGGAACTTGCTGATGGTCTTCACCTTGGCGGGAGACTCAACGATGATGAGGTCTTTTGGCATGATGGGGCAGGCTATAGCCACCCCCGGCGTGGATGGCAAGGGGCGGCACGGCGGGAATGCTGCGGAGGAGGCACTAGAAGACCTAGCGGAATTGGCAAACTTATGGTGGCCGAGAAAACCATAGGGAAGGGCGAGTTGCGTCTCTGCATGCTGTGTCCTTTCCCGCAGTCAATTGACTTTAACAAGGCCCCATAATAGGTTGTAGCTTATTAATTGCTTGGAGTTTGCTCGCGATAGTCTTGAAGGAATAAGGAGCCAATATGCCCGGAGATTGTATACAAACTGTACTTGAGCAAGCTCAGATAGTTTTGGACGAGTGGATTGCAGGACATCCTTGTTTGTGTGACCTAAAAAGGTCGAATTTTTCTCAGCCTTATCCTTATGATGAGCCGCACATGCAGGCTCTTTATCTTTTAAGATATTTCCCTGCGTATTTTGCAGAAAACTACATGGTGTTTGAAAAATTAAAAGAACTCGGTCTGCAAGATCCAATCATTGAGTCCATCGGCTGCGGATGTCTTGTCGATTGTGCAGCAGCAAATGATTATTTCAAACGTATAATTCCATACACTGGGTATGATATTAATGATTGGGGTATAAAATCGGTAGACGTTGACGGAAAACTGATAGAGCTTAGAATTGGAAACGTTGTTGATGCTGACGGATTTTATACAAATTCTAATGTATTTATTTTCCCAAAATCATTAGGTGATCTTAATGCTACAGTATTCAAAGGGTTACAAAATAAAATTCGGAACGAAGATTTTAGTTCAAAAATAATTTTTGTGTGTGCGACGTATCGCGCGAATGATTTCAAAATTGCAAATGATATGACAAGGTTACATATTGTCGCAGCACAATTTACACAATATGAAGAAGTAGAATCAACATTATATTATCCTGCAGATGAAAAACCGCCTCAGAATAGTGGTATCAACACATATTATCCATGGTTTGAACACCCGGCAGTCGATTATTGTAGAATGCTACTTGCCAGATGCCGTAAAGATTATCCAACATGTCCAGAGGATCAGTGTCGACGGTGGGTCAGCACTTATCCAATGTTGAGATTAGGCAATTTCGCGTTTGAAATTATAAAACTTAGGCGGCGTTGACTATGCCCAACGTACCTGCATCGCGAAATTGTACGCTCACCCGTCCAGCTCCGGTCATCTTATCTGTTAGCCGTTCCACGGACATTCCGGCCTTTTACCCAGAATGGTTGGTGAATCGTCTGCGTGAAGGCTACTTGACCTGGAAGAATCCGTTCAATCAAGCAACGCTCAGAATTGATTTGACTCACATCGCCGGAGCCGTTTTTTGGTCCAAAAACCCGCAGCCGTTGATGCTCTATTTGGATGAGATAGCTGCTCGTGGGATAGATTTCTATTTCCAGTTCACCGTGAACGATTACGAAGATGTGGGATTCGAACCAAGGGTTCCAGCACTGGCGCAGCGGCTTGATACTTTTCGAGAGCTATCCGAGCGCCTTGGAAAGAATCGTGTTGTCTGGCGTTTCGACCCAATTTGTATTTCTGATGCGATCAGCCCGCAATCCATCCTTGACCGACTAGAGCGCCTTGGCGAAACGTTGGGACCCCTTACAAATCGCTTGGTCATCAGCTTCGTCGATGTAAACGCCTATAAGAAAGTCCAGCAAAATATCAAGCGGATTGACGAAGACCTATTGCGCGAACCAACTGAAAAAGAACAGGATTATATTGCAAATGGAATCGCGAAGATTGCGCGGAAGTATTCCTTGCGGGTATCCGCCTGTGGGGAAAGCCGTTCATTCGACGCCTATGGCATCCCCAAGGCGCACTGCGTTGATGGCGAACTTTTCGCCGAAATCTGCTCTCCCCATAACATCGCGTTGCAGCAGTATCTCGGCATCAACAAAGCTCAAGGAACGCTTCTGCCCATTAAGGCCTGGGACCTCAAAGTAAAAAAAGACAAGGGCCAGCGCGACGCCTGCGGTTGCATCGAAAGCAAAGACATAGGGATGTACAACACGTGTCGGCATATGTGTGTATATTGCTATGCCAACCATTCCGCCAAAGCTGTTGAAAAGAATTTTGCGCTACATGATCCCACTGCCGAAAGCATCATACCTTTCTAGCTCCATTCCCTCATCTTCGAACATAAAAAGAGCCCCCGCCGCGTGCTCACGGCGGGGGCTGAGGCAAGGAGGAAGGCTCGCTGGCGCGAGGGGGTAACTTACGCCAGAGCCTCTTCGGCGGTGATGGCGGGCATGCCGAGCGCCTCGCCGACGGCGGGGAAGGTCAGCTTGCCCTTGTAGGTGTTCAGGCCCTTGCGCAGGGAGGCGTCCTCGCGCAGCGCGTCGATGCCCTTGGCCGCCAGCTTGATGGCGTACGGCAGGGTCTGGTTGACCAGCGCGAAGGTGCTGGTGCGGGGCACCGCGCCGGGCATGTTGGCCACGCCGTAGTGAACCACGCCGTCCACCACGTAGGTGGGGTTGTTGTGCGTGGTGGCCTTGGTGGTCTCGATGCAGCCGCCCTGGTCCACGGCCACGTCCACGATGACCGCGCCCTTGCGCATGGTGCCCAGCATGTCGCGGGTGACCAGCTTGGGGGTCTTGGCGCCGGGGATCAGCACGGAGCCGATGATGAGGTCGGCTTCCTTCACGGCGGCGCGGATGTTGGCGTCGCTGGAATTCATGGTCACGATGCGCGAGCCGAAGATGTCGTCCAGGTACTGCATGCGGCCCAGGTTCACGTCGAACACGGTGACGCGCGCGCCCATGCCCACGGCGATCTTGACGGCGTTGGTGCCGACGATGCCGCCGCCCAGGATCATGACGTTGGCCGGGGCCACGCCCGGAACGCCGCCCAGCAGCATGCCGCGGCCGCCCTGGGTCTTTTCCAGCAGGTGCGCGCCAACCTGGGTGGCCATGCGGCCGGCCACTTCGCTCATGGGCTGCAACAGCGGCAGGGTGCGGTCGGGCAGCTGCACGGTCTCGTAGGCCACGCCAATGGTGCCGGACTTCAGCAGGACCTTGGTCTGGGCCTCATCAGCGGCCAGATGCAGGTAGGTGAAGAGCAGCAGGTCGGAGCGCAGGAACTTGTACTCAGCCTCCAGCGGTTCCTTCACTTTGATGACCATTTCGGCGGCCCAGGCCTCGGCGGCGGAGACCATCTTGGCGCCGGCGGCGACGTACTCGTCGTCGGTCAGCGCGGAGCCAAAGCCCGCGCCCTTCTCGACCAGCACGGTGTTGCCGCGGCGGACCAGGGTCTCGACGGCACCGGGGGTCATGGAAACACGATCTTCCAGGGTCTTGATTTCCTTGGGAATGCCAATGATCATGGAGTTGCTCCTTTCGAAATGGTAAAAGTTTATTCCGACGGCTCGCTAAACCAGGCCCGCGCGCTTTTGGGCAAGGGTATCCACTTGCGCCTGGCCTTCATGACCACAAACGATTCGCTCGACGCGATGCCCCCAACGCCGGAAAGCGCCGTGTCGAGGAAATTGTACAAATCGCCGATGTCCTCGGTGGTGACCACCTCGACAAGGAGATCGTAATGACCGGTGACGGCGGCGACCCAATTGACATTCTCCAGCTGGGAAATCTCCTCCAGCTTCTCGTCCAACTGTGTCTGCGTTTGCAGTTTGATGCCCACCAGCGCCACGGAAAGCCCCTTCACCTGAAAGGGGTCCACCAAGCCGGCCACGCGCATCAGTCCCTGGGCGATGAGGTTCTTCATGCGCGCGCGGATGGTGGGCGCGGTGACGCCCAGTTCCTCCGCCAGTGCGGACGCGGAGGCCTGGCCGTCACTGGCCAGGGCGGCCACGAGCCTCCGGTCGGCTGCATCAAGAACTTTCTTCATTGGAAGATTTCCTCTCGTGAAATTTTCGTTTACGAAAATTTATGAGACAGAAATATTGCAAAAGCAAAATCCATGTCAAGTGAAGAACGCGCGTTTTTCGCCACAAAGTCGATCTCGAGGCGATCTTCCGGTCAAACGAGGCCGGAACTTGCCATACTTGTTAGATGTGCGCGTATGGTGTACGCGAAAGCGAACCCCCACTCGTCGTCGAGCGCCATATTTCGAGGAGGACGCCGTGTCATCGGACGAACGCTTGCTCTCCGTGGCCGAGATCGCCCGCAGGCTGGGCGTGCCCGAGTCCACCGTCCATTATTGGAAAAACCGTTTCGCCCAGCACCTGCCCAGCGCGGGCGCGGGTCGGCAGAAACGCTTCAAGCCCGAGGCAGTGGAGGTCTTCCGAGTCATCGCCGAGATGTTCAGTCTGGGCCACAGCGCCCAGGATGTCATGGAGACCCTCGGCAAGAATTTCCCCCTCACCGCCTCCGTGGATGGCGCCCCGCAGGCCGTCGGCGAGGCCGCGCCCTTCCGGGCCCGGCCGGCCGGGCCCCAGTCCATGCCCGAGGCCCAGCCGGAGGCCGCCCTGCGCATGGCCGCCGCCATGGGGCGTGAAATGGGTATGGAGATCGCCCGCGGCATCGGCGAGGGGCTGCGCCAGCATCTCGCCTCACTGCCGGCCGGCGCCCGGCGTGAGGCCCTGCCCGGCTCTGACGACGCCCCGGGCATCGGCCCCGGCGAGATCGACGCCATCAAGAATGTGGTGGAGAACGCCTGCGGCAAACTCGACGAAAACTCCACGGAAGTGGCGCGCATGGCCGTCGAAAACGGCGAGCTCAAGTCCAAGCTCGCCGTGCTGGAGACCGAGCTGGTGCGCCTGCGCAAGGACCGGCGCGAAATGGAGAAATATCTCCTTGACAAGATAAAGGCCGTGACTACTTGACACTGCACGGGACGAAAGCGCCACACCTTCCGTTCCGCGGGGAACCTCCTCCCCATGAAAGTCGGCCCGAATCCTCCATCAGCCCCGCCAAGGCCCCGCCCCCAAAAGCGGGGCCTTGTGCGATGATGGAGACGAAATTTCGCCAACATCGCCCCTCGCGGCGGACCAATCGCCAAGGAGAAAACGCCAATGGCAGCTCAAGCCACCTACGAATTCAAAGCCGAAATCAAACAACTCCTCGAAATCCTCGTCCACTCGCTGTACACCGAGCACGAGATCTTCCTGCGCGAACTCGTCTCCAACGCCTCGGACGCGTTGGACAAGCTGCGCATCGAGGCCGCCGACAAGGACACCGGCGACGACGCGCCGCTGGAAATCCGCGTCCAGACCGACAAGGACAAGAAGACCCTCACCGTCGCCGACAATGGCATCGGCATGACCGAGACCGAGCTCGTGGAGAACATCGGCACCATCGCCCACTCCGGCTCCGCCAGCTTTCTCAAGGCGCTGAAGGAGGCCGGCGGCAACAACGCCGACGGCATCATCGGCCGCTTCGGCGTGGGATTCTACTCCGTGTACATGGTCGCCGACAGCGTGCGCATCCTCTCCCGGAGCCACCGCGAGGGCTCGGCCCCCGTGGAGTGGACCAGTGACGGCCAGGGTTCCTACGCCATCCGCGAACTGGCCGGCGACGAGGCCGCCGCCGTCCCCCGCGGCACCCACATCGAGGTGCACCTGAAGGACGAGTTCGTCACCGAATTCACCGACCCCGAGGAACTCAAGCGCGTCGTCCACAAGCACTCAAACTTCATCGGCTTCCCCATCCTGGTGAATGGCGAACGCGCCAACACCGTGCCCGCCCTGTGGCGCGAGCCCAAGTTCCAGATCACCAAGGAACAGTACAAGGAATTTTACTCCTTCCTCACCTATGACAAAGAAGAGCCCATGGACGTGCTGCACACCAGCGTCGACGCGCCGGTGCAGTTCAGCTCCCTGTGCTTCATCCCGCAGAAGAGCAAGGACTTCATGGGCTTCGACCACGAGGACTGGGGCCTCGACCTCTACGTCCGCCGTGTGCTCATCCAGCGCCAGAACAAGAACCTCATCCCGCAGTATCTCATGTTCGTACGCGGCGTGGTGGACACCGAGGACCTGCCGCTGAACATCAGCCGCGAGACCCTGCAGGACAACCTGCTCATCCGCAAAATCAGCACCACCCTCACCAAGCAGCTGCTCGGCCAGCTGACCAAAATGGCCGAGGACAAGGACAAGTACGCCAAATTCTGGCGCGAGCACTCCCGCGTGTTCAAAGCCGGCTACATGGACTTCGCCAACCGCGAGACCTTCGCCGGCCTGCTGCGCTTCAACTCCAGCGCCTGCGACGACGCCGAGGGGCTCGTCTCGCTTGAGGAGTACATCTCCCGCGCCAAACCGGACCAGAAGAAGATCTACTTCGCCTTCGGCCCCAGCCGCGAGGCCCTCAAGCTGAACCCGCATCTGGAGATCTTCCGCAAGAAGGGCGTGGAGGTGCTCTACCTCTTCGAGCCCATCGACGAGTTCGTCATGGACGCCCTGCACACGCACAAGGACTTCGAGCTGGTGCCCGCCGAGGTGGCCAAGCCCGAGGACCTGGACAAGCTGCCCGATGTGGAGGCCGCCCCCGAGGAAGCCGCCGCGCCCGCCCCGGAAAAGGACGCCATGACCGCCCTGCTCGTGCGCGTCAAGGCCGTGCTCGGCGATGCCGTGGCCGACGTGCGCGCCTCCTCGCGCCTCACCGGCAGCCCCTGCTGCCTGGTGAACCCGGACGGGCACACCACGTCGAGCATGGACAAGATCATGCGCGCCATGAACCACGACAATTCGGTCCCCAAGAAGGTGCTCGAACTCAACCCCACTCACGCCCTTGTTCGCAACCTCGTGGACCTGAACAAGGCCGACGCCAACGACGCCTTCGTCGAGCAGGCCGCGCGCCAGCTCTTCGAGTCCGCCCTGCTGCTGGAAGGCTACCTGCCCGATCCCCACGCGTTGGTCGGTCGCGTGCAGGAGCTGCTCACCAAGTCCAGCGGTTGGTACGCCAAGAGCAAGTAGCGGAAGTCATTGCTCCGCAGGTCGGGGGGCTACGCGCCCCCCGGACCCCGCGAAAGGGGACGGGAGGCCGAGGAGGCTTTTCCGTCCTTTTTTATGACAGAAGGTTCCACTTCCGGCGGGTGATACGACAAGAGCGGATGGCAAGATTGCGCCGCAGGCCAGGAGACCACGCGTTTCCTTGAACCCGCGCATATGGGAAGCGAGGCCTTTCCTTACACAGGGTTCCAAGGGGCGGAGGCCCCTTGGCCTGCGGAGCATGTCCGCCCGCCACCTTGCCGTGGTGGTTGGATGACGCCTTCGGAAGCCAGGGGGCTACGCGCCCCCAGGGCCCCGCGCATATGGGAAGCGAGGCCTTTCCTTGAACAGGGTCCCAAGGGGCGAAGGCCCCTTGGCCTGCGGAGCATGTCCCTCCGCCACCTTGCCGTGGTGATTGAATGATGCCCTCGGCGACCAGGGGTCTGCACTTCCCCAGCCCCCCCGAAAGGGGATGGGGCGTTTTCAAACCCTTTTGCGCGTCCAACCGCGACGCTTCCGGCCTGTTTCCCCCATTGCGTCCGCGCGGTGCTGCGTATAGTATCGAATGAGCGTAACATCTCGCGTGGGGGAAAGCACATGGGCCTAGATCGCCATCACCTGCTGAGCCTGCACACCGTGCTGGAAGGCCTGCGACAGGGCCTGTGCGAATTTTCCGGCCCGTCGCGGGTGGCGCTGGTGTACGCCCAGGTCGAAGGCGATCCCCTGTGGGTGGTGGATCCGCAGAACCTGTTGCGCGGCCACGAACCACGTCTGCGCGAATACTTCCTTGATACGGACGAATGGCGCTCCGGCCTGCCGAGCCCGGAAGACGTGGCCTATTTCGACCAGCTCCACGCCCGAAGGCTGGGGCTGGCGGGTATCGTGAGCCTGGGCGGACGCGCGCGCAGCGTGGCCTATCAGATGTGGTTCACGGAGCAGCACCCGAATTTGTGCTCGCCCGGTCCCACGCGTCACTGGCTGGAGTTGGCCCTGCGTCAGCTGGCCACCTGCCTGAACGGCGACGACATCCTCACGCTCGATTCCGTCTCCAACACCCTGCAGGAGATGGCCCCCCACGCGGTGTGCGACTGCATCGTGGACGAACGGGCCCGGGCCCTCGGGCCGGATACGCGGCTGCGCGTGGCCAACATCCTCGCGGCGGTCATGCAGATTTCCAAAACGCCGGAGGAGGGCGCCTGGGCGCGCGGGCGGCTGGCCTGCGTGGAGCCCTCGCGGCTGTCGCGCGTGCGTTATCTGGTGCGGCTGCCCAAGGCCGAACGCCCCCGGCTGGAGAACGGCAAACACGTGCGCAAGATGCTGCAGGCCGTGGAGCGATCCGAGCGGCTGCTCGTGTCCGACGGCGAACACATCATCGGCGTCGCATCGGGCGACCTGCCGGCCGGCAGCGTGTGTGCGAACTTCAACGGCCGGCACGGAATGCTTTTTCTCGATGGCGCGCCCGTGTGCAGTTTTTCCGACGGCGCATTCCATTCCTCCAATCGCCGCCCCAATCTCGTGACGCTGGAGGAGGCGCTGCTGGAATGGCCGCTGGACGACGGGCAGCGCACGCGGCTGTTCGCAGCCATCTCGCGGCTGGTGACCGAGGCGGGCGAGCAGAAATACGGCTGCGCGCTCATTCTTGATCCCTACACCCCGCTGTTGACCCTCTCCGGCCACGGGCTGGAAACGCCGATGCCGCTGGACGCCGACGCGCGCCTTTCCCTGGCCGCCGGGCTGGCCAAGGTGGACGGCGCGCTGCATCTTTCGGCCACGCGCAACCAGCTTTGCGGCTTCGCCTGCCTCATGGACGGCCCGAGCATCCCCGGCGAGGACCGCTCGCGCGGGGCGCGCTACAACTCCGCCCTGCGCTTCACGCACTCGCACCCGGAACTCATCGTGGTCGTCGTCTCCAGCGACCGCCCCGTCTCCGTGATGCGCAAGGGCGTGGACCTCTCCCGCCCGCCCGCGTGGCCGCCGGTCCCCACCATGCTGCGTCCGCCCCCCACCATCGCCCAGTGGCTGGCGGGCTGAACAGGAGCCAGAGTCATGCGCATCCGCCCCGAGACACCGGCCGACCTCGCCGCCTTCGCCCACCGTCCCCACAGCCGGCGGGCCGAGCACCCCATCGTGATGGCGATTCCATCCGGCCACAGCGACCGCAGCCGCCCGGTCGGCGTGGAGAGCCACGCGGCAGATCTTTCCACCATCCGCTGCCTGCGGCGGCGCATGGCGTTTCCGCAGTCCTGCGACCCGCACGACAAGCCGGGCCTGTTCCTCCCGCTCATCAACGCCCAGGGCGTTGGCGACGGCGGGGACGCGTCCGAATAACCGCAACGAAAAGGCGGGCGCCCCCGCGTCCGCCGCGCACCTACGACCCGAGGGAGGACCCCATGCGCGCCGTCGCCATCGTCGGCTTCAAAAAATCCGGCAAGACCACTCTGGCCCTGGAACTGGCCGAGGAGCTGAGAAAACTCGGCCAGAGCGTCACGCTGGTCAAACACTCGCACCACGGCTTCGACGAACGTGTCGAGAGCGACACCGCGCGTTTCCGCGAGCACGCGGACATGGTCATGGGCTTCTCGCCCGGAGGCAGTTTCGTCTCCTGGCCGGGTGAGCTCGGCATGGCCGATCTGCTGCCGCTGGTGCGCACGGACTTCCTGGTGCTGGAGGGAGGCAAGGGAATCGGCGTCATGCCGCGCATCGTCATCGCCGGCGACGACGCCACGGCGGCGGAACTCGATCCAGAACTTGCGCTCGCCGCCTACGGCGACACCCCCCTCGACGACCTCATGGCCACGCGCGACGTGGCCGGGCTGGCGCGCATCGCCCTGCGCGGGGGATTCGCCCTGCCGGGATTGGACTGCGGGGCCTGTGGCCGCGAGAATTGCCATGGACTCGCCACGGCCATCGTCGCCGGCGAGGCCACGACCGACGACTGCGCGGCCTTGAACGGCGGCGGCATTAGCGTGCGCGTGAATGGTCAAACGCTGCCCCTCAACCCCTTCGTGGCGGGCATCCTCAAAAGCGGCATCCGGGGGATGCTCTCCGCCCTCAAAGGCTACGCGCCCGGCCCGGTGGACATCCGCTTCGACTGAGCGCGGCGACGCGCTTGTGAAGCCCGGCGCGCGGCTTGACGCGCCGGCCACGCGGTTCTACTTGAGCCCACGACCCGCGAAGCCCGGACGGACAGCCCGGGCGCGCCCTCGCCGCCCTCCCGGCGGGGCGAAGCAGCGGGGGGAGCCCATCATGTCCGAAAAACAGCTCACCGCGCCGGATATCCTCGCCCGCAAGGGCGGCGCGAAAATCGCCATGCTCACCGCCTACGACCACCCCACCGGCCTGCTCGCCGACGCGGCCGGGGCCGACGCCATCCTCGTGGGCGACTCCGTCGGCATGGTCTGTCTTGGCCTGCCCGACACCCTGGGCGTGACCATGGCCGACATGCTGCACCACACCCGCGCCACGGCCAGGGCCGTCAAACACGCCCTGCTCGTGGCCGACATGCCTTTCCTCTCCTACCAGACCAGCGTGCCCGAGGCCGTGGCCAACGCCGGCCGCTTTCTGAGCGAGGCCGGCGCGCGCGCCGTGAAGCTGGAGGGCGGCGCGGAATTCCTGCCGCAGATCACCGCCATGCTCGACGCTGGCATCCCGGTCATGGGCCACATCGGGCTCACGCCGCAGCAGGTGGCGCGATTCGGCGGCTTCAAAACCCAGGGCAAGACCGCCCAGGCCGCGCGCAAACTCGTGGACGACGCGCTCGCCCTGGCCGAAGCCGGCTGCTTCGCCGTGGTCCTCGAGGCCGTGCCCGACGAGGTCGCCGCGCACATCACCGAACGCTGCCCCGTGCCGACCATCGGCATCGGCGCCGGCCCCCACTGCGACGGCCAAGTGCTCGTGCAGCACGACGTGCTGGGCCTGTGCCCCGGCGTAAAGCCCAAATTCGTCAAACGCTACGCCGACCTCTGGACCCCGGCCCGGGAGGCGCTCGCCGCCTACTGCGACGAGGTGCGCGAGGGCTCCTTCCCCGCCGAGGCGCATACCCGCCACATGGCGGAGGACGAGCTCGCCGCGTTCAACACCCGGCGGGACGGTTAGCCCGTGGCAGCGGCCGTCGCGCCCCTCACGCTGTCCGTGCTCTGGCACGGCCTCACCATCCCGCTCTCGCGCATGCTGTTCTCCGTGAGCATTGGCCTGTTCGTGGGCACGCTCATCGAGGCCCTGCAGTGGACACGCGGCGTGGCCAAGATCGCACAACCCCTGGTGCGCCTGGGACGCCTGAAGGATGTGGCCGGCGCCAGCTTCTCCCTGGCGTTTTTCTCCGGCGCGGCCGCCAACACCATGCTTTCCGACGCTTACGAGCGCGGCGAAATCTCTAAACGCGAGGTGATGCTCTCCAACCTCTTCAACAGTCTGCCCACCTACTTCCTCCACCTGCCTACGCTGTTCTTCATCGCCGCGCCGTTCATCGGACCAGCCGCCGCACTGTATGTGAGCCTCACCGTGGCCGCCGCGTTCCTGCGCACACTGGCCATCATTCTGCTCGGCCGGTTCACCCTGCCGCCCCTGCCGAAAGGCTGCGTCGCCTGCCTGCTCGGCGAGGACAAGCGCTTCAACTGGCGCAATGCGCTGGAAAAGACCTGGAAGCGCTTCAAACGCCGGCTGCCGCGCATGATCTTCTACACCATCCCCATCTACGTGCTGTTCTTCTTCCTCAAGCGCTGGGGCGCGTTCGACGCCATGGAAGACTACATGGCCCACCACGTGGCCTTCCTCTCCTGGCTGCCACCCCAGGCCATGGGCATCATCGCCTTCCACCTGGCCGCCGAAACAACCGCCGGCTACGCCGCCGCCGGCGCTCTCGTCGCCACCGGAGGACTCACCACCAAGCAACTCGTCCTCGCCCTGCTCGTCGGCAACATCCTCTCCTCGCCCGTGCGCGCCGTGCGCCACCAGTTTCCGTACTACGCCGGCATCTTCAAGCCCGCGCTCGCCCTCAACCTCATCATCTCCAACCAGGCCATGCGCGCCTCCAGCATCGCCCTCATCACCCTCTGCTACGCCCTCTGGGGCTAACGCCCCCAGCGTCGCCGGGACCTGGGATCATCCCAGGGGTTCCGCCCCTGGACCCCGCCAAAGGGCATTCGCCCTTTGGAATCCCACATTCTGGGCTGTTTGCCGCCGCGAAGCCGTCGGCAAACAGCCCAGACAGGTGCGGATTCTCTTGGCATCGACGAGAGCGAAACGCCGCACGCAGCAAAGAGAGGGAAGCCTTTCCTTCACGCAGGGTTCAGGGGGCGCGCAACCCCCTGGCCGCCGGAGGCATCCTCCAACCACAACATGGCGACGCGGGGACATGCTCCGCAGGCCAAGGGGCATCCGCCCCTTGGGACCCTGTTCAAGGAAAGGCCACGCTTTCCATATGCGCGGGGTTCCAGGGGACGCGTGGTCCCGGCGGCCGGAGGCATATCCCGGCCGCAACCTCCCGGCAGAGCGCGAAGACGAAATCCCCAATATGGCGATGGAGCCCGGACCTGCCCATGTCACCTTTAAAAGCCTTTGGGAAAGGGGCGCGGGGGGAGAACCTTTCCGCTCCGCTGGAAAGGTTTCCCTTCGATTCGCCTTCCCCGTCCACGCCACGAAAAAACGCCCCGACCGCATCAACAACGGCCGGGGCGCTTGTCTTGTCGTAACGGGGGGCGGGCTACAAGGGGTAGTCGAGCGCCTCGGGGATCATGACGTCGGTGAGGGCTTCGCCGGCACGATCGCGGGCGAGGCGGGCCCCGGCGAGGCTGGCGTCGAGTTCCGCACGCAGGACGGCGAACTCGCTGGCGGCGGCCTCGTCAAGATCGGCGACGTAACCGTAGACAAGCTCGGCGCAAATGCGGCCGACTTCACCAGCGGCGCGGGCGTTCTGGATGGTGGCGAGGTCGGCGAAGAAGCCCACGGTGTCCTCGATGCTCTCGGCGAGCATGGGATTCTCGGGTCCCTTGACCTTGAGTTCGCGCACGTCATCGACGAAGCAGCGGGCGGCCATGAGCCAGGCCAGCGCGTCAGCGAGGGGGAAGGTGACGCCCTGCCGGTTGCCGCTGTAGAGCTTCTTGCCCTCGACGTCCCGGCTGGTCTGCATCCGCGCGATGGTCCAGAGCCACAGGCGCATGGCCCGGGCCAGGGGCTTGGTGCCGGCGTCGGGCCAGGAGGTGACCTGGGCGTCGAGTTCGTCGATCCAGTGGCCCATGAGGGCGAGGAACACGGGATTGGTCATGGTGGCGGTCATGTGACGGCGCTGCACCACCTCGGGTCCCTCGTAGGTGGCCTCCAGCTGGGTGTCGGTCCACTTCTGGAACAGGAAGCCGGGGCAGTCCTCGGTGACGCCGTAGCCGCCGGCGAGGGCCACGGCCTCGCGCATCATGTTCGCCCCCACGCCCGGGCACCAGAGCTTGCAGGCGGGGATGATCACGTTGGTCTCGGCGTCAAGGTAGATGCACTGGACGAAGACGTCATCCGAGAGTTCGGCGAATCGGGTGGCGTCGCGCTTGTCCTCGGGGGAGAAGAGGAGGTCGAGGAATTCCAGAACGCGCGGCTCCATTTTCTTGAGGGCGCTCATCTGGGCGCGCGGGCCGGTGACGCCCTGCTCGTGGAAGAGGACCTCCTTGCGCTTTTCGAGCGGGTCGAGGAGGTCGGCCTTGCGGGCGGCGTCGAAGCCCAGCGAGCAGCCGGCCTCGCCGCAGGCCCAGAGGTCGGCCAGACGCTGCACGGCGTCCTCCTTCATCTGCAGACCCTGATCGTAGCGCGGGGTGCCAGGCTGGGCGTCGCCGCCGCGGAAGCGGCCGCGATGGTAGCGGATGATGGGCTCGACGGCCGAGAGCAGCTTGGCCGAGGTCATGATGCCGACCGGGATGCGCGTGCGATGGAACACGGAGCCGATGATCTCGGCGTGGCTGTAATTCGGGACGATGACTCCGTCCTTGACGGTGTAACCACCGATGATGCGGCTGGCGGGCACGCGCAAGGTGAGGATGGGGTCGCGGGTGCTGGAGAGCTGGTGGACCATTTTCCTGGTCACCGCGCCGCGGTCGAACTGGCCGGGGTCGTCCTTCTCCAGAATGATCATGCACGAGCCCTTGATGCGCTCGTCGTCGCTGTTGACGGCGGCGGTGACGAAGTCGGCGAAGTCCATGCCGGTGATGAACCGGCCGCGCTTGACGACCTCGAGCATGGGCTCCTCGCCCTCCTTCCACTCGGCCACGCGGACCTTGCTGGTGAGGATGCCGGTATCCACGCCGACGAAGGGCAGCGGCTCGGTGAGGGCGAAGGCCCCGCGCAGGGTCTTGCGGCCCTCGGCCGGGCAGGCGGCGGTCATGTAGTGGTCGCGCTGCTCGGGAGTGCCTTTTTCGTGGATGGGGGCGAGCGCCAGGTTGGTGGCCAGGCCGCAGGTGGCGGCGCCGGCATCGACCCAGGAAAGCTCGAAGGTGGTCAGGCACAGGGCGAAATTCTTGGGACCGTCGATGTAGCCGCCCTGCGCCGTGTCCATGTACAGGGCGGTGAGGCCGGAGGCGTCGAAGGCGTCCAGCAGGGTGTTTTTCTGCTCGTCCCACTCGTGTGTGTGGCGCGCGCCGTCGGCGACCATGCGGGCCACATGGCCGCGCGCCACGCCGCGGGCGGACTGGACGACCATCTGCAGGTCGTAGCGGTCGGTGTAACGCCACATGATTTGACGGATGTCGTCACCGGGCAGTGTCGCGAGTTTGCTCATGCGATAACCTCGTTGGCAGGCAGTATTTATAGGGGCAGTGCGAATCGCAGGGTGCCGGATGTGCTGGCTTGCATACGGCATTCGGACCGTGGCGTCAAAGGCTAAGTATTCCAGCGCGGCCCGGTCGCCGTGGCTTGGGCCAGGGCGGCGTAATCCCCGGCCATGCGCCCGACGACGAAGCGGCGTTCGCCCCTGGCGCGGGCGGCGCGACCAAGACGCCGGGCCAAAACCGGATCGGCCAGCAGGGTACGGGCCGTGCACACGAGACCTGCGTCGTCGCCGGGTTTCGCCAGCAAGCCGGTTTCGCCATCCACGACGATCTCCGACACGCCGCCCACGACGAAGGACGCCACGGGCAGCTCCATGGAGGCGGCCTCCAGCAACACCAGGGGATGATTGTCCGCCAAGGTCGGATAGACGAGGACATCGGCCGCGCGCATGAGCAGCCGCAGCTTGGCCCGGTCCACATAGGGCCAGACCGTCAGTCCGTCGCGGCCGCCGGCCTCGTCGCCCCCGGCGGCGAAGGCCAGGGCGTCCGGCAGCCCCGCGCGCAGGGCGCTCCAGAACTCCGGCCAGCGCGCACCGGATTTGTACGCGGCGCGGGCTCCGCCGTGGGCGGCGAAAAGCGCCACCCGCGCTCCGGGCGCGACGCCGAGCGTGGCCCGGGCGCGCGTGCGCGTGGGAAGCTGGGCGAGGGGGGGCCAGGGCACGCCATTGGGGATGACGCGCGGCGGGTTCTCCGGCAGCACATCGCGCGCCAGCCCCGCCAACCAGTGCGAGGGCGCGACGATCACCGGCGCGAGTGCCCGAAGGAGCTCCAGCGTCTCGGTCTGCCGCGCGCGGGCGTCGGGAAAGCCGCGCGGGCAGTCGGCCGCGCAGGCGGGGAAATGCGGGCAATTCAGCGGATAGGCGCAACCGCCTGTGAGGACCGAGGCGTCGTGCAGGGTCAAAAACGAGGGCTGGGCCGGCGGGATCCGCGTCAATCCGCCCAACAGGGCCGGCCAGTCCGTGCTGGTGTGCAAATGCGCGCGCGTTTCAGCCGGCCAGCCGGCGAGCAGACGGGCGAAGTCCCCGGGCGACGTGGGGCCGAAGAGCGGCGGCGCGGAACGGTCGCCAGTCATGGCGAGCGCCTCGGGGTCGGTCTCGGCCACCTCGCAGGAAAGGGCGGCGGGGTCCCCGGCGGCGATTTGCGCCGCGAGCAGCAGCCGGGCCACACGCACGGCCCCGCCCCGGTACGGCAGTGTGGCGTGGTGCAGCACGCCAGCGCCGTGTGTCATTCCTCCGGCTCCAGCAGGTCGTGTTTGAGCGCCCAAAGAATATGATACGCGGCCGCGTCGGCGTCGAGCCCCGGACAGAGTTCGCGGAAGCGCTCGGCCAATCGGCCGGCGGTTTCGCCCTTGCGCGCCAGAAACGGCAGCTTGCGCACGTCATCGGCCTGGATGAAGCCGTCCAGACCGGCGTAGACGATGGGGTGCTCACGGCCGGAGAGCATGGCCGCCCCCGCCCGGCCGGGCCGCAGGCGTTCGTCCGGGGCCAGCGCGCGCGCCGGGTACGACGCGAACACGCGCGAATACGGCAGGTGCAGCGGATGCGCCACGCGGCGCAGGGTCGCTATGTCCGGCGCGGGCAGGCTCCACAGCTCGTCCCACAGGGAAAGATGCCGTTCGATGATGTCCGGCCAAAGATATTGGCCGCGCACGCGCTCGTATCCGGCGCGACCCATGCGCCGGCGCAGGTCAGCGTCGGCCAGCAGCCGCGCCAGGGCGCGGCGCAGGGCGTCGGTGCGCACGGCCGTGCGCTGGGCCAGCAGCAGGTGGTACTGGTTGTCGAACAGCACCGGAGCCAGCATGTCCACGGCGTCGTCCTCCCAGCCATCGGCCACGGCCGCCGCCGGCCCGATGGTGGGCACGAGCAGGCCGGTCTCGCCCTCGGCCACGAGGTCGCGGTAGCCGTCGTAGTCCGAGGCGACCACAGGCAGCCCGGCCGCCTGGGCCTCCAGCAGGGTGATGCCGAAAGTCTCCTGCGGATTGTCGGCGATGGAGACGAAGACGTCGCTCGCGCGCAGCAGCTTTTGCTTGCGCCGTTCCCCCGGGCGCAGCTCCAACCGCACGGAAAGCCCCACCCGCGCACCGATGTCCACCATCGACTGGGGAAAGGGATCGTCGGGCTCGGCCCAGCCGGCCAGCACCAACGTCACGGCCTCTCGCGGGAGCGCGGGGCCCTCGTCCTCCGACGGGGCGAAAAGGCCACCCAGGGCGCGGATAAGCGGCAGCAAATCCATTTTGGAGCTGTGCGACACGCGCCCCAACACAAGAACGAGCGCGCCCTCCTCCGGCAATCCGAGCTCCGCCCGCAGCGCGATCTTCTCGGCAGGCTCCGGCGGCGACGCGGCGGCCTTTTCCGGGTCGAGGCCCAAGGGCACCAGCCGCAGGCTCGGCCCGGGGACATGGGCCAGTCCATAGCCCCGGCGCAGCGTGTCGAAGAACGCCTCGGCCGCCAGCCCGCCAGCGCGGGAGGTGGCGATAATGCAGTCGCGCGGGGTCGCCCCCGGCCACAGGTGCCGCAGGAAGGCCGCCGGGAAATCCGGGTAGGACAGGGAGTGCATGGGGCCGGTGATGGGGAAGATCTCGGCGGCGTAGGCGTTACGCAGCCGGGCCACGTGCGAGGGGTGGTTGATGCAGTCCGACAGGTGGAAGCAGGCGTAGCGCGTGGTGGCGAGACGCGCCGGCAGCTCGCGGCGGTCCATGACGACGAAGCGCCCGGCGGCGGCGATTTCCGGCGCGATCCGGGCCAGATTCTCGGCGAGGGAGTCGCCCAGGGGCTTGTCGGCGATGAAGAAGTGGTAGGCCTCGAAGGGGTCACGGGCGAGCAGGGCCCGCAAAAAACCCACGTTGGCCACCCGGCGGCCGAGAACCGGCCCATCCTCGATGAAGGGATCCAATGTGCCGAAGACGCCGGGATTTCTCATGAGCGCAACCAAGCCATACTTGCCGGATTTTGTCAAAGCGCTCCGTCGTCCCGCCCTGCCGCGGACGGCAGTGCTTGCCGCTGGACCGCTCCTTGCATGAGTGCTGCGTACCGAATGGGTAATGAGGAGGTGCGCGGCAATGTTCAGAGCGGAACATCCCGAAATAATGTGGGGGCTTGGACTCGATCAGCAGACCGCCGCCCTCGTAGGCGAAAGCGCCGGTCCTGGTTTCGTCCTGCGTAACCTTCCTCCGGACGCGTCGGCCTGGATGCGCGCGACGCCCGGCCAGAGCCAAATGGCGTGGATTCCCCAATCCGTGTGGGCGGCCATGCCAAATTCCCGTCGCAACGCCTGCCGTGAAGTGGACGCCCTGTGCCGCGTTCTCATTCTGGACGCCACCGCCGAACCGCCCGAGACCGAGGACGTGCTCGGCCAGGGGTTCCTCACCGCCGTGCGAGCGCCCCTCACCCGCTACAAGGTGCGCGACGTTCTGCTGCGCGTGCGCGAGCTGGACGCCCTCTCCGCCGATCTGCGCCGCAAGAACGACGAAATCCTGCTGGAACGCGAGCTGCTTTCCCGCAAGAGCCGGCACCTGGGCCTGCTCAACCGCATGCTCGCCCGCGCCTCGGCCTCCCTGGACGTCGCCACGATCCTGGTCAAGGCCAAGGCCGACCTGCGTCATCTGTTGCCGGTGGAGACGCTGTGCGCTGTGCTGTTCACTCACGCCGAGAGCGGCGCGGGACTCGACGCCGAAATACACCTGCACTGCCGCATGGATCCCGCCGCCGGCGAGGCCTGGCTCGCAACGCTGATCGCCGAGGCCGAACGTCTGGGCGGAGCGCCCGTGGTGGAACACCGGCAGGTGTGCCTGAACTCCGGCGCGCAGATGCACGCCGCCCCCGGACCGGACGCGGGCCGGCTGCTTTTGCTGCCGCTTTCCGCCGGGGGTGAAACCTTCGGTTCCCTGGCGCTTCTGACACGCAAGGGGCTGCGTCTGGCCAAGGACGAAGTGCAGACCCTCAATGCCGCCGTGGGGCATCTTTCGCTGGCGCTGCGCAACGCGCTGCTCTTCCGGCAGATGAAAAGCATGGCCGATCACGACGGACTCACGCGCATCGCCAACCGCCGCAGCTTCGAGGAACGGCTGGAGGAGGAGGCGCAACGGCACGACCGCTACGAGCAGCCTTTGTCCCTCATTCTCATGGATTTGGATCACTTCAAGGACGTGAACGACACCTTCGGCCACCAGGCCGGCGACCTGGTGCTGCGCGGCATGGCCGCCCTGCTGGTGGAAAGCCTGCGGGGCTCGGATTTCCCCGCCCGCTACGGCGGCGAGGAGTTCGCCGTGATTCTGCCGCACACCCCCTGCGACCACGCAGCCCGGCTGGCCGAGCGCATCCGCGAACGCGTGGCCGACCACGACTTCGGTCAGCGTCAGGGCCAGCCGGTGCGCATGACCGTGAGCGCGGGCGTGGCCGCCCTGGCTCCCGGCGCTCGCGGTTCCGAGCTGGTCTCGCTGGCGGACCAGGCGCTCTATCTGGCCAAGGAGGAAGGCCGCAACCGCGTGGTGCTCGCCGGACCGGAAGCCGAATCCGGAGTGCGGGGACTGGCCGAGGAGGTCGATGCCGCCGGGAAATCCGACGACGACGAGGCGGAGGGGAAACCGCGCGAGGCGGGAGAAAACACCCAGCAGCGCGAAACAACCCGGATCAAACTGCGCGCGGGCGGGGCCCTGTAGCTCCGACGGACGCCGTCAGCGCCAGCCCTCGCGACTTTCGTAAATGCGCCACTGCCCGTTTTCCGGCAGCAAGACGTAGAGGGCGTCCTCCTCGACGGTCTCGACGATCGGCGGCACGGTGTAGGTGTAGTGCCCCGTCACCTGGATACGCGCCAAGTCGGGATCGTTGGTGATCCGCTTGAACACGAGGCCGCTCAGATCCACCCGGGCCTCGCGAAAACGCTCCAGCTGGCCGCGCCGGTTCACCGTCTCACGGGCGGCGAGGAAGGCTAGTGTCTCCTCCTGACGCACCCGGCGCGAGAACAGCCCCGGCAGACGGTCGTCCATGGTGGCCTGCCATTCGAAATATTCCCGCAGCACACGATATTGGGCGATGCCCGCCGCGTCGACGGGTTCGGCTGTGGCGTTCTGCGTGGCGTTCTGCTGCGGAGCGACCGGCGGTCGTTTGGCCATGGCGAGCGCCAGGGCCGGGAGGCACAGGAGCGCGACGGCCAGAGTCAGCGGCGCGGCGGCGAGAAGGCGAAGGGTTCGGCGTTTCATTGCAAATCGTCGATGATGTGTTTGAGCGCGCCGTAATCGATGGGCTTGCCCATGAAGGCTTTGGGATTCGTACTCGCGGCTAATCCCCGCGTCCCCGCGTCCGTGTAGGCGGTGCAATAGATGATGGGCAGGTCCGGGTTCTGCTCGCGGATGCGCGAGGCGGCCTCTATGCCGTCCATGGTGCCTTCGAGCATGATGTCCATGAGCACAACGTCCGGGCGTTTGTGCAGGGCGTAATCGACAGCCTGCTGCCCCGTGGCGGCGGTCCCGATGACCTCGCAGCCCATGCGCTTGAGATTCGCCGTCGTGGCCAGCGCGATGATGCTCTCGTCCTCGACGACGAGCACGCGCGGCGGCCATGCAAGGATGGGACAAAAAAATACCATGGGGTGGCCTCCCTTTCCTTCTGGCTTTGCGCATTCACGTTTCTATTCTCATACGTCTCGCCCCGGACGTTGTCCAGCATCCGGGGCCTTCCCGCCTCTCCCCACTCGCCTTTTTTCCGTCCCGCCGGGATTGACGGGTGGATGCAATTTTGCCTAGACTTTTCTTAAAGAACTACTATAACAATTCCTGTCGGCACGCCCCACACTTTTTTGAACAGGTTCCGGCCCAGGGCGCGCCGTCACCGGCGGGACGCGCTCCACTTGCCACACCCGGCGTTCCGAGGTTACAAAAACACCGCCGGAATCACGCCGAACGCCTTCGCCAACCATCTAACCCCGTGGATAGCCATGCGCGCGAAAAGCAGAATCCTCGTCCTCGCAATGCTGCTCATCATGCTGGCGGCCAGGCCTGTGCAAGCCGCACGCCACGCCGCAGGCGAACTGCCGGTCAAATCCGCCATCGCCATGGATCTCGGCACCGGACACATCCTGTACGAACAAAATCCCGACCAGCAGATTCCTCCGGCCTCACTCACAAAAATCATCACGCTCTACCTTACGTTCGAGGCCCTGCAAGAGCACCGCCTCACCCTCACCGAGCCCGTGCTGGTGAGCCGCGAGGCCGCGCGCGAGCCACCCACGCGCATGAGCCTGCGCCCGGGTGAGCACGTCATCGTGCGCGAGCTGATGAAGGGCATCGCCGTGGCGAGCGGCAACGACGCCTGCATCGTCATGGCCCAGCGTCTCTCAGGAGGCGCGAACTACCAACCATTCATCGCCGCCATGAACGCCAAGGCCCGTGAACTGGGCATGAGCGAAACGGTGTTCAAGAACCCCAACGGCCTGCCCGCCGCGGGCCAGCTCACCAGCGCCCGCGACATGCTGCGTCTCTCCACCAACTATCTGCGCCGCTTTCCACAGTCGCTGACCTTCCATTCCATGACCACTTACGCCCACAACAACTGCAACCACCACAACGCCAACCGCCTGCTCAGCAGCTACGAGGGCGCGGACGGCCTCAAGACCGGCTTCGTGCAGGCCTCCGGCTACAACAACGTGGTCACGGCCAAGCGCGGGGAAACCCGCATCATCGCCGTCGTCCTGGGCGCGAGCACGGCAGGCATCCGCACTGCGGCCACCCGCAAACTGCTGGATCTCTCCTTCGCGCGCATGGCCGAAGGCAAGTACATCGGAACCCTCGACGAACGGCGCGGCACAGGTGTTTTGCCTGCCGCGCTGGCCCGCACCGCCCCGCGCGAGTCCAACTCCGACCTGCGTGCCGCCCAGCAGCTCGCCGACCTGCGCGCCAATCAGGTACGCGGCGTCGTCGAGCCCGCGCCCAAGGCGGAAAAGGTGAAGGAGAAGGAAAAAGAGAAAGAGCCGGACGACAAGCATGTGACCTTGATGCGTCGCAAGCACGGCAAAACCATCTACGCCATCCAGGAGAGTTCCTTCCAGTCGCGCAAAATGGCCGAGCAACGCGCCCAGCGCCTGGAGAAGAAGGGACTGCCCGTCCGGGTGGTGGCCACGAGCCTGGGCGGCAACCGCTGGTATCGGGTGCTCGTGGGACCCTACGCCAGCATGGACGCCGCCAAGAAGACCCGTGAGAAGATGCTCACCCGGGGCTCCAGCGCCGAGGAATAGTCTTCCCCACATATGGCGGGAGTCCTTTCCCGTCCCCTCGCGGCCCGGAAGCGCATGACGCGCCTTCGGGCCGTGGCGTTTTCCCCACCCCAGCCAGTAACCCTGCCCAGCCTTCCGCCGAGGCGAATAACTTTACTGAATGGCCTTTTCCCACATATGGTGAAGGGCTCCCCGCCCCCCTTCGCGGCCCGGAAGCGCATGACGCGCCTTCGGGCCGTGGCTTTTCCCTCCCCAGTCTTCCCGCCTTCCACCGCGATGAGCAATCCCCCAAAGTATGTCAATAGTCTAATTTTATCTTTTCGACGGCCATAAATTCGCATTTTTTGTCTTCTGACATATTTCAGGGCTATACTCGCTCCACGCCGGCGGCCAACCGGCAAAGGAGTGCGGATGATCCGACTTGTTCCCTTTCTGCCCGAACACGCGGCCATGCTCGAACTGCGACCCGGAGCGGCGGCTGTGTTGAACCGCATCGGCCCGCGAAAGAGGCTTGCGCGGACCTATGCGGCGGCGGGTCCAGCCTGGACGCTGCTATGGAGCGACGACGTGGCGGCCTGCGGCGGCGTGGTGCGCTTCTGGCCCGGCGTGGGGGAACTGTGGTGCTGGACGGGCGCACCCGCGGACGGATGTGGGCTCGCCTTCGCCCGACGGACCCGGCTGGCCGTGAACGGACTGTTCCGAACCCACGGCTTCCACCGCCTGCAGGCCCACGTGCGTCTGGACGACGCCCGGGCCCGGCGGTTCGCGCGGTTTCTGGGGCTGGCCCCGGAGGGCGAATGTCCCGGCTATGGCCCGGATGGGGCCACGTATCAACTCTACGGGAGGGTGCAATGGAGACAGTGAGCAGCGTCATGCCGCTGGCCGCAAAAACCGGCGCGCGGGCCATCGGCTCCGTCATCGGTTCAGCCATCGGCGGCGGCGGAAGCAAGGTCTCGGACATCGCCGAGGCCAGGGCCGACCAGGTGGAGGACCAAGCGCGGCGGCAGGCCGAGTCGATGGAACGCGAAACCCGGCGGCAGGTGGGCGCCCAGCGCGACGACACCGCGCATCAGCTCGCCAGGGCGCGGGTGGCCGCGGCCAACTCCGGGCTGGAACTCTCGGGCAGCTCGCTGCTCAACCTGACAAGCCTGGAGCAGGCCGGCGCGGACAAGGCGGACGACCTCCTGGACGAGTCGAACCTGCGTGTGCGGTCGCTCCTCGACTCCGCATCCGAGCAGGCGCGCAGCATCCGCCTCTCCGGCCGGGTGGCCAACGACCGTCTGGATGGCCTGGGCTCGCTGCTGCGCCTGGGCGCACAGGCCGCGCAAGGCATCACCAAACCGACGGTCATGACCATCAAGGACTAGGGGGGACACATGTCGCTCGTGCCCATCATCATCACCAACTTCACCTCGGGCGAACTCTCGCCGCGTCTGGCCGGCCGGGTGGACGTGTCCAAGTACTTCAACGGCTGCCAAGCGCTGGAGAACTTTCTGGTCCAACCCCACGGCGGGGTGACGCGGCGGAGCGGAATGCGCTTCGTGGCCCGGGCCGCGCGCGACGCCGGTCCCTCGCTGCTCGTGCCCTACGAGGACGCGACGGGCGTGGGCTGGGTGCTGGAATTCGCCCAAAGCGAGACGGGAACCGGCGTTCTGCGCTTTTTCTCGGACGGCGGACGCGTGCTCGACGCCGCGGGCGCGCCAATGGAGCTCACCACACCGTATCTGGCGGGACATCTGGACGGATTGTGCTGGGTTCAGGACCGCTACGCGCTGATCCTGACGCACGAGGCCTTCGCGCCGCGCAAGCTCTCCCGCACGGACAACGGCGGATTCGCGCTGGCGGAGCTGACGCTGACCGCCCGCCCGGAGAAATGGGACGAGGGCGACTGGCCGGCCCTGTGCTGCCTGCACGAGGACCGGCTGGTGTTCGCCGCCACGCCGAGCGAGCCCTTCGGCATCTGGCTCTCGCGCACGGGCGACCATCAGGACTTCCGCCTCTCCACGCGCGAGGTTCCGCTGGACGACTGGGACGACTTCGAGATCACCGACAGCAACGGAGACAGCCTCTCCGACGGCCGGCCCGGCGACACCATCGCCCTGCTCGCGGGCGATTCGTTCCTCAAGGACTCCGCCGTGTCCGGCGCCATGGCCGATGGCACCCTCTGCTATTACCGATACAAGGGTGCTCGCAGCGTCAAGGCAAGCACCACGGCCGGCGTGCGCATCACCCTCGTCGAAACGCCCACGGCCGCGGCCCAGCTGGAATCCGTGCGCGACGCCAGCGGCAAGCTGCGCGAGGACTTCTGGCTCATGTACGCCATCGGCGACCGCATCGCCGCCGATCCCGGCGACGACCCGCTGGACGACGACGCCGTGGAGCTGACCCTCTCCGCCCCGCGCGGCGGGCGCATCCGCTTCCTCGCCCCGCGCGACAGGCTCTGGGTGGGGTCCACCAGTGGCGAGTGGACGGTTTCCGGCAGCTCGGTGAACACGCCCATCACCCCCAGCGGGGTCAAAGCCAACCGCGAGGGCACATACGGTTCCGCGCGCGTGCGGCCCTGCCAGGCCGGGGCCTCGCTGCTGTACGTGCAGCGCAGCGGCAAAAAAATCCGCGAAATGGCCTACCGGCTGGCCTCGGACTCCTACACCTCCCAGGACCTGACGCTGCTCGCCGCGCATCTGGGCGAGCCGGGCGTCACGCAGCTGGCCCTCACGCAGGAGCCGGATCCCATGCTCTTCTGCGTGCGCGCGGACGGCGTGCTGCTGGCCCTGACCTACCTGCCCGAGCAGGATGTGTGCGCCTTTTCGCGCATCACCACCGACGGCGCGGTGGAGTCCGTCTGCGCGGTCTTCAACCCCGCCGCCTGCCGCGACGAACTCTGGCTGGCCACCCGGCGCGAGACCGTGGTGGACGGCAAGACCGTCACGAGGCGCTTCATCGAGATTCTGGACCCGCCGTTCCCCGAAACCGCCACCGACACGCGCGGCGCCTTCTTCGTGGACGCCGGCATGAGCTATGAGGGTGAACCGGTGAGCGGGCTGTCCGGTCTGTCGCACCTCGCCGGGCGCACGGTGCGCGTGCTGGCCGACGGCGCGGAGCTGCCCCCGCGCGTGGTGGACGCGAACGGCTGCATCACGCTCGACCGGCCGGCCTCCACCGTGCACGCCGGTCTGGGGTACGCCTCCACGCTCACGCCCATGCGCCTGGAGTTCTCCGGCCAGCGCGGCAGCGCCCAAACGCGCAACAAACGCATCATCGAGGTGGGGCTGCGCCTGTACCGCACACTGGGCGGCAAGGTCGGGCCGGACGCGGCGCACCTCCAGCCGCTGCTCTACCGCACCAGCGCCGACGTCATGGACGGCCCGCCAGCATTGTTCACAGGCGACAAGTCCGTGCGCTTTCCCCAGGGCTGGAGCCCGGACGGCCTGCTCACCATCATCCAGGACCAACCCCTGCCCATGACGGTCCTGCTCATCGCCCCCACGCTGGCCCTCAACGAATAACCGGCCACCCGGCCAAGGAGCGCCCATGACCATCGCCACACAGACGTCCAAGACGTCGTTCGCGGGAAACGGCGTCACCACGAGTTTTCCGCTGCCCTTTCCCTTCCAACACGAGGCGGACATCAAAGCCGTGCTACGCCGCGAAGGCGCGGACATCCCACTTTCCCATGGCACGCACTACGCCCTCGCCGGAGCGGGCAACGCCGCCGGCGGCACGCTGTTCATGCTCGCCCCGCCGGCCACGGGCGAAACGCTGGTGATCTGGCGCGCGCCGGCCATCGTGCAGGAGGTGGACTACGTGGAAAACGCCTCCTTCCCAGCGGAGACCCACGAGGCCGCCCTCGATCTGCTGACCATGATCTGCCAGTCCCTGCAGGAACAGATCGACCGCGCGTGCTCTACCCAGTGAGCACGCCCGATGGCGACGTGCTGGATTCCACGAGCTTCCTGGCGACGGCCGCCGCCAGCCGCGACGCCGCACGCCAATCCGCCATCGACGCCGCCGGCAGCGCCGGACAGGCCGGCAAAAACGCCGGCGAGGCGTCCATCGACGCCAGACGGGCGGAGAACGCCGCCAACGCCGCGGCAAACGTCGCCGCCACGGCCGACGGTCTGGTCAAAGTCTCGCCGAGCGACGCCGCGGGCGGCAACCTCACGGCAAAACTGGCCGCCGGAGACGGTCTGTCCGAGACGCTCATCGACGCCGGCGCTGCCGAGTCCCTGCGTCTTTCCGTGGCCCTGGCCGAATCGTCCGGTCTGGAGTTCGCCGCGGGACGGCTGCGCGTCCTGCCCGGACCGGAACTGCGTCTGTCCCCGTCCGGTTTGGGCGTCGATCCGACCGGACTCGCCCAACTGCCGATCCTGCGGCCCGCCATTTCGACGGCCCGCATCCTCAACCACGCAATGAACGGAGGGTTCTAAACAATGGGCACCACTTACAAAGAGGCGATTTTCTGCGGCGATATGGCAGGCAAGCTCACACAGTTCACCAATGCCAACGGCCTGACTACTGCCGACATCACCATGGCCGACGCAAACGGTCCCGTGCGCATTGACTCGCTGACGGCGAGCACGAATGACGTGGTCCCCTTGACAATCCTGCTCTCTGTCTCGGATGGCACCATTACTCCTGTGCTGATGAACATTCCGTTGAATCGGGCCGTCAAGCATGTTGTTACTAACAAGTTGATTCAATTCACCTTCACTGCAACCACCATCACGCGTTCCGCCGGGTCCTGGTTGGCTGATGGTTTTCAGGTTGGAGATTACGTCACCGTGACGAATAGCCCGGACGCGAACACCAATCTCCTGTATCTCCCCATCACAACCCTGACCGACACCGTAATGACCATTGCCACGGCTGGGATGACTGCCCGCGCCGCGTACTACGGAATCACTGAGGTGGCCTCGCCCGACTCAATGACCCCGACGGACCTCCTAGCCGACGCCAACATGGCCCCCTTTGTTGGTGCGGACTCCGCCGGTAACAAGTTCTTCGAACTGCCCAAAGGCTGGAAGCTCCAGGCTGCGTGTATCACCGCCCCGTCCGCTGGTAGACTTGTTACCGTGCAGGCGCGTTGGGGCACCTATGCTGGGGCGTAGTCGGCCTCTGCGGTCCGGCCTGCGGAGGCCCACGGTCCTGCGGTTCGATTCGCCGCTAGCCACCCCTGGCAACCGTCTGTCTCCCTTTGGCGATGGCACGTACTCCGGCAACATCATGCAGGGCGGCGTGGTGCTTCAGCCTCAGGACTACATGCTGACTGGGGGCGAAGTGCTTCACGATTGCATCGTCGTCACCGGCACGGGCGCGGTTGTCCCGGACTGGACCACGGCCGGTGCTGCGACGTTCAGGTGCCACAACCTCGTTCTCGACGGTGCGGCGGCCACTTTGTCGGCCTCGGTCAACTGCAAGGGCCTGCTGGGATTCGTCAGCGGCCGCGTGTGGCTGCGTAACTCCGCGCACTTGCATATGGACAATCTGGGCAAGGCCGGAGTCTTCGGCGACCTCTCGCCGGACATGTTGTTGCCCGCAGCGTTCGCCAAGCATGTGGCGACGGACAAACTCAAGGCCTACGTCGTCAAGGGGCGCGGAGCTGAGGGCGCACCAGCAGTGTACAGCTCTTATGTAGGCGGTTTTCCCGCTGGGCCTATGCAGACTGGTGGTGGAGCCACGGGATGCGTGGCCAAGACGTGGACCGGAAGAGGGGGCTGTGGAGGCTCCTGCTGCGGCGGAGCCGGTGCCGGTGGCGGTGCCTATGGAGGAAGTGGGGCTGGGGGCGATTTTGGCGGACCGGGCGGATATGGCAATTCGACCAGCAATGGCGGTGGTGGCGGTGCTGGCGACCCCCCTGGCCCTGGTTCAAATGGTGGTGCTCCGGGGGGAGGTGCTGGGGGAGGACTACTGAAAATCTTTGCGCGGCAGCTCTGGCTGGAGGCTGGCTGTCTTATCAGTGCGGACGGCGCATATGGCGGCCTTGCTGATTGGCCCGGCGGCGGCGCAGGAGGCGGATGCATAGTTCTCGTCACCACTAGCCCAGGAGGCCTCAACAATGCCGGGACCATTCGAGCTAACGGCGGTGGTGTGGTTTGGGGGGGTGCTGGCAGCGTCAACATCTTTGAACTCAAGAAATAATAAGGAGGAAACGAGACATCATGATTCTGCTTCATCACCAGGAATCCGAGCTTTCGCGCACTCTGCTGGCGGCCATGCCGGAAGGAGCGACGAGCATCGATTGCACCTCGGGCATCCCCGCCGACTACACCGGCCCCATGGGCGTCAGCGCCTACCCCAGCGTCGTCGTGGACGTGCCCGCCTACAGCGAGACGGTGCCGGCCTATGACGCCGACGGCGGCCTCACCGGCATGGAGACGCGGACAGTGACGGCGCACCAGGAGGTTTTGCGCCTCCCGGCGAGCTGGGACGCAGTGGCGCAGTACAACTCCTATACGTCCGCGCGGGCGACGCAGAGTCCGGCGGTGAGCTAGGGGATGGACACAAGCCAGCCGTGCGCCGTGCACGACGAACGCCTGGAGCAGCTGCGTCTCACCCTGGCCGAGTTGAAAAACCAGCTGCGTGAGGGGCTCGGCGTGGTGGCGGCGCAGTCACGCGCCAACGGTCGGGCTCTGGCGCGGCTCGCGGATTCGCAAACCGCTCGGCGCGAGCTGTGCGCCCAGCAGGAGGCGCGCCTCGGCTCGGTGGAGCGCGGGGCCGAATTGCACCGCATCGCCCATTCGACCGATCGCGACGAATACCTGGACGAACGCGCGGACATCTGGGCCACGCTGAACAAGTTGCGCTTTCACGTCTATGTCGGCATCGGCGCGGGGCTGGTGCTGCAAACCCTCATTCCGCTGGCCTTGCGCCTGGCGGTCAAATGACACGAAGGGAAAAGCCATGAACAAATTTTCCGAACGCATCGCGAAATTTCTTGCCACACGCGCCGCGGCCCTGCGCGGCAGGTTCACACGACTGGCAGCGCGCCCGGTTCCGCTGTGGAAGACCCTCTGCGGCCTGGTCCTCGGTCTGCTGACGGGCGGCCTGCTCGGCCGGCTGCTGTAGGGACGAGGAAATGAGCTTCCTCGATTTCATTCCCACCATGGGCAACATCGTTCAAAAGGTTCTCGACCTCATCCCGGACCCCAACGCGAGGGCCAAGGCCGCCGAGGACTACCAGCGCGCCATGCTCGACGCGGCCAACAAGGCCGAGGCCGAACAACGCGAAATCAACAAGGCCGAGGCCGCCTCCGCCTCCACTTTCGTGGCGGGCTGGCGACCGGCCATCGGCTGGGTGTGCGCGGCCGCCTTGGGCTTTCAGTATCTGCTGCGGCCCCTGGCCGCCTGGGCCGCCGGCGTGTGGTGGCCGCACCTGCCGCCATTGCCAGGGCTGGACGACGACCTCTGGCAGCTCATGTTCGGGATGCTCGGTCTGGGCGGTCTGCGCACCTTCGAGAAGGCCAAAGGGGTGGCCCGATGAACCGCGCACGCGTCATGACGCAGCTCGTCATCGACGAAGGCCTGCGCCTCAAGCCCTACCGCTGCCCGGCGGGCCGACTGACCATCGGCGTGGGCCGCAACCTCGACGACCGTGGCGTCAGCGAGGCCGAGGCCCTGCTCCTGCTCGGCGACGACGTGGACGAGTGCTGGAAGCGTCTCTCCTCCGCGCTGCCGTGGCTCCCCGGCGCGCCCGAGCCCGTGCAGGAAGCCCTCGTCAACATGGCCTTCAACTTGGGCGTGAGCGGACTGCTCGGCTTTCGGAGCACGCTCGCGGCGCTGGCCACCCACGACTACACTGCGGCCGCGCAAGACATGCTGGAGAGCAAATGGGCCGGACAGGTGGGGGCCCGGGCGCGGCGTCTAGCCGACATGGTGCGCACCACGCAATGAGGTCTAGCGCGCCATCGCATAGACAGGACGTGAAACGCGCGTTACTTTATGGGCATTCACTGGAGAATCTTCTTCGGTCGCACGGCGGAAACGGAAAGGAGGAGTTCATGTCCAAGCAGGAATTCTTGTCCGAGATGCAGGCCAAGCTCAAGGAGTTCGACGTCAAGATGGCCCAGCTCTCCGCGCGGCCCAAGCCCAAGGGGGAACACGCGCGGCTGGAGCGCGAAAAGACGTACTACTTTCTCAAGGCCAAGCGTGACGAGATCCGCGACCAGATGAAGCTGGTGGAAAAGGCCACCGAGGAGGCCGCCGGCGCGTTCAAGACCTCCATGAAGCGCATCTACGACGACATGGTGCGCGTCATGGACGACACCTGCAACAGCATTGACGGACCCGAACAGGCCGGTCTGATTTAACAACATCCCCACGCGCTACTGCTTGAGCTGCGAGAGCAACATGCCGCCAAGCATGAGCCCGCAGCCAAGCATGGCGCGCATGGAGAGCACCTCGCCCAGCACAAGGTAGCCGGTGAGCGCCGCGAACGCCGCCTCCAGACTCAGAATGATGGCCGCGTGCGCCGGATCGGCGTCCCGCTGGGCCACGACTTGCAGCGTGTAGGCCACGCCAACGCTCATGAGGCCGCCGTAAAGGATGGGCGCCATCGCCCCGTGCAGCCCCGCGAGCGTGACGGTTTCCGTCGCCGCGCCCGCCGCCAGGCTGAGGACCGAGCAGACCACGAATTGCGCCGCCGCCAGTTTGACCGCGTCGGTGGCGTCCATGCCCGGCGAGAGTCTGCCGATGATCAGCACATGGCCAGCCCAGAACACCGCGCCCACCAGCTCCAGCAAGTCACCGTAGGCGATGCCGAAGTCCTCGGTGACGCTCAAAAGATAGAGGCCCACGGCCGCCAGTATCGCGCCGATCCACGTTCCCGTGCCCGCGCGCTGTCCCAGCGCCAAGCCGAAGAGCGGCACCATCACCACGTACAAGCCGGTGATGAACCCGGCCTTGCCCGCCGTGGTGTACACGATGCCCACCTGCTGCAACGCCGCGCCGCCGAACAGCACGCAACCCGCCACAAGTCCGCACAGGATCAACCGCGCCGAGGAGATGCCCTCGCCGCCGCCCTCACGCCGCCGCGTGCGCTGCATCCACCAGATGAGCGGTTGCAGGGAGAGAGCGCCCAGGGCGAAACGCACGCCATTGAACGTGAACGGCCCCACGTTGTCCATGCCCACACGCTGGGCCACGAACGCCGACCCCCAAATAAGGGCCGTGAGGAGCAGCAGGCCGTCGGCCTTCCAATGTCGCGCTTCCATCCTCCATCCTTTCCGCGTCGCTGGCCACGCCGCAGACCGGAAGCCATACCGTTCCGATCCGATGTCGGCAAGGGCGAATCCCGCCCGCCGGATCGGGTCGGGACGCCCTCATTTCGACTCGCGGCGCGCCTCGGAGGCCAGCTCGAAGAGCATGCCGGCCGTCTCGCCGGTCAGCCGCCGGCAGCACTCCCAATGACGCTGTGGCCCAAATTGCTCCAAAAGCTCATGGCAGGCGCAAGCTCCATGCCGGGCGCGAAAGCGCTCCCGGAACGTCGCGGCAAGATCGTACGCCTCCTCGCAGGATTGTTCGCCGGACTCGCGGCCGAAGGCCAGTCCAAGAGCTATGAGCCCGCCCGCGAGAGCACCGCAGAGTTCGCGCTGGGAACGACCTACCCCGCCGCCGAAGCCGGAAGCCGCCCGCGTGAGCTTCCCGTCCGCGTTGACACCAAGATACAGCCCGGCGGAATGCAGCACGCTCTCCGCGCAGTTGAGTCCGGAATCCAACGCCTGCCTCGCCATCGCCTCCACATCCGCTCTTTCCATAACGCCTCCCAACGGCCTTCTCCCGCATACCGGAACCATTCAGGCACCGGATTGACCGCCTCATTCGATTTGATTATACGATATATCTGTCGATGAAATCGCGTCCAATGATATGTTTGCATCGAATGCATCGGCAAAACCGAACACGCGCGGAGGGGAAAGCATGGAATTGCGCGACCTGAAGACCTTTGTCACCGTGGCGACCCTGTTGAATTTCAATCAGGCGGGGAAGGCGCTCAACGCCGCCCAATCCACCGTCTCCGTGCGCATCAAGGCTTTGGAGGAGGAACTCGACGTTCGCCTGTTCGACCGTCTGGGCAGGCGGGTGCTGCTGACGGAAGCGGGAGGACGCCTCCTGGCGTATGGCCGCAAGCTGGTGGAGCTGGAGGAGGAGGCGAGGCGGGATGTGGCGGGCGAGGATTCGGCCCGGGCGTTCATCACCGTGCGGATGCCGGAGACCCTTTGCGTTCATCGCCTTTCCGGGGTGCTGCGGCGCTTCCTGGCGGCGCGCCCCGGCTCACGGCTGCGGTTGCTGCCCTGCGCCGTCGGCGGACTGACCGAGGACCTCCGCCGGGGCGTGACGGACCTGGGCTTCGTGCTGGCCAACGAGGTGCTCTCACGCGACATGCGCTCGGAATTTCTCGGAACGGAGGAGTTACGGCTGGTCGCCGCGCCGGGACATCCGCTGACGACGCTTCCGTGGGTGGACGCGGAGGATCTGGCCGGGCTGCCGCTGCTGCTTTCCACCTCGGATTGCAGCTACCGGCGCATTCTGGAAGGCATCGTGGCGCAAACGGGCCGTGAGCCCATGACCGTGGTGGAATGCGGCTCAGTGGAGGCGGTGAAGCGCTACGCGGCGGCGGGTCTCGGCGTCACCATTCTTCCGGCGGAGACGATACGGGCGGAGCTGGCGGCGAAAAGTCTCGCCGTCGCGGCGTGGCGCGAGGGTCCCCTGGAAGCCGCGGTGCTCATGCTCTGGCACAAGGACAAGTGGGTGTCCCCGGCCCTGAACGACTTCATGGAGCTGTGCCGGACGCACCTCATGGAATAGGACGCGCGGCCAGCGGCCCCATGCTCGGCGAGACGGCGTGGCGGAGCCCGGCGCGAATGCCGAAGCCCCGCCACCCGGGAGAATCCAAGACGGCGGCTATCTCCCGCAGCACTTCTTGTATTTTTTGCCGCTGCCGCAGGGGCAGGGATCGTTGCGGCCGGGCTTGGGGCCGCGGACGATGGGATCGTGGCTGCGCATGCGGCCGTCGGTGTAGTGCCACGCGCCGTCCAGACGCTTGAAGCTGGCGAGTTCGCGGTGGTCCTGATGGGCCCCCTGGTACTCATAGCTGGCGGTGAAGTCGACGAGACCGGTCTGGTCGTTCTCGCCGCCGTCCTTGACGGAGTTGATGGTGAGGCCGAGCCACTTGGAGTTCTCGCTCCAGGCCTTGGCCTGCTCGGGATCGAAGTCGTGGCGCTCGTCCGGGGCAAGGGAGGTGTTGAGGAACTCGATGTCCTCGACGACATAGGCGCTGTAGCGGGCGCGCATGAGAGCCTCGGCCGTGGGCGCGGGCTTCGTTCCCTTGATGATGGGCTGACAGCAGTTCTCGTAGGGCAGATGGCTGCCGCACGGACAGGGGGCAAGTGGATCAGTCGGCATGATGTCACCTCTCGGTGTTGGTTTCTTGTGGCGGGGCACACTACGGCGGAACGCCTGGGCGGTCAACGGCCGGCGCGCGCGTTGACAGCCGCGGCCGGCGGAGTGATGAACGCCGGAATGCCGTGGAGCGAGGAAGGAGGATCGGACATGCGCGGACGGACGGGGGCGGTGGTGACGTTTTGCGCGGCGGTGCTGGCATTGTGGACCGCGCCGGCCCATGCCGGTTCGCCGGCGCTGGCGCTGACGCCCTGGGCAAGCATCTACGACATCGCGCGCGACGAACGCGACGTGGCGCGGATCGCACTAGATAAGAAAATCGTCACGGAGATCAAGACGGCGCTTCTGCGGCACGACGGCAAACTGGGACTGTCGGTAAAGGTCTACTGCTTTGCGGGGCGGGTGACGCTGCTGGGGCAATTGGCGGACGAGCCGTTCAAGCGTTTCACCATGACCACGGCCAAACACACGTCCGGCGTATGCTCGGTCTCCGCGCACTGGGTGGCTCCGGGCAAAACGGACACCACGGCCTCGGATCTGGCGATCGCGGCGAAAATCCGCACGGCGCTCATCGCGGACACGGAGGTGAGCGCCACGCAGATCGAGACCGAGGTTTTCGGCGGCAAGGTGTATCTGATCGGAATGGTGCGCTCCAGCGCGGACGCCCGCCGGGCCGTGGCGGACGCCAAGGGCGTTTCCGGGGTGCGGAGCGTGACCTCGCTGCTGGCGCCTCCCAGGCGTTAGACACCGGAAGACCCGGCTGGCACAGAACGTCAGCCGGCGAATCCGCACGGCGAGACAGGCGGCCGGAAGACCCGCCGCTTTCTCCAGCGCTGCGCCCCAATCCTCTTTCACCTGTCCAGTCCGGCCGCCTCGGAAAACGGACCGCCGCTGGCGAGTTCGGCGTGGCGGAAGCAGGCGGTCAGGTGGTCGTTCACCAGCCCGGCGGACTGCATGTAGGCGTACATGATGGTGGTGCCGACAAATTTCATGCCCCGCGCGGCGAGATCCTTGGCCAGGGCGTCGCTCGTCGGCGTGCGCACGGGAATGTGGCGCAACTCGTCCCAGGCGTTCTGCACAGGCCTGCCGTCCACGAAACGCCAGAGATAGACGGCGAAGGAGCCGAAGGCGGCCTGGATCTCCAGGAACGCCCGGGCGTTGCCGATGGCCGCGGCGATCTTCTGCCGGTTGCGGATGATGCGCGCGTCCTGACGCAGACGCTCCTGGTCGGCCTCGGTGAGACGGGCCACGACGACGGGCGCGAGGACCTCGGCCCCCGGACCGCCGAAGGCCTCGCGATAGCCGGGCCGACGGTGGAGCACCATGCGCCAGTTGAGCCCCGCCTGCGCCCCCTCCAGCACCAGCAGTTCGAAGAGGGCGTCGTCGTCCCGCAGGGGCGCGCCCCACTCCTCATCATGATAGGCCACATAGACGGGATCGGGTGCGGTGGTCTGGGCCAAGCACCAGGGACAACGGAATCGGGCGTCGGGAACTGTGACGGCGGGCATGGACGGCTCCTGATTGGGGTGCGTGAAAGCACGTATGATACCAGATCGACGAAGCGGCTTCAATGCGCCGCGCTCCGGGGCCCGCGCGGGAGGCGACGAAGAGAATCGGGTTTACAGCCGCGCGCAATTACTGTAAGGGCTATGCTCTTCGAGGTGGGACGAAAGTGTTTCACCCATCCCCTGGACGGCGTTTCTGCCGGCGGCGAAGGGTCCACGGACCCTGTCGCGGCGGCCGCGCATCCGGTCCACTGGACCGGGAGGCGACGCGGACAGCCACCGACCAGCACGACGCAAATCATCTGTCCGGGGATTGTCGTTGGAGGCAACGATGGAAAAAACCAAGAAAGTCGCAGATCAGGAAATGGACCTCAACTTCGAGGACGCCCTTGAGAACTACCTCAAGGACGACTTCGGGGACCTCGACGAGGGCACCATTGTTCCCGGCACCGTTGTCAAGATCGGCAAGGACAGCGTGCTGGTCGACGTGAATTTCAAGTCCGAGGGCCAGATTCCGGTTTCGGAATTCCTGGATGCCGAAGGCAAGCTCACCGTGGCCGTGGGCGACAAGGTGGATGTCTACGTCTCCAACAAGGACGAGAACGAAGGCACCATCCACCTCTCGCGCGACAAGGCCAAGCGGATGCAGCTCTTCGACCGCCTGGAGGACTGCCAGGAGAACAACGGCACCGTCAAGGGCCGCATCGTCCGCCGCATCAAGGGCGGCTACACCGTGGACCTCGGCAGCGTCGAGGCCTTCCTGCCCGGTTCCCACGTGGACCTGCGGCCGGTTCCCGACATGGACGCCCTCGTTGGTCAGGACTTCGACTTCAAGATCCTCAAGATCAACCGCCGGCGCAGCAACGTCATCGTGAGCCGCCGCGTGCTGCTTGAGGAGCTGCGCAGCGAGCAGCGCGACGCCCTGCTGGAGACCCTGGCCGAGGGTCAGGTGGTCAAGGGCAAGGTCAAGAACATCACCGAGTACGGCGTGTTCATCGACCTGGGCGGCCTCGACGGCCTGCTGCACATCACCGACATGAGCTGGAAGCGCATCCGCCATCCGAAAGAGATGGTGCAGTTGGGCGACGAGCTGGACCTCAAGGTCCTGCACTTCGACCGCGAGGGCCAGAAGGTCAGCCTCGGTCTGAAGCAGCTCGTGCCCGATCCGTGGGAAAATATCGCCAACAAGTACCCGCAGGGCTCCCGTCTGCAGGGCAAGGTCACGAACCTGGCCGACTACGGCGCCTTTGTGGAACTTGAGCCCGGCGTCGAGGGTCTCGTGCATATCTCCGAGATGAGCTGGACCCGCAAGCTGCGTCATCCCTCGCAGATGGTGCGCGCCGGAGACGAGGTCGACGTCATCGTGCTCGGCGTCGATCCCGAGAAGAAGCGCATCAGCCTGGGCATGAAGCAGATCAAGCCCAATCCGTGGGACGTGGTGGCCGAGAAGTACCCCGAGGGGACCATCCTTGAGGGCGCCATCAAGAACATCACCGAATTCGGCGTGTTCATCGGCATCGAGGAGGGCATCGACGGCCTGATCCACGTGTCCGACATCAGCTGGACCAAGAAAATCCGCCACCCGAGCGAGATATTCAAGATCGGCGACATCGTCCAGGCCAAGGTCCTCACCGTGGACAAGGAGAACGAGAAGTTCACCCTGGGCATCAAGCAGCTCTCCGAGGATCCCTGGCTGCAGGTTCCCGCCAAGTACCCCGTGGGCACCGTCATCAGCGGCGTCGTGACAAACATCACCGACTTCGGTCTGTTCGTCGAGGTCGAGGAGGGCATCGAGGGCTTGGTCCACGTGTCCGAAATCAGCCGCAAGAAGATCAAGAGCCCGGCCGAGTTGTTCAAGGAAGGCGTGACCATCGAGGCCAAGGTCATCCACGTCAGCGCCGACGAGCGCCGCCTCGGTCTGTCCATCAAACAGATCAAGGAAGACGAGGAGCGCAAGAAGCCCAAGGAATTCCGTTCCTCCGGACCGGAGACCGGCAATAACCTGGGTGACCTGCTCCGCGCCAAGATCGAGGACGCCGCCAATGGCGAGGACTCCGGAAACTAATAAGGTCAAGTTCTCCGCAGAGCATCCGCTGCTCTTCGGGATCGTGCTGATCATAACGGCTGTGGCCCTCTTCACGGGGGCCATGGCCTTTTTCCGCGGGCTGGGCGAGGGTTCTCGCCCGCTCGCCGGAGATAAGATCGGCCTGTGCAAACTCGAGGGCGTCATCACCGACTCCCACGATGTTGTCGATTTCCTGCGCCAGCTGCGCGAGGACGACTCCGTCAAGGGCATGCTGCTGCGCATAGACTCCCCCGGCGGCGCGGTCGCGCCCTCGCAGGAGCTGTACGCCGCCGTGCGCGCCACGGCCAAGGTCAAGCCCGTGGTCGTCAGCATGGGCACGGCCGCCGCCTCCGGCGGGTACTACGCCGCCTGCCCGGCCACACTCATCGTGGCCAACTCCGGCAGTCTCACCGGCTCCATCGGCGTGCGCGCCGAATATCTCAACATCCAGGGACTCCTCGGCAAGCTGGGCCTGCGCACGGAACTCATGGCCAGCGGCAAGATGAAGACCGCCGGTTCGCCCACCGCGCCCCTCACGCCCGAACAGCGCGCCTACCTCATGGACGTCATCATGGACCTGCACCAGCAGTTCGTGAGCGACGTGGCCGCCGCGCGCGGCCTGCCCGTGGCCGAGGTGGCCAAACTGGCCGATGGCCGCGCCTACACCGGACGGCAGGCGCTCAAGCTGAAGCTTGTGGACAAGCTTGGCAGCCAGGAGTTCGCGATGGCCACTCTTCGGCACATGGTCAAGCTGGACAAGGACGCGCCCGTTCTGGAAGGCCCGGAAAAGAAGCTGCCGCTCCTGCCGCGTCTTTTCGGCGCCAGCCTGCCGGACATGCTGCGCGGTCTGGGAGCTGGCCTCGCCCACGGCGACGCGGACGCGAAGGCGCCGACCTCCGGCCTACAGGTCGAATACCGGCAGTAGGGCCATGCCCCGCACCTCCCGTCCCTTCACCGACGAGGCGCGTTTTTTCCGCTCCCCCGCTCTGCCGGACGCGGAACTGCTCACCGCGCGCTTCTTCCGCCACGCCTACGCGCCGCACTGGCATGAAGGCTTCGTCGTCGCCATTATCACCGCCGGAGCCGAGGGCTACGACTATCGCGGCGAGCGCCACGTGGCCGGCCCGCTGAGCCTCGCCTGCATCAACCCCGGCGAGGTGCACACCGGCGAACGCGCGGCGGACGTGGGCTGGGCCTACCGCGTTTTCTACCCCCGTCCCCGGACCATGGCCGCGCTGCTGGCGGAGCTTACCGGCCGCGACACGGCCGAACCTCCCCGTCTGCCGCATCAGGTGCTGCGCGACGACGCCCTGGCCTTTGAACTGCTCGACGCGCACCTGTTGCTGGAACGCGGCGAGGATTTGCTGGAGGCCCAGACGGCTGCGTTCTCCGCCCTCTCCGCCCTGCTCTCGCGCCACGCCGAGGCCGCCCCGGCCGCCCTGCCGCAGGGTCACGACGACGCGCGCGTGGAGACCATGCGCCAACGCCTCGCGGCGGACATCGCCGAGCCGCTGACGTTGCGCGAACTGGCCGCCTGCGTTGAGCTCTCGCCCTTCCACGCGGCGCGGCTCTTCGCCCGGGAGACGGGCATGGCCCCGCACGCCTGGCGCAACGCCCTGCGCGTCAACCGATCGTTGGCGCTCCTGCGCCGTGGCAAAAGCGTGGCCGAAACGGCGGCGGCCTGCGGCTTCGCCGACCAAAGCCACTACACGCGACATTTCCGGCGCGCCTTCGGCGTGGCTCCCGGCCGTTGGCGCGGCTGAAATGCGCAAGAACGTTCAAGCCGCCGCCCCAACCGAAAGCTACTGCCCCGACATGAAAACCAATCCCTCACCGTCCGCGGGACGGCTTCCCTTCACGCGCGCCGGAGCTGTCGCCGGCTTCCGCGCGTGCGTGCCCGTCGCCATTGGCGTGGGCGTGTACGGCGTGCTTTTCGGCCTGCTGGCGCGCCAGAAGGGGCTTTCGTACCTGGAAACGCAGTCCATGAGCCTGCTCGTCTTCGCCGGAGCCAGCCAGCTCATCTCCCTCGATCTCTGGGGCTCGCCCCTGCCGGTGTTCTCGCTCATCGCCACCACCTTCATCGTCAACCTGCGACACGTGCTCATGGGCGCGGCGCTCTCGCCGCAGCTACTGCGCCTGCCGGCCGGACGCGCCTTCGGCTCGCTGTTCTTCATGACCGACGAATCCTGGGCCGTGACGCTCTCGCGCCTGACCGCCGACAACCGACGCGGCGTCATGCCCGACGGCGCGTATCTCATCGGCGCGGGATTGGCCGTGTACCTGTTCTGGAACGTCTCGACGGCGCTGGGACACGTGCTGGTGCGCGGCCTGGACGACCCCGCGCGCTACGGGCTGGATTTCGCCTTCACGGCGGTATTCACGGCGCTGTTGGTCGGGATGCGGCCGCGCAGGGTGGACATCCTGCCCCTTTGCGTCGCCGTGGCCGCCGCGCTGTTGACCGCCCGCGTGTGCCCGGGCAAGTGGTACATCCTGGCCGGAGCCTTCGCTGGCGGCACCGCCGCCGCCCTCGCGCCGCACAAGGACGACGACAAGCCGGCGCCACGGAAGGAGACGCGCCCATGAGCATGAGCCCGCTCTCCATCTCGCTGCTGACCATCGTTGGCATGGCGCTGGCCACCTACACGAGCCGCGCCGCCGGGCTGGCCCTCATGACGCGCGTGACCCCGGGGCCGCGACTGCGTCGCTTCATGCGGGCCATTCCCGGGGCCATCCTCGTGTCGATCATCGCACCGGGCGCGCTCGCCTCCGGCCCGGCGGACGCCATCGCCACGGGCGTCACGGCCGTCGCAGCCTGGCGCTTTCGCAACCTGCCGCTGGCCATGGCCGTGGGCGTGGGCGCGGTGCTCCTGCTGCGTCAGGTCATGTCCTGACGCCATCGGCTCTCGGACCGTCCAGCCCCCGGTCGTCGCTCGGGCGCGCGGAGGGCGGAGTTCCATTGCCGCCGGACGCTTCACAACGCCCGACGAAACGTGGACCCAGGCCCACGGCTGCTCGTCGCGACAATCGGCCGCCCTTCGTCCTTCGATGCCGCAGCACACGAAAAGACCGGCGGAGGAGCCTGACGCGCTCGTCCCCGCCGGCCTACCGTGCCGTTCTATGCGCCCGCGCCCGCGTCAGGCCATGGGCAGCCGCACGGTGAAGATGCTGCCCGTGCCCGCGTCCACGTTCGTGGGCGACTCCACCCAGACCTCGCCGCCATAGTTGCGGGCGATGTGCCGGCAAATGGCCAGCCCCAGCCCGGCGCTGCCGGTGCTGTCCACCCCGTTGCCATCGGCGCGGAAAAAGCGCTCAAAAATGCGCGTCTGGTTGTCCGGGTCGATGCCCGGCCCCTCATCGGCGAAGGTGAGCAGCACGTTCTGGCCATCGGTTCCGGCGGCGATGCGCACGGTCGTGTGCTCGGGCGAGTACTTGATGGCGTTGTCCAGAATGCTGTCGGCAATCTGCAGAAGCCCGTCCGGGTCGGCGGCGGCCTTGGGCAGGTCCTTGGGGAAGGCATCCACGATGAGTTCGATGTCCTTGTCCTGCGCGGCGAAACCGGCGTTCTTCACGGCGTGTCCCACGGCCTGGGGCACGCTGGCGGCGAGTTCGCCGGGGCGCTTGCCCTCGCGTTCGCTCTTGGCCAGGGCGAACATGCCACCGATGACCTTGGCCATGTGCACGGCGTTGGCGTGGATGATCTCCAGGAACTCGCGACGCTTGGCCTCCTCCTTCGGAGGGGCGTCGAGCAGCGTCTCGGCGTAGCCGCGAATGCTGGTGAGTGGCGTGCGCAGCTGATGGGAGGCGTTGGCCACGAAGTCGCGCAGCACGCGTTCCACCCGGCGCTGCTCGCTGGTGTCGTGGAAGATGAGGATGACGCGCGGCCGGTACTTGTGGTCGCGGAAGGGCACCACGGTCATCTCCGCGCAATGGCGGTCCTTCAGTTCGATCTGCCGGCTGACGCGCTCGCTGGATTCGCCGGCCATGAGGCTGTCCACGATGTTCTGGATCTCCAGGCTCATGGTGGCCTCCAACGGGGCGCGGCCGATGAACTCCTGCGCGCGTGGGAAAATGCGTGAAAGCGCGGGGTTCACATGCAGAATGCGCCCGCCGGTGTCCAAAACCATGACGCCCTCGCTCATGCCCTCGAACATGGCCCAGAGTTCGCCGCGCTGGTTCTCGATGACCTTGACGTTTTTCTTGATCTTCTTGGCCATGCGGTTGATGGCCTCGGCCAGGGGTTGGAACTCCGCCGCCGGATAGAACAGGATCTTGCGCCGGTAGTCGCCGTCGCCGATGGCCTGAGCGGCCTCCGTGAACTGGGCGATGCCGGAGGTGATGGTGCGCGAAAGCAGCCACAACAACACGCCGGAGCCGAGCAGAAGCGGCACCATGGCGGCCAGCAGGGCCCAACGCATGCGTTGCAGCTGCATGCGCACCTGCGAGACCGGGGCGGCCAGACGCAGCACGCGGTCGGGCTCGCCGTTCCTGCCGGGAACCTTCTTGGCCATATAGATCATGTCGCGGTTCAGCGTCACGCTGTGCCGCGTGCTCTCGCCCACCTCGCCGCTCTGGGAGGCCACAACCTCGGGCCGGGCCGAGTGGTCGTCGAGCCTGCCGAGGTCGCCAAAGGGCACGGAGGTGTCCGCCACCACGCGACCGCCCTCGATGAGGGTGATGCGCATGCCCATGTTGCCGGCCAACGCATGCAGGAAATCCTGCCGGTCGCGCGGTTCCTTGAAGGGCCCGTCGCGGTCCAGCAACCAGTGCACGGTTTCCAGCCGCCCCAGGGTCTCATGCTCAAAGTCGCGCGCGGTCTCGCCGTCGAGGGCGGCGCTGTAGCGCCAGAAGGCCAGGGCCAAGCCGGCGATGAGCACCCCCCATCCCCACAACAACACCCGCATCTGTATGGACTGCACTCTGGGCATCGAAAATCCTTGGCTTGCGGCCGCCCGCACACCACGGGACGGGCTATCTTTTGGGTTGTGGGAGGTTCCGGGTCACGCGCCGCGCAACGCGCCGAGGCCGCCGTGACCGACCACGCGGTTGCGCCCCTGGCGCTTGGCCGCGTACATGGCCTGATCCGCCGCGAACACGAGGTCGGACACGTTTTGTCCCGGCCCCATCTGCGCCACGCCGACGCTCACCGTGACATGCAGGCTGGAGCCAGCCTCCGTGCTGGTGAGGTGCGGCATGAACGGACAGCGGGCCACGTCCTGCCGAATCGACTCCGCCTGGGCCATGACCTCTGTCTCGGTCAACCCCTCGCAGAGGATAACCAGCTCCTCGCCGCCGAAGCGCGCGGCATAGCCGCCGAACTGCAGGGCGTGGGCCGAGAGGATGGCAGCCAGCACGCGCAGCACGCCGTCGCCCACCTGGTGGCCGTATGTGTCGTTCACGTGCTTGAAAAGGTCCACGTCGATGAACATGAGCGAGAGGGGCTTGTTGTCCCGGCGGCAGCGTTCGCTCGCCTCGGCCAGCTGGGCGTCCAGGGCCCGGCGGCTGTACAGCTCGGAGAGCAGGGCGTCGAAATTCGCGGTGTGCTCCAGCCGCGCGGCGCGCTCCTGCCAGGCGCGCACCTCGGCCTTGGCCTGCACCGCCATCGCGGCGATGCGGTCGCGCAAGCGGCCCACAACCTCCTCGGGCGACTGGTCCATCCGGGCCAGATCGCGTCCGGCATCGGCGTCAATGCGGCCCAGCGTGCTGGCGCGCGCCTCCGAGCTCTGGCGGATGTCGATGAGCACGTCGCCCATCTCCTTGTACAGGGAGGCGAAGCCGCGCCGCTCGTTCTCCAGCTGGGCGCGCAGGTCCGCCATTTTTGGCGTGTCCAGCAGAAATTCCTGAATGACCGCCACCACGCGCAGAAAGCGGGCGCGGTCCAACCGCCGGCGACCCACCTGCTCAAAAACGCGGGTCTGCAGCTCGGCCTTCTGGTCCTCGGAAAAAATGTCCATAGCCGAAACAACGTTGCGAGCGAAAAGGACCAACGCCAACCAGTCGGCGTCATCGACCACGCCAAGACGCTCAAGCGTGGGCTGTAGCCCGTCCAGACCGCCGTGGCTCTTCCGTTCCCTGTCCGTGCCCATGATTCCCCCGCGGGCCACAGCATAGCGCACATGGTCCCGAATGCATAGCCGCGAGGCGCGCTCCCGGCCGACGGCCGCACAATGCGGCCAGTCTTATCTACCCCTTGGGCGCGTATGGCGTCAATGGCGCATCGGCCCAGGCGATATCAGGTGAAGCCCACGCGGGGGACACGGGCTCCACCACCAAATCAGCGCGCGTGACGGCTGCGCCAACGCGAACGCCGCGCGGCCCTTGCCGCGACCGGAAAGCGCCCCGGCCAAGGCCGGGGACAGGCTGCCAAACGCCATCCACGCCGCGCCGCTCGAAAACTGGAGGGAGAGAGCCGCCGCGGCGACCGGACGCAGGCGGTCTGGACCGAAAGCGCCGCGGGCATGACCATGCGGGGGAAGGTCATGAAGGGCGGATTCCATGACAACCGCCAGCGCCCACGGCGATGCCGCGCCCGAAGGCTCTCCCGGATTTGCGGCCCTGGAGCTCAGGCTCCACGCCGATCCAGGCGGGGACGCCATCCGCTCTTTCCACGCGGTCCCGGCGTCCGACGCTTCGGGACCGGTTGCCAAGCCGTCGGCCGTGCCCTAAAAGCGGGCATGGTCTTCGACGACGACGCGTTCTTCTCCCCCCGCGAACCGGGCCTGCCACCGCTGCCTTGCGTTGGCTGCGGCTGGTGCTGCCTGGACAATCCCTGCGAGGTCTCGCAGGCGGCCTTCGGCTACGCCCGGCGCTGCCCGGCGCTCGTCTGGACCGGCGCGCGCTACGTCTGCGACCTGGTCGTCCACCCACGGCCGGGGATCGACCTGACGCCGCTGTTCGTGGGACAGGGCTGCTGCGCCCGCTCCAACGCCTGGCGCGGCGACGTGCGGGAGCGCGGCTAGCGCGCCGGTCCCTCCAGCACCCTGAAGGCCTGCCGGACCAGCACCCGCCGGTCGTGGAGGATCTCGATGACGTACTCGCCGGGGACCATGCTGCCGGGCGTGTCGAAATTCCAAACGCTGTGGGACACCACCCCCACGCGCCGTTCGTACTGCGCGGAACTCACATTCATGGGCAGTTGGGTGTCCGGGTTGACCATGTCCGGGTGGCGCACCACCACGTCCACCAGCACGGCCGCCCCTTTCGGCGCGCCCTCGATGCGGTAGCGCAGACCGATGCCCGTTCCCAGCCGGGCCGTGACCACGTTGCCGCGGCGCAGCAGCTTGAAGTCGCGGGCGCGATCGACGATGCCGTCGGCCACGCTGTCGGAATGCGTATGATCCACCACAGTGGACGAAAACACACCCACGGCCAGCACCCTGATCCCGGCGATTCGCACGGCCACGCGCCCCGACGCGGACGACGCGTCTCGCGCGGTCTCGGCTTCCGGCGCCGCCCCCGCCCGACGCGCCGCCGCACTCTCCGGTCCGCCCAGCAACAACGCCGCGGCGGCAAGCCACGACATCAGCATTCCTCGCATCGCCAAACTCCTCACCGATTTCCGCGCTACACGCCAAGTGTCGCCCGCAGGGCGTCCAAACGCAAGTGCCGGGCCACCAGCTCCGCGCCCTGACGCACCTTCACCGCGTCGCGCATCTTGTGGCGGGTAAGCAGGTTCTCCATCTTCTTGGCCACGGTGAAGGTGTCCTCACGCACGAGGATGATGGAGGTCTCCAGCACCTCGGACCGCGTCAAAATAACGTCGTTGGGATACAGGTTGCCGGTGAGCACCAGACAGGGGCAGTCGCCTTCCAGCGCCACCAGCTGCACGTCGGCGCGATCGCCGCCGACGATGACCGCCGCATTTTTCTTGCGGCGGAAGTGCATCATGAAATTCTCCACCTGCATGGTGCCTATGAGGAACTGCGAGACGACACGATCCGTCTTGTGGTGGGCGGAAATGATCTTGCCGCCCAGACGATGGGCCAGATCGCCCACGGTGATGGAGCCCATGAGCGGATCGCGCGGGAGCACGCCGAGCACCGGCACGCCGCGCGCCTCCAAAAAAGGAGCAAGGTGCCCGGTCACCTCCTCCAGCGAGGCGGGGGGAACGTCGTTGAGCACCACGCCAGCCAGCTGGCCGCCCAGCTGCTCCTGCAGCATCAGCAGCAGGTCGTAGCTCGGCTCCTTCTCCAGCCTGTCGATAACCAGGGCCTTGAGCCCCAGCCGCCGCACCACGCTGATGGCGTCCACGCCGGAGTACTTGCCGGAATACATGCCGCCGCTGCCGGCCACGAGCATGACGTCACGCCCCCAGGCGAGCCCGGTGTAGGCCCGGGCGATGGAGTCGAGCAGACCGCCGTCGGCCATGCCGGGCAGCGTGCCCTCGAAGGCCGCGGCCTTGAAATCGTGGGTCACCACGACGGGGGTCATGGCGACGGGGGTGTGCGCCGCGTCGCCCGCCAGGCCCAGGGCGTCGCGCACGAAGAGCGCGTCCTCGTCGCCCAGGCCGCTTTTCGTCTCCATGGGCACCGCGCCCACGGGCTTCATGTAACCGATGGACAGCCCGGCGTCGCGCAGGGCCAGCCCCAGACCCACGGTCACGGTGTTTTTCCCGGAGTAACCCGAGGTGGAGCCTATGTAGAGTCCGGGCATGCACGCCCTCCTTGCGGTTCGAGATCGAAAACGCCGGAGTGTTAGCGCAGCGCCAGCCGCGCCCCGGCCACGCGGGCCTGCCGCGGCCCGGCGAACACGGGCGAGAACAACGCCCCGGCCAGCTGCGGCGCGCGCACGGCCAACCGGGAGACGCCGAGCAGCAACCGCTCCAACGCAGGCAGCGAGGCGGCCTCGCCCCCGCAGGCCCCGCGCAGAAGCGGATAGAAGCGCATCTCGCGCAGCATGGCCCGCGCGTCCGCCGGAGAAAGCGGGGCCAGTCGCCGCGCCGCCTCGTCCCCCGCGTCGGTCGCGTCCCCGGACGCGACATCACCCATGCCGGCCATGCGGAAAAACACCAGCGGGCCGAAGGGAGCCTCGCGCACAAAGCCGACCGACAGTTCGAAAGCCGTCTCCGGCGCGGCTGCCTGCACCAGACACCCCAGGGCCGGCGCATCCGGCAGCTCCCGCGCCGCGCGGTTGGTCAACTCCGCAAAGGCCCGACGCACGTCCGCCGCATCGGCCAGACGGGCAAAACGCGCCGCGTCGTCGGCGGGAACAGCCTCCGGGCCGGCATCGCGCAAGGCCAGCCGCAGGCTCACGGGGTAGCCCATGTCGTCGGCGAGCCGCGCGGCCTCCCAGCTGGTGCGGGCCAGTCCGGTGGAAAGCACCGGCAGGCCGGCCGCGTGCGCCGCCTCCAAGGCCTCCACGCCACACAACTCGCCCAACCCCAGGCCCCGGGCGGACTCCACGATGGAGAGCGCCTCGTCGTCCCAGGGCGCGCCGCAGCCGTCCACGGGGCCCGCGCCGTTTTCCCCGCCGGACGCAGGAACCTCGCAAAGGCCCGGCGGCGGGACCTCGCCATGCCCGCACAAGGCGCTAAGGGCGGCCACCGCCTCCTCGGGAAAGTCATAGCAGGGAATGCCGGCTTCCAAAAGAGCCCGACGACCGGCGCGCATGCTCTCCCCACCCAGCAGACAGGCGGCGAAAGGCTTGCCCCCCGGGTTGTCCTCGCGCGCGACGCGAATGACCGCCCGGGCCGTCTCCAGCGGCCGCGCCGCAGCCGTGGGGGCCAGCAGCACAAGCAGGCTCGCCACTTGCGGGTCCGCCGCCAGGGCCGAAAGGGCCGCCTCGTAGCGATCCGCCCCCGCGTCGCCCAGCACGTCCACGGGATTGTACAGCGAGGCGATACCCGGCAGCGCGCGCGAAAGACGCTCCAACGTGGCCGAGCCAGGCCGGGGCAACGTGAGCAGACCGATCTCGGCGCAGGCGTCGGCGGCGAGAATGCCCGGCCCGCCGGCGTTGGTGACCACGGCCAGTCCCGGCCCGGAAGGCATGGGCTGGGTGGCGAACATCCGCGCCAGGGACAACAGCTCCGCCGTCTCCCGCACCTCGATGACGCCGCTCTGCCGGAAGGCCGCGTGGAAGGCGGCGGCCGACCCAGCGGCCAAGCCCATGTGCGCGGAGACCGCCCGCGCCCCGGCCCGCGTCACGCCGGCCTTGAGCAGCAGCACGGGCTTTTTCGCGGCGGCCTGGCGCGCGGCGGTGCGGAAGTCCTCGCCGTTTTCCACGCTCTCGCAATAGCCGAGGATGACCGTGGTTTCGGGATCGTCGCCCAGGGCGCGCAGCATGTCGGCCTCGCCGAGGAGAGCCTTGCCGCCCAGGCTCACGAACTTGGCGAACCCCAGGCCCAGGCCCGCCGCCTGTTCCAGCACGCACGCGCACATGGCCCCGGACTGCGAGAAAAAGGAAACGCCGCCCTTCGCCGGCCGCGCGGCGGGAAAACCGATATGGATATCGCTGGAGGTGTTGATGAGCCCGAGCGAATCGGGGCCAAGCAGCAGGATGCCGGCATCGACGGCGGCGCGGGTCAGCTCCCGCTCGGAAAAAAAACCGCGCCGGCCCTGGTCGGGCGGGCCGCTGGCCAGCGCGACGGCCGCGCGCACGCCCCGCCGGTCCAGAAGTTCCAACTCGGCGGCGAGCCGCTCGCGCGGGAGACAAAGCACGGCCAGCTCCACGCCGTCGGGCAGCTCTTCCGCGCCGGCGAAGGGGACGAGTTCCGGCATTCGTCCGCCGCCAACGCCCGCTGCGGGATTGACGGCATGGACGCCGCCCCTGTACCCTGCCGCCAGCAGACCGGCCAGCGCCATGCAGGCCGGCGAGGCCGGCGAAATTCGATCGCGCTCCCCCACCACCGCCACGCTTGACGGTGCGAAAAGCGGGGCGAGACGAAGATAATCAGGCATGGGGCGGCCTTTCGGGGGACTTGATGGACGAGAATTTCAAGACGGTACAGGAAGTCATCCACTATCGCTTCGGGCAAGTCAAGTTGCTCGAACTGGCCCTCACACACAGCTCCTGGGCCAACGAGCAATCCCGCCCGGACATGAGCAACGAACGCCTGGAATTCCTGGGCGACGCGGTGCTGGAGCTGTGCGTGAGCGCCGAGGCCTACGTCCGCTTTCCCGAAAGCGACGAGGGCCTGTTGACCAAGCAACGTTCGCGTCTGGTCAAAACGGGCACGCTGGCCTCGGTGGCGCGGGATGTGGGCCTGAACAGGCACCTGCTGCTGGGGCGAGGCGAAGAGGCGCAGGGCGGCCGCGAACGCGACTCCCTGCTGGCCGACGCCCTGGAGGCGCTTTTCGGCGCGGTGTTCCTCGATGGCGGCTTCGACGCCGCGCGCACGCTCATCCTCGGCCTGCTCGCGCCCCTGTGGCCCGATTCGCCGAAGCTGCCCGCCGGCAAGGACTGCAAGAGTCGCCTGCAGGAGCTGACGCAGGAGCGCAACCGCGCGCGGCCCGTGTACAATCTCGTGAGTTCCAACGGCCCGGAGCACCACAAGATCTTCGAGGTGGAGGTGCTTCTGCCCGACGGTCAAACCTTCCACGCCACGGGGCCAAGCCTCAAAAAGGCCGAGCAGGCCGCCGCCGGCCGCGCGGTGGACGCGCTCACGGCCGGTGCGGGGCTTTCCCCTTCCTAGGCGGCCCGCCAAAAAACGGACGGGCCGACGGTGTTCCCCGCCGACCCGTCGCGTTCGAAAAGCCGATTCGATCCGAAAAGCGTCAATGCGGCGCCGGGGCCGCGCCAGACTACCCCTGGATGAGCGTCAAGGCCATCTTGGGCAGGCTGTTGGCCTGAGACAGCATGGCCACGGCAGACTGGGCCTTGATCTGCTCGAGGGTGTAGTTCGTCATCTCGGTGGCGACATCCACATCGGAGATGCGCGACTCGGAGGACTGCAGGTTCTCCGCCTGGATGGAAAGGTTAGAGATCGTGTTTTCCAGACGATTCTGCATGGCGCCCAGGTTGGCGCGGATCTTGTCCTTGGACACGATGGCCTTGTTGATGGCGTCGAGCGCGACCTGGGCCATCTCCTGAGTGGAGATGCTCATACCGGCGTTGTTCTCGGCGAGCATCTGGGCCTTCTTCGTCGAATCCGTCTCCGCGTCGATCTGGCTCTGCGTGTACTTCTTCTTGCTGCCCGAGAGCATCCCAAGGCCCAGGGCGGAGGCGGTCACGCAACCGACGTTGATGTAGTAATAGTCCTCGGCGCTGTCGTTGCCGGAGCCAAAGTGGATCTTCAACGCGCCCACGGATTCGAGGCCGGTTCCGTTGTGGGTGCTCGCGTTACCGGAAAGGTGGCCGTTGAGCAGGTGGATGCCGTTGAAATCGGTGGCGTCGGCGATACGCGTTATTTCCGAGCACATCGCTTGATATTCGGAGTCGATCATGAGGCGCTGGTCGGAGCTGTATGTGCCGGTGGCGCCCTGCATGGCCAGCTCCTTGAGCCGGATGAGCTTCTCGTCGACAACCCCGAGCGCGCCGTCGGCGGTCTGGATCAGCGAGATGCCGTCGTTGGCGTTGCGCACACCCTGGTTCAGACTCTGAATATCCGCACGCATGAGTTCGCGGATGGCCAGGCCAGCGGCGTCGTCGGCGGCGGTGTTCACGCGCAGGCCCGAGGACAACCGTTCCGTCGAGGTGGAGAGCGAACCGTACGCGGAATTCAAACTCCGCGATGCGTTCATCGCCATCAGGTTGTGGTTGATGATCAAAGACATGACGTAAACCTCCTTGTTCGAAAAACATTCCCTTTGGCTCGCCGTTTTGCATAGTCGATGCCAAAGCAAATATTTTTTTTAAACCTAGGAAGTTACGCATCAGAATATTGTCTAGATTTCCTCCCGAATCGCTTTTCCGGCAAGAAAAACATGCCGAGTGTCAGCGCCTTGCCGGGCACCCGCTCAGGACTACGAAGTTACGCGCTCTACGTCTCGACAGGCTCCGAGGGCTGCCTTATAGCTATTGGGCCGAATATCCCCCCCCGCCATATCCACCGACAAGCACAGGATAAGCACCCATGGCTCTCGCTTCCCGTTTCGATCAGGAATTGCGCGATTTTCTCGAACCGCAAGGGGGGAGGATCGTCATGCTCAGCGACGATCAGCTGTTCGTCCGGGCCATGCGCGCGGCGATCTTCAAAACCCTCGCCGTCAAGACCGACTGTCTGGACGTTCAACAGAACCCCGCCCTGGCCATGAAGGCCGTGCACGCCGTGCTCACGCGCAAGGCGCCGGTGCTCGTGCTGGCGGACAGACTGCTGCGCGGCCGCCCCACACTGACCTTTCTGCGCGGCGTGAAGGCCACCTTCCCCCAGGCGAAACTGCTGGTGATGACCCATGAGACAACCAAGGACGAACTCTCCCAGCTCTACGAGATCGGGGTGGACAGCATCCTGACCAAACCCGTGAGCATCGACACGCTGGTGGAGAAGATGGCCGGCGCCATCAAGCCCCAGGGCAAGATCAGCCAGCTGGTGCAGGAGGGCAAATGCTTCCTGGAGACGAACGACACCAAGCACGCCATGGACATCAGCCGCGAGATTCTGAAGCTCAAGCCCGGCAGCCCCGTGGCCCTCATGCTCATGGGTGACGCCCTGCTCAAGGAGAACCGCCGCGACGAGGCCATCCACGCCTACGAATCCGCCCACGAGGGGGCCAAGCTCTACCTGGAGCCGCTCAAGAAACTGGCCGAGGCGAACAAGGACATCAACGAGGACGCCTACCTGCGCTTCATGCGCAAGCTCGACTCCATCAGTCCGCTGAACACAGAACGCAAGTGCGAGATCGGCAAGGTATACGCCCGCAAGAACGACAACGAGCGCGCCGACCGCTACTTCACGGCCGCCATTGAGAACGCCCGGCGCGAGGCGCTGAACCACGTGGACAACGTGATCACCGACATCGCCGAGACCGTGGCCGAGAGCGCCCCGGCCCTGGCCGAGAAATACTACGTGCAGCTGTTGACGATGAAGGGCGACAACCTCACCGAGGCGGACATGGTCACCTTCAACCGTCTGGGCATTGCGCTCCGGCGGCAGGGCAAATGGCGCGAGGCCGTGGAGAACTACAAGAAGGCCCTCTCCGTGGTGGCCGACGACGAGCGCGTGCTCTACAATATGGGCTTGGCCTACGCCGACGGGCAGCTCTACCGCATGGCCGTGGGCGCCTTCGAACAGGTGCAGCGCATCAACCCCAAGTTCTGCCGCACCGCGGCCGTCGTGGCCTTCAGCATGGCCAACGCCTACGCCATGTCCAAGGACGTTCCCACGGCCAAGCACTTTCTGGCCGTCGCCCTGGAGCTGGACCCGAAGCACGCGCCCTCACTCAGGATGCTTTCCAAACTCGAAGCGGTGGGTTCCAACATCGCCAACGGACTCGACAGCTAGAAGCGGGCCAGACGCAACACGCCCAGGGCCAGGCCGACCACACCGAGATCCCCGTTGTAGTTCGCCAGGGCGAAGGCCGTGAGCACCCCCCAGGCGTAGACGGTCCAGCGCCAGGGCGAAAACAGCGCCAACACGCCGGCAGCCAGGCTGAGCATGCCCCACACGCTGCGCAGCTGGCCAAACAGCACGCCCTGCCGCAGCCAGACAATGGCGGGATTCTCCTGAGCTCCGCTCACGGGCGTATCCACCACGTAAATGCGCAGGTAAAAGGCCACCGCGTAGGTCAGCGCGAAAATGCCGGCGGCGAGAAGGGATTTGCGGGACACTGGCGCCTCGGTTAGGATATGAAAGGTTTCGCCGTGTGTGCCGCGTTTTGCCCCCGGCCGTCAAGCCCGGACGCGGTTCCCGGCAACCAGGGCCAGGCAGGCCCAAAGGAGCCCTCCCATGTCCAGCCGCCCCAAGGGACGCATCCCCTCCCGAATGCTGCCGCCGCTATGCCTCGCCGTGGTCCTGCTCGCCGGGGGCTGCGCCAACAAACCCGCCGCCCCGCCGACTCCGCCGGGCACATCCCAGGCCACGTCAAACGCCGACGCCCGGGACGGTTCCCTGGATCGCGCCGAGGCTCTGCTGGAAGACGGCCCGGACCAGGACCCGCAAGCCGCCCTCACCCTGCTTGGTCAAAGCGACGCCCCCCGCGCGCGCCTGGACCGCGCCGAGGCCATGCGTCTGCTCGGCCGCACGGACGAGGCCGTGGCCGAGGCGAACCTTCTCATCCTCGCCGGCCGGAACACCACGGCGGCCTTCGTGACCCGCGCCCGCGCCCTCTACGACGCCGGCGCGTCCGGGCGCGCCCTGGAGGATCTGACCACGGCGCTACGGCTGGACCCCAAAAACGTGGACGCCCTGCTGACCCAGGGGGATATTTTCTTCGCCATGGAGCTGCCCCGCCCGGCGGAACTCAGCTACACCAAGGCCATAGAGATCGCCCCCGACGACCCGCTGGGCTACATCGATCGCGGCGTGGTGCGCGACGACCAAGGTCGCTTCGCCGAGGCCATCGCCGACTTCGACCGGGCCATCGCCCTTGATCCCGACTCGGCCACGGCCTTCGCCAACCGGGGGGTCACGCGTTCGCAGCTCGGCGACTTCGACGGCATGTGCGCCGACTACAGCCGCGCCTGCGATCTCGGTCAATGCGACCGTCTGCTGGACGCGCGCAGAATGGGCTACTGCGGCAAGGCGAAGGGCAAGTAAGGGCGGAAGGGCCGCGGCGGGGGGATCAGTGCGCGCCGCCGCCGGAAGGACCGGCCAAGTCCGGGGAGTCCTGGTGGTCCGTGGGAACGGCGACGGGCAGCCGCAACATTACGGTCGTATGGCCGGGATCGCTGGTGTCCAGCGTGAGCGAACCGCCGAGGGTGCGCACCATCAGCCGCGCGGAATAGGTGCCCAGCCCCGTGCCGTGGGGCTTGCCCCAGGTGGCGTATTTTTCGAAAAAGCGCTCGCGCACGGCTTGCGGCACCTCGCCCGCGTTGCGTAGAAGCGCCACGGCGACATCGCCTTCCCGGCGCATGGTCACGCGGACTTCCCCACCATCCGGCGAAGCCTCCGCCGCGTTCTTGAGCAGATTGGAGAGCATGGCGTCCAGCAGACGACGTTCGCCCAGCACCCAGAACGGCCCGGTGGCGCATTCGGACATCAGGACGAGCCGCAGGTTTTTGCCCTGTACGTACACCCGCAGTTCGGGACGCAGCCCATCCACCACGTCGCACAGGTCCACGGGCGAAAGCCGGGGCACGAAGGCTCCCGTCTCCATGGCGTGCAGATCAAGCGAAAGCGAAATGAGCCCTTGCATCCGCCGCACCACGGAGCGCACCTCGTCCGTCACCTGACGCTGCTCCGCGTTGAGGTCCCCGAGCATGTCCAAAAGCTCCATGGCGTTCTGCACCGAGCCCAGCGGACTTTTGAGGTCGTGGCGCACCACGCTCTCCACATCCATGCGCAGGGCCTCGGCCTTCTTGCGCTCGCTGATGTCGCTGAGCACGCCCAGATAACCGCTGAAATGCCCGGCGGCGTCCGTCATGGGGCGAATGCGACAAGACACCCAGAACATCTGGCCCGCGGCGCTGGTGAGGCGCATCTCCCGATCCACCTCCAGCTTGCGCGCCCGCGCGGCGTTCCACGCGTTGAGGAAATCCTCCCGGTCGGCCGGCTGCACCAACTCCAGCCACTTGTCGCCGATGAGACCGGAAAGGGACTTGCCGGTTTTACGCTGCATACGCTCGTTGGCGAAGATGAGCCCCCCGCCGGAGTCGGTTTCGAACACGCCCACGGGGACCTGCCGGATAAGACCGGCCAGCCGGCGTTCGCTCTGCCGCAGGGCCAGCTCGGCGGTGCGCTGGGCGGTCACGTCGCGCCCCATGGAGACCACGCCCAGGCATTTTCCCTCGGTGTCAAGCACGGCCGTTTTGACCACGCTGATCCAGAAGTCGTGCCCGTCCGTGCGCATGTGCTGGGTGAAGCTCACGGCCTCGCGCGTTTTGAGGGTCAAGACGCTGGTGGAGAGCTGTACGCGCAGGTCCTCGCCGGAGAAGGCCGCCGCCAGCGGCTGGTCGATGAGTTCCTCGCGCGTGTGGCCCACGTGCAGGCAGAACGTCTGGTTCAGCTCGCGGATGACGCCCCGCTCGTCGGTGACGACGATGCAGTCCTGGGCGGAGTGCAGCATGGCGCGCAACAAACCCTGGCTCTTGCGCAGGGCCTGCTCGGCCTTGCGCCTGTCCGTCAGGTCGCGGCTGACCGAAACCACGCCCAGGCACTCCCCCTCGACATCGAACACGGGGGTCTTGTGCACGCTCAGATAACGCGGGCCATCCGGGCTGTCCTGTTCCATCTCATAAGTGATGGGTCCCTGCTGCGTGAGCACGCGCCGATCCACCCGCACGTCGCGGCTGGCGGCGCGACGCTCGAAGAAATCGCGCCCCTTGCGGCCCAGCACCTTCCCGCAATCCTGCCCCACCAAGCGGCAGAAGGCCGGATTGGCCTGCCGGTAGTACCCCTCCGTGTCGCGGAAGCTGATGCCGTCGCCGGCGGAATCGAGGATGGCGCGCAGCAGGCTTTCGCTCTGAGCCAGGGAGCGTTCCGCCAATATGCGCGGTGTGATGTCGTGGCCGATGAAGAACAGGCAGTCGCGGCCGTCCTCCAGGGTGATGGGCGCGGCGTTGAGCTCCACGTCGCGCAGCTGGCCGTTTTTCAAACGGTGCTTGCTGGCGTAGCGTACGCCGCCGCCTTCCAACAGATGCGAAAGCAGCCCGTGCAGCTGCTCCTGCGTGAGCAGGCTCACCTGTGTGGAGGGCATGTCCGTGAGTTCCGCGGCGTCGTAGCCGTAAAACTCGCAGGCGGCCGGGTTGACGCTGATGATCTCGCCCGTCTTCGGGTCGATAAGGAACATCATGGCTCGGCTGGCCTCGAAGGCCGAGCGGAAAACGTCGCCCGCGGTCGTCGAATGAGCGCCCTGGCCGGACATCTCTGCGATTTTTTTTCTACGCAATTGTTCTCCGGGGGGTATTTTCATCATCAACTACGCAGAATCGCCCTCTATGTAAAGGAGCGCCGCAGGATTTCCCCCGCTCAACCGCGCTTGCTCAGGCTGGCGCAGTAGAAGAATTCGCCGGCGGGCACGTCCGGCGGCGTGGTCCACGTGGCGTCCAGGGCGGCCTCGGGCCGACGGGCCAGCAGGCGGGAAACCTGACGCTGGTTTTCCTCGGGAGAGAGGGTGCAGGTGACATAGCACAACCGGCCGCCCGGCGTCAGGGCGTCCAGGGCCCGGTCGAGCATGGCGGCCTGGAGTCCGGCGAGCGTGGCCACATCCCCGGGCGTGCGCTTCCACTTGATGTCCGGCCGGCGCGACAACGTGCCCAGGCCGGTGCATGGCGCGTCGAGCACGACGACGGCCGGCGGACGGATCAGGGGAGCTGGCTCGTCCGCCCGGGCGCGCAGCACCAGGAGCCTTCCCTCCGCCACAGCCCAGTCCAGCTCGCGCGCCAACGCCCGCAGACGCCCCAGGTGCGTGTCGCTGGCGACCACCGGGGAGAGCCCGGCCTCCAGCAAAAGGCGCGTCTTGCCGCCGCGTCCACAGCAGGCATCCCACACCGGGGTCTTGAAACGCCGGGGTTCCAGTGCCGCCAGCGCCTGCCGAGCGGCGAAGCTTTGCCGCAAAATCGCCGCCCGCTCGGGCGCGGTGAGATGCAGCTCATCGGTCAAAACCCGCAGCCCCGTGCCAGGCGCGAAGGCCAGCCCCAGGCCCACGCAGCCCAGACAGGCCGGATGCTCGGCGAGGCGACGCGCCAGATCGTGCGCGGGCCCCTCACCCAGGGCGTGGGCGTCCACAGCCAGTCCCACGGCGGGCGGACGGGCCTGGGCCTTCAGGTAACGCGCGGCCTCGGCCTTGGGGTATTCCGCAAGCCACAACCGCACGATCCACTCCGGGCAGGAGTAGTAGCGCGAAAGCACCTCGGCCTCGCTTTTGGCGCCCAGCTTATAGGGCGTGACCGTGCGCGCCTGCTCCGCCATGCCGGACACGCGGCGCAGGACGGCGTTGAACAGGCCATCGAGGTGCGCGCGCGTGTAGCCCTTGGCCCAGTCCACGGCCCAGTTCACGCTGGCGTAGGCAGGCACGCGGTCCAGATGCACAATCTCGTGCGCGGCCAGCCCGAGAACGATGGAGGCCTCCACGGGCAATTTCCGCGCGGGGTCCAGAAAGCGCGAAACCAGCGCGTCCAGCCGGCCCTTCATGCGACAGTAGCCGTAGACGAGCTCGGTGGTCAGCGCGGCGTCGCGATCGGTGAGCGGATCGGCGTTCAGCACGGCATCCAGGGCGGCTTGCAGGTCGCGGCCCTCGAGAAGGCAGGCGCTCAGGCAATCCAGGGCGGCGGCGCGGGCAGCCGGCAGCTGCGGCATTGGCTCCCCCTCCTAGCGACGGCGGCGGCGGCGGCCCTGCCCGGGTTCACCGGAACGGTCTCCGCCGGAATCCCGGCTCTCCTCGCGGGGGGCGACCACGGGCGCGGGACGGGCCGCATGACCGGCGGGCTGCGGCGGCGGGGTGTGCAGGGCCTGCTGGTGCAGACCGTCGAGAAGCATGGCCAGCAGCAGGCACTGGTCCTCGTCCTCGGCCATTGTCCTGGCCACGTCGGCAAAGCGGCGGATGCGCTCCTGCTCCAGGCTGTCCTTGGCGCGCCAGCGGCTTTCCAACACGGTGGTGAGCCGCTGCACGGCGTTTGCGGTCAGCTCGGCCTCGGTGGGCAGCTCACGCTGCTGAAGCTGGATGCCATACTGCCGGGCGATGCGCATGAGCTCCATCTTCTGCATCACGTCCACCAGCGAGATGACGGTGCCGTCGGCCCCGGCGCGGCCGGTGCGGCCGGCGCGATGGATGTAGCTCTCGGGGTTCTCCGGCGGGGAGTAGAGGATGACGTGCGACAGGCCGGGGATGTCGATGCCGCGGCCGGCCACGTCGGTGGCGATGAGGTAGCGCAGCTGCCCGGCGCGCACGCTGTTGAGCACCTGATCGCGGCGCGACTGGTTGAGGTCGGCGGAGAGCTCGCCCACGTTGTAGCCGAAGCGGCCGAGCACGGCCGTCAGATAATGCACGTCGGCCTTGGTGTTGCAGAAGATGATGGCGCTCTCGGGATTCTCCATCTCGATGATGCGCATGAGGCAGCGGTCCTTGCCCATGGCCGGCACCTCGTAGAACACGTGGGCCATGTTGGCGATGTGCACCTGTCCCTCGGAAAGGGACAGCCGGCCCGGATCGACGAGGAACTCCTGGGCCAGGCGCAGCACCTGCTGCGGGAACGTGGCCGAGAACATGGCCGAATGCACGCGCCGGCGCGGCAGATAGCGCTGGATGTCCTTCATGTCCGGGTAGAAGCCGATGGAGAGCATCCGGTCGGCCTCGTCGAAAATCAACGTCGACAGGTCGGAAAGCATCAGCGAACGCTTGAGCAGATGGTCGAGCACGCGGCCCGGGGTGCCCACCACGATCTGCGCGCCGCGTTTGAAGGCCTCCAGCTGCGCGCCGTAGCCCACGCCGCCATACACGGCCACGCACTCCACACCCGTGCCCTCGAAAAGCACGGCGGCGTCGGCCGCCACCTGCTGGGCCAGCTCGCGCGTGGGCACCAGGATGAGGGCCTGACAGGTGCTGTGGGTGTGCTCCAGCCGCCCCAGCAGCGGCAGGAGATAGGCGGCGGTCTTGCCGGAGCCGGTGCGCGCCTGCACCATGATGTCGCGGCGGGCCAGCATGTACGGCAGAGCCTTTTCCTGCACGGGCATCAGATGATCCCAGCCGGCGCGGGCGCAGGCCTGACTCATGTTCTCCGGCAGGTCGGCCAGCTTCATCTCCGGCAGGGCGTCCTCGGGGGCGATCTCGCCCACGGCCTCGGCCCTGGGTTCGTTCATGGTCTGCTCCGCGTAAAGCAGGGCCTTCTGCACCTGGGTCAGTCCCGGAGTCTGCACATACTCGCGCTCGGGACGCGCGGCCCCGGCCTTCTCCTGGGCGCCGTCTTGCGCGGCGTCGTTCTCGTGATCGGTCATTGTCGGTGATTCTCCCGACGCACGGCGGGCCGCTGCGGCCCCGGCCTATGCGTCCTGTTCGGCCTCTCGGCCCTTTTCGGTTGAAGCGGATCCGCCTCCCTGGCGCAGGCCGTCCACCACGGACAGGGCGGTGCCCACGAGGGCGGAGACGTCGGCCACGTTGGCCGGCAGGATGAGGGTGTTGTTGGTCTTGGCGAGGTTGCCGAACTCGGCGATGTACTTTTCGGCCAGGCGAACGCGCGCGCCGTTCATGCCCTCGGGTCCGGAAAGGGACTCGGCGACGCGGCGGATGCCCTCGGCCGTGGCCTCGGCCACGATTTCGATCTCGCGGGCGCGGCCCTCGGCCTCGTTGATGCGCTTCTGCTTCTCGCCCTCGGAAACGTTGATGGCCTGCTGGCGCTGCCCCTCGGCCATATTGATGCGCGACTGCCGTTCGCCCTCGCTGCGCGCGATCTCGGCACGCTTCTCGCGTTCGGCCTTCACCTGCAGTTCCATGGCGGCCATGACGCTCTGCGGGGGATTGATGTCCTTGATCTCGTAGCGCAGCACCTTGACGCCCCAGCCGGTCGCCGCCTCGTCCACGGCGGTGATGACCTGATGGTTGATGGTCTCGCGCGTTTCGAAGGTGCGGTCGAGCTCGATCTTGCCAATGGCCGAGCGCAGGGAGGTCTGCGAAAGCTGGATGGCCGCCTGGTAGTAGTTGGCGATGCCGTAGCTGGAGAGCTTGGCGTCCCGCACCTCGAGGTAGATGAGGCCGTCGATGGAGACCGCCACGTTGTCCTTGGTGATGCAGACCTGGGGCGGGATCTCCAGCACCTCCTCCTTCATGGAGCGCCTGTAGGCCACGCGATCGACGAAGGGGACGAGGATGTGGAAGCCGGCGGCCAGCGTGGTGGAATAACGGCCCAGCCGCTCCACGATGTACTCCGACTTCTGGGGCACGACCACGGCGGTCTTGACGAAGACGATGACGGCCAGTACGGCCAGGATGCCAAGGATGACGACGTTGCCGCTCACAATTGCTCCTCCTATGCGTTGTCGCCGACGGCGTTTCCGGCGGCGTTTTCGTCCGCCGGACGCACGAGGTACGCGCCAGGATCGTCCTCGGCCGGGCCGACGATGACCACGGAGGCGCCGGCGGGCGCGGCCGCGCGCGAATGCGCCCGCCAAAAGCTGCCACGAAACTTGATCTCCCCGGGATGGCCGGGGGCGATGGCCCGCGTGACCACGGCGGTCCGCCCGGCCCCGCTGTCCAGGTCGTCGCCGGCGCCGGACTCGCGGGTGCGGCCGCGGAACACGCGCAGGAACATGCGCCGCAAAAGCGCCAGCCCGGCGGCGGAGGCGATCAGGAACACCGCGATCTGCCCGCCGGGGCCGATGGGCAGGGTGTAGGCGGCCAACGCGGCCACAAAGGCGCCGAGGGCGAAGAACAGCAGCACGAACCCGGGCGTGAGCAGTTCCGCCAGCAGCAGAATCATGCCAGCGAGGAACCAAAGCACATGCGCCGAGAACAAACCATCCATAAACCCTCCACCCTCTCTCCTGCTTTTCCTACGCCATTGCCGCCCGCACGGCAAGGCCCGGCGATTCCCGGACCGTGCGGGTCCCCGCCCCCCCTTGCAAGACGCCGCGCTTTGCGCTAATCTCCCTCCTCCTTCACGTCGATATGGCGTGCAAGGGAGCACGAAAATCATGAGCCGCCGCATAGCCAACGCACTGAGACACCGTCTGAACCCCCTGCACCTGTACTGCAGGCTGTGCGACCTGGGCCTGCCGACCCGGCTGGCGCGCGGGCTCTCCGCCGGTTACGAGCGCGTGCTCTACCATCCCTTCGGCGGCTGAAGCCCGCCGCTCCCCTCCCACCGCTGTTGACAAGCCGTCCCGGCCGCGCGATGTTCCGCCACCGCGCGGGCCTTCGCTCCGCGCCATTCCGCTTCGCCGGAGGCTTCCAATGACCAACGCCGACGCCCTCAAGGCCGCCTTCGTCTGTCCCAACCCGGAGGACACGCCCGCCGCCCTCAAAAAGGGCGCGGATCAGGCGCGCATGATCATCGAGATGCTGCCCTACATCCGCGAATTCGCCGGGCGCACCATCGTCATCAAGTACGGCGGCAACGCCATGATCGACGAGCGGCTCAAGCAGAGCTTCGCCCGCAGCGTGGTGCTGCTCAAGTACGTGGGGGTCAACCCCGTCATCGTGCATGGCGGCGGCCCGCAGATAGGCAAGATGCTCAAGGCGCTGAACATCGCCTCCGAGTTCCGGCAGGGCCTGCGCGTCACCGACGACGCCACCATGGACGTGGTGGAGATGGTGCTGGTGGGCAAGGTCAACAAGGAAATCGTCAACCTCATCAATCTGGCCGGCGGCCGGGCCGTCGGGCTCTCCGGCAAGGACGGAATGCTCATCCGCGCCGAAAAGAAGGAACTGGCCGTCAACCGCGACGACGCCCCGCCGGAGATCATCGACCTGGGCAAGGTGGGCGAGGTGACGCGCATCGAGACCGACGTGCTCACCTCCCTCATGGGCAGCGGCATCATCCCGGTCATCGCGCCCGTGGGCGTGGACGAGCTGGGCGACACCTACAACATCAATGCCGACTCCGTGGCCGGGGCCGTGGCCGGGGCCATGCGCGCCAAGCGCCTGCACCTGCTCACCGACGTGCCCGGCGTGCTCGATGCGAACAAGAAACTCATCCGCAGCATGACCAGCACCGAGGCCTTCCAGGCCATCGAGAAAGGGCTGGTGGTGGGCGGCATGATCCCCAAGCTGCAATGCTGCCTGGAGGCCATCATGGCCGGCGTGGAGAAGGTGCACATCATCGACGGCCGCGTGGAGAACTGCGTGCTGCTGGAACTCTTCACCGCCTGCGGCATCGGCACCGAGATCACCCGCTAGCAGGCGTCCCGAAAGCGAAGGCGGTCCCGCTCATGCGCGGCCGCCTTTTTTCATGCCATACCGGCGGACGGGTGAGTCGATCGCCTTGCCGGCATGACCTGCGCCGTCGGCGTTGGTGGCTGGACGACCGGCGCGACCGGCCCGGTCAAGAGACGCGCGTACCTCCTCGCGCCTCTCCCGCTACGCCGCCACGTCGAGCCCTTCGCCGCCCGGCGCGGAAACCATTCCCTCGGAAGGGGCGTCGTCCGCGCGAACATCGTCCGTAGGGTCCGCATCCTCCGCATCACTGCGGATGTCCTCCATGATGACGGAAAGTCGGCTCGCCTGATCGGCCAGCTCGGCCACCGCCCGGGCGGATTCGTCCATGGCCGCGCCGGTCTGTTCGCCGATGCCGTGCATGTGCGCCACGGACTCGTTGACCTCGCGGCCGGCCTCGGCCTGATGCGCCGCTGCGGCGGCGATGGCGCGGATCTCCTCGTTCGTCCTGGCCGTGAGGGCCGCGATCTCGCGCAGGGATGCGGCCGAGGCGTCGGCGCGCGTGGTGGCCTCGCTCACGGCCCGGCCGGCCAACTCCACCTGGTCCAGACTGCCACGCGTTTCGGCCTGGATGCCGCGAATTGCCGCATCCACCTGTTTGGTGGCGGCCTGGGTCTTCTCGGCCAGCTTGCGCACCTCGTCGGCGACCACGGCGAAGCCCCGACCCGCGTCGCCGGCCCGGGCTGCCTCGATGGCGGCGTTGAGCGCCAGCAGGTTCGTCTGGTCGGCGATGTCGGCGATGACCGTGATGATGCGGCCGATGTCCTCGCTTTTGGCGTGCAGGGCGTCCATGCTGACGCGCAGGGCCCCGGCGCGATCCTGCACGGCGGCCACCACCCGGGCGACCTCGGCCACGGCGCGTTCGCCCTCGCCGGCGCGGGTCTTGGCGGCCTCGGCCGTCTCCGCGGCGCGCGCGGCACCCTTGCCCGCCTTGTCCACGGCCTCCAGCAGGCGTTCCATGGCCCCGGCGGTCTCCACGGAAAGACGCGACTGCTCGCCGGCTCCGCGCGCGGACTGCTCCACTTGGGCCGAGAGCTGCTGCGATCCGGCCCCGAGACGGTCCACCACCTCGCCCATGCGTTCCGCCGCCTGCCGCATCCCCTCGCGCCGCGAGAGCTCGGCCTTCAGACCGGCGGTCCGGGCCTCCTCCACGGCGCAACGGGCGTGTTCGGCCTCGTTCTCCGCCTCCAGCCGGCATTCTCCGGCGAGGGCGATTTCCTTCCGCAGCGAACGCACCATGAGCCCCAGCGCCCGGGCCATCTTGCCTAGCTCGTCGCGCCGGTCCACGGGCAGCTCGGCCGTGAGATCGCCATCGGCCACGCGCTCGGCGAAGGCCAGGGTGCGCCGGAGCGGCCGGTTGATGTTCGAGGCCACCCACGCGCCGAAAGCCAGCGAAACGACCACCGCCAGCAACGCCGCGCCGAGCAGGAGCATCTGATCGCGCCGCGCCCGGGGCAGGGCCTCGTTCACGAAGCCGTCGGTGCCGGCGCGCTCCTGTATCATGAGCTTGTCCAGTGCGGCCTCCACGCCTTGCAGCGACTCACGGGCCTCGCGCATGGACAGGGCCATGGCCCCCATGCGCATATCGCCATCCAGAAGCTCCAACACCCGGCGGTGGCGGCCGCCCCAATCATCCCAGGCGTTCTTGAACGCGAGCCAGTCGGGATTCTTGGCCTCGGGCCGGCCGTCCGGCGCGGGCAGGGCCTCGAAGGCCTTCATGGCGGCCTCGGCCTGGGCCCAATACTTGACGAGATTGTCCTTCTGGCGCTGCATGAGCTGCGGATTCTCCTCCGTCTCGGGGATGAGGCGGGTGCGCTCGGCCCGCTGCAGGGCGGTGAGCGCGTTGCGCAGCACAAGCAGCTGATACTGCGCCGGCAGGCTGCGGCGGGCCGTTGTGGTGAGGGCGTCCTCGGTGCGGAGGATGCCCAGGTAGCCTCCGGCGGCGACGACCAGGGTGATGACCGCTGCGGTGGCGAGGGCGAGGGCCACTTTGCCCCAGACCGGAATGTTGCGCATGGCGTGGCTCCTTGTGACGGGAACGCGAATTTTTGTCCCGTCGCGCAGACATACCCCGCGCGTGGCCGCCCCGGGTTCCCCCCGGGTGAAATCCCGGTGACGTTTTGACGACAGCCACGCCCTTGCGCACTGCGCGCCCACGGCGTTATCATCCGTCCCAAAGCGCGCCAGACGCGCGAAGGAGGCCGTCCGTGTCCCACGATACAACGCCCAAACCCTCGCCCCGTTCCCTGCTCGCCATGTCCGACGCCTACTGGAAATCCTGCACGCTGCACGCCGCCGTTGCGCTGGACGTGTTCACCGCCCTGGCCGACGAGGCGGCCACCGCCGGGGAGCTGGCCCAGCGCCTGGGGACGAACGCCCGCGCCACCGGCATGTTGCTGGGCGCGCTATGCGCCATGGGGCTGCTGGAACGCCGGGGCGAAACCTTCTCGCCCTCGGTGGAGACGGCAGCGTACCTGGTGCGCGGCGCGCCGGAATACAAGGGCCACATCATCATGCACCACAAGCACCTGCTGGAGGCCTTCGGGCGCATGGACGAGGCCGTGCGCACGGGGCAAAGCGTGCGCGGCGGCGAGCGCACCGGTGCCGAACGCGAGGCCTTTCTGCTGGGCATGTACAACAACGCCATGGGGATAGCCCCCCGTCTGGCCCCCGAGCTGGACGCCCTGCTGCACAAGGCCGGCCTGTCTCCCCTGCGCGGGCACGGCCGTCTGCTCGACCTCGGCGGCGGCCCCGGCACCTACGCCATCCACTTCTGTCTGGCCCGGCCGGACCTGACAGCCGCCGTGTTCGACCTGCCCACCACCCGGCCCTTCGCCGAGGCCACGGCCACGCGCTTCGGCCTGAGCTGCTCCGGCCCAGACGCGCGCCTGTCCTTCCTTCCCGGCGACTACACGCGCGACCCCGTGCCTGGCGGTTTCGACGCTGCCTGGCTCTCGCACATTCTCCACGGCGAGGGACCGGACATGGCGGCGCGCATCGTGACCGGCGCGGCGGCTGGTCTGAACCGGGGCGGCGTGCTGCTGGTGCACGAGTTTTTGCTGAACGACACGCTCGACGGCCCGGAATTCCCCGCGCTGTTCTCCCTGAACATGCTGCTGGGCACGCCTGGCGGGCAGGCCTACTCCGGCGGGCAGGTGGCGGAAATGCTGCGCGCGGCCGGTCTGACGGACATTGCGCGGCTGGACTTCGCCGGGCCGAACGACTCCGGCATCGTGGCCGGCCGCAAGCCGTGAGCTGCGGCGCGCTCGGATCGACCGGAACGAACGCGGAGGCCGAAAGGACCGAAAGGATCACAATGGCCGCCCGGGCCGTGGCGGCGCGCTTCGCCCACGGGCTGACTCTGGGGACGCGGGACGCCGAGGCCTTGCGGCAGGCCACGGGCGAGGACGACATCACCCTGGCGCTGCGACGTCTCGCGGCCGATGCGGACTCCTGCCTGACCGCGCCGCTGCTGGCCCTTGTCTATTCCCCGGGTCCGGAGGACATGCGGGCGTTGGAACCCGCCCTCGCCGGGGCCGACCTCGACGACGCCGGTGCGATGGAGTTGGAGGACGCGGCGGCGCGCCTCGTTTCGGCGGGGGAAAGCCGCCTGCGCCTGCCGGAGGGAAATCCAGCAAGCCTTGCACCCTCCGTTGATGACGTGCGCGACTACGTGCGCCGCCTCGCCGCCGGGGCCACGCCCCCGCCGGAGCTGCGCACGCGCCTGCCGCGCTTCGGACCCGACGCGGCCACGCTGGGCGTCGTCCTCCGTCATGGCCGGCTTTCCTGGAGTCCGGCGCGGACGTTCCTCGTCGCCACGCTGCTCGACCGCATGAACACCCACGGTCCGCAGGCCGATGACGCACCGGCGCTCATCGCCTGGACCATGCGTTTCCTCGACCTGTTCCCGCCGGACCTGAACCCGAGGGAGGCCCTGGCCGAACGCCATCGGGCGCTCGTCGCCGAACTCCGGCAGGCCGAGTTCCAGGAGCGCGCCATCGCCAGCGACAACTTCGAGACGCGCTTGTCACAAGGGCTGCGGTTCGGTCACGCGCACGCCCCGGACGTGCGGACGGAATTGGCGTCGCTCGACCGCGCCTGCCGGTTGGCCCTCGGCCTGGACGGTGCGGCCCTCGATCGACCGGCGGCCGCCATCGACCTCGGTCAAGCCGAAGGGGCGGAGGAACTTCTGCGCATCCTTGGCAATCCCCCCTGGGAATGATCCACAAAAAAAGCGGCGAAACGCCCGATCAGGACGCCCCGCCGCAAGGTGGAGGGAAAATGCGGTCCGCGACTACTTGGCGGGCTCGGCGGCCCCGGCCTTCTCGGTCTTCTCGGTCTTGGGAGCCTTCTTCACGGCCTTCTTGGGGGCCTTCTTCACGGCCTTCTTCACCGGAGCCTTCTTCGCGGGAGCGGGAGCCTCGGTCTTGGCGGCGTCGGAAGCGGCGTCGGCGGCCGGGGCGGCGGCGAAGGCGGGAACGGCCAGGGACAGCATCAGCAGGGCGATGGCGAACTTTTTCATGGCGGAATCCTTTTTGGTTGTTTCGAGGCGGTCAGGGTTTGGCAAAACCCGCTGGCGGCTACCGCAATGCCGCCTGAGGCGATGAAATCCTTCA
>JAIMKR010000004.1:221484-221719 GCA_020692325.1 Desulfocurvus sp.
GGACGCCCCGCCGCAAGGTGGAGGGAAAACTGTGGTCCGCGACTACTTGGCAGGCTCGGCGGCTCCGGCCTTCTCGGTCTTCTCGATCTTCGCGGCCTTCTTCGCGGCCTTCTTCGCGGCCTTCTTCGCGGCCTTCTTCACCGGAGCCTTCTTCGCGGGAGCGGGAGCCTCGGTCTTGGCGGCGTCGGAAGCGGCGTCGGCGGCCGGGGCGGCGGCGAAGGCGGGAACGGCCAGG
>JAIMKR010000004.1:221944-249758 GCA_020692325.1 Desulfocurvus sp.
GAGCGCCCCATCGGAACGCCCCGCCACGAGAAAAAACTGTGGTCCGCGACTACTTGGCGGGCTCGGCGGCTCCGGCCTTCTCGGTCTTTTCGGTCTTGGGGGCCTTCTTCACGGCCTTCTTGGGAGCCTTCTTCGCGGCCTTCTTCACCGGAGCCTTCTTCGCGGGAGCGGGAGCCTCGGTCTTGGCGGCGTCGGAAGCGGCGTCGGCGGCCGGGGCGGCGGCGAAGGCGGGAACGGCCAGGGACAGCATCAGCAGGGCGATGGCGAACTTTTTCATGGCGGAACTCCTTTGGTGTTATGGCAGACGATCGAGGGTTTGCGGCAATCTACGACTGGCTACTGCTGTGGCGCCGGAGGGGCGGGAGGCGCCGGTACAGCGGTCTGCGCGTTATGCTTCTCGCGATGGATGTCACGACTCAGGCGGTCGGCCTTCTTGTTCAAATGGCGACGTTCCTGACGGGTCATGTCGCCATCGGCCTTGGCGTGGTCCTCGGCCTTCTCAAGCTTGGCCTTGCGTTTCTCCAGCTTGGCGGCTTCCTTGTCGGTAAGGGCCCCGCTGGCCTTGCCCTGGTCGATACGCTGCTCCATCCGCGCCTCGCGCTTGTCCAAGCGGGTCGTGTCCACGCCCTGCGCGAGGGCCGGAGCCGCGAAAGCGAGCACCATGGCGGCGGCGGCGAATCTCTTGAACATACCGAAGGCTCCTTGAAATCACGGGTTGGTTGATTGGTTCGTTTCCCTGGGCCGTTACGCTTGCGCGCCTCTCGACGCGCGCCACACAATGAGCATTCGCCGTGCCAAGCGATAAGTAGCAGCATTCATTACATATTTTTACAAGTGCGCAGAAGGGTGCGGACGGCGCTGCGCAAACATTGCGCATCCAGTACGCACAAACGCGCAAAGCCTGCGCGCAGAGGGGAGGAAAGGGCGGTCTGGTCGGCGTTCCCGTTCCATCGAAGGGGGCTGCCATAGCCGCAGGAGCCAGCCACGCGCATCTCCACGCGGCGGGGATCAGACCCCAGTCACCACACCGGGCTCGGCCGGGAACCGATCCGCGATGGACAATGCCGGCGCAGGCGGGAAAAACGCTTCAGCCGAGGTGGACCACGGCGTCCCTGGACGGGGGCGGCGGCGTGCGGATGAACTGCACGGCGGCGAGAGAACACAGCGAAAGGATCATGCCGCCGACGAACACCCACCGGGGGCTCCACATCCACAGGGCCCCGCCCGCCACCGGAATGGCCACCGCCGCGATGTGGTTGATGGTGAACCCCACGGCCATGGTGGGTGAGATGTCCTTGGGCTCGGCGATCTTCTGGAAGAAGGTGTTCAGGCACATGGCGAAGTTGAAGAACAGCTGATCCAGGACATACAGGCAGCACACCAGCCACTTGCAGTCCGAAAAGGCGTACACGGAGAAGACGCACACCACCACGGAATACTCGATGGTGAGCAACAAACGCTCCCCGAAACGATTGATCGCCCGGCCGATGAGCGGGTTGACCACCATGTTCACCACGTTGTTCACGAGGTACAGCGCCGTCACGTCGGTCACGCCCATGCCGAACTTCTTGACGAGCAGAAGCACGGCGAATGTGGTGAGCACCTGCCGACGCGCGCCGGCCAGGAAGGTGAGCAGATAATACACCGAGTATTTGCGCCGCAAAAACATTTTCTTGCGCTGCGGGGGCATGTTCGCCGTGCTGGGATTGCGCCCCAGCGCCCACAGACCGGCCACCACGACCAGACCGCCAAGCGCGCCGTAGATGACGGGATAATCAATGAAATGCGTGGCCGTGAGCACGCACGCTCCCACGACGATGTTGCTCATGGCCGTGACGCTGCGCAACCGGCCGAACACGAGGGGCGCCCGCGTGCGGTCGAAGTACTGCAACGTCAGCGACATGTTCAGCGTCTCGTAGTAGTGGAAGCCGAAACTCATCAAAAGCGAGGTGGCCACGATGCCCCAGAAGCTGGGGAACAGGCCGGTAAGCCCCACGCCGGCCCCCAGGGCGAGCACGGCCAGCGCCACCACGCGGTGTTCCGGCAGTACCAGCAGCACATAGACGACCAGCAGGGAGAGGAAGCCCGGCACCTCGCGCAGGGACTGCGTGACGCCGATCTCCAGGCCGCCGAAGCCGGCGCGTTCCACGGCGAAGTTGGTGAACAGCGAACTCCAGCCCTGCAGGCCCACCTGCGTGGCGATGGTCAGCACAACCAGGAAAGTGAGCATCCGCCGCGTGTCCCCGGCGATGCCGAGGGGCTGCGGAGCGGCTGGAATCTGCGGCACGGCGGCGATCCTCGGGCTTCGGGTTGGGACGGGGCCGGCGGTCCCGCATGGCGGGAGTCCGGCGGCCCGCCACACTATCCGCAGATCACATCGCCTTCAAGCAGTGTCCCATCGGCGATTTTGGCCTGCCGGAACGAACGGTTCACCACGCGCACGTCGCCCACGGCCCGCACATGCCGGCCGAAACGCACGTCGCCCTCCACGGCGAAGCTGTCGCACTCGAGAAGCGAGGGCGCACCCTTGGGGAAGCGTTGTTGGAACATGTCGATCTTCTTGTAGAACTTCTTGTCGAGGGAGATGGACGGCATGGGCGTTCTGCGCGCCGGATTCTGCTCGATGGTCTCCAGCTTGGTGCGCAGGTAGCAGTCGCTCATGACCAGCAGCAGATCCTGCGTGGTTTTCACCGGTGCGAAGCGCGTGCGCGGCACGAGCACGGCCCTGGCGTTCTCGAAGGCGCTGATGGCCGAGCCCATGGCCGTCTCCACCTGCAACACCGGCGGCGACTCCGGATCGCGCGGGTCCAACGTCTTGGGATTGAGGATGAGGTCGAGCGGCATCATGAGGTTCTCCACGAACACCCGCTCCAACACATGCAGATCGACCCAGAGGGAGTTGGTGTTGAAATAGCGGTACCGCTCAATGTCGGCGAAGCTGCCCAACTCGTTCTCCATGCACTGGGCCAGCTCGCGCAGGGCGAGCCGCCCGGTGGCCTTGAGACGGGCCAGATGCCCCCCCTTGCTGTCCAGGTGCGTGCGCCGCGCCACCTCCATGAGGAATGGCAGCCGCTCGCTGGCGATGTAGCCGAGCAGACGCGAATCCATCACCGCGCCGAGGTTGTCGGAATTGGAGATGAAGGCGTAGCGGTAGCCGTGGTCCAGCAGCTTGGCCAACAGGCCGGAGGTGACGAGCGCGGTGTACAAGTCGCCGTGTCCCGGCGGGTTCCACTCCAGTTCGGGATTCTCCGGCCACTCGGCGGGCGAGAGGTCGTTTTCCAGAATCTTCGGGTACATGTGCTGCACAAAGGCCATGGGGATGCCGGTGTCGCCGTTGTCCAGCCCCTCCACCTTGAGCATGGTGTCGCGGTGGGTCTTGAAGCTGTTCATGAACACCAGCGGCAGCGACGATTTGTATTTTTTGCGCAGCAGCTTGCCCTGACGCAGGATGATATCCAGGAAGCTGTGCCCGTCCTTGACCGGGATGAGGCTCTTGGCCCGCTCCAGCCCCATGCTGGTGCCCAGCCCGCCGTTGAGCTTGATGACCACAGTGTGGGCCAGGGCGTTGCGCCCGGCCTCGATGTAGCCCGCAAGGTCCTCGTAGGCCGGCACCTCGCCGTCGCCCAGGGGCTCGATGTCCGCGTCGCGCAACTTGCCCTGCGCGCCCTGCAGGATCTGCGTGTAGTAGCATTTGAACACATTGATGACGATGGAGGGGATGCGGTGCTCCTCCATCTTCAACGCGAAGGGTTTGAACATGGTGTGGACGGCGGGGTCCTGCGCGTTGAGGCAACTGATCTTCAATGTCATCGGCGGCTCCGTTATGGGGCGGTGCGGCCCGTTTATGCTTCCTCACGATTTATGTTTTATATGGGGATAATTGGGAAAAGCGCAAGGGGGGCAACCACTCGCAATGTCTTTGCAACAATAAAAAAAGCCCGGCGCGGGGAGGAACCGCGCCGGGCTGGCGGAAGATGGCCTTTCGCCGTCTACGAGAGCGCCACGGTGCCGGCGACGGAGCCCGTCACCTTGGCCGTGAGCACGCCCACGGCCTGCGCGCCGCCGTAGCCGCTCACGCAGACGATGACGTCGCCGCCTTCGAGGTTGTACTGGGCCAAGGCGTCATTGAAGTAGCCCCCGGCGGACACGACGTTCGCGGCATCGGCCGTACGGTAAAGAAAGAGCTGCTGCCCGGGCACGCCGCCGAGCAAACGCATGGTGGTCGGATCATAGGCCATGGGTATTCTCCTTCGCGCTTGGGTTTTAAAGCTAGGCGGCCAACGCCGCGTCGTCGTCGCAATCGATCTCGATGACGCCGTCGCCGTCGATGAGCGCGGCCCCGGCGGAGAGCATGTGGTTCACCAGATGGGCGGCCTTCTCCGGCACCCAGTCGGTGAAGACCTTGACCTCCTGAGCCTCGGCCAGGCCCACCGCCCCGCGATGGTACAGAAAGCACTTGCGCGTCCCCGAGGCGAGCGGCAGACCGGTGTGGAACATCCAGGTGATGCCAAGCCAAGTGCGGCTCTCCGTGCCCTTGAGCCAGGGGTAGCGGTCGCCGGCGAAATCGGCGCTCTTGAACTCGCTGATGTCCAGCAGCTCGTTCCACTGGTGCGCACCCACCACGGCGAAACGGTCGCCATCGTCGGGCACGTCGGCGGCGTTGAGCATGCCGAAGGCGGCCAGGATCTTGGCCTTGGTGAGTCCCGTGGAGGCCTCGGACACGACGTTGCCGGCCGTGGCGAGCTTGGCCACGATGAGCTCATCGACCTTGCGTCCCAAGGCGTAGGCTCCGGCGTTGGCCACCACCAGCCGCTCGTCGATGTTGGTCTTGAGTTCGTCGAGGCGGTCGATGTAGTCCGCGCCGTACCAGTCCTCCAGAGTGGCGCTGACGCTGGTGTGCTCGGCGTTCATGAGGGGGACGTTGCCGTGCCGGGTTTTCTTGCCGGCGGCGCCACGACCGCTTTTCTGGAACACGGCCGTGGCCCCGATCACGCCGCTCTTGAGGCGCACGGTGCCGCGCAGCTTGCTGCCGCGCTGCTGGTAGGCCTGATGCACGTCGGCCTCATACTGGGCGATGAAGGAATTGCTGACGCTCATGGACATGAGGCGATGCCTCCAATGGTGAGAGGTTCATGGAGGACCGGGTGTCTCGCTGACGGCCGCGCGCGGGGTGGCGGCGAAATATGCCGCGCCCGCATTCCTCGCGGCCCCGGGGCCGGGGCGCGGGCCGCCGGCCGGCCCGCTGTGCGCGCAAGTATAGCCCGGGGTTTCCCGCCCGAATGAAACGACCCGGTTTCCGGCCGGCGAAAGGGCGAAAATTGCGGGTTGACAACCCTCGCGCGGGTCCCGCCCCGACGCCCTTGCCAGCGCCGGGACGGAAAGGTATTGCCCGGCCATGAACGCCGCCCTCCCCCCATCATTCGCCCCCATCGATCTCTCCTGGCCGGTGCGGCCGGGAATGCCCGCGTTCCCGGGCGATCCCCCCATGCGGCTCAAGTCCGTGGGCGAGCTGTGCCTGCAGGGCTTCCGCGCCCACGTGGCCGAGCTGCCCACGCACTGCGGCACGCACATCGACGCCCCGGCGCACGTGCTGGCCGATGGCGCGCTCCTGGCCGAACTGCCAGTGGGGCGCTTCGCAGGGCCGGGAGTGGTGTTGGATCTGCGCGGACGCCCGGGCCGCGCCGTGACCGCGGCCGACCTCGCCCCGCGCATGGAGGATCTCGCCGCGGCCGCCCCGGCCTTCGTGCTGCTGCGCACGGGCGACGAGGCGAACTTCGGCGAGGCGGCGTACTTCGCGCAGGGCGCGCATCTGACGCCCGGCGCGGCGGAGATGCTCGCCGGACTTTCGGCCGATGGTCTTTCCGGCGTGGGGCTGGACGCAGCCTCGCCGGACGCGCCCGGCGACGTGGACCTGCCGGCGCACCGGGCCCTGCTCGGCGCGGGCGTGCTGGTGGTGGAGAATCTCCGCAACCTGGCAGCGCTGCCGCTTGACGGCTTCACCTTCCTGTGCGCCCCGGTGCTGGGGGTCGACGGCTCGCCCGTGCGCGCCCTGGCGCTCGCGCCGGCGCAGGCCCCCGTGCGTCCGGGAGGGGCATGAGCCACGCCAAATCCGACCACGCCGTCCACGCGAAGCTGACCGCAAGCATGGCGTTGTGGGGGGCCACGTGGGTCTCCGGCCGCGTGGTGGCGCGGGAGATGACGCCCTTCGCCGCCGCGTTTCTGCGCTTCCTCTTCGCCTCGATCTTTCTCTACGTGCTGCTCTGCCGCGAAGCCGGCCAGGGGGGTCGGAGCGGACATACGCGCGGCGGCTGGCCGCGACCGCCCTGGGGATCGTGGAAGGGGCTGCTGTTTCTGGCCACCACCGGGGTGTTTTTGTACAACGCCCTGTTTTTCTCAGGTCTGGCGCGCATTCAGGCCGGCCGCGCGGCCATGATCGTGGCCTGCGTGCCCTCGGTGGTGGCGCTGTACGCCTGGTTGATCCTGCGCAGGCCCATCGGGGCGGTGCGCACGCTGGGCGTCGTTCTCTCGCTTCTCGGCGTGGCGGTCATCCTCTCCGGCGGCGACATCCCCTCGCTGCTCGCCCACGGGGTAGGCACTGGCGACGCGCTCATCCTGGGCTGCCTGGTCACCTGGGCCGCTTACACCATCGCCGGCGGGGAGGTGATGCGCCGCGCCACGCCCCTTTCCGCCGTGGCCTGGTCGTGCATGTTCGGCTGCGTCATGCTGCTGCCTCCGGCCCTGGCCGAGGGGCTTTTCGCCCAGGCAGGACGCGCGGGCTGGCTGCTCTGGGGCAATCTGCTGTTCCTCGGCGTGGGGGCCACGGGGCTGGCATTCACCTGGTATTACGACGGCATTCTGGCACTGGGCGCGGCGCGGGCCAGCGTGTTCCTCAACCTCGTGCCCGTGTTCGCCACAGTCCTCGGCGGCGTGCTCCTCGGCGAGGCCCCGGGCCACGCCCTCATCCTCGGCGGCGGCATGGCCCTTTGCGGCGTGGCGCTGGCCAACCGGCGCGCCCCCGCCGCACCGCCCCAGTCGCCCGAGGCCGCGTCATGACGCTGTTCGGGCTCGATTTGCAGGGGCAGGTCATCCGACCGCCGGCCGAGGCCGAAAGCCTGCTGTTGCAGGTGACGCTCGGCTGCTCGCACAACCGCTGCGCCTTCTGCCCGGCGTACAAGGGCAAGCGCTTCGGCTTCAAACCCATGGAGCGCGTGCGCGAGGCCCTGGACTTCGCCGCCGCCAACCTGCCGGAGCTGCGCCGCGTGTTTCTTTGCGACGGCGACGCGCTCATTCTGCCGCAAGCGCGGTTGGAAGAGGTGCTACGGGAGATCCGGGCACGCCTGCCGTGGGTGACGCGCGTCAACGCCTACGCCAACGCCAAGGCCATCGCCCGCAAGACCGACGCCGAATTGGTCCGCCTGCGCGAACTGGGGCTGAACACCGTGTACCTGGGCCTGGAGTCCGGCGACGACGCGGTGCTGGCGGCCATGAACAAGTGGGGCGACGTGGCCGGGCATCTGCGGCAGGCGGCCCGGGCCAGGGCGGCGGGGCTCCGGCTCTCGGTCACCGTGCTGCTGGGGCTCGCCGGACGCGGCGGCGCGGGCTCGGTGGCGGAGCGGCACGCGCGGGCCACGGGCCGGGCGCTCTCGGCCATGGATCCGGAGCAGGCCTCGGCGCTGGCGTTGATGGTCGCCCCGGGCACCCCGCTCTTTGAGCGGCAATCGCGCGGGGAGTTCACGCCTCAGGATGACGCCGGCCTGCTGCGCGAGCTGTTCTGGCTGCTTTCCGAGACGAACCTCACACGCGGCCTGTTCTTCTCCAACCACGCCTCGAACCCGCTGCGCCTGCGCCTGCGGCTGCCACGCGACAAGCAGGCCGGACTCGACGCCGTGCACCGGGCCATCGGGGGAACGGAGCCCCTCATCCCAACCGAATACCGGCGGCTGTAGCACCCAGGGCCACGTTCTCCGGCCTGCCGCCGATCCGGCGTTCCAGCGGGAAAAGCAGCAAGGCCGATCGGCCCGCGCATGGCGGCGCTGAGTCTTCGATTGTTGTAGATTGTTGTTGTCGCCAGGTTCCCCCGTGGCATGATGCTCGTGGCGCATGAAAAACGAAAGCGTGCCCATGGCCCCCGATAAAAGTAAGCGCCCGCTTCTACTTATTCAATATCCCCCAAAGCACGCCGCTGCCCCTCCAGCGAATGGCGTCACGGGGCACTTCCGCCTCTCCAACCAGGAGTCTCGCCCCATCTACGTAGTATCCTGTGGAAAATCTGTCTTGCTTCGCATCAAATTCACTGCCGACAGGCGGACCAGTTTTGTCGTGTGGACGACAACAAAACCCGCATGGGTCGGCTGTTTCCACGTTTTCTGTCCATCCAAAAATAGACGCCGATTCCCCTTTGCTGATTTGAGAAAAAAAGAACAAGCCATAGAATTCCACAGGTTACAACACTTTCTCCATCACGATTTATGTTTAAAATTCAAGATGTTCATCTTCTTTCCTTGACCGGCCGTGTCTCATTTGACATAAATCAGGCACGCATCCTGTTGAATCCGTGCAAGCTACCTGATTTTCGCGATGACCGCCCCTCCAAGCGGCAAAGGAGACGGAAATGGGCACGTCGGACCTCATGCGTGAACTCCCCGTTCAAGAAGCCGTGGGCACGGTTCTCTGCCACGACATCACGCAAATCATACCGGGCCAATGCAAAAAGGCTCTGTTCCGAAAGGGCCACGTGGTGCGCCCGGAGGACGTGGAGCCGCTGTTGTCCATCGGCAAGGAGCACCTCTATGTCTTCGACCTGACCGAGGGGCTGGTGCACGAGGAGGAGGCCGTCTGGCGAATGGCCCGGGCCGTCAGCGGACCCGGGGTGATGCTGGGGCCGCCGGGCGAAGGCAAAGTGACCCTCTCGGCCGAATGGGAAGGCCTGCTCGACGTGGACACGACGCTTCTGCGCACGTTCAACGGCCAGGACGACATGATCATGTCCACGCTGCACACCAGACAGATGGTGAAAAAAGGCCAGAACCTCGCGGGGGTGCACATCACGCCCCTGATCATAGAGGAAGCGAAGGTCAAGCGGGCCGAGGCCCTCTGCGCCGATCGCCCCATCATCCGCGTGCGGCCGCTCAGGCATGCGCGCGTGGGCGTCGTCACCACCGGCAGCGAGGTTTACAAGGGCCGCATCAAGGACGGCTTTGGGCCTGTGCTGCGTGAAAAGTTCGCCCGCCTCGGCAGCGAGGTGGTGCGGCAGATACTCGTGTCCGACCATGAGGACATGACAGTCAAGGCCATCGAGGCGCTCCGGGCGCTGGGGGCCGACTTCCTCGTGGTCACCGGCGGCATGAGCGTGGACCCGGACGACCGCACCCCCGCGGCCATCCGCAAGGCCGGCGCGGACATCGTGTGCTACGGCGCACCGGTGCTCCCAGGAGCCATGTTCCTTCTGGGCTACATCGGAGCCACGCCCATCCTGGGGCTGCCCGGATGCGTCATGTACTACAAATCCAGCATTTTCGACCTGGTGGTGCCCCGGCTTCTGGCCGGAGACCGCCTGACCCGCGACGACATCGCGGCCATGGGCCACGGCGGATACTGCTCCGCGTGCGCCGAATGCCGATTCCCCCTCTGTCCCTTTGGCAAAGGAGCCTAGCCCCCGTCCGGATGTCCGGAAGCAAGACAAGCCCCAAGCGTCACAATCACGCAACCGACAAGGAGGATAAGCATGCTCAAGGTGATTCTCAACATCAACGGAATTCCCCGCCCATTGGTGGCGGACCCGGACGACACCCTCGCGGACATTCTGCGCAACCAGTTCAAGCTCACCGGCACCAAGGTGGGCTGCGGCCAGGGCCAGTGCGGCGCGTGCAGCGTCATTCTGAACGGCAAGGTCGTCCGCTCGTGCATCACCAAAATGAAGCGGGTTCCCGACGGCTCTTGCGTGACCACCATCGAGGGCATCGGAAGCCGGGAATCCCTGCACGCCATCCAGGTGGCCTGGATGGTCCACGGCGCCGCCCAGTGCGGCTTCTGCACCCCGGGCTTCATCGTTTCGAGCAAGGCCCTGCTCGACTCCAACCCGAACCCCACGCGCGAGGACGTGCGCGATTGGTTCCAGAAGCACAAGAACGTGTGCCGCTGCACGGGCTACCGGCCCATCACCGACGCCGTCATGGACGCCGCCCGCATCCTGCGCGGCGAGATCAAGGCCGAGGACCTGCTCTTCAAGCTCCCGCCCGACGGCCGCATCTGGGGCACCAAGTACCCACGCCCCAGCGCGCTCGCCAAGGTCACCGGCAGCTGGGACTTCGGCGCCGACATGACCCATCAATTGCCCCCCAGCACCCTGCACCTGGCGCTGGTGCAGGCGCAGGTCTCCCACGCCAACCTGAAGGGCATCGACGCCAGCGAGGCGCTTCAAATGCCCGGCGTGCACAGCGTGCTCACCCACAAGGACGTGAAGGGCAAGAACCGCATCAGCGGCCTCATCACCTTCCCCACCAACAAGGGCGATGGCTGGGACCGTCCCATCCTCGCTGACGAGAAGATCTTCCAGTTCGGCGACGCCATCGCCATCGTCTGCGCTGACAGCGAGAAGAACGCCCGGGCCGCCGCCGCCAAGGTCAAGGTCGACCTGGAGGAGCTGCCCGCCTACATGAGCGCGCCCGAGGCCATGGCCGAGGACGCCATCGAGATTCACCCCGGCACGCCCAACGTTTACTATATTCAAAAGGTCGCCAAGGGCGACGAGACCGCGCCCTTCTTCGCCAGGGCGGACGTGGTGACCGTGGAGGACGCGTTCTACACCCAGCGCCAGCCGCACCTGCCCATCGAGCCGGATGTCGGTTTCGCCTACCTGGACGAGTCGGGCAAGCTCATCATCCACTCCAAGAGCATCGGCCTGCACCTGCACCTGTACATGATCGCCCCGGGTCTCGGCGTGGAGCCCGAGAATCTGGTGCTGGTGCAGAATCCCACCGGCGGCACCTTCGGCTATAAGTTCAGCCCCACCATGGAGGCGCTTTGCGGTGTGGCCGCGATGGCGACGGGACGTCCGGTGCATCTGCGGTACGACTATCAGCAGCAGCAGAACTACACCGGCAAGCGCTCCCCCTTCTGGACCACGGTGAAGTACGCGGCGGACAAGAGCGGCAAGCTGCTGGCCATGGAGAGCGACTGGTCCTGCGACCACGGCCCCTACTCCGAGTTCGGCGACCTGCTCACCCTGCGTGGGGCGCAGTTCTGCGGCGCGGGCTACGACATTCCGAACATCCGTGGCGAGGGCCGCACCGTGTGCACCAACCACGCCTGGGGTTCGGCCTTCCGCGGCTACGGCGCGCCGGAAATCGAGTTCCCCTCCGAGGTGCTCATGGACGAGCTGGCGGAGAAGCTCGGCATGGATCCGCTGGAGCTGCGCTACAAGAACGTCTACCGCGAGGGATCGACGACCCCCACGGGACAAAAGCCCGAGGTGCTCACCCTGCCCAGGATGATCGACCTCATCCGGCCCAAGTACGAGGCGGCCAAGCTGCGCGCCAAGGCCGAGTCCACCGACGCCGTCAGGCGCGGCGTGGGCGTGGCTGTCGGCGTGTACGCTTCCGGCCTCGACGGCCCGGACTCCTCCGAGGCGGACGCCGAGCTGATGCCCGATGGCACCGTCACCGTCTACAACTGCTGGGAGGACCATGGCCAGGGTGCCGACGCGGGCACGCTGGGCGTCGCGCACGAGGCCCTGCGTCCGCTCAAGCTCGCGCCGGAGCAGATCCATCTGGTGATGAACGACACGAGCAAGGCTCCCAATTCCGGCCCCGCCGGCGGCAGCCGCTCCCAGGTTCTCACCGGCCAAGCCACCAAGGTTGCGTGCGAGAACCTGCTCGCGGCAATGAAGAAGCCCGGCGGCTCCTTCCGCAGTTACGACGAGATGGCCGCCGACAAGATCGCGACCAAGGTGCGCGGCAAGTGGACCGCCCCGTGCAAGGACTGCGACGCCAACGGCCAGGGCAACCCCTTCTGCTGTTACATGTACGGCGTGTTCCTCACGGAGGTCGCGGTCGACATGCACACGGGCAAGACCACAGTGGAGCACATGACGATCGTCGCCGACATCGGCATGGTGAACAACCGGCTCGTCACCGATGGCCAGATCTGGGGCGGTTTGGCCCAGGGCGTCGGCTTGGCGCTCACCGAGGACTACGAGGATCTGAAGAAGCACTCCACCCTCGCCGGCGCGGGCGTCCCCTACATCAAGGACATCCCGGACGACATGGAGATCATCTACGTCGAGGAGCCACGCCCCGACGGCCCCTTCGGCGCCTCGGGCACGGGAGAGATGCCGCTTGCCGCCCCGCACGCGGCCATCATCAACGCCATCCACAACGCCTGCGGCGTGCGCATCACGCACCTGCCGGCATACCCGGAGAAGGTGCTCGCCGGGCTCAAGGCCAAGGGCTGCGCGTAAACGGCGGCACGACGATATAATATCATCCCCTCGGGGGCGGACGTGGGAATCGCCATGTCCGCCCCCCTTCCCCCTGAAAATGGAGGGATCATGGACCAGCAGATCCTGCGTCAATGGGAAAACCGCTGCATCCAGGAGGAACAGCCCTTCTGCCAAGCCGCATGTCCATTGCACGTGGATGGCCGGGCCTTCCTCGGCCTGCTGGCCAAGGGCGACTCCAACGGCGCGTGCAAGGTGCTGGAACGCACACTGCCCCTGCCCGGCGTGCTGGGCCGCATCTGCGAGGCCCCCTGCGAGGCCGCCTGCAAACGGCGCGAGGCGGGCGAAACGCTGGCCATCGGCGCACTGGAACGCTTCGCCATGACGCACGGCAAAACCGGTCCCAAACCCATGCGCCTGCCGGGCAAGAAGGGCGGGGCGCAGCTGCTGGGCCGGGGTCTGTGCGCCCTCACCTGCGCCTGGGATCTGCTCAAAAAAGGCTGGGGCGTCACCCTGCGCACCGGCGGCCTGCCGCTGGGGGGCGCGCTGCTGGAACTCCCCGCGGAAGTGCTGCCCCCGGACGTTCTCGCGGCCGAAATTCTTACGCTGAAAGCCCTGGGGCTGACGCTGGACGAGACCCCGGGCGACGGACGCGACGTGCTCGAAGCGGCATTGGCCACGGGCTCGCCGCTGCTGCTGGAATGGGGCTTCTCGCCGGAGACGGACGCGGACTTTCCCGTCCTGGCGGACGTGGACCCCATAACCCTGGCCCGATTCATGGGGGACGGGGAAAAACCACGAATTTTCCACAGCGGCTGGCCGGATGCGGACGGCGCGGCTCGTTTCATCGACGCCGCGGCCGATGGCCGACGCGCCGCCAGCTCACTGGACCGCAGCCTCTCCGGGGCATCCCTCACCGCCTCGCGCGAGAGGGAAGGCGCGCAGTCCACGCGGCTGTTCACCAGTTTGGAGGGCGTGACGCCCACCCCCCGCGTGGTTCCGGCGGCGGGAAACCTCGACCAGGCCGAGGTCGCGCGCGAGGCCGCGCGCTGTCTGCAATGCCAATGTCTGGAATGCGTGCGCGTGTGCCCTTATCTGGAGAAGCACAAGGGCTACCCCAAGATGTACGCCCGGCAGATTTACAACAACGCGGCCATCGTCAAGGGTCAGCATCTGGCCAACAAGCTGACGAACTCCTGCAGCCTGTGCGGCCTGTGCGCGCGAGTCTGCCCGGAGGGCTTCGACATGGGCGAACTGTGCCTGGACGCCCGGCGCGACATGGTGGATCGCGCCGTCATGCCCCCCTCGGCACACGAATTCGCCCTGGAGGATCTGGCCTGGGCCAACGACGCGCACGCGTCCGGCGGCTTCGCCCTCACACGGCCGGATCCCGGCCGGCCCGCGCAGGAATCCTGCGCCCGGGTTTTCTTTCCCGGCTGCCAGTTGTGCGCCTCGCATCCGCACCACGTGGAAAACGCCTACGCGCACCTGCGCAGGCACATGCAAGGCGGAGTGGGGCTCATGCTGCGCTGCTGCGGCGTGCCCGCGGATTGGGCCGGCCGTCGGGAGCTGTTCCGACAGGCCGCCCGGGAGTTCGCCGAGCAATGGGAGAGTCTAGGCCGGCCGCAGGTCATCGCCGCCTGCGCGGGCTGTCTGTCGGCCCTGAGGCGGCCGGAATACCGCGAGGCCGCGCCCGGGCTCACCGCCATCTCCCTGTGGGAGGCACTGGAGCAGCTGCCGCCCACGCCGGGAGGCGTCCGGCCCGCCGCCCCCCTGGCCCTGCACGACCCCTGCACCGCCCGCGACGACGCGCCCTTCCGCGCCGCGGCACGCGCCCTCGCCATCCGCGCCGGGGCGACGGTGGAGGAACTGCCGCTCTCGGGCACGCAGACCGAATGCTGCGGCTTCGGCGGACTCATGGGCATGGTGGACCCGCCGCTCGCCCACAGCGTGGCCATCCGCCGGGCGGGCGCGAGCCCCCAGGATTATCTCTCCTGCTGCGCCATGTGCCGCGACCGGCTCTTCAAGGCGGGCAAGCCCGGCTTGCACTTGCTGGACCTGCTGTTCCCCTGTTCCGAGCCGGACCCGGCGCGACGGCCCGCTCCGGGCTGGTCGACGCGGCGGGAAAACCGCGCGGCCCTGCGCGCCAAACTCGTCCGCGAACTCTGGGGCGAAAGTCCCGCCGAAGCGGCTCCGGCGGAAAGCGGCCCGGAACTGGTCATCGCCCCCGAGGCTGCGGCCATGCTCGAGGACCGGCGCATCCTGCTCTCCGACCTGCGGCGGGCCGTGGGGGAGGCGCTTGCCTCCGGCCGTCTGCTGGCCGACGCCGACCCGGCTGGCGGTGGACGCCTGCTGGCGTCCTTCCGCCCCCGGCGCGTGACCTTCTGGGCCGAGTTCGTGCCGGAACACGGCCGCTACCGCCTGCTGCGCGCCTGGAGCCACCGCATGACCGTGCCCGGGGCCGGCGGTGTCACCGAAACCCTGACGCCCAGCAACGAGGCGATGAACCGCAGGGACCAGATTTACCTGCCGGATGGCGGCGACTGGCGCTGCCGGAGCTGTGACGAGCCCCTCACGCCCGCTCCCGTGGTCATGAGCTACATGAACAGCGTGTTCACCATCCTGCTGCTGACCTGTCCGGCTTGCGGCCAGGCCCTTGTTCCCGAAAGCCTGGCGCTGGGCCGCATGGCCGAGGTGGAGCAGCTTCTGGAGGACAAGTGAACGGGAACGCGACGGCCATGTCCGGGGCTGGACGGACCGCCGCCCGTCCGCCGGATCGCCAGCCGCTTTTCGAGCGTCCGGAGTTCCGCGCCGTTGCCGGGGAGACGCTTCGGCCCGGTGGATTGGCGTTGACCCGCCGTGCGCTCGCCCTGGTGGAGCTGCCGCCCAACGCTTTGGTGGCGGACCTGGGCTGCGGTCCGGGCGCCACGGCCCGGCTGCTGGCGTTGGCGGGCCACCGCGTGCTGGCCATGGACCCGGACACCCGAGCATGGGGCGCGGCCGCGCCTTCCGGGGTGTTGCGCATCGCGGCCGGAGCCGAACGCCTGCCCCTGCCGGAGGGATGTCTGGACGCCGTGTTCTGCGAATGCGTGCTCTCGGTGACGGGGAAATCTCGCGCGGTTTTGGCTGAAATCGGGCGGGTGCTGCGACCCGGCGGGGTGCTGGCGCTCTCGGACCTGTGCCGCGAGGGTGGAGGACTGTCCCTTCGGGGGGACTGTCTCTCCGGTGCGCTGCCCCTGGACGACCTTGCGGAGGATCTGCGCCACGCCGGAATGACGATCGACGTTTTCGAGGACCATTCGCGCCTGCTGGCCGAGCTGGCCGGACGGCTCGTGCTCGCCGGGCTGCCGCTCCGCGAGCTCAAGGGAGGCTGTTCGTCCCAAACGCCGCCGGGATATTTCCTTTGCCTCGCCCGCAAATGCGCAACCTGAAGGAGAACGTCATGGACGAAACCCTCATGGACATCGCCCCGCTGGCGGCCCAGGGCTTTTGTTGCAGTCAGATCATCGTCCAGCTGGCCCTGCGCGCCCAAGGGCGCGAGAATCAGGAGCTGGCGCGCGCCCTTTCCGGCCTGTGCCGAGGGCTGGGCGCCAGCCGCGAGACGGGCTGCGGCGCATGCGGCATCCTTACCGGCGGGGCCTGCGCCCTGGCCTTGTACACGGGGCGCGGCACTCTCGGCGAGGAGCCGCACGAACGCGCCGAACTCATCCAATCGGAATTCGTGGACTGGTTCATCACGCGCACGCGGGCGCAATACGGCGGCAGTTCCTGCCAGGACATTCTGGGCGACGACTCCGGCCGGCCGGACATGACCCGCTGCGGAAACCTGCTCGCCGAGGCGTGGGGGAAGGTGGTGGAGATTCTGACCGAAAACGGTCTCGACGTGACCGAGGGTCGCGATGCCTGAAATTCTCTCGCGCACCCGGGCCTTGTGCCCGCACTGCCTGCGGGTCCTGCCGGCCGTGCGCGAACGCAGGGGCGATGAGGTCTGGCTCACCCGCGTCTGCCCGGAGCACGGTCCAGCCGAGGCCGTGATCTGGCGCGGCGAACCCTCGTTCGATTCCTGGCGGCGCGAGAAGCGCCCCTCGCCCCCGCCCGCGCCCGCCACAGAGTCAAGGCTGGGCTGTCCCTACGACTGCGGCCTGTGCCCGGAACACGGTCAACACACCTGCACCGCCGTGGTGGAAGTGACCGCCAACTGCGATTTGCGTTGCCCGGTGTGCTACGCGGATTCCGGCCGCGTCCCCGCCGCCGAGCCTCCCCTCGCGCACCTCGCCCGCAGGCTGGAGACGCTGCGACGCGACGCCGGCCCCTGCAACCTCCAGCTCTCCGGCGGCGAGCCGACCCAACGCGGGGACCTGCCGGAAATCATCGCCACCGCCCGATCTCTGGGCTTCGGCCTCACCCAGCTCAACACCAACGGCCTGCGCCTGGGCCGCGAGCCGGGCTACGCCGAAACCCTGGCCAAGGCCGGATTGCAATCCGTATTTCTTCAGTTCGACGGCCCGGACGAGGCCTGCCGCATTCTGCGCGGCCGGTCGCTTCTGGCCGAGAAGCTGGCCACCCTGGACGCCTGCGCCCGCGCCGACCTGGGCGTAGTGCTGGTGCCCACGCTTCTACGCGGGGTCAACGACGGCGCGCTGGGCGGCATCCTGCGCCTGGCGATGGGACGCATGCCCGTGGTGCGCGGAGTGCATTTCCAGCCCGCGTCCTCGTTCGGCCGTTTTCCCGGCAGGCTGGGCGAGGCGGAAAGACTGACCCTGCCGGAGGTGCTGACCCGGCTTGTGGAGCAGAGCGGCGGGCTGCTCCGGGTCGAGGACTTCCATCCCCCCTGCTGCGAGCATGAACGCTGTTCCTTCAGCTCGCGCTTCGCGGTGCGGGACGGAAGGCTCGCGCCGATCCCCGACGGGGCCTGCTGCGAGCCGGGACCGCTCTCGGCCGCCGAGGGAGCGCGCCGGGCCAAGGCCAGCGTGGCTGGGCAGTGGGCCGCGGCCACGCCGCCCCCAGCGGCCCCGCGCGACGACTTCGAGTTCTTCCTGGCCACGCGTGGGACGGACAAGCGCCTCTCCATCTCCTGCATGGCCTTTCAGGATGTCTGGACTCTGGACCTGGAACGCGTGCGCGGCTGCTGCATCCACACCCAAACCCCGGACGGCCGCCTTGTGCCCTTCTGCCTGCACAACCTCACAGCGGCGGACGGCACGCCGCTGTACCGGAGGCGGACGGCGTGAGAACGAGCCCCCTCGACGCCTGGCTGGCCGCCAAAACCGGTGTCGCGCCCGATCCGCCGGCACTCGCGGCGTGGCAAATGGCGGAGCTCCGGCGCACGCTGCGCTGGGCGCTGAAGGCCAGTTCCTTCCACGCGCGAAGGCTGGCCGGATTCGACGGGGAATCCTTACGGAGCCCGGCGGACCTGGCCCGGCTGCCGCGTATGGAATCCGCCGATCTGACCGCCCCGGGGCTGCTCGCCCTCAGCCAGGACGAGGTGAAACGGGTGGTGACCCTGCCCAGCTCCGGCACGAGCGGCCCGGTCAAGCGCCTGTATTTTTCGGAATCCGACCTCGCGCGCACCCTGGACTTCTTCGCCGTGGGCATGAGCACGCTCTGCGGCCCGGGCGACATGGCGCTGGTGCTCCTGCCCGGCCGCCGGGCCTGGGGCGTGGCCGATCTGCTGGCCCGGGCGCTGCCGGAAATCGGCGCGCGGGCCGTCGCCGTGCCGGAAGGCTGGACGCCGGAAGCCCTGCCGGACATCCTCGCGGCCCAGAAGGCCGACGTCCTGGTGGCCGCGCCCACGCAGCTGTCACGCCTGCTCGCCCTGCGGGCGGAGATCTTCCGGGGGGTGCGCGCCGTGCTTTCCAGCGCCGAGCCGCTGCCCGCGTCCCTGCGCCGGGACGTGCAGGACGCCTGGGGGTGCGACGTCTACGACCACTGGGGCATGACCGAGACCGGTTTTGGCGGCGGTGTGGAGTGCTCGGCCAGGAACGGCTACCATCTACGCGAGGCCGACCTGCTCGTGGAGGTGGTCCATCCCGCCACGGGGGAGCCGCTCCCTCCGGGCGAAATCGGGGAGATTCTGGTGACAACCCTGGGGGAGCGCGCCATGCCGCTGGTGCGGTACCGCACCGGCGACGCCGGATCCCGGCTGCCCGGCCCCTGTCCTTGCGGCAGCGCCCTGCCCCGTCTGGGGCGCGTTCCGGGCAGAATCGCCCCGGACGGCTCCATCACGCAGCCTCGAAAAGGCGGAGGAACGACATGAACGACATTCTGGATTGCCTCACGGCCGCGCTGGAACGCGGTGAAGATCTGGTCCAGACCTCCATTCTCACCCATGAGGGCAGCACCCCGCGCTCGGCCGGAAGCCGCATGCTCCTCGCCGCCGCCCCGTCGGGAGGGATGAGCATCCTGGCAGGAACCGTGGGGGGCGGCCTCGTCGAGGCCCGCGTCATGGAGCGGGCGGCCGAGGTGCTCGCGGACGGAAAACGCCGCGTGGAGAATTTCGACCTCACGGGCGAGCTGGCCGCCGGGGCGGACATGATCTGCGGGGGACGGCTGCGCGTGTTTTTGGAACGCCTGACGCCCCGTGACCTGCCGCTGTTCCGTGAACTCGCGCGGGCCTTGGAGGAGGGGGGCCGCCGCCTGCGTCTCACGCCCCTCTCGGACGGACCGTCCCTGTTGCTCGACCTTGGCGCGCCGGTCGCGGACGACGCGCTCGCCAGCGCCGCCCTCGCCACGGGCCGGGGCATCACAGCGCCCGTGGTGCTGGAGCACGAAGGGCAGGGCTACGCCCTGGAGCCCTTCGCCACGGCCTGGCCACTCCACATCTTCGGGGCGGGGCACGTGTCGCGCCCCACGGCCCAGGTGGCCGCGCTCTGCGGCTTCGCCGTCACAGTGCTGGACGACCGCCCGGAATTCGCCAGCCCGGAACGTTTTCCCACCGCCCGCCCGGTGGTGCTGGCCTCCTTCGGCGACTGCTTCGCCGGACTCGATTGCGGCGAACGCGCCTGCGTGGTGATCGTCACGCGCGGGCACGTGCACGACGCGACCGTGCTGGCCCAGGCCCTGCGGACGAAGGCCGGGTACATCGGCATGATCGGAAGCCGCCGCAAGCGCGACGCCGTGTACGACCGCCTGCGCGGCCAAGGCTTCACCAACGAGGACCTGGCCCGCGTGCATTGCCCCATCGGCCTTTCCATCGACGCCGAGACGCCGGAGGAAATCGCGGTGAGCATCAATGCCGAACTCATCGCCCACAGGGCCGGAACCGCCGCCGGAAACGGAGGGATCCCCGGATGACGCGCGCGGCGGGGCTCATCCTGGCGGCGGGGCTGTCCTCGCGCCTGACGCCGATGTTCAAGCCCCTGGCCGATCTGGGCGGGGCGTCCCTGCTGGCGCGCTGCGCCGAGACGTTCCGCGCGGCCGGGGTGACGGACCTTCTGTGCGTGTGCGGACACCGGGCGGAGGAGGTCCACGCGGAGGCCCGGCGTTTGAACCTGCCCTGCGTGGACAACCCGGACTACGCACGGGGCATGTTCACGTCGGTGCGTGCGGGCGTGGCGGCGACACCGCCGGGCGTCGAGGCGCTCCTCCTGCTGCCGGTGGATATCCCCCTCATTCGCCCGGCCGTGGTGCGGACGCTTTTGGAGTGCTTCACCGAGTCCCCGGCCGTAGTGCTGCATCCCGTGTTCGAGGGACTGCGCGGTCATCCGCCGCTCGTGGCCGCCCGACATCTCCCGCGCATTTTCGACTGGGACGGCCCGAACGGGCTGATGGGCGCGCTCGAGGATCTGGAGCGCCGCTTCGGCGCGGCCGAGGTCCCCGTGGCGGACCGGAACATCCACTTCGACGTGGACACCCCGGAGGACCTGCTGGAGGCCCGGCGTCGCTTCGCGCGCAAAGGCATCCCCACCCCCGGTGAGGCCCTGGCGCTACTGCGTCTGCGCAACATCGGCGAACGCGGTCTGGCCCACGCGCGGGGCGTCGCCCGGGTCGCGCTCGCCATGGCGGAAGTTCTCGATGGCAAGGGCCTACGCCTGGACCTGGAACTCACCGAGTCCGCCGCGCTGCTGCACGACATAGCGAAAGGACGGAAGTTTCACGAGCAGGCCGGCGGCGCGCTGCTGGCGGCGCTGGGCTACGAACCCGTGGCGCGCATCGTGGAGACCCACCGCGACATCGCCCCGGCGGACGCGCTGGAAATCACCGAACGCGAGCTGGTCTACCTGGCGGACAAACTGGTGCGGGGCAGCCAGCGCGTCAGCGTCGAGGCGCGCTTCGGGCAGAAGCTCGACGCCTACGCCCACGACCCGGAGGCCTGCGCGGCCATCCGCCGCCGTCTGGCCAACGCCCTGGACATGCGACGCCGCGTCGAGACCACGGCGGGAGCGCCCCTGGAGCGCATTCTCGCCGGGGACCACGCATGACCACCGTGCTGCTCATGCGCCACGGGGAAATTCCGCAGGCCGAGCCGCGCCGCTTCGTGGGCCGGCGGAATCCGTCGCTCACGGAGCGCGGCCGGGAGCAGGCGCGGGCCTGGGCTCCGGTGCTGGCGGGTTTGCCGCTGGCCGGAGCGTGGTGCTCGGACCTGGCGCGCTGCCGCGAGACCGCAGCGTTGGCCCTCACGGGAGCCGGACTCGCGGCGACGCCCCTGCCCGATCTGCGCGAGGTGAGCATGGGAGTTTGGGAGGGGCTGACGACCGAGGAGGTGCGGGCGCGCTTCCCGGACGAATACGCGCGGCGCGGCGCGGATATCGCGGACATCGCCCCCACCGGCGGCGAAAGTTTCCGGCAATGCCAGGACAGGGTCTGGAACGCGCTCTCGAAAATCCTCGCCGTTCATTCCGGGGTGCTTTTGATCGTGGCGCATGCGGGGGTGAACCGGGCGCTCATCTGCCGCGTGCTCGACCTGCCCCTGCGGCGGCTCTTCCTGCTGGGGCAGGACCACTGCGGGCTCAACGTGCTGGAATTTCCCGAGAACGGACATCCCGAATTGCGGGCTCTAAACACCCGACCGGGAACGTGCGCCGACGCATCGCGCGGATTCCCAAGCCCTCCGCGACTCTCGGGCGTGGATGCGGCCGGTTAAGCCGTCACGCCCTGGCGACCTTCCAAGGGGCCCTCCGCCGATGAAGGAGGAACGCCCCCGCCGGCCCCGAACATATTCCGCGAAGGCCCGAACGACGCAGGGGGAAAAACGGGGCACGCGCGCGCAACAAATCCCAAGCATTGATGTCCCCTCAATGGTCAGGGGGGGACAGCCCCCCAGAGGGAAAATCCACACAATCACGGGAATCCGTCCCGCCGCTACTTGGCCTCCGCGCCGAGGAAGCGGCCGGTGACAGACTCGGGATTGGCCATGATCTCCTCGGGCGTGCCCCGGGCCACGATGGTCCCGCCGTTCTCGCCGCCGCCGGGGCCGAGGTCGAAGACATAGTCGCTGGCGAGCACCACGTCGGCGTTGTGCTCGATGACGATGACGCTGGCCCCCTTGTCCACGAGGCGGTGCAGCACGCGGATGAGCTTGCCCACCTCGTGCATGTGCAGGCCGGTGGTGGGCTCGTCGAGGATGTACAACGAGCCGGGCAGATTGCGCTTGCCCAGCTCGCGGCTGATCTTGATGCGCTGGGCCTCGCCGCCGGAGAGGGTGGTGGCCGGCTGTCCCAGGCGCAGGTAGCTGAGTCCCACCTGCTCCAGCACCTCCAGCCGACGCGAGAGGGCCGTGTGCGCGCCGAAAAACTCGCGGGCCTCGGCCACGGTCATGTCCAGCACCTCGGCGATGTTCTTGCCCTTGTGGCGCACCTCCAGGGTCTGGGCGTTGTAGCGCCGGCCCTTGCACACGTCGCAGGTGACGAAGACATCGGGGAGGAAGTGCATCTCCACGCGGATCTGCCCATCGCCCTGGCAGGCCTCGCAGCGGCCACCCCTGACGTTGAAGCTGAAGCGGCCGGGCGTGTAGCCGCGCATCTTGGCGTCCTTGCTGGCGGCGAAAATGTTGCGGATCTCGTCGAAGACCTTGGTGTAGGTGGCGGGATTGGAGCGCGGCGTGCGGCCAATGGGCGTCTGATCTATGGCGATGATCTTCTCGATCGCCTCGGCCCCGATGAATGCATCGACCGGGCCGGGCTGGTCCACCTTGATGCCCTGGGCCAACGCCAGATGCTTGTAGAGAGTGTCCACCACCAGCGAACTCTTGCCCGAGCCGGACACGCCGGTGAAGCACACCAGCTCGCCCAGCGGGATGTCCAGGTCGAGCCCCTTCAGGTTGTTGGCGCGCGCGCCGCGAATGCCCAGATGGGTGAAACCGCCGATGGCCGTGGGCGATCTGCGCCCCTCGGGCCGCCAGGCGCGCAGATCGCCGCGCAGATATTTTGCGGTGAGGGACTGGCTCTCGTTCATGAGTGTGGGCACGTCGCCCTGGAAGACGATCTCGCCGCCGAGTTCGCCCGAGCCCGGCCCCAGCTCGATGACGTGGTCGGCGCTCAGGATGGTGGGCTCGTCGTGCTCCACCACCAGAACGGTGTTGCCGCGCGCCTGGAGACTGCGCAGGGTCTTCAGCAGGCGCTCGTTGTCGCGCGGGTGCAGGCCGATGGAGGGCTCGTCGAGAACATAGGTGACGCCCACCAGGCCGCTGCCCAGCTGGCTGGCCAGGCGGATGCGCTGCGCCTCTCCGCCGGAGAGGGTGCTCATGTTGCGGCCAAGGGAAAGATAGTCCAGCCCCACGCCCTTCATGAAGTTCAGGCGATGGGTCAGCTCCTTGAGCAAGGGTCCGGCGATGAGCGCGTTGGCCCCGGAGAAGTCCTGGGCGGACAGCCAGTCCAGCGCGCGGGTGATGGAAAGCGAACAGAACTCGTGGATGTTCAGGCTGTGCGCGCCCGGCTCGGCGGGCACGCGCACGGCCAGCGCCTCGGGCTTCAGACGCGCGCCATGGCAGGTCGGACAGGGCCGGCTTTGGCGATAGCGCGAAAGTTCGTCGCGCCACACCGGGCCCAGGGCATAGCCCTGCTCCAGCAGCGGGGCGACGCCGGGCCAGCCGGTCTCGTCGTCGCCCTCCACCAGGGCCTTGCGCGCGGCGGCGGAGAGCTGGCCGAGCGGGGTGTCCAGGGTGAAGCCGTGGGCGACGCCCAGGCGTTTGAGGTCGTCCGCGTGATGGGCGAAGAGCCGGGGATTGCGCCATGGGAGCAAACCGCCCCCGGACAGGGAAAGGCCTTTGTTGGGCGCGAGCAGGTCGAACTCGAAGGACTCGACGAACCCCAGGCCCGAGCATTCCGGGCAGGCTCCCTGCGGACTGTTGAACGAAAAGAGTTGCGGCGAGAGCGCGGGCATGGAGATGCCGCACTGCGGACACGTGCTGGCGGTGCTGAAGAAACGGTCGGCCTCCCCGCCCTTTTTGCCATGCTCGGAGACGATGAGGCTCCCCTTGCTTTGCTTGAGCGCCAGCTCCACGGAATCGCCCAGGCGCGGGCGGATGTCCGGTTTCACCACCAGCCGGTCCACGACAAGCTCGATGGTGTGTTTTTTCAGCTTGTCCAGCTCGGGCAGGTCGTCGAGGGTATGCACCTCGCCGTTGACCCGCACGCGGGCGAAACCCTCCTTGCGCAGACGGGTGAAGAGGTCCTTGTGCGTGCCCTTCTGATGCTCCACCAGCGGCGCGAGCAGCAGAATGCGCGCGCCCTCGGGCATGGCCAGGATGGCGGCGATGATCTCGTCGGCGCTCTGCGCGGCGATGGGCCGGCCGCACTTGGGGCAAAAGAACGCGCCCAGCCGGGCATAGAACACGCGCAGGAAGTCGTGGACCTCCGTGACCGTGCCCACCGTGGAGCGCGGATTGCGCGAGGTGGACTGCTGCTCCAGGGATATGGCGGGGGAAAGCCCCTCCACCTTGTCCACCTGCGGCTTATCCATCTGCGGCAGAAACTGGCGGGCATAGGCCGAAAGGGACTCCACGTAGCGGCGCTGCCCCTCGGCATAGACGATGTCGAAGGCGAGCGTGCTTTTGCCCGACCCGGAGGGGCCACAGACCACCACGAGCTTCTCGCGCGGAATGTCGAGGGAAAGATTCTTGAGGTTGTGGTGCCGGGCCCCTTCGATGTGGATGACGCCCCGGTCGGCCGCCGACGCCTTGGGGGGACTTGCGGTGTGGTTGGACATTGCAGTCAGGTAAGCACGCCGTGCGCGCTGGCAAGGGGGATGAGACGCGTCTTGACGATTTCGGCAATCCCGGCGTAACGTGGTTTGCGCTGGGGATTCCGCCACGCGGCGGACTCCGGCCGCCACAGGACCCGAACAGGGAGGCGCGCCATGTACGGACTCACCGACAACATCGTCGCCGGACCCGCTGGCCACACCGAGGCCGGACCCGCTGGACATTTCGAGGCCGGACCGGTCGGCGGAGGATTCACGCCAGCCGGAGCGGGACAGACCACCCCCGGTGGGGCTGGCCAGGTCACGCCGGCCGGAGCGGGCTGGGTGCCCATCGCCAACGCCCCGGCGGAGATTCCCTATGCCCCGGGAGGCGGCGGATCCGTTCCAGGCGGTGGCTCGTTCACGCCCGAATCCGCCGGCGGGGGAACGCCCCTGCCCGGAGGCTCGGCCACTCCCGGCCGGGCCGGCGGCGGAGACACCATCGGCGGCGCGATTCTCGGCGCGTTGGGAGCCGGTGGCGGATCCGTGCCCGGCCCTGGCGGCGGGGCGACGGGCTTGGCCGGCGCTGGCGGCCCCCAGGGAGCCGGCGGCGGGGCAACGGGCTTGGCCGGTGGGGGGGGCATCCCGGGAGCCGGCGGCGGCACTGTTTCCGGAGGCGGAGTCAGCGCGGCGGGCGGTTCCACCGGCGGCGGGTCGGTACCCGGCGGCGGGTCGAGCGCCAGCGGCGCATTCTCCGGCGGCGGCACGCCGGTACCCGGCGGGGCGGGTTCCAGCGCGGGCGGCGCCATCGGCGGCGGCGGCGTGGTCTACTCCGTTTCTTCCGGAGGCGGAGCCGCTCCGGCCGAACGCGCGGGCGGCATCCTGCTCTCCCAGCCCAGCGGGGGCGGCCTCCCCGGCGAGGCCGGCTCCATAGGGGTCGTCCTGGGGCCGCCAGGACGCACGACGTCCGCGCCCACAGGCTATGTGCATCCCCCCATGGCCGCGCATTTCCACGGCCACGCCACGCCCCACGTGGCGCACCAACCCACGGAAGTTTTTCAACACACCATCACCAGCGAGGCCTGGAAGGGCTATCAGGCCGCATACGTGTGGCCCGGCCCGCCGGAAACCCTTCCCCTGCTCGACCTGCTGCCCAGCGGGCACGTGGACCCGAACACCTACCAGCCGCCGCACGTGCTCTTCGCCGATGAGAAGCCCGGTCCCAAGTCCACGGTCGACACCACTGTGGGCGCCTCGCGGATGCAGGTGACCGAGGTGCAAAACCAGACCACGAATCAGGACTACTCGCAGCGGCGCACCGTGCAAAATCAGACCGTGGCCATCGACAAGAGCGACGTGACCCTGGATAACTCCAGCACGCACAACGTCACCATCGCTCTGCCGCAGCAACACGAGGTCACCATGAACATCGACGACTCGCGCACGGTCAATGTGGATTCCTCCAGCACCACGCAGCGCGTGACCAACCTCGAGACCGAGGAGGCCGCACGGGTGGTGAACATGCTCTTCCTCGAAGACAAGGCTGCCCCGGCCGCCTTGAACATGGGCGAGCCGATCACGACCCGCACGGCCTAGGCCGACGCCAGCCCAGCAACCCCGCCCCCCGCGACGCCCCTCCGGCGGATCGCGGGGGGCTCGCGCGTTCGGCGCGAGGAGCACCATGCCCAACGCGGCCCAACCACCGACAGCCCCCCTCGACGCGGCCCAACGCCGCGCCAAATTTCCACGCGGATTGATTCAACCCGAGGGCGGCTTCCGCTTCGGCGCGGATACACTGCTCCTCGCGGCCTTCGCCGCCGCACGTCTCAAAGCGCCACGCTCCGGCCACGCCGGTCCATCCGGCCTGGACCTCGGCTGCGGCTGCGGGGCCGCGTCCATCGGCCTGTTGCTCCTTGCCCCGACGGCGCGGCTGACCGGCATCGACGCCGACCCGGCGATGGCCGACGCGGCGCGGCGAAACGCGCACGCGCTCGACCTCCATGCGCGTCTGGACATCGTTCAAGGCGACGTGGCCGACCACCACGCGCCGGCCGGCCTTGACTTCGCCCTGGCCAATCCGCCCTTCCGCAAACACGGCACCGGCCGCGCCTGCCCCGACCCCGCCCGTGACCGCGCCCGCTTCGAGGGGCCGGGAGGATTCGCGGCCTTCGCCGCCTGCGCCGCCCATCGCCTGCGCCGGGGCGGCACGCTCTTTCTCGTGCACTTGGCCGAGCGCCTGCCCGACATCCTTGGCGAGCTGACCGCCGCCGGGCTGGCCGCACGGGAGCTGCTGCCCGTGCAGGGGCATGTGGACGCCGACCCACGCCTGATTCTTCTGGCGGCGAACAAGGGCGGCTCCCCGACGCTCGCCCTGCGACGCCCCCTGACGCTTTACGACGCCGACGGAATGCTCACGCCCGAGGCGGCGATCTTCTGCCCGCACTTGACGACCAATCCCCGGCGGGGCGGCCCCAAATGATCGCCCCGTGTCCCGGAAGCGCTCTCAACACTTGCAAACCCAGGGGAAGCGCGCTACTGTCCGCACCCTGTTGCGCGAGCCCTCCGGAGGCGTGCGTTCTCCAGCGCAACCGGAATTTCCGTCATAAAACTCAACGAGGTATCATACTCATGAAGAAGTTCTGTGCCCTGCTGCTGATGGTGGCGACCGCCTGCATGCTCGCCGCCTGCAACAACAGCAGTAAAATCGTCGTCGTCGATGGCGCCAAAGTCTTCCGCGAGTCCAAGCCCGGGCAGGAGGCCATGGCCTATCTGCGCAACAAGAGCACTGAACTCCAGGGTGCCGCCAAGGCCGCTCAGGAAAAGGTCCAGGCCAAGCAGACCCAGGAGAACGCCGCCGCCTTCCAGGAGGCCGTCACCAAGTACCAGACCACCATGGGCGCCGAACAGCAGCGCGTGGTCGGTCTGCTGCAGGACCAGTTCACCAAGATTCTCGACAAGTACCGCAAGGACAACAAGGTCGATGTGATCCTCGCCAAGGACGTCGTGCTCTCTTACGACGACGCCGCCGACATCACCAACAAGGTCGTCGAGGAAATGAACAAGGTCTCCATCGACCTGAACGCCCAGCCCGTGGCTCCCAAAGACGATGCCGCCGAAGTGGGCGCTCCCGCAACGAAGAACGCCAACGCCACCAAGAAGGCCGATGCCCCCAAGGCCGACGCCGGCACCAAGAAGCCCTAGCGCTTCATTGCCCCGACATGAGAGGCCCGTTTCGGTTGACGCCGAAGCGGGCCTTTTTCA
>JAIMKR010000004.1:249814-255334 GCA_020692325.1 Desulfocurvus sp.
GCCCTTTTTCCCTGTCCCCCCGTCTCCCCCGCCACCACTCCTTCGGCCAGCCCCGACCACAAGCGCACGAACGGCGTCCGCCGTTCCGAGCGATTGCGGTCGGCATAGGGATTCCAAAGGGCGAATGCCCTTTGGTGGGGTCCGGGGCAAAGCCCTGGCGAGGTTCGGGGCAGAGCCCTGGCGAGGTCCGGGGCAGAGCCCCGGCGCCTCGGGCAGAACCTTAGCCATGGCGTGGCGCGAGGAGACACGTCGATCGCCACCGAGCGCTCGGCCCGACCGAAGGGATGAAGGGGGAATGCCTCCGGCGGCCGGGGGACTACGCGTCCCCCGAACCCCGGCGTTTCAAGAAAGGACTGGGGTTTCGTGACCGGGGTTCCAAGGGGCGGGCAGCCCCTTGGCCTGCGGAGCATGTTCCCACACCACGAATCCGTAGCGCTGAAATGCCTCCGGCGGCGAAGAGCACAAGGGGATGGAGGGAACCGGGATTCGAGACGTCGGACGCATCACCAAGGCTGCCAAGTGCTGGTGCGGCCGCCCGATCGGGCGAATTCGTCGGCGCGCAAGACGTCCTCGACATGCTCGGCGCGGGCGACCTTGCCGGCGCGGAAAAAAACGCTGACGAAATCGAAACGACTGGGACGGCTCCATAGGTCGTTGGCGGAGAGATAGGCCTGGGCCGCGCGAAAGAGACACGCACACTTCCGCCGGGTCAGACCGTCGGCTGGGGAGCCGAGGGAGCCCTCGGCACGCGTCTTGACCTCAACGAAGACGAGCGTGTCGCCATCCTCACAGATGAGATCCAGCTCGAGACGGCCAAGCACGACGTTGCGGCCGAGGATGCGCAGCCCCTTGGCGGCGAGCAGCTCGGCGGCCGCGTCCTCGCCTATTCGACCAACGTCGAGATGCCGGGCAGACACGGCTGAAGGTCCTTGGACCGGGCCGCGACGGCTTCGTCCGGGCGGACGCCCCGGAAGCTCATGCGGTGCATGGAGGTGGGGCCGAGACGGCGCAACGCCTCAAGATGCGCGGCCGTGCCGTAGCCTTTGTGGATGGCGAGGCCGTAGCCGGGATACTTGCGGTCGAGCACGGCCATGAGATGATCGCGCCAAGTCTTGGCGAGAATGCTGGCGGCGGAGATGGCGGGCACGAGGGCATCGCCGCCGACGATGGCGCGTTGGGCCAGGGGAGCCTGACAAAGGCGGTTGCCATCGACGAGGAGCAGGCGTGGACGCACGCGCAGGCGGGCCACGGCGCGCTCCATGCTGCGCAGGGAGGCCTGCAGGATGTTCACGCGGTCGATTTCCGCCGGCCAGGCCACGCCGAGGGCCCAGGCCACGGCCTGGGCGCGGATGCCAACGGCAAGGACCTCGCGCCGATGAGCGGAGAGCGCCTTGGAGTCGGTGAGCCCCGGCAGCTCGTAGGATTCCGGAAGGATACAGGCGGCGGCGACCACCGGACCGGCGAGACAGCCGCGCCCGGCCTCGTCCACGCCGGCGGTCGTCGCCGCTGGCGGGAGCAGGTCCAGACCCTCGAAGGTCATCTGACGGGCGGGGCGCTTGGTCATGATAGGGCCCCCTTGCGGAAACGGCGAAAACGTCCCCGGCGAGGCCCTGTTGCGGGAACTCGTCGGGGACGCGCTGCGGTCAGGATCGTCGATCGGGCCAGGGGCCGGTCGCGTGGGCGGGGATTAATCCCAGTCCTGACGGGACTTGACGCGGGCGGCCTTGCCGGCCAGGTTGCGCAGGTAGAAGATGCGCGCGCGGCGGACCTTGCCGCTGGCGATCACCTCGACGCGGTCGATGGACGGCGTATGCAGGGGGAAAACGCGCTCCACACCCACGCCCTCGGAGACCTTGCGCACAGTGAAGCTGGCGTTGGTGGTGCCGCGGTTGACGCGCAGGACCACGCCCTGGAACATCTGAATGCGCTCCTTGTCGCCCTCGATGATGCGGGTGTGCACCTTGACGGTGTCGCCGGCGCGGAACTCGGGCATGTCCATGCGCATATGTTCGCGTTCGATCTTCTTGATGATGTCCATATGTCGACTCCTTTTCTGGAAAAAACTTCGTTGTTACCGACCGGTCTAAAACGCGTCTCCCAGCAGCCGGTCCAAAAGGATGGCCGCCGCGGCGCGCACCGGCAAATGGTTGTACGCCGAAAATCCCCGCACTGGCGAAAGCACCGCATCCGCATGGAGCAGCACCTCCGGCGCCAAGCCACGCCCCGTGCCGAACACGAGCAGCGCCGGTCCCTCGCGCAGCCAGCGCCGAACTGCCGCCGGCGGGGTGAAGGCCAGGGGACGCTCCTTGCGGCCACGCGCCGGACGCACGGCGGTACGCGCGCTGGTGGCGATCACCCGGGGGCGCTCCCCGGTCTCGGCCTCCACGACGGCCACAGCCTCGGCGAGGCTCGCCGCCATGCGGCCCAACCGCAGGGCCTGGGCCCGGTCCGGGTTCGCCCGACCGCCCGGCCCTTCCGTCCAATGGTTCAACAGGCGTTCGCCCAGCTCCCGTTGGTCTTCCAACGGGGTGACGAAAAACACACCACCGAGCGCATAAGTGCGGGAAACGCGGCACATATCGTGAATATCGAGGTTTGTCAAAGAAACTGTGCCGGGTTTTCCGGTCCCGTCCAGCACGGGATGGTGCAACAGGCACGCGAACAAGCTGCGGCCAAGGGCCGCCGGCTTTTCGAGGCCGCGCAGAAAATCATAGTCCGTCCCATCGAGCGGGGCCTGCGCCAGCAGCTCCGGCCGACGCGCGAGCGTGCGCCCAAGCGACCTGTCGCGCCGCCAGCGATAAATGCGCGCGTGGGAGCCGCCGCGCAGCACCTCGGGCACCTCGCGGCCCGCGTAGTTCTCCGGACGGGTGTAATGCGGGTACTCCAGCAGCCCGGCGGAAAAACTCTCGTCGTCGCCGCTCTCCTCCTTGCCCATGAACCCGGGCACGAGCCGCGCCACGGACTCCAGCAGGCACAGGGCCGCGGCCTCGCCGCCGTTGAGCACGGCCTCGCCCACGCACACTGGCTCCAGGCCCTCGGCCTCGATGAGGCGCTCGTCGATGCCCTCATAGCGACCGCAAACAAACGTCAACGCCGGCTCGTGGGAAAGTTCGCGCGCCAGCTCCTGCGTCAGCGCACGGCCCGAGGGGGCCAACACGATCTTCCGGCCGGGCGTGGGAACACTCGCGAGGGCGGTGGCCAGCGGCTCCGGCATCATGACCATGCCAGGACCGCCACCATAGGGCCGGTCGTCCACGTGCTGGTGCCGGTTGTTCGAAAAATCGCGCGGATTCACCAGGGCCACATCCACCAAGCCGGCGGCGCGAGCCCGCGCCATCTGCGCGCAGGTCAGCGGCCCATCGAAGAACTCCGGAAACAGCGTGAGGATGGTGACGCGCATGGCGACCGCCGCTAAATCCCACGAAGCCCACAGAACCGCATGTTCACAGCTCCCATGCCGTGAACATCAGCCCCGTTCCCGCCTCGTTGAACGCTCGCCAACCGCTTCGCGCGGGAATCCGGGAACTCCCCTCCCACGCCGATACCGCTCACCGCGAACAGGACATCCGCTCCGAAGGAGGCCGACTCCCATCTCACCGAGATGGGCATGATGTCGATAGTGCGCATGCATCACTCCTGCGCTGGGCGCGGCGGCGTGAGGGAAAGATACAGGTCCAGCAACCCCGGCGGCGGATCGATGCGCACGAGCCCGGCCCCGGCGTCAATGTCGAGGATGAACGCCGGCACGGCGGGGAACAGAATCTCCGCCCCGCCCTTACCGCGAATGACCCAGGTGAGCTGCCCCGGCGTTTCGAGAATGGCCTCGAACACGCCGACCTCGGCACCGTCGGCCAACACCACACGCGCGCCGATCAGCTGGTGCAGATACACCTCGCCCTCGTCCGGCGGCGGCAGGACCGATTCCGGAACAAGGACCTCGGCTCCGCGCAGGCTCTCCGCCGCGTCGCGGTCGCTAACGCCTTCGAAGGACACGAGCAGCCGGCAGCCGGCAGCGCGCAGACCGCGCACGACGTATGGAGCGGGTCTTCCGCACTCGCCCCGCGCGAGGTAAAGCGTAGTGCCTTGCGCAAACAGCTGCGGGGAGTCAGCATGACTGTCCATGCAGATCTCCCCGCGGATGCCGTGCGCCTTGACCACGCGGGCCACAACGACGAGCCCGCGCCTGTCGCCCGCATTCTTCGGCATGGCGCTATTCTATGATTTCGAGCACGGCGCGCCGTTTGGCCTTGGCCGAGGCCGCGCCGAGCAGAGTGCGCATGGCGCGCGCCGTGCGCCCCTGCTTGCCGATGACCTTGCCCAGGTCCTCCTTGGCGACCTTGAGCTCCAGCACGGCAGTCTGCTCGCCCTCGATCTCGGTGACCTTGACCTCGTCGGGGCAGTCCACGAGCGACTTGGCGATGTACTCGATCATGTCTCGGAGCATGGCGAAACCCCCAATAAAAAATGGGCGCGGGAGACCGTGCCGGAAACCTCAGCCGTCAGCCGCGCCCGCGCGAGCGGGGCGGTGACGCTAGGCGCTCTTTTTGGCCAGCAGCGAACGGACGGTGTCGCTAGGCTTGGCGCCGAGCTTGAGCCACTTCTCGTACTTCTCGGTGTCGAGCTCGAGAAGGCCCGGATGAACCATCGGATTGAAATGGCCAAGGAACTCCAGCGGGCGGCCATCGCGGCGGCTGGCGCGCTCAAGCACCACCACGCGGTAGAAGGGACGCTTCTTGGAGCCCGTGCGGGACAGTCTGATTGTAAGAGCCATGTTGTCTTTCCCCCTGAATTGGTTGTTATTCGGTTTTTGTGCAAATGGCAAGCGGACCCCACGGCCCACCGGCTCGCCGGGGCTTTCCGGCGAAGCTAACGCTTTTGGCGCTGCTTCTTGTTCATCTTTTTCTTCTTGCGTTCGGCCAGCGTCTTCTTGGAGAGCTTCTTTTTGCCATCGCCCATGGACGGAAGCTCGGGCATTCCGGGCATGCTGCCCGCCACTCCCCCCATCATGGGGGCCATGGTGTTCTGCATCTCCTGCATGGCCGCGGGCGACATCTTGGGCTGCGGCTTGGTGCCCGGCGGCGTGTATCCGGCGGGCATTCCGGGAATTCTGGGCATTTTCGGCATCTTCGGCGTCTTGCCGCCTCCGCCCAGCATCTGCTGCATCATCTTGTTCATCTGCTCGAAATTCTTAATGAGCGCGTTGACCTCGGCGACGTTCAGACCGCAGCCCTTGGCGATACGGGCGCGCCGGCTCTGGTCGATGATGGAAGGTTCGTGGCGCTCCTTCTTGGTCATCGAATTAATGATGGCCTCGGCCTTGTCGATTTCCTTCTCGGGCATCTGCACGTCGCCCAGCTTTTTGAGCAGCCCGCCCATGCCCGGAATAAGCTTGAGGATGCTCTCCAGCGAGCCGATCTTGCGCATCCGGCGCATCTGCGTAAGAAAATCCTCGAGGTCGAACTTGGCCTGCTGCATCTTGACGGCCAGTTTCTCGGCCTCGGCGGCCTCCATGGAGTCCTG
>JAIMKR010000004.1:255340-267900 GCA_020692325.1 Desulfocurvus sp.
CTCGATGAGCGTCATCACGTCGCCCATGCCCAGAATGCGCTGCGCCGCGCGGTCCGGGTGGAAGACCTCCAGGTCGGAGAGCTTTTCGCCCGTGCCCACGAACTTGAGCGGCTTACCCGTGACGCTCTTGATGGAGAGCGCAGCGCCGCCACGCGCGTCACCGTCCACCTTGGTCAACACCACGCCGGAGATGTTGAGCCGCTTGTCGAAGGCTGCGGCCACGGTGACGGCATCCTGGCCGGTCATGGCGTCGGCCACGAAAAGAATCTCGGTCGGCTTGCAGCGCTCCTTGATGGCGGAGAGCTCCTCCATGAGAGGCTCGTCCAAGTGCAGCCGGCCGGCGGTGTCGAAGAACACGGCGTCGCAGCCGGCCTCGGCGGCTTTTTTGAGCGCGTCGGCGCAGATGTCCACCGGGTTCATATCCGGCGTGGAGGGGTAGACGGGCACGCCCAACTGACGGGCCAGCACCTGCAACTGCTCAATGGCGGCCGGGCGGTACACGTCGGCGGGGACGAGATAGGGCTTCAGCTTGTTCTTGGAGCGCAGCAGGTTGGCCAGCTTGCTCGCCGTGGTGGTTTTGCCCGAACCCTGCAAGCCGACCATCATGACGATGATGGGCCGGTGCTTGAGGTCGAGGCCCGTGTGTTCGCCGCCGAGCAGCTCAACGAGCTCATCGTGGACGATCTTGACCACCTGCTGACCGGGCGTGAGGCTCTTGAGCACGTCGGCCCCGAGCGCCTTCTCGCGCACGCGGTCCACGAACTCCTTGACGACCTTGAAATTGACGTCGGCCTCAAGCAAGGCCAACCGCACTTCGCGCAGCCCGTCCTGGATGTTTTTCTCATCCAGCCGGGCCTGACCGCGCAGGTTGCGGAAGGCTTCGGACAAGCGGTCGGTAAGACTGTCGAACACGGGCAACGCTCCACGTGAAAAAAGGTCCGCGCCAACCCCGCCGCACGGCGACGCGGATCGGTCCAGTTTAAAAAAGAAGCTGTATGTTACATACACGGCACCGTCAAGTCAAGCGCGGCGAGATCGCCCCGCCGCCGAGACGCCTCCCCGCCTTGACGCGGGCGCGAGCCTCTGTGCTCTCTCGATATAGAAAACATAACGCGAGCACTTTCACAGTGCGCAACCACGAGAAGGGACACGGTCGATGGCTTTATCCGAGGGCATGACGTACTGCAGCGGCTGCGGCGAGGAAATCCACAGCGGTGCGACAAGCTGTCCATTCTGTGGCCGCGTGCAAGCCGCCGCAGTGCAACCAGCCGCCACAGGACGGGGCATGACCTTCGGCGGGGCGGTCAAGACATGTCTTGTCAAATACGCCACTTTCGACGGTCGCGCCACGCGCCCGGAGTACTGGTACTTCTATCTGCTCACCCGCCCATTGGGCCTCGGCACCACAGAGTTGCACGTGCCGGAGTCCGTAGACGGGCTCATCACCCTCGCTTTACTCCTTCCCAGCCTCACCGTCACGACGCGGCGGCCGCACGACATGGGCCGCTCCGGCTGGAACCAGCTCTGGTATCTCACCATCATCGGCATCATCCCGCTGATCTACTGACTGACGCGCCCAACCCAGCCCGGCCCAAACCGCTACGGCCCGCAGCCGGAAACGGACTTCAGGATGCCCCAGGCGTAGCGTCGGTCCCCGGGGACCGCCCGCTAGGGGAGTTCTTCCCCGCCTCCTGATCGCACGCGGAGACGGCCGAATCCTCCTCGCCGACCACGTGGCCGGGCCCGCGCTCCTTGGCCAGCCCCAGCGCGCTCTTGACGCGCGCCATGAGCTGCTCCGATCCGTCGGCGGGCAACGCCTGGGCCACGCCAGCGCAAAGGGTCAACCGCACGCCGTCGCGAAAGGCGTGATCCGCCACAAGTCGGGCCAGCTTTTCCGCCAGCAGCAGGGCCTGCCGTTCGTCGATACCCGCGGCCAAAACCAAAAAACGACCGCTGCGCCAGCGGAACAACAAATCGGCGCGACGCATGTTGACGGCAAGCAGCCGGGCCAGTTCGACCAGCACGCGATCGCCCGTCTCGTAGCCCAGCTGCTCGTTCACGCGGCGAAAGCCGTCCACGTCGAGCATGACCGCGCAAAAAACGGCCCCATAGCGCTTGAGCGTCTCCAGCTCCCGCACGATGAGGTGTTCAAAAGCGATACGGTTGAGTGCGCCGGTGAGGCCGTCGCGGTGACCGCGCTCGTCCAGGGCGCGGACGAGTTCGCGCTCCCGCGCCAAGGCCGCGCGTAGAGGACGAAGCAACAGCGTGTGGAGCAACGCCGCCTGGGCAACCAACGCGAGAAGGCCCACCACAAACACCCCATAGAGTGTTTGCGCTCGGCCGACCTCGCCAATGGCGCGGAACATCTCCGCCGCGAGGACGAATTCGCCCAGCAGGGCGACGACGACAACGACCGAGGCCGAAAGGCACAAGACAAACGCCCGTCGTCCCTCGGACGCGGCGGATCGTTCCGAATCTCTCGGACCAACGTCCCGCGTCATAGCCCCCCTTCGCGCCGGCGGCGCGACGGGCTAGGGCTCGTAGGTGTAGCGCACCTCGCCCATGCCGTCGTCGCGCAGACGCATGTCTATGCTCATATGCGGCCACGTCCAGCCGTAATGCTCACCGATCTGCCGGCCAGGGCCATAAAGTTCAATGAGGTGATCCTTGGCCAGAAAGTAGTTGGCTTCGCCCGAGAGGACGAGGCCCGCGCCCGTGAAACGGCCTTTGGGGAAATAGTAGGCCACGGTCACGAGATTGGCCTGGCCGAGGTTGAGCGTCTCCTGCGGGCGATAATAGGTGTCCGATAGGGGATGCGGATTCGTCACGGGCGCGAGACCAAGCCGCGCCTTGACTGCGTCGAGACCAGTGCCCCACGGCAGGCCGCGGAATTCCGTCGGAGCCGGATGCTGGGCGTAGGTGAGGTCGGTCCGCACGGGCTGGGGAGGTACTTTGGGCTTGCGCATGAAGGGGGGCGGCGCGTCCGGGTTGGCGTCGTCGGCCGTCGCGGCGGGGTCGGCCAGATCGGCCGCGGAGGGGGTGAGGGCGCGCTGGGCCACGGGCACTGGGCTTTCCGCCGCCCCGCCCTGCGCGAGACCGGCGCGAGGCGCAAGGCAAACAGCCACCACCAGGACGAAAACGGACAAGGCATGTCGCATGGGACCTCCGAGGGCGCCGTGGCGCTTCATCATCATTCCTCGTCCGGTCACGGAAATCAAGCGGAACGATGGCGCGTCAAACGCGAAGACGGCTCCAGCGCGCCGCGCCGGAGCCGTCCGCGAATACGTCCCCGGACGCATTAAACCTGGGGCGCGAGATTCTGAATGACCCAGATCACGCGACCGAGCGTCCGTTCCGCCATCTCGTCGGCGGACACATGCAGGTCGGCGTGGGTTTTGTCCTCCGCCCGCAGGGCGAACCGTCCATCCTCATAATACACACGACGAATGAGCAGCCCCTGATGCGGAAAATGCACGGCGCACAGGTCGCCATCAGGATGCTGGCGCTGGCTCATATCCACGCCAACGTAGCCCCCACGCAGGATGATCGGCTCCATGCCGGCGGAATCCACACGAACGACGAGCAACTCGGGACGGAAGAAACTTTCCGGAATGGAAAGGTCCTCCACGGGCTGGGGCCGCCACTTGGGCGCATCGACCTCGGCGCCGGCCATGGAGGAAACGGGCACCACCCGGCCACGCGCATTGGTGCGGCCATAACCGGCGGGGGTTTCGCGCAGAAGATTCTCCGCCGGCACGCCGCCGCGGCTGGAGTTCAGATACACGGGCTCCTCACCATCGGAGAGCCAGTTGGGATTCAAACCATGACTGCGGTACAACTTCAAAAACCAATCTGACGGCACGGAGCACCGCCGTTTGGCATCGGAAATGCTCGACTGGCGAACGCCGAGCACCTCGGCCAGCTGCACCTGCGTTCTCGCGCCAGTGGCTTTCTTTATGCGCTCCATGGCCTCCTCGAACCAACGTTCCAGGCGCTCGTCGCACTTCTTTTTCAACTTTGCCACTGCAATCCTCCGTATGTGTCTTCCTGTATCGTATGCAGGAATGCCCGTCAGCCGTTTTTTGGGACAGCCGGGGCATCTCCCAACGATACTATAGTTGTTTAGAAAAGCTGCCGTCAAGGGGAAACATACAAATACCCACGTTGCGAGCAACAGTCGTGGCTTGTGTTGTATCATCCTCAAGCGCCGCGCTAAATCGGCGGCACACGGCAGCGAACATTATAACACAAATTACTTCAGTCAATATGCGCAATGGAAATTAAGTAGTATGGGTACACCACCAGCCGACTCGGGCCGTTCTTCGATATTGGATACCGGTGAGTTTGACGCTTGCTCCTCCATTATATGATTACCGCGTCGACGGGGGCCTCCGCCCCGGCTTCCCTCGCGCCGCGAGCTGTGATACACATCCACGGTGGCCGCCGCCGGCGGCCCCGCGGACACTGCGAATACTCTTCGGAAACGCCCATGGGAAAATACGATACCTCCGTTTTTCGCGCTTACGATATCCGCGGCGTCGTCGGCCAGGACTTCGACGCCGATTGGGTGGAACGTCTCGGTCGGGCCTGCGGCCTCTATTTCCGCTCACGCGGATTCGGACGGGCCGTGGTCGGCCACGACTGCCGGCTCACCTCCGCCGGTTTCGAGGAGCGGCTCACGCGAGGACTCACTACCGCCGGCGTGGACGTTCTTCTGCTCGGCATGGTGGCCACTCCCGTGTGCTACTACGCAATCCGCAACCTGGAATACCACGCCGGGGTAATGATCACCGCGAGCCACAACCCGCCGCAGTACAACGGCTTCAAAGTCTGGGCGGGCCAAAGCACCATTCACTCCGAGGAGATCCTCAAAATCGCCCGCCTCATGGACCAAGACGTTCCATCGGGCCCACACGGCGTCGCCTCACGCCACGACATCGTCCCCGCCTACCTGGAAAAGGTTTCGGCGCTGGTGCGCCTGGCCCGACCGGTCAAGATCGTCCTCGACGGCGGCAACGGCGCTGCGGGGCTTGTCGCGCGCGACCTGCTCACCCGCGCCGGAGCCGAGGTCATTCCCCTGTTCTGCGAACCCGACGGCCACTTCCCCAATCACCATCCCGATCCAGTGGAGGAGCAAAACCTAACAGCGCTCAAGGCCAAGGTACTCGAAACCGGGGCGGAGCTCGGCATCGGGCTGGACGGAGACGGCGACCGCATCGGCGTGGTGGACGAAAACGCGCGGGTGATCCACGGCGACAGGCTGCTGGCCATCTTCGCGCGGGCCGTGCTGGCGGAAAACCCCGGCGCCGCGGTCATTGGCGACGTGAAATGCTCGCACCTGCTGTTCGCGGACATAAAGAACCACGGCGGCCGGCCCATAATGTCCGCGACTGGGCACTCACTCATCAAAGATCGTCTGCTACGCGAACATGCCGCGCTCGCAGGCGAGATGAGCGGCCATATGTTCTTCGCCGACCGTTACTACGGTTTCGACGACGCTCCATACGCCGCTTTACGCCTCGCGGAAATACTCTCCCATTCGAGTCAGCATTTGTCCAGCTACCTGAACGATTGGCCAAACACATTTACGACTCCCGAACTACGGTTCAACTGTCCTGAAAATATAAAATTCCGAGTTGTCGAGTCGGCAAAAAAAGAATTTGAAAAAAAATATGTGCTCGAAGGTGAGGACGGCGCGCGGCTGGTGTTTCCCGACGGCTGGGCGCTGGTGCGGGCATCCAACACCCAACCGGCGCTGGTGATGCGCTTCGAGGCCGAAAGCGAAAAGCGCCTCGCCGAGCTGCGCCGGCTGGTTGAGGATCCCGTGGCGCGCATCATCGCCGAGCTTTCCTGAACGCTGGACGGGTGCGCCCGGCGCTTCTCGCGGATTGGCGCGGTCAAAGCCTATAGACCGTTCCGGACCGGCATCGGCTTCGCGGACGCCGAACCCGCAGGCCCCCGCGACAAGAATTCAACACCTATTCGCCTGCCCTCGCGGCCTCTCCCCAAACAAGGAGGGGCGAAACAGCCGGAGCGACTCGCGGCCCGTTCAGGTCCTGTTGACACCTGACCGGCGCGCCCTGCGCGAGACCAGCATGACCGCCGCCTCGCGGGCATTGTCCAGCTCGGCGACACGCCGTTTTGAACATCCTGCCCCTCTTCTCTGGATGCGACCCTCCCTTCGCAGATCGTTGCGGCACCAGTCCATGTCCACCGCATTGAACATGGAGGCGATGACCTCATTGCTCTCCGTTTCCGTCCTCAAACGTGCGGGGACGGGCGGGATGGCGTAGCCCCCGGCCACAAGCCTTCACGCAACATACGATACGCCCCTCTCCCATCCACCGAACCAAAATCGAGCATTCCCAACCGCGGACCAAACCACGGCAATTGATGCACTCGGCATCCGTCCATGGTTTCAACAAAGGAATCCACGTCACTTTTATTCCACTGAATATGTGGAGAAAAAATAGTTTCCTGGACACCCTACTTTCCATTTCAAACACATTACGGTACGCAATACGAAACATGCCGATTTGTGTTTGAGGGTGGGGTCGTTAAAAAAACAATCAATTAAGTATTGTATCGGGAAAGCGGGGAAAATCATGGAACCAATGACGACAATGACCAAGCTGGTGGGGCTCGCCTGCGTTCTATCCTTAATGACCGCTTTGCTCGCCACATATGCGCTGCAAGGCATGGGCGACCAAGCCCAGAATGTGGAGACGCTCTACGCAGTGCACCTCCGGGGGCTGGATGCGGCCCGCCATTTGAACATTGTTATTTTGCGCAGCGCCCGCGAGGAAAAAAACCTTCTTTTATCCGAAAACGATGGCGAACGCGCCCAGTTCCTTGACGCGTTGCAGAAACAGCGCGCCGACATGGACAAACTTCTTGCGGAACTGCCCACGTATTTCATCACCGATCAGGGCAAGGCTCTGTTGCGGAAACTCACCGATACGTTCACGGCATGGTCCGCGATTCATGAGGAAGTGGTGCGGCTAGCCAACTCCAACGATCCGGTTCAAAAAAACAAGGCCAAGGTGCTTTCGAGCACAACGGGACGGGAGAAGGTCACCGCGCTGGGAAAACTGGTTGAGGAAGTGGCCACGTCCAAGCTGGAGTACGCCCATCAGACGGCCATCAAAGGCGCCGCCGCATATGCGCGGACCCGAATCATCGCCATTCTCGCAACCCTCGCCTCGGTGCTTTTCGGCGTGGGCCTCGGCTTCATCGTCGCCCGCAACATGCTCAGGCAGCTGGGCGACGAACCCGTCTCGATCTCCCGGCTGGCCCTGCGCATCGCCGACGGTGATCTGGAAGTGCAGTTCGACCCCAAACGCCCTGAAGTCGGCGTGTTCGGCGCGATGAAGAGCATGGTGGCCACTCTGAAGGGCAAGATCAAAGAGGCGGAGAACGAGAGCGCCGAGGCCGCCAGGCAGACACAACTCGCCGAACAAGCCATGCAGGATGCGCAGGCGGCCCGGAAGGCGGCCGAGCGCGCCAAGGCCGAGGGCATGCTCGACGCGGCAGACAAGCTGGAGGGCGTCGTGGAACGCCTCACCTCCGCCTCGGAAGAGCTTGCCGCCCAGGTGGAGCAATCCAGCCGGGGCGCGGAGCAGCAATCCCTGCGCGTCACCGACACCGCCACAGCCATGGAGGAGATGAGCTCCACCGTGCTCGAGGTGGCCAAAAACGCCAGCCAGGCCGCGGAGACGACCGATACCGCCCGCAACAAGGCCAACGACGGCTCCACCGTCGTCGAGGAGGCTGTCAAAAGCATCGGCGAGGTGGCGCGGCAGACCATGGTGCTCAAAGAGGACATGGGCACGCTCGGCAAACAGGCCGACGGCATCGGCCAGATCATGAACGTCATCTCCGACATCGCCGATCAGACCAACCTGCTGGCGCTGAACGCCGCCATCGAGGCCGCCCGCGCCGGCGAGGCTGGACGCGGATTCGCCGTGGTGGCCGACGAGGTACGCAAGCTGGCGGAAAAGACCATGACCGCCACCCGCGAGGTGGGCGAAGCCATCTCCGGCATTCAGAGCGGCACGGCCAAGAACATCGCCAACTTCGATCATGCCGCGAAAGCGGTCGATTCCGCCACGGATCTTTCCAAGAAATCCGGTGAGGCCCTGCGCGAAATCGTGGGCCTTGTGGAGAACGCCTCCGACCAGGTGCGCTCCATCGCCACGGCCAGCGAGGAGCAGTCCGCCGCCAGCGAGGAAATCAACCACTCCATCGGCGAAATCAACACCATCTCCTCCGAGACCTCCCAGGCCATGACCGAGGCCGCCAAGGCCGTGGCCGAACTGGCCAACCAGTCGCAGGTGCTCAAGAGACTCATCGAGGAAATGCAGGCGGAAGGCCGCGGGACAGAAACCGCCTAGTCATTCCGAACATCCCGGATCATCCCTGGCGGGAGGTTCGGCCGAAGCCGGAGACGATGACGCCCCGGTGGAGGCCGACCTCCCGCCCTTTGTTTTTCCCAGGGAGCGGAAGAACTGGGTCCCCCCTATCCGCAGGGGTCCGGGGGGCGCGAAGCCCACCGGCCGCCGGAGGCACTCCCAACGCCGCGACGGTGTGCGAAAGGACATGCTCCGCAGGCCCAGGGGCTGCCCGCCCCTGGGAACCCTGGTCAGTAAAAGCCGGCAGCGCCCGTTCGGGGAGGCGCGGCCACGACGGTGTGGCCTATTTGAGGACGATGTCGAAGTTGGACAAGAGCGCGGCGGCCTCCGGCAGGGAGAAAGCCGTCTTGTGCAGATGGTTCGTTTGCGCGTCGATGAAGTAGTCGCGGGAAGTGGAGAAATCGGCGAAGCTCAGATCGGTGTTCTGAAAGACGCAGCCAGCAAAGTCACAGCTCTCGAAACGCGCGTGAATCAGCTTCGTCTCCGCGAAGACGGCGTTACGCAACGAACATTCGGTAAAGACATACCGGCTCAGATTCAGCGATGCGAAGGAGCAGTCGTCGAGCAGGCAGCCGCGAAACGACGCGCGGAACACGCCGCTGGGGTTACTCCAATTGACGCCGGTCAACTTGCAATCCACGAAGGACGTATCGAGCAAACGCGTCCCTTCGAGATTGACCAACGTGAGATTGCAGCCTTCAAAGGCGCAACCTTGAAAGGAACAGTCGACGAAGCGGGCATACGGAAACGCGCAATTGCGAAAGACGCAGCGGGAAAAGTCGACCGAAGCGCACTCGGCATGGTCGCCAGCCATCCCCTCGAAGTTCTCTCCCGCGTATCCTTCCTCTCCCGAGATCCTCTCCACCATTTCCCCCTCCATTCCTCCCGAACGAAACGGCCCGGACGCGGATGCGTCCGGGCCGTTTCATTCGGCACAAGGAGTCCAGAGGACGAATGTCCCCTGGCGGAGATCAAAGGGGCAGCGCCCCTTTGGCCGCGTCCCCGCCCCCGCTCCGTTCTACAACACGTCCCAGGCCTGTCCCTGCGGCGTGTCCTTCACCTCGACCTTCATGGCGGCGAGTTCGTCGCGAATGGCGTCGGACTTGGCGAAGTCCTTGGCCTTGCGCGCCTCCAAACGCCGCGCGAGCAGCACCTCGACCTGCGCCGGGGCGATGCCGGCGCGGGCGGCACGGCTGGCCTTGAGTTCATCGAGAAACGCGGCGGGCTCACGGGCAAAAACGCCGAGCACGGACGACCAGTTGGCGATCCCGGCGCGGATGCGGGAAAGCAGGTCGCGACCGGCCTCGGCCTTGCGCAGGGCCTTGTCTTCCAACACGCGGCCGGCCAGGCGGATCATGCCGAAAAGATGCCCAAGGGCGGCGGCGGTGTTCAGGTCATCCTCGAAGGCATCGGCCACGCCCTTCTCGTACCCGGCCTGCTCGTCGAGGATGTCCCGCGGCATGGGCGTCTTGGACCACTTGGAGCCGGCGAGCGCGGCATCGATCTGCCCCAGGGCGGCGTAAACGCGACGCGCGCCTTTCTCGGCCTCCTCAAGGGCGTCGAAGGAGAAGTCGAGCGGGCTGCGATAGTGCATGGTCAGCAGGAAGTAACGCAGGACCTCGGGCATGAACTTGGCGGTGATGTCGCGAATGGTGAAGAAGTTGCCGAGCGACTTGGACATCTTCTCCGAATTGATCTGCACGAAGCCGTTGTGGACCCAGAACTTGGCGAACTCCTTGCCGGTGGCCGCCTCGCTTTGGGCGATCTCGTTCTCGTGGTGCGGGAAAGCGAGGTCCTGGCCGCCGCCGTGGATGTCCAACGGCAGGGGCATGTATTTCTCGCTCATGGCGCTGCACTCCAGATGCCAACCGGGCCGGCCCTTGCCCCACGGGCTATCCCACGAGGGCTCGCCGGGTTTGGCGGCTTTCCACAGGGCGAAGTCCAATGGATCGAGCTTTTCCTCGCCGGGCTCCACGCGCGCGCCGACCACCAAATCCTCGATGTTGCGGCCGGACAGCTTGCCGTAATCCGGGAAGCTGCGCACCTTGAAATACACGTCGCCGGACGGCGTGGCGTAGGCGTGGCCCTTCTCGATGAGCTCGCCCGTGAGCTTGAGCATCTCGGGAATGTGCTCGGTGCATTTGGGCTCGATGTCGGCGCGCAGAACGCCGAGGGCGTCCATGTCCACGTAGAACTCGCCAATGAATTTCTCGGCGATGTCGTGGGCGCTCGATCCAACCTCGTTCGCGCGCTTGATGATCTTGTCATCCACGTCCGTGAAGTTGCGGACGAAGGTGACATCGTAGCCCTTGTGGCGCAGATAGCGCACGAGCACGTCGAAGACCACCGCGCTGCGCGCATGACCGATATGGCAGTAATCGTAGGCGGTTATACCGCAAACGTACATGGAGACGGCGTTGCCGCGAAGCGGAGTGAATTCCTGCTTCGTCCGGCCCATGGTGTTGTAAAGACGCATCGAAACTCCAGGCTTGGTGTTCAAAGGCAGCACCCCGCCACTAGCTCAAATCGACCGCTTTGAAAAGGGCGCTTTCCCGGACCCCGATGGAAGCGCCCACATCCCGAGACCGCGTCCCGTTCCCTTTCCCGAGCCGGACGCAGCTATCGGCCTTCGCTCCGATGCGCATTTTCCCCTTTGCGGCTTCAAAGTCGTTCGGCTTTCTGATATATATATCGGAAACGCACGAGAGATGTCGGTTCCCGCGGGTTGACCTCCCGCGCTTAACGCAAGGTGGAAAGAATGAGCACATCCCCTTTCGATACGCTTCTCGCCCGGCCGGAGCAGACGCTTCGCGAGCATCTTCTGAACGTCGCAACACTCGCCCAGCGTTTCGCCCAGCGTTTCGGCTGTGGAGACTGGGCCCGCGCCGAGGGCCTGCTGCACGACATCGGCAAGGCGTCGGACAAATTCCAGCGCTACATCCGGGAAGTCGAAAAAAAACCAAACGCCATCGCAACGGCGGCGATCACTCCACCGCCGGCGCATATCTATGTAAATTTTTAATAATATTTTAACAATAACAAGGCTACAACACCCATGGATAAGCAACTCATCGCCCGAAAAGGGCAAACCCTGCAGGCGCATCTGTCCGGTGTCGCCGAGCGGGCGGAGCGGTTCACTCAAGCGTTCGGGCTACCGCTTGCTGGCCGCTTGATCGGCTTCTCCCACGATGAAGGCAAAGCCACCTTGATCTTTCAACAATACATACGATCCGCCACGGGGATTCTCGACTTTGAAGACGAGGAGTACATCGACGCCAAGGGGTTCAAGGGCAAGATCGACCACTCCAGCGCTGGCGCTCAACGGCTGTGGCAAGCCGCCACATATGGGAAAGTGCCAGCGGGGAACATCCTGCTTGCCCAAATACTGGCCCTGTGCATTTGTTCGCACCACTCCGGGCTGATCGACTGCCTAGGACCGGACGGCGAGGACGTTTTCGACAAGCGTATGGACAAAGGCGACGAGAAAACCCACCTCCGGGAAGTGCAGGAGGCGTTCGGCGAGGGCTTCGGCGCGCCGGGCGAGCAGGTGCTGCCCGAGGTCTTGGCCGAAATGCGCGCCCGCTTGGCCGCGATGCTCCGGCCAGAGCCCTCAATATATTGCCAGAGCTGTCTGGTGGCTGACGCGAAGAAGTGCTGCATCCACAATCCCCTCGCCTGGTTTTCCCTGGGCCTGACCACGCGGATGTTGTTCAGCTGTCTGGTCGATGCCGACCACTCTGACAGCTCCGACGCCGAACACCCTGAAAACATGGCGATTCGTTCGCTGGACGCCGCGCCTTGGTCACAGCTGGTCGAACGCCTGGAAAAACGACTTGCGAAATTTTCCGGCGACCGAGACATCGACGCCATCCGAAGGGACATTTCGGGGCATTGTCTGGCCCGTGCCACGGACCCCAAAGGCGTGTTCACGCTGACTGTGCCCACCGGCGGCGGCAAGACACTAGCCGGGTTGCGATTCGCTCTGCATCACGCCGCGCATCATGGCATGAGCCGAATCATCAACGTCATACCCTTCACGTCCATCATTGACCAGAACGCCCAGGTGGCCCGCGGGATTCTGGAAGAAGGCGAGCCGTTCGGCAGCATAGTGCTTGAGCACCATTCCAACCTCACGCCGGAAAAGGAAAC